>JBAYOV010000005.1:0-111675 GCA_041678045.1 Rhodocyclaceae bacterium
CTGGCGTCCCCTAGGGGATTCGAACCCCTGTACTCACCGTGAAAGGGTGATGTCCTAGGCCTCTAGACGAAGGGGACAGGACAAACTACTTTAAAAACAACATCTTACCACTTCTTCGCAAGCATTCTTCAAACATCTGAAGAATTTTGGTGGAGGTAAGCGGGATCGAACCGCTGACCTCTTGCATGCCATGCAAGCGCTCTCCCAGCTGAGCTATACCCCCGTTCCCGAAAGAGCGCGCAGTATAGACCCCCACCCAAACCTTGTAAACCCCCTTTACACAACTTTTTTGCAAACCCGCTGAAATGCTCAAATCACCTTGCCTGGATTCATCAGGCCCAGCGGGTCAAGCGCGCACTTGATGCTACGCATCAGGTCAAGTTCCACCTCGGACTTGTACAGGCGTATCTCTTCGCGCTTGAGCTGCCCCAGTCCATGCTCCGCAGAAATCGATCCGCCCAGCTCGGCCACCAGATCATGCACGATGCGATTGGCTTCCGCTGTGCGTGCAATGAAAGCGTCGTTATCGAGCTGGTCCGCTTTCGACAGATTGTAGTGCAGATTGCCATCGCCCAAATGGCCGAACGCGACAATGCGCACATCCGGCCACCGCGCCTGCAGACGCTGCCCGGCAAGCCCCAAAAAGCGTGGCACCCGGCTCACCGGCACCGATACATCGTGCTTGATGCTGAAACCTTCGATGCGCTGCGCTTCGGAAATGTTTTCACGCAGCGCCCACAACGCCCTGGCCTGCGCAATCGACGACGCCACCACCACATCGTCGAGCCAGCCTTCGCTCAGACAACCCGCGAGCACCTGCTCAAGATGCACCCGAGCGCCCGCCTCATCCTGCTCGCAAGAAAGCTCAAGCAGCACATGCCACCCCCGCCCGCGTGGCGCCTGCAGCGGCGGGCGCGAACCCGGCACATGCTTCACCACCAGCGCCAGCGCCTCCGCCGATACCAGCTCGAACGCCGTCAGCTGCTCCCCACAGCCCTGCTGCAAAGCGGTGAGCAACTTCAGGGCGTATTCCGGCGAAGCCACACTCGCCCAGGCGGTGAGCCGTGCCCGTGGCAGCGGAAACAGCTTCAACACCGCCGCCGTGACCACACCCAGCGTGCCCTCTGCCCCAATGAACAGATGCTTCAGGTCATACCCGGTATTGTCCTTGCGCAGCCCGCGCAGCCCGTCCCAGATGCGCCCGTCAGGCAGCACCACCTCCAGCCCGAGCACCAGATCGCGCATGTTGCCGTAGCGCAGCACCTGCACCCCACCCGCATTGGTCGAGATGTTGCCACCAATCTCGCACGTTCCCTGCGAGGCCAGCGTCAGCGGAAACAGCCGCTCCATCCCTTCGGCCAGTGCCTGCACCTCGGCCAGTGTGCATCCCGCCTCAACGGTGAGCGTGTTGTTCGCCACATCCCGCTCACGCACCCGCTTCAAACGACTGAGCACCAGCACCAGGTCACGCCCGGTACCATCGGGGGTCGCACCGCCACACAGACCGGTATTGCCGCCCTGCGGCACCACCGGCACTGCGTGCGCAGCGCACAAGGCCATCACCTGCGACACCTCATCCACACTGGCCGGACACACCACCGCCCGCGCACGCCCCTGGTAGCGTCCGCGCCAGTCACGCACGAACGGCGCGGTGGCCTCATCGCCAGTCAGCACATGCGCACCCCCGACGATACCGGCCAGCGCTGCCAGAAAACCGGCCTCATCCCCTTCCCCTTCCCCCACGCCCACGCGCGCCCCCTCAGGGATCATGATTGTGCCTCCACGCCAAGCAGGGCGTGCAGGCCCTGCACGCGTGCCACCGCTGCCCGCCCCTCGGCAATCGCCTCGTCGGCACGATCGAACTCCATCATGCTGATGTGTGCCACCCTGGGCGAAATCAGCACGTCTGCCGGCTCCCCTGCCAGACGACTGCGCGCAATGCGCATCTGCATGATGTTGATGCTGGTCGTCACCACATCCGGCAAGGACGGAAGCGCTGGCGGCGCATCGGGCTCGTCACGACCATTCGGCCAACCGATCGCCTCCCGCAAGCGCTGCGGCCAGCCCGGCACCTCTTCCGCAGTCTCCTTGCCCTCCGCCCCCTTGCGCAGGGAGCGCCCGACCACACCAGAACCCAACTCGACCGCGATCACCACATCCGCGCCCAGCGCCCGGCACAAGGACACCGGAACCGGGTTCACCAGACCGCCATCGACCAAAATCCGCCCCTGCCGCTCAACCGGAGAAAAAAGCCCGGGCAAGGCAATCGATGCGCGCACGGCTTCGGCCAGCCGCCCTTCGCGCAACCATACCTCCCGTCCGCTGGACAACTCGGTGGCCACCGTCGCAAAAGGCCGTTTCAATTGTGCAAACTCTCGTGCAAAGAAATGCTGGGCACAGTGCTGGACCACCCGGTCACCGCGTATCAGCCCGCCCCGAAAGCTGATGTCGAGCATGGACACCACGGCCTGCCAGTCGAGCTTCAACACCCAGTCGCTCAGCGCCTGGTGACGCTCCGACACGTAGGCAGCCCCAACCAGCGCACCGATCGAACAGCCACACACCACATCCGGGCGCACCCCCTGCGACTCCAGCGCCTCAATCACCCCCAGATGCGCCCACCCGCGCGCAGCCCCCGAGCCCAGCGCCAGACCGATCACCGGCCCCTTGCCCTGTCGTCCGGTGAGTCTTGCCGTTTCATACATCGTCGTTCGAATCCCAATGCATCAGAAAACCGGGCGCTCAGGGGGCAATCACTTCGGCATACAGATCGTGCACATCGCAGTCGGTGATGCGAACCTTCACGAACTCGCCCACTTCCAGCCCCTCACCCTCGGGGATGATCACCAACCCGTCGATCTCGGGGGCGTCCGCACAGGAACGCGCCAGCATGGTGCTGTCATCCTGATCGTCCACATCATCGACCAGCACCGTCATCTCGCGGTCAATCCAGCGCTCCAGCCGCTGCGTGGAAATGTCTTCCTGAAAAGACATCAGGCGCATGCGCCGCTCCTCGCGCAACACGTCCGGCACGGCACCGGGCAGTTCATTGGCCGTGGCCCCCTCCACCGGCGAATAGGCAAATGCGCCCACCCGATCCAGTTCAGCTTCGCCAAGGAAGTTCAGAAGCATCTGGAAATCTTCCTCGGTCTCCCCCGGAAACCCGGTGATGAAAGTCGAGCGAATCGTCAGATCGGGACAGATGCTGCGCCACTTGCGAATCCGCTCCAGCACGTTCTCGCTGCTCGCGGGCCGGCGCATGGCCTTCAGCACCGCAGGGCTGGCATGCTGGAACGGAATATCCAGGTACGGCAGAATCTTTCCTTCGGCCATCAGCGGAATCAGCTCATCCACGCTCGGGTACGGATACACATAGTGCATGCGTATCCACACCCCAAGCTCGCCCAGCGCATTGGCCAGTTCAAGCAGGCGGGTGCGCAATGGACGTCCGTTCCAGAAACCGGTGCGGTATTTCAGGTCGACGCCATAGGCACTGGTGTCCTGCGAAATCACCAGAATTTCCTTCACCCCGGACTCGACCAGCGCCTCGGCCTCGCGCATGACCTCATGAATCGGACGGCTCACCAGATCGCCACGCATCGACGGAATGATGCAGAAGCTGCAACGGTGGTTACAGCCTTCGGAAATTTTCAGGTAGGCATAGTGCTGCGGTGTGAGCCGGACGCCCTGCGGCGGCACCAGGTCCACAAAGGGGTCATGCGGCTTGGGCAGATGCTTGTGCACTGCGCGCATCACCTCATCGGCAGCGTGCGGACCGGTGACGGCCAGCACCTGCGGATGCGCAGCCAGCACCACATCGTCCTTGGCCCCCAGACAGCCGGTCACCACCACCTTGCCGTTTTCGGCCAGAGCCTCGCCGATGGCATCGAGCGACTCTTCCACCGCCGCATCGATGAAACCGCAGGTATTCACCACCACCAGATCGGCATCTTCGTAACTGCCGCTGATCGCATACCCTTCCGCCCGAAGCCGGGTGAGGATGTGTTCGGAATCGACCGTGGCCTTGGGGCACCCCAAGGAAACCACACCAATGGTAGGCGTTTTATTCATGTCGCACTTTCTGAAATGTTCAAAGCGCGAGTATAGCGCCGCGCGCCCTTACCCAGAATTGCGACGTTTCCCGCCCCCATGCCCGTGCATGTGGCCCGGACATAAAAAAACCGCCCCGAAGGGCGGCTTTCATGACGGCTGGCAGCACCAGCAGCAAGGATCAGATGGGCATCAGATACGCTCGAACACCGCAGCAATGCCCTGACCACCGCCGATGCACATCGTCACCAGCGCGTAACGGCCGTTGGTGCGTTGCAGTTCGTACAAGGCCTTGGTGGCGATGAAGGCACCGGTACAACCCACCGGGTGACCCAGCGCGATCGCGCCGCCGTTCGGGTTGGTCTTGGCGCTGTCCAACTCCAGGCCCCTGGCCACCGCGATGGCCTGAGCGGCAAAGGCTTCATTGGATTCGATCACGTCGATCTGGTCCAGCGTCAGCCCGGCGCGCTGCAGCGCCAGCTTGGAGGCAGGGATCGGGCCTTCGCCCATGATGTGGTTGCCCACACCGGCCAGCGCATACGACACCAGACGCGCCATCGGCTTGTAACCGCTCTTCTGGGCCGCATCGGCAGCCGCCAGCACGAAGAAGGCTGCGCCATCGTTGATGCCCGAAGCGTTGCCTGCGGTCACCGTACCGTCTTTCTTGAACGCCGGGCGCATCTTGGCCAGCGTTTCCAGGGTGGTGTTGGCCTTGGGGTGCTCGTCGGTGTCGAACACCACTTCGCCCTTGCGGGACTTCAGCACCACCGGCACGATCTGGTCCTTGAAGCGACCTTCGGCCAGCGCCACTGCGGCGCGGCGCTGCGACTCCAGCGCAAAGGCGTCCTGCTCCTCGCGGGTGATGCCCCACTTCTCGGCCAGGTTTTCAGCGGTGATGCCCATGTGGCCCACGCCAAACGGATCGGTCAGCACCGACACCATCGCATCGATCAGGGTGGTGTCGCCCATGCGTGCACCGGAACGCATCGCCGGCGACAGATAGGCACCGCGCGACATCACTTCCACGCCGCCGCCCACGCCGAAATCGCAATCGCCCAGCATGATGTTCTGGGCAGTGGTGACGATGCCCTGCAGACCGGAGGAGCACAGACGATTCACCGCCATCGCCACCGACTCCATCGGCAAACCGGCCTGAATCGACGCCACGCGCGCCACATAAGCGTAGCGCGACTCGGTCGGAATGCAGTTGCCCACGGTCACATGGCTGATCTGCTGCGGATCCACACCCGAACGCGACACGGCTTCCTTCATCACCACGCCCGCCAGCTCGGCCGGCTCCATCGAACTGAGCGAACCACCGAATGCACCCACGGCAGAACGAACCGCACTCAACACCACGACTTCACGAGTTGCCATATATGCTTCCTCCAGAAAGAAGATCAACGACTCACCCAGCCGGCCACGCCAAGCAGGGCAAGAATCAGCATCCAAAGCACCAGCACACGCCACACCAGCTGCGCGGCCCGCTGCATATGAATCACCTCGGCCTTGTGCCCGGTACCCACCTCGGGTCTGTCGATCACCCCGTCGGCACCATGCACCGGCAACCCCAGCCGAACGCCCAGCGCACCCGCGCCGGACGCAACCAGTATACCCGACAGCCTGTCGGGCCAGCGTGCCGATTGCGTACGCCAGCAATACAGCGCATCCTCAAAATTGCCGATCACCGCATACGACAGCGCCGTTGCCCGCGCCGGAAGCGCATCGATGACAGCAAAGGCGGCCACTGAAAAGCGGCCAAAGGGCATCACCCGACCATCGGGGCCGCCCCCCCAATCCTTGTACAGGGCGTGCGACATGCGATACATCACCGCCCCCAAAGGCCCGGGCAACAGCGCAAACCAGAACACCGGCCCGAAAAACCAACGATGCCCGGCCACCAGCCCCTGCTCGATGGCCAGCCGGGCCATTTCCGACGCCCCGGCCCCGGGATGGCGCTCGCCCCGCCATTCCTCCAGTTTTGCCCGCGCCCCTTCATGATCTGCAGTGCTGAGCGCCAGCAGGACCGCCGCAAACAACCGCGTCTCACGGTGATACGCAATCGCGGTGTACAGCACCACCCCGTTGAACACCCCCCCGAGGATCGGACTGACACCGCACAGTGCCTGCCACACCAGCCAACTGAAGAGCATCGCCCCCGGCACCAGCACCAGCCAGGCGACCTGTCCGGCCCGCTCGCCCGCCCGCCCTGCAGCGGTCAGCCATGCAGCCACCGCCCCGGTGACCCTGCCCAGGACGGCCAGCACCCGCCCTGCCTCCAGCGGGCGCAACTGCTCAAGCAACAGGGCAAGGGCAACATACAGCAGATTCATGAAAGGATCGTTTAAAACATCGTTTCCCGGTACAGGCGGTCATCGCACCCCGGCAAAGCCGGTCAACCGCTATCCCCGACCTGCCCGAGGCAATCGGCCAAGCACACCAGCATACCCGCAGTTGCGCCCCAGATATAGTAATCGCCATAAGGCAGGGCGTAATACTCCCGCATCCTGCCCCGGTACATCATGCGGTGCCGCTTGCGATTGGCCGGATCCAGCAGAAAGGCCAGCGGCACCTCGAACACCTCGGCCACCTCGAAGCTGTCCGGCCGCAACTCAAACGGCGGATGCACCAACCCCACCACCGGCGTGACCCGAAAACCGGTGCCGGTCAGGTACGGCGGCAACATGCCCAGCAACTCCACCCGCTCGCGCGACAGGCCGATCTCCTCTTCGGTCTCACGCAGCGCGGTACTCACCGGCGAATCGTCCGCCGCCTCCACCCGCCCGCCCGGAAAACTGATCTGCCCGGGATGATGGTGCAGGTGCTCGGTGCGTTTGGTCAGGAGCACGGTCAGCCCATTGTCCCGCACCACGAAAGGCATCAACACCGCAGCCGGCATCCAGTACCCCGCCTGCTCTTCGGCCGACACCCCATGGTCGGACACCACACAAGCAGGCCCTGTTTCTGCCTGCAACCGCTGCAGCGCATCGCGCAATCCCTGCAACCCACTCACGCGTTCATGCCCCCGAAGAATCCACTCATCCAGCCACTCGCAACCATTCCTGCACTCATCGGCTACCCTTGAGACGTCGGTAAGGGACGATACAGACAAGCCGCCTGTCGCGCCGTATCACACACTGATCGTCCATCGGTTTACCGCCACCCCAAACCCAGAGGATCATGAAGCCATGAAAAAAGAATACGGTTTCTCTCTCATCGAGCTGATGATCGCCGTGGTGATTGCCACACTCCTGGCGGCCATCGCCATACCTTCGTACAACGACATGATCGCGCGAAACCGCCTGAGCACACAAGGCAACGACCTGACAGCCGGTTTGCAGTTCGCCCGCAGCGAGGCCATCCGGCTCAACCGCAACATCGTCCTGTGCCGCACCGCAAGCGCAACCAGCACCGCCTGCGCCAGCGGCAGCAACTGGGAGCACTGGATCGTGCGAGACAATGCAAATCCAACCAACCCGGTACTCAGGCGCGGCTCGGTGAGCGGCGCGGGCACCAGCCTCAAGCTGACCAGCTCGCTCACCAACCACCGCATCACCTTCCGCTCCACCGGCATTGCCGATACCAACAACGGCACGCTGACCCTGTGCACCCCACTCATCAGCAGCGGCAACATCAATGTGCTGAACATCCGGCCAACCGGCCGCGTCGTACTGGATAAACAATCGGGGGCTTGCTGACCATGACCACCACTGCCCACCCCATCGCCCGCGCCGCCAGCACCGCCTTTCGCCACTTCCAGCGCGGAGTGAGCCTGCTTGAAGTGCTGATTGCCGTGCTGGTGCTCTCCTTCGGCCTGCTCGGCCTGGCCGGCCTGCAACTGAGCAGCCTGCGCAACAGCCAGAGCTCATTCGAACGCAGCAACGCGGTGATGCAGATTTACAGCATTACCGATGTCATGCGTGCAGACCTGCCCACTGCCGAGAGCGGCGGCTACAACCTTGCCCTCGGCGGCAGCCCCAGCGGCAGCGGCTTTGCCGCAACCCAACTGTCCGCCTGGCTGGACCGTCTGGAAGAGACCCTGGGCGAAGGCACCGAAGGCGGCATCGCCTGCATCAACACAGCGCTCCCGGCTTCATCGATCAGCACCGTATGCACCATCACGATTCGCTGGGACGACTCACTGGGTTCCGGCGGCAGTGCAACCCAAACCCTGACAACCGAGGTTCAGCTATGAGTGCCCTCCTCAAGATGCCCACCCGGCCCGGCCCGGCCCTCTGCCGGGGCATCACCCTGATAGAACTGATGATTGCCATGGTGCTAGGGCTGGTCGTCGTGCTGGGCGTCATCGGCGTGGTCAGCAACAACAGCCAGAACTACCGGATATCCGAAGGGCTGGCCGAACTGCAGGAGAATGCACGCACCGGGTTCGAACTCCTCGCCCGCGACATCCGCGCGGCCCGCGATACCGGCTGCGGCCCGATAGACGTGGATACAACACCGCTGTACGCCTCGCCAAGCGCCTGGTGGCACACCTGGCAGCCCGTGATCGGATTCGAAGGAGACGAAGACAGCCCTGCGGTCAGCTTCGGCTCTGCTGCGGGAGAACGGGTTGCAGACACCCACGCGCTGCAACTGCAGGGTACAAACGACGGCTGGCCACTGCGCAACACCAATCCGACCGCCACCACCGTCACCACCGTCAGCGGTCACAACCTGCAGACCAACAACATCGTCGTGCTGTGCGATCTGGAAAACCAGGGGGCGATGCTGCACCGGGTAACCGGGGGCGGAGGCAATTCGGTGAACATCACCCCGCAAACCACCTATTTCACCGGCCAGATCGCCCAATACTGGGCCACCACCTGGTTTATCGGCAACAACGGCCGGCCCGATGAAGGCGGGCGCTCGCTGTATCGCATGCGTTACGACCAGGCAAGCCAGAGCGTTGTCACGGAAGAGATGCTGCCCGGGATCACCGACATGCAGCTCCGCTACCGCATCGACGGCAGCGCAGACTTCGACACCACGGTCACTGCAGCGCAGTGGATCAACGTCACCGCCATTGAAATCACGCTCACCAGCGAAACCACGAGCCGAAACGTGACCACCGAAGCCGGCGCCGATGTGGCCGTGGGCGCCGATGACCGGCTACTGCGTACCTCCACCAACGTGATTTCCCTGAGGAACCGGCCATGAAGCTTCAGCCCCACACTCGCCGCATTCATGCACCCACGCGCCCTCACCGACAGCGCGGCGTCGCACTGATTGTCGCCCTCATCCTGCTGGTCATCGCCACGCTCACCGGCCTGGCCGGCATTCGCAACAGCACCCTGCAGGAGAGCCTCACCGGCAACATGTATGACCGCACCCTGGCCATGCAAGCCGCCGAAGCGGCGCTGGTGGCAGCAGCGGCGGTCATTTCCGACGGCACGGCCATCACGGAGGACTGCTCGCCGGACACGGCCCCGTGCCGCGTGGTGCCGGCCGACACCTTCTCCGGCAACAGCGCCAACTGGCAGAACGTGCCGAGCGGTTTCATCGTCAACACGGCCTTGCAAACGGGCACCACGCCGCAATACTTCATTCAATGGATCGGTTCGCAGAACGTGCCGCTTACCGGCCAGGCAGCCAACTGCCTGCAGTACGGTGCCGAATCGGCCTGCCCGGCTGCCCGCTTCAACCTGTACCGCATCACCGCCCGCAGCGACAACCCGGCCGCCAACAGCGGACGCGCGCTCGTTGTGCTGAGTCGCATTGCACGCGTGCCGGTGCTGTAATTCAATCCGTTTTTGACACCCCACGATCAGAGGTGATTCAAATGAACAACGCCAGACTGCCCACGCCACGCCCCCGGCAACTCGCCCTCGCGCTGGCCCTCGCCCTTCCACTGCTCGCTCAGGCAGGCGTGGAAATCGATCAAACACCGCTTACGGTGGGAAAGCCGCTGGAACCGAACATCTGGTTCATTCTCGATGACTCGGGCTCGATGGGCTACACCTATATGCCAGACGGATTGAGCACCAACGGAATTACCCGCAGGTTTCACATGCGGAACACGATTTATTACAACCCGGCAATCACCTATACGCCATGGGTAAATGCTGACGGCACGTACATGCCCAACGCAAATTACAGGGATGTCTCTACCAGCACTGCCTTTCTGACTGGCTCCACCGACTTATCAGATGGTACTCAGTGCTTTCACACGCTACGAAGCCCGGGCCTGGACCCGAGCACAAATAGCAATCTGTATCGCTGGCGCCTGAATACAAACGGGTCTGCCAGACGCTGCAGCGCAAATTCTTCATGCTCCGACGATACTGGGTGCGTCAGCATTTCATCGTTCACCTGGACACGCGCAGACGGTACCACCTTTACCCGGTCAATTTCTGAAGAACGTCAGAATTTCGCCAACTGGTACCACTACTACCGCACCCGTGTAAAAATGGCCAAAGCATCCGTATCCAAGGCATTTTCCACGCTTGGAGAAGATTTCCGCGTTGGCTATACAAGCATTTGGAACAGGGACAAGTTTAAAATACCCGTTCAAAGCGACAACGGTCTCTTTCGTGGGTCCAATAAATCCACATGGTACGAGAGACTATTCGATGCCAGGGCGAGCAGTGGCACGCCCCTGCGCCAGTCTCTGGACGACGCTGGTGAATACTTTATGGAAACCGGCTCCGATGGGCCTTATGGTCCGGAAGACCAGGACAACCAGCTTTCATGCCGTCAGAACTTTACCATCTTGACCTCTGATGGTTACTGGAACGGCAATGCGGCTGGCAGCGGTGCAGTACGGTCGAACAATGACAACACCGATGGACCAGTCATTACCGGAATAAACGGTGAAACTTATCAATATACGGCTTCCAGTCCATACAGAGACAGGTGGGACAATACACTTGCTGACGTGGCAATGTACTACTGGAATCGCGATCTGAGGCCCGATCTGGATAACGATGTGCCAACCACCGGCACCAATCCGGCCTTCTGGCAACACATGCGGGTATTCGGCATTTCAATTGGTTTGCAAGGTAGTTTGAATCCTGAAACCGATCTACCCGGGTTGACTGCGGGCACAACGAGTTGGCCAGACCCCACAGACACAGAAGACTTACACCGCATCGATGACCTTTTTCATGCCACAGTGAATGCCCGGGGCAAATTCCTCGTTGCCACCAACCCGGAAGAGTTCACCAAATCACTAACGGACGCGCTAGGAGCAATCGCCTCCGAAACCGGCCGCTCCGCCAGTGGTGCCGCCAGCTCCACCTCGGTAGACATCGGCACCATGACCTACTTCACCGAATACACCAGCGGCAGCTGGAGCGGCAACGTGCGCGGTTACGAAATCGACCCGGCCACCGGACGGGTGTCCACCGATCCGGATGCCGGATGGGTGGCCTCCGAAGAATTGCCGGCCTGGAACACGCGCAAGATATTCTTCAACAAGAGCGGCACCCTGACCGCCTTCAACTGGAGCAATCTCACCGGTGCCCAGCGCACTGCGCTCGGCTCCGAGGCCATCGTCAATTACCTGCGCGGGGACCGCAGCAACGAACAAACCGACAGCAACCCTGATGGCACACTGCGTCCGAGGGACAACCCGCTGGGTTCCTTCGTCAACTCCCAGCCGGTGTATGTGGCCCAGCCACCCTTCAGCAAGTACTACGACATTGCCAGCACCCCTGGCGCAAGCAGCTACAATGCGCACGCTCAAGCCAAGGCCGGGCGCACCCCGGTGCTGTACGTGGGCAGCAACGACGGCATGCTGCATGGCTTCAACGCCGAAACCGGCGTGGAAACCTTCGCCTTCGTGCCCGCCAGCGTGATTACCGAAACACTGCGTGGCTATTCCCACCCGGACTATGAGCATCGCTATTTCGTGGACGGCGAACTGACCGTCGCCGAGGCTTATCTCAACAACCAGTGGCGCACCGTTCTGGTGGCCTCGCTCGGCCGGGGCGGTCGAGGCGTGTTTGCGCTGGATGTCACCGATCCGGATGCCGTCACCCTGCTGTGGGAAAAATCCGCCACCGACATCCCCGCGATGGGCAATGTACTCGGCAAACCGATCATCGCCGAGGTAGGCGAAAACAGTGACTGGCGCGTGGTATTGGGCAATGGCCCGAATGGCAATGGCGACAAGGCCCAGTTGATCACCATCGGCCTGAGCGATGGTTCGGTGAACGTCGTCGATACCGGCGTCGGGAGCGACAACGGGCTGTCCGCACCGCTGGTCTGGGATGCCGACAAGGACGGCACCTTCGAAACCGTGTATGCCGGCGACCTGAAGGGCAATGTGTGGCGCTTCGACAACATCTTCGAAAGCTCGCCTCCCGCACCACACCGTCTGTTCACCACCGAAGGCAACGAACCCATCACCGCCGCCCCTTGGGCCGCCGTGAATCAGCGCGACATGCGCACCTGGGTGTTCGTGGGCACCGGCCAGTATCTGAACGAGGACGACCGCGCCAACACTGACACCCAAACCTGGTATGGTCTGATCGACGAAGACGACGAAACCATTGGCGCACGCTCCACGGAACTGGTACAACGCAGCATCAGCACCACCGGTGCAGTCGGCGGCCGGTCGATGCGCACCGTCGAGTCCGGTTCGGCAAGCGATCTGGCAGACAAAAAGGGCTGGTACATCGACTTCACCGAAACCGGGGAACGCATGATCACACCCAACATGTTCTACGGCACCGCCCTGATCGGCACCACCTTCATTCCGGATGGTTCCGACCTGTGCAAGCCGGGGGGCCGCAGCGCGCTGTGGGGCATCAACCCCTTCACCGGGGCACGCCTGAATCAGGCATTGTTCGATGCGAACCGCGATGGCAGCTTCAACTCTTCCGACATGCTGGGCGGTGTATTCCCCTCGGTGCTGGACGGCCTGAAACCGATTCTGGTGGGCAACCCGCCGATCACGGTATCCGAAGACGGTGAGCGCACCACGGTAGTGATCCATACCGACCCGAACGAATCGGAAGAATTCAGACCGGCTGCCGGAGCAGCAGAAGCGCAATCCTGGCGCGAAGTTCTGGGAGAATAAGGCATGACGACACAACACATTCCTGCGCACCCCGCCACGCTGTCGCCGGCCCTGGGCCGGCGTAACCGGGGGTTCACCTTGATCGAGCTCATGGTGGTCGTGGCCATCATCGCCATCCTCGCCTCGATTGCACTGCCCGCTTATCAGCAGCACATTCTCCGCACTCATCGCAGTGCAGCAAAGGCGTGCATGTCGGAACATGCGCAGTTCATGGAACGCTACTACACCACCAACATGACCTACGTCGGTGCAGACCCGCAACTCGGTTGCCGTACCGAAGGCAACCTGGACGGACGCTACACGATTGCCGTAGGTGACGTAGCAGCACGCGCCTACACCATCACGGCCACCGCAACCGGCGCGCAGGTGAATGACACGGAGTGCGGCAACCTGACGCTCGACCAACTGGGCGCCAAAACGGCGAGCGGTTCAGACCCCGGCAAGTGCTGGTAAACCCGGCCATCAAACCGTAAACGTGAAACCGTCCCCGCTCGCCCTGAACCTGTCGAACCCCACGCAACCGCTCGTGGTGAGCCTGTCGAACCACACAGGCCCTTCGACAGGCTCAGGGCGAACGGCCTCATTGCCCGAAACAGCGCCCGCCCTCATCATCGTTGAACCTCAGCCCAAGGGGCGCAAGCGTTGACAAAGCTTCACCTCTTGGCCCCCTGCCTGCACTGGCCCAACCCCACGGGCCAGAAGGCGCTGCACCTGCAGCGCCTGCCTGCGCTTGAGCGCTTGCTTGGGGCCGGTCGGCTTGAAAACCTGATGCACGTGCGCGACCCTGCGGACTTGGTACTCGCCCTGTTCCACGCCAGCCCGGCCAGCCGGGCACACTTCCGCCGGCTGGGCGAGGATCGCCCGGAGCCCGCCGCCCCCCAGCCCGCTCCGGCGTCCTCCTCCGCGCACACTGCCATACTGTGCGCAGACCCGGTGCACCTGCACTTTGCCCGCGAGCATGTGTTGCTGGCCGATGCCACGGACCTCGACATCACCCACGACGAAGCAGAGGCGCTGGTCAGCGCCCTGAACGACACCTTCAACGACCTGGAGCCCGGATTCGGCCGCTTTGAGGCCTGCCACCCGACGCGCTGGTATATGCATCTGACCCAGCCGCCACAGGCCCGCTTCAGCGTGCTGGATGCGGTGGTAGGACGCCCGGTGGCGCTGTTCATGCCGGAAGGCGAGGAGGCCCGGCGCTGGCGACAATTGATGAACGAGGCGCAGGTGGTGCTGCACAACCACCCGATCAATCAGGCGCGGGAGGCGCGTGGCCGGCAGGCGGTCAACAGCCTGTGGCTATGGGGTGAAGGGGACGCCTCGATCGCGCCCCGCGCACCCGCAGCCAGGGTGTTGAGCCATGACCCGCTGGTGCGAGGTCTGGCGCGGGCAAGCGGTGCGCAGGCCGACTGTCCGGATGCCGACCGGGCTGACCATGCACTGGCGGCCGACACCCTGCTGGTACTCGACGATCTGTACAAGCCAAGCCTGTATCTGGACCTCGACCGCTGGCTGGCTGGCCTGTTGGCCCTGGAGCGCGACTGGTTCGCGCCCTGCCTTCAGGCACTGCGACAGGGCCGCTTCGACCAACTCGTGCTGCACGCCCCCGGCGAGGGAGGAAGCTTGCAACTGACCGTGAAGCGACGCGACCTGCTGAAGTTCTGGCGCCGTCCACGCGCCCTGTCCACCCTGCAGGACACGCAAGGTGCAACGTGATTGCCGCCGCCGAACACCCCCACCTGAAAGGCCGCCCGACCCCGGATGAGTGGCAGCACTGGCTGCAGCGGGGGTTGGCTTACGGTGCTGCGCTGCTGCTCGGCGCTGGGCTGATCTTCTTTCTTGCCTACAACTGGGATGCCCTGCACCGCTTTGCCAAGTTTGCGCTGGCGGCCTTCGCCCTGCTGGGCTGCGCCGGTTTCGCCACAACCGCACCCGGGCCCGATACGACGCAGTGGCGCGCAGCGCTGTTCGGAGCCGCCGTGGTAAGCGGCGCGCTGCTGGCCCTGATCGGGCAAAGCTACCAGACCGGCGCCGATATGTGGATGCTGTTTGCGCTGTGGTGCGTGCTGATCACGCCATTTGCCCTGTTGTCGCGCGCATCGGCCAGCTGGCTGCTGTGGCTGCTGGTATTCAACCTGGCCGTACTGCGGGCACTGTCCCAGTCGGTGCCCTGGCCGATCATCGGCGTGCCGTCCGACGTCACCGCCCTGCTCATGCTGTCATTGGCCAATGCAGCAGTGCTGGCCGTTTTCGAACGTGCCCCCGACGGAGGCCACGGAGGCCACGGGGCGCGCGCCTGGCTGCTGCTGCGGCCGGGGCGCATCCTCCCGCGTGTTGCCGCACTGGGCGCCCTGCTGCCGCTGGGCATCGGCGCCATCACCGGCTTGTGGGACAACGACTATCAAGTGCTGATCGCGGTGTATCTGCTGGCCACCGCACTGGCGCTCACCGGTTATCTCGTCTGGCGTCGTGACCTTGTACTGGTGGCACTGAACGCCTATGGTTTGCTGGCCTTCGCAACGTTCGCCCTGCTGCGCGCCTTGCCCGGCAACAGCTTTGTGGGACACAACCTGACTGCCCTGTTCGTGGTGCTGGCCTCGGCCGGCGTGGGCTTCTGGCTGCGCACCCTGCATTGTGGCCCTGCCGCCCCTGCGCAACCTGTACGCCCCCGCCACGCCCGTCCTCAGGAGCCCGCCCAGCTTGCTCACCCCGAGCCTGACGCCCTCCACCCTGCTCTCCCTGAGCCTGCTTATCCTCCCGTTCGCCCTGAGCCTGTCGAAGGGCACTCGCCTTCCCCCACCCAGCCCTGGTGGCTGATGCTGCTGCAATCGCTGGCGGCCTGGGTGGCCTCCTTGCTGATTCTGGGTTCCTTTTTGCTTCCGCTGGCCTTTGCGGGGGACAGTCCGCTGTTCCGGGGCATCGCCGGTGCCGTGCTGTGCATTGCCGCCATCGCGCTGTTCCGGCGACACGCCATGTTCACCGACCAGATGGCGCTGGCCTTTTCACTGGCCGGACAGGCCCTGCTGAGCATCGCGCTGGCCGATGCCAGTCCGCGTGCATCATTGTCGGGGCAAGCTTGGGCCATCGGTGCCAGCCTGATTGCACTGGGCATGATGCTGGCACCTGCAAATCGCGCGCACAGGATTGTCTGTGCGCTGATCGCACTGGTGAGCGCCGGCCTGTTCATCGGCAACCAGCCCGCCCTGCCGCTGGCCTGCGTGCTGCTGACCGCGCTGGCGTGCGGTCTGTGGCTGTACCGCGACGCATGGATGAATGGGTCCGCGCAGCGCGCGCACCTGCTCTCCGCGCTGGCCGTCGCCGCCACCTTGCTGGCGCTCGCGGCCCCGGCAATCCTGTCGCTGCTGGAAGAACACTACTGGGTGCGTCGCGTGTTGCTGGCCGGGCCGGATCGTGAGCTGATATGGCACACCGGTCTGTATCCGCTGGGGGTGGCGCTGGTGCTGGCCTGGAGCGGTCGCTACCTGCTGCCCGAGATGCTGGGCCCGGAACACAGGCACCGCCTGTTGCTCACCTTCCTGGGCGTACTGCTCCTGATTGTGCTGCAGGCCGCGCCCGGCCTGCTGGTGAGCACCGGGCTGATGTTGCTCTGCCTGCGGGCAGCCCATCGTGCGCTGGCCGGTATCGCCTTGCTGGCCGTGCTGTCATATCTGGGCCTGCACTATTACCAACTGCATGCCACGCTGCTGCACAAGTCCGTGCTGCTCGCCGCAGGCGGTGTGGTGCTGCTTGCGCTGCGCAGCCTGATCGCCCGTCCGACAGGCGGCCCGACAACCCGCACACCGGCCACGCCATGACCCGCCATCCGCCCTGTGCTGCCCACGCTCCGGACACGGACGCCAGACCCGGTCGCCCCCTGCGCCATCGCATCGGCCTGGTCACCGCCGTCCTGCTGGTGCTGAGCGTGGCCTTGTTCGCCATCGTTCGCAATGAGCACACGCTGGCTCACGGGCGCATCGTGCTGCTGGAACTGGCCCCGGTCGACCCGCGCTCCCTGATGCAGGGCGACTACATGGCACTGGCTTTCGCCCTCGACCGCAACCTGCCGGTACCCGCGCGACAGGCACGCCACGAACAGCCACAACCGGCCCCACCGCCCCAGCCGCGCTTCGTCCACCTTGCCGTGGATGCGCAAGGGCGCACGCAGCAAGTCGGCCTGTCCATGCAGCTTCCAACCGACCCGAGCCTGATCGGGCTGACGCTGCGCCAGCGCGATGGACGGCTCAGCGTGGGACCGAATGCCTTCTTCTTTCAGGAAGGCACCGCCGACCAGTACGAAAATGCACGCTGGGGGGAATTCCGGGTCGATGCACACGGCAACGCCCTGCTCACCCACCTGCGCGACGAACAACTCCAGCGACTGGGCGCGCAGCGGCGTTGATCAATGCGCGGCAGGCAGCGGCTTTCAGAGCCGTGGGCGCTGCTCAGCGTGCTCGCATCGCCTCTTCCGCCGCACGTGCCAAAAAACCCGAACGGGTTTGGTGATGTGCCTTGGCATAGTCATCGATCTGGCGCACCAGATACTCCGGCAAGGAGATATTGAGGCGCACCGGCGCACTGCAAATTTTCGCCAGATCGATGTCTACCAACATCCAGTAACCGCCCTGGAAGCGCTCGTCGCCCGCCCACTGTTCAGGGGTCGAAGGCACGGGGGTGGCGAAGGTTTCACCCTCAAAGTACACCTCCACTGCCTCTTGCGCCATGCGTGGCAAATCGGCCAGTTCGTCCGCAGCGGAAAAGCAGCCAGGAAAGTCCGGAAACGTCAGCCCGTAAGCACTGCCTTCATCCTTGTGAACATAAACCGGGTACAACATCGCCTTTACCTCCAGTCCCAACCAGCTTGCCGATAGATGTTGCGCAGCGTACCGATGGCCACATCCTTTCGAGGGTGCGGTACCACCACATGACCGGGCTTCGCAGGATGCTTGAACTTCATGTGATCGCCTTTGCCTCCCACCCGAAACCACCCTTCGGCCTCAAGACGTTTTATGATTTCCGCACTCTTCATTTGTGTATTTTTACACAAGGCAACTCAGTACAAAAGCGTGTTCAGCAAACTTTTTATTGCTTCCAGTCACTCCCTCGATGACTCGATTTCGAGCAACAGATTGCGTTCGCCTGTGGGCCAGGCGTTGATCACTGCGGCCACCAGCGTGGCCAGCGGAATGGCGAAGAACACGCCCCAGAAGCCCCACACCCCGCCAAACACCAGCACCGCTGCAATGATGGCCACCGGGTGCAGGTTCACCACTTCGGAAAACAGCAACGGCTCCAGCAGGTTGCCGTCCAGGAACTGAATCACCCCATATGCCGCCAGCACATACCAGAAACCCGGCTCAAAACCGAACTGGAAGTATCCCACCACCGCCACCGGCACCGTCACCACCGCTGCGCCCACATAGGGCACGACCACCGACAAACCGGTAACCAGGGACAGCAACATGGCATAGGGCAGCCCGAGCAGGCTGAAGACCACGAAACTCACCACCCAAACGATCAGGATTTCCAGAAACTTGCCGCGCACGTAATTGCCGATGCCCGCATTCACGTCTGCCCACACGCTGTTGACCAGCCGCCGGTCACTGGGCAGGAAGCGCAAAAACCAGTCGATGATGAGGGTCTTGTCCTTCAGCATGAAGAACACCAGCAGCGGCACCAGAACCAGATACACCAGCACAGTGACCAATTGCACTGCCGACGACAGTGACATCAGCAAAAGCTGCTGCCCGAACAGGGTCAGTTTCTGGCGTATGGAGAAGATCAGGTCCCACACCTGCTGCTCGGAAAAGATTTGCGGATAGCGCTCGGGCAGTTGCAGCAGCGCCTCCTGGGTTTTGGTGACCATGGCGGGCAACTCCCGTGCAAGCTGGCTGATCTGCCCGGCAAGCAGGGGCACGAGCAACAGCATCATCAGGATGAACACGGACAGGAACAGGCTGAACACCAGCACCACCGCCACAAGCCTGGGCACCCGCCGGCGCTCCAGCAGGCGCACCCCGCCTTCGAGCAGATAGGCAATGATCACGCTGGCCAGCAGGGGCGCCAGCAGGCGTCCGGCAAACACCACGATGGCCAGGCCAAACAGCAGCACCAGCGCAAGAATGACCACCTGTGGGTCGGAAAAATGCTTGTCGAACCAGGAACGCAGATAACTGATCATGCCATGCTTCCTCAACAGTCATGGCCTAGCGGCCGGCTGCGATCAGGGACTGAGTGCTGTAATCGCGAGTGGGCAGCCGCGACAGCACCGGGTTTTCGATGACATACTGCAAAAACGCATCGGCATACGCAAGGTAGGTGGCCTCGCGCCGCACACCCTCGATGCGCGCAAGCGAAGGGTAACCTCCCTGCCCGTCGGCAAGAAAGTCGGAGGTGATGACCCGGTAATGTGCCGAGACCTCCAGCGCCTGCCAGCCGCCCTGCGCATCGCGCACCTGCAGGTCGCTCAGGCGCTGGCCATGCGGCTGGCGCAGGTCTGCGCGCCAGCGCAAGCCGGCGGTGTAAGGATAGGCGCCACTGCTGCCGCCGGCCACGGCCTCGAACGCGTCTTCGATGGCTTCGCGCAGTTCTGCTCCGGTGAGGGTGAGCCGCACCAGTGTGTTGGCAAAGGGCAGCACAGTGTAGATGCCATCCACGGTGAGCGGACCGGCCGGCAAGTCCACCCGCACACCACCGCCATTCTGGATCGACACCTCGGCCCCGCCATACCGCTGCCCCTGACGCAGGAAAGCCTCGGCCACCAACTGCTGCACATCGCCACCGTGGGCAATCACATGCGGGTCATCGTCACACCCGGGCAACACCGAATGGCTGAGTGCCGCCCCGCTGCCCGGTACCCGGCGCAGGCACAGGGGCTGCACGACCTCTCCCACCACGGTATCGCCAAAGGCCGCACGCGCCTCGCGATGCGGGGCCAGCAAGGCCTCCACCCGGGGTGACAGTGCGGTGACACGCAACTCCGGGATGGCACCAAACGGCGCATCGGAACCCTGACCAACATCGTCAACCTCGCCGATCAGTACATGCACCTGCCCTTCGCAGGCCCGCACCCGTCCCACCCCGTCGAACACCACGTCCAGCTCCCCCACCGCATACGCATACTGCCAGGCCTGAACCACGCACACCCGGTCGCCGTCCTTGTTGTGCACTTCATCGGGGTAAGGCCCGACCGGCTTCAGGCCGATTGCCTCCAGCGCGCTGCTGCCCAGCAGCGAATGCGAGTCCCCGCCGACTACCACATCCACCCCGGACAGTTGCGCCGCAAGCTCACGGTCTCGCGGATAGCCAACATGGCTGAGCAGCACGACCTTGTTTACCCCGTCAGCCCGCAGCGCATCGATGGCCGCCTGCGCGGAGGCCTGCTCGTCGAGCAGGCGAGTGCCCGGATCGGGGCGCGAGGAGTTCTGCGTCTTGCGCTGCACCGTCAGCCCCACCACGCCAATGCGCTCCCCGCCACGCTCCAGCACGACCGAGGGACGGAGGCGCTCGCCCAGTGGCGAGCCTTCGCGCGGCGCCACGTTGGCCGACAGCACAGGCGTGCGGCAGCCCTCTTCATCGTCCTCATTGTCCCAAAGGGCTTCAATGAACTGCGCCAGCCCGGTATCGCCGGGGTCGAATTCGTGATTGCCGACGGCCATCGCATCGAAGCACACCGCATTCATGAGCTGTGCATCGGCACGCCCCTGTGTCAGGGTGAAGTAGAGGGTGCCGGTGATCGCGTCGCCGGCATGCAGCTTCAGCAGATTCGCCTTGCCTTCGGCCAGCTCGTCAAAGGCCTGCCCCACCCGCGCAAAGCCCCCCAGGCTGACGCTCACCGCCTCCCGCCGTCCATCGGGCGAGCCTGGCAGCATCAGGCTGGCGACGGTCGGGTCGAGGTGCGAGTGATGGTCATTGATGTGCAGGATGGACAGGCGGTAGCTTTCTCCGGCCATCCCCCCGGCACCGCCGCAGCCCGCCAGCAAACACCCGGCCAGCCCAGCCAGCACCATCCCTGCCCACACCATCCTTCTCATGCTCACGCCATCTCCGAATTCGTGTTTTGCCACCATCCCGGTCGCAAACGATACACCCGCGCAAAGGCATCTTGCCAGCCAAAAGCGCATGCAATGCAGCAAAACGCCACATTAGAGCAGAGGATTTGGGTAACATTGCACTTTGCGCGCCGTCACATTCCGCGCGGCGCCACTTCCCCCTCCCAGCCAGACCCTGATGAACACCCAAATCGAAAGCTTCAGCGAGCTCGCCCTGCGCGCGCCGCTTCTCCAGGCCTTGTCCGAGGTCGGATATGAAACCCCCTCCCCGATCCAGGCCGCCTGCATTCCTCACCTGCTTGCAGGCACCGACCTGCTGGGCGAGGCCCAGACCGGCACGGGCAAGACCGCCGCCTTTGCCCTGCCCATGCTGCACCGGCTCGATCTGAGCGCCCGCCAACCACAGGTGCTGGTGCTCACCCCCACCCGCGAACTCGCCATTCAGGTGGCCGAAGCCTTCCAGCGCTACGCCAAGTACCTGCCTGACTTTCATGTGCTGCCAGTGTATGGCGGACAAAGCATGGTGGTGCAACTGCGCCAGCTCAATCGCGGGGTACATGTGGTGGTCGGCACCCCGGGGCGCATCATGGACCATATCGAGCGCAAGAGCCTGGACCTGAGCAAGCTTCAGGCGCTGGTACTGGACGAAGCCGACGAAATGCTGCGCATGGGCTTCATCGACGACGTGGAATGGATTCTCGAGCACACCCCGGCCGAACGGCAGACCGCGCTGTTCTCGGCCACCATGCCCGAGCCGATCCGTCGCGTGGCCCACCGCTACCTGCGCGACCCTCAGGAAGTGAAGATCAAGGCCAGCACCACCACGGTCGACACCATCCGCCAGCGCTTCTGCCAGCTCAACGTGCAACACAAGCTCGATGCGCTCACCCGCATTCTGGAGGTCGAGGAAGATTTCGACGCCGCCATCGTCTTCGTACGCACCAAAACGGCCACCGTCGAACTGGCCGATAAACTCGAAGCGCGCGGCTATGCCGCCGCCGCCCTCAATGGCGACATGACCCAGCAACTGCGCGAGCGCGTGGTCGAGCAGCTCAAGCGCAAGGCGCTGGACATCGTGGTGGCCACCGATGTGGCCGCGCGTGGCCTGGATGTGCCACGCATCACCCATGTCATCAACTACGACATTCCCTACGACACCGAAGCGTATGTGCACCGCATCGGGCGCACCGGACGCGCAGGACGCACCGGCACCGCGATCCTGTTCGTGACCTCGCGCGAAATGCGCATGCTCAAGGTCATCGAGCGGGCCACCCGACAGCGCATCGAACCCCTGGCCCTGCCCACCCGCGAAGCGGTGGCCGACCGCCGTGTGGCGCAGTTCCGCGAGCAGATCAACCAGGTGCTGGCGGCCGAGGAGCTGGACTTCTTCCGCGACGTGGTCAGCGAGCTGGAACAAGGCAGCGACGGCGACATCCTGGATATTGCCGCTGCCCTGGCCTTTCTTGCCCAGCGCGATCGTCCGCTGCAACTGCCGCTTTCCAGCGGCCGCGATATTGCCGACGAAGTGCGCAACCAGAGTGCCGAACGCCGCCCCGAAAGGCCATTGCGCGAAGCGGGCGGACGCGACCACACGGAACGCCCGCCGCGCAACGAACGCCCCCCCCGCGAGAACCGCGAACAGATTCTGGAGAAGCGACGGGACTTTTCCAGTGGTCGCATGGAGCGCTACCGCATCGACGTGGGCCGCGAACACAACGCCATGCCCAAGGACATCGTAGGCGCGATTGCCAACGAAGCCGGCATCGAAAGCCGCTTCATCGGCCAGATCAACCTGTACGAGGACTACTCCACAGTCGAACTGCCGGCCGGACTGCCGAATGAAATCCTGGCCGTGCTGCGCAAGACCCGCGTTCGCCAGACTCCGCTCAACATCCGCCTGGCCGATGCCGGCGAAACCGACCGCGACCTCCAGCGCAAACGCAGCTTTGCCGCTCCCCGCCCGGGCGACAAGCCCAAGGCCCGACCCGGCAAACCCCAGGGCTTCAAGCCCCAGGGTTTCAAGAGCAAGCCACGGCACGAACGCAAGCGCTGACCCGACCCGGCATGCCCGACTGCCGGCACCCGCCGGCAGTCGTCATTTTCCGAAATCGGCATTCACGCGCTAGAATGAGCGCCCTCCCTGCCGGGGTGGTGAAACTGGTAAACACAGCGGACTTAAAATCCGCCGGCGCAAGCCTTACGGGTTCAAGTCCCGTCCTCGGCACCATCAGTATTTACGCGGGTTTCTGCGCTTTTTGTACGACTTTTGTTGGGGCGTGCGTAGCCGGCGGGATTGCCACTGCAGCTGCAAAGCCCCAGCAGCCCGCCCCCGGCAGCACCGGTTACCAAGCCAACTGTTCGACCTCCAGCCCCATGGCCGCCGCGATCTTCTCCAGCGTTGCCTTGCGCGGGCGCTTGGCCGCTTCCATCTGCGCATACGCCGCTTGCGTCACCTCCATGCGGGCGGCCACTTCGGCTTGGGTCAGGCGCAGGTGTTCGCGCCAGGCCACAATGGGGGTTGAGCCATCCACCACGGCAGAAACCACCGCATGCGGCACCGTGGCCTCGGCCCTGCGCTTGCCGGAAACAAGCGCTTGGTATTGGGCAAACGGTAGCACGGCAAAGGCCGGATGGCCGCTGGCATCGCGCAGGATTTGCACGCCTTCAGTAAGTGCGTTCATCGCGTTTCCTCACTTCTTCAATCGTCACCACACACACCGTGCCGCCTTCGTAATCGAACAGCACGCGATAATTGCCCACCCGCAAGCGGTAACCGTATTCATGGCCGGTCAGCGCCTTGACGCCGGTACAGGCGGGGAAGACCGACAGCCTGACTCCAACCTCGTCGCGGATCGTCACGCGGGCCTGATGATTCAGCTTCATGAGTTGCTTGCTGGCCTTCGGTTTCCACTGAATATCGTTCATACACAAAATTATAAGCCTTAGATAAGTCTTTTCAACCTAAAAACTTCAGTTACCCCACCCCGTTTGCATGATCAGTGAGCAACCGAAGGTGCGCGACCAGAGCCGATTGGTCATGACCTCGAGCCGGGCGCAGATCGTCTGCGCCCTGTCTTCAATGCCTTACAGCGCGTAGCGCAAACCGATCATCACACCATGACTGCGCAGTTCGGCACGGGTCGGGTTGATCACGATGCCTGCAGGCACATGGTTCATCTGCATCGCGCCCCGGTCGGTTTCCACCCGGCCCAGATCGCTGTAACGCAGTGCGAAATCCAGCGTCAACCGGGTGTCGATTCGCACCCCCGTGCCTACGGTCAGCATGTAGGCCAGACCGGTTTGCGTGCTGCCGGGGACCACGCTGGATTGATGACGGCCCGTGTTTTCCGGAAACCGATACAGACTGCTGCCCAGGCGATTGCGGGCAGCCCCCAGGCCCACACCGACATAAGGCTGGAAGCGTCCAGTGTCCAGGCCGGCCAGTGGTGACAGATCGGCATACAGATTCATCATGATGCTTTGAGAGGTGAACGACGCCTCCACCGGCTGGTGCGCCCCCACCGCCAGGAAGTTCGCATTGCCCCGGAAGTCCAGCCCGCCGCGACGCGCGTACGACACCTCCGCACGCAACCATGGTGAGAGCGCGCGCCCAACGGCCACCTCCCCCATCCAGCCCTTGCCAAAATCGCCATAGGCTCCGATACGCCGGCCATCGCTTCCCGCCACACATCCGAACAGGGCGGGCGGCTGGGTCGATGTGCAGTCAACATCTGCAAAGCGCGCACTGCGCGTGTGCTCGTACCCCAGCCCACCACGCAGATACCAGCCTTCAGCCTGGGCCGACTGTGCCAAGCCAAGCAACAGGCCCGCGCCTGCAACCTGCAACAGTACGCACTGTTGCAGGCAGGAAGCTACGAACGATCTTGCTGCTACAAACGTTCTTGCTGCAGATCCTCTATGTTCCTTCATGTTGTCTTCTCCTCGACAAAGTCCGTTTTTGCCGTGGCTTGCCGACCTGGCAATGGCAATGGCAATGGCAATGGCCAATATGCTCGCACAATTTGTTATCTTATTCGCACAATACTCACAATCCTGTATGCTCATTCGATGAACAGGCATGACGAACGGCCTGTCCGTTCAAGTTCGCGCTCCACCTCTTTCCAATCCTTCAAGGTATTCAGCATGTCAAATTCCGGCGATAAAAAAATGTCCCGCAGCCTGATTGCCAGCCTCCCTCTGGCCCTGATGCTCGCAGCCTGCGGCGGGGGCGGCAGTGGCGGTGGAGATCGCCCGCAACCAGAAGACCCTCTGCTGCCTTACAAGACGCAGACCCTCGACTGGGCCAGCTGCCCCGAAGACATTGCAGACCCCGCCATCACCGCGCAATGTGCCACCGTACGTGCGCCGATGGACTATGACGATCCCAGCCTTGGCGAGGTCGAGATCGCAGTCATGCGTGTCCCTGCACGCCAACCCGAGCAACGCCGTGGCGCGGTGTTCTTCAATCCCGGCGGCCCCGGTGCCGACGGCCTGAGGATGGCCGGCATGCTCCACGCCATCTTTGCCGACAGTAACCCGGATGACAGCTTGGGCGCCATGCAACTGCGCCTGCTCGACCAGTACGACATGATCGGCTTCTCACCGCGTGGCACCGGCGAGAGCACCTCGCTTGAATGCGAAAGCGATGAGCTCCTGCGCCCGGTCGACTACAGCGCAGGTGGCCGTCACACACCGGGCAACGTCGACAACATGTTGCACAACGGCAGGGTTCAGGCGCAGGCCTGCCTGGACAATCCGCTCACGCCCTACATCAACACCGAAGACACCGTACAGGACATGGATCTGATCCGTGGACTGCTCAACGACGAAAAACTGAACTACATCGGCTATTCATATGGCACCTGGCTGGGCGCCTGGTATGCCAGCCGCTTCCCGGAACGGGCCGGACGCATGGTGCTCGACAGCAGCATGGACTTCACCAGCAACGCCGTTGAAGCCGACTTTCTGCAACCCATGGCCCGCGAACGCTGGCTGGATCAGGTGCTTGCCCCGTATGCCGCACGCCACCCCGCCTACTTCGGGCTTGGCAATCAACCCGAACAGATTCGTGCCATCATTTCGAGCCTGCTGCCCCAACTCCAGGTCATCCTGTCGGGAGAGTTGGGCGGTGCCAGCTATTCGAGCAGCGCAGCCGACGATGCGGTGCTCACCATCCTGGCCGCACGCGAGCTTGACGGCATCCTGCGGGCCCTGCCCGGCGCGGACGATGAAATCCTGCAGCTTGCGATCCAGAACCACACCTTTGTTCCGAGCAATCCGGCGCTCGAAGAGCGGGTCGGCACGCTGGCGGAATCGCTGCTGGAAAACTACATCGAGATGATCGACTCCAGCATGGAGCCTGAGACGGTGTACCTCGAAGCGGAGGACGCGACCTTCTGGGCAGTCACCTGCAACGACACCCCCTCCAGCAAGGATCCCGATTTCTGGGTCCGGAAAGGCGATGAATTTGCACTGAGTTATCCGCTCTTCGGCACCAGCACCACCGAATACCTTTGCGCACACTGGAGCGAACCCAGTGTCACGCATCCGGGACTGGACGGGTTGCGCCCGCTCGATCTGATGATGGTACAGTCAGGCTATGACAATGCCACGGCCTATGAAGGGGCGATCAGAATGTTCCAGGCGCTGCCTGCCGTGCAGGGTGTGTTTGTCATGGATGATTATCAACATGGCCTGTATCCGTACATGGACCGCTGTGTCGATACCGCCGTGACAGCGTATCTGCTGGGCGAATCGAGCCCTGTCCGTGAAACACACTGCCCGGCTCTGCTCCTGGAACAGGACAAGCAGGCCTCCGAGTCCTCCATGCAGTCCCAGAACCGTTCGAAAGCCGCAGGCCTCCTGCAGGGCAACGCAAGTTCCGCTTACCAGAACCCGGCGGAGACCAGTGAGTTGATCGAGCAGTTCAAGGACAACATCTCCCGCCTGCGGGGCGGCCGCTGACACAGGAGCCCCCATGAACACACCGAACAGAATCGTGCCATTGCGCATCGGCCACCTTAGCCTGATGCTTGCCGCGTGCAGCGTGGCGGCCGGGTGCACGTTTGCCAACGCCCCCCCAGAGGATGCCGGCATGCCACAAGACACTAGCCGCACGGAAGCCCCTCCGAGCGAAACGGCTCATCCGGTTCCACCGCAAGCAAACGAACCTGAGCCGCACGACCCGGCCTCATCCACCTACCAGAACCCCGAACTGACCCGGGAACGTATCGAACAGTACAAGGAAGGCATCGGCCGACGCCCTCCCGAACCCTCGCAGCGATAAGCTTCACGCTCCAGAAAACCGGAGGCCGGACAGGCCTCCGGCCGCCCCGCACCCCATTCCAGAACACGCACAAACCCCATCCCTGCACGTCTGATCCGGCAAATATGGTCTTGAAAACATATGTCATACATGCCATAATTATCCCTTTCCAACGGACGCACCGAAGACATCCAGTCATTCCGAGATGGCCAGGAAATCCCCAAGCGACAGTGACACAGGCCAAACCGACGCCTCCCGGGGCAACGGCAGCCTGACGAGCCTGCAACATGCCACCCTGAAAGATCTGCGCAAGAGCACCAGACTCACTCAGGACGAGTTGGCCGCCCGTTTGGGCGTGGGTCAGGACACCATCTCCCGGCTCGAAAAACGGGACGACATGCTGTTGTCTACCCTGCGTCACTACGTGGAAAGCGTGGGAGGCACACTCACCGTACTGGCCCAGCTCCCCAATCAGGCGCCGCTGATCATCGATCAGACCGGCGAACTCAGGAAACCCGGCAAGAAGCGCAGCCGCAAGCCGCCCGCCTCCGGCTCAGGTGCGCCCTAGAGACTCAGAGACATGCAAGAGACGATTCAAACCCCCTACTATCTGATTGACAAAGCCGCCCTGCTGCACAACCTGCAGATCATCGACCAGGTGCGCAAACAGTCCGGTGCCCGCGTGCTGCTCGCCCTGAAATGCTTTGCAAGCTGGTCGGTATTCGACCTGATGCGCGACTACATGGACGGCACCACCTCCTCATCGCTGTATGAGGTCAAGCTGGGGCACCAGAAATTCGGGGGCGAAACCCATGCCTATAGCGTGGGGTTTGCAGATCACGAGATCGACGAAGTCATCGCCCACTGCGACAAGATCATCTTCAACTCGATCAACCAGCTTGAGCGCTTTGCCGACCGCGCCGCAGGCAAGCCGATCGGACTGAGGCTCAACCCCGGTGTGAGCTGCGCCGGCTTCGACCTCGCCGACCCGGCCCGCCCCTTCAGCCGGTTGGGCGAAGGTGATCCCGCACGCATTGCCTCGGTGATCGAGCGGCTCGACGGGGTGATGATCCACAACAACTGCGAAAACCGGGATTTCACCCGTTTCGACGCACTTCTGAACGAAGTCGAACAGCGCTACGGCGCACTGCTGCACCAGCTCAAGTGGGTCAGTTTGGGCGGAGGCATCAGCTTCACTGCGGCAGGCTACCCACTTGAAGCCTTCTGCACACGCCTGCGCAACTTTGCGCAGCAGTACGGGGTACAGGTGTATCTGGAGCCCGGTGAAGCCACCGTGCGCCACACCACCACCCTGGAAGTGAGCGTGCTCGACATCGGTTTCAATGGCAAGCCGCTGGCCATTGTCGATAGCTCCACCGAGGCACACATGCTTGACCTGCTGATCTACCGCGAAACCGCACCGATCGGCGAGCCGCGCGGCGAGCATGCCTACCAGATCTGCGGAAAAACCTGTCTGGCCGGCGACATTTTTGGCGAAGCCCGCTTCAGCGCCCCGCTCAAGGTGGGCGACCGCATCTCGATTGGCGATGCAGCCGGTTACACCATGGTCAAGAAGAACTGGTTCAATGGTGTGCACATGCCATCCATCGCTGTGCGCGAACTGGACGGCACGGTGCGCGTGGTGCGCCAGTTCACCTTCGATGAGTACGTCAACAGCCTGTCCTGAACAGGCCTGGTCAAACCCGATTGAAGAGGATGATTCAATGAAGCGTAATGTTCTGATTATTGGTGCCGGCGGTGTGGCGCATGTGGTCGCGCACAAGTGTGCGCAAAACAATGCCACACTGGGCGACATCCATATCGCATCGCGCACGCGGTCCAAGTGCGAGGCGATCATCAGATCAGTACACGAGAAGGGCAATCTGCAGCAGGCCGGCGTCCTTCAGGCGCACGCACTCGATGCGCTGGACATTGAAGCCACCAAGGCACTGATTCGCCACACCGGCAGCCAGATCGTGATCAACGTCGGCTCCCCCTTCCTGAACATGTCGGTACTGGCCGCCTGCATCGACACGGGCGCAGCCTACATGGACACGGCCATTCATGAAGATCCAGCCAAGGTGTGCGAAACCCCGCCCTGGTATGCGAACTACGAATGGAAGCGCCGCGAGGCCTGCCGGGCAGCAGGCGTGACCGCCATTCTCGGCGTGGGCTTCGACCCCGGGGTAGTGAATGCCTATGCACGCTACGCGCTGGACCACTGCTTCGACCCCGGCAGCGTCGAATCCATCGACATCATCGACATCAATGCCGGCAGCCATGGCCGGTACTTTGCCACCAACTTCGACCCCGAAATCAACTTCCGCGAGTTCACCTCCACGGTCTGGTCCTGGGAGAACGGCGCCTGGAAAGCCAACAGGATGTTCGAACACCGCAAGGACTGGGACATGCCGGTCACCGGCCTGGGCACCACTTACCTCACCGGGCACGATGAACTGCACTCCCTGTCGCAGAACCTGGGTGTGCCCAACATCCGCTTCTGGATGGGCTTCGGCGAGCACTACATCAACGTGTTCACCGTCCTGAAGAATCTCGGCCTGCTCTCCGAACAGCCCGTGCGTACCGCGCGCGGCCAGCAGGTCGTGCCACTGGAAGTAGTCAAGGCCGTGCTGCCCGACCCCGCATCGCTGGCGCCCGACTACACCGGCAAGACCTGCATCGGCGATCTGGTGCGCGGCCAACGCGCAGGCCAGCCGCACGAGGTGCTGATCTACAACGTATGCGACCACGAGGACAGCTACCGTGAAGTGGGCAGCCAGGCCATCTCCTACACCGCCGGCGTGCCCCCGGTCGCCGCCGCCCTGCTGATTGCAGACGGCACCTGGGACAGCGGCCAGATGCACAACGTCGAAGAACTCGACCCGCGCCCCTTCATCGCGCTGATGAACACCATGGGCCTCCCCACGCAGATCCGTGACGATCAGGGCGAACGCCTGCTCGAACCCACTCTGGCCAAAAACACTGAAGTCGCCGAGCATCGCGATACCACGCAGACGGCGGCGCACTGAAGCCACCGAGCGGAGCCTCACTCAGCCTCACCCCCCTGAGCATTGCACATGCCAGGGGCAAACATGACATGCTCCGGGTGAAAACACTACGCACACAAAGAAAAAGCCCTGAATCATCAGGGCTTTTTCTTTGTAACTGGCGGAGACGGAGGGATTCGAACCCTCGATACCTGTTTTGCAGGTATGCTCCCTTAGCAGGGGAGTGCCTTCGACCTCTCGGCCACGTCTCCGCGAAAGAAGCGAGATAATAGCGGCTCTCCGGTCTGCAGTCAATGTGGTTGCGAACAAAAATTCGTCGCGTTCCATCATGCTGCACACCGGGGAGACCCGCCCTTACTCCTGATCCAGACCGAACGCCTTGTGCAGCACGCGCACGGCCAGTTCGAGGTACTTCTCTTCGATCACGACCGAAATCTTGATCTCGGAAGTCGAGATCATCTGGATGTTGATCCCCTCTTCGGCCAGCGTGCGGAACATCTTCGAGGCCACGCCCGGGTGCGAACGCATGCCGACGCCGACGATGGACACCTTCGCCATGGACTTGTCGCTTTCGATGGAACGCGCGCCGATGTGCTCCTTGACCGATTCAAGCACCTTGATCGCGCGCGCGCAGTCGCCACGGCTGACCGTGAAGGAGAAGTCGGTCAACCCATCGTGGCCCACGTTCTGGATGATCATGTCCACATCGATGTTGGCATCGGCCACCGGGCCCAGAATCTGATAGGCAATACCGGGCTTGTCGGGCACGCCGAGCACCACGAGCTTGGCCTCGTCCCGATTGAACGCGATACCGGAAATGACGGGTTGTTCCATGTTCTGATCTTCCTCAACTGTAATGAGCGTGCCTTCGCCACCGTCCTCGAAACTGGACAGGACACGCAGCTTGACCTTGTACTTTCCGGCGAACTCCACCGAACGAATCTGCAGCACCTTGGAGCCGAGGCTGGCCAGTTCCAGCATCTCCTCGAAGGTGATCTTGTCGAGCTTGCGGGCTTCGGACACCACACGCGGGTCGGTGGTGTACACGCCATCGACATCGGTGTAGATCTGGCACTCATCGGCATTCAGCGCCGCAGCCAGAGCCACCGCCGTGGTGTCGGAGCCGCCGCGCCCGAGGGTGGTGATGTTGCCATGCTCGTCCACCCCCTGGAAGCCGGCCACCACAACCACCCGGCCAGCGTCCAGATCGGCTCGCATGTTGTGCTCGTCGATGCTGAGGATGCGCGCCTTGGTGTGCGACGAATCGGTGAGGATGCGTACCTGCCCGCCGGTGTAGCTGCGCGCATCGTTGCCTGCGTCCTTGAGTGCCATGCACAGCAGGCCAATGGTGACCTGCTCGCCGGTGGAGACCACCACATCGAGTTCGCGGGGGTCAGGATTCTGCGCAACCTCCTTGGTCAGCGCAATCAGGCGATTGGTCTCGCCGCTCATCGCGGAGACCACCACCACTACCTGATGCCCCTGTTCGCGGAATCGGGCCACACGTGCAGCGACATTCCTGATCCGCTCGGGGGTGCCCACCGAAGTACCGCCATACTTCTGAACTATCAAAGCCATCGCCTGATCCAAACCCCTGAAGAAAAGCGCTGATTCTAGCCAATCCTGAGAAATTTTGCAGCCTCGGACGGCTTTCGGAGCGGGATCCGGGGGGCTCGCAGGGTAATTTGACGTGCTAGCCCGGCGTCCTATTTGTTTTAGTTATCGCACCTGCGAGGAAATTTTCATTGTATGTGAATCGCGTAGTGCCCTATACTACGTCCATCTTATGACTTAAGTCGTAGGGAAAGACAAATAATCCACACGCAGGGAATATGGTTATTCCATTCACCGAGCTGCATTCGACCCGGCGTGCATTCTGACTCGCAGAGGAAAGCATCATGAAAAAGACCGAAGAAAAGCTGGACGTCCGTGAAATCCGCCGCAAGCTGGGCATGAACCAGTCGCAATTCTGGTCGAAGATCGGCGTCACCCAGAGCGGGGGCTCGCGTTATGAAAGCGGCCGCAACATTCCGCGCCCTGTTCAGGCCTTGCTGCGCCTGGTGCATGTCGAGCAGATCGACATCAACAAGGTCAAGCGCGAGGACGTGGAAGTGGCCGAGTACCTGAAGGCCTCCAACCCCGATCTGTTCAAGTCGCTGAAGAAAGAAGCCAAGACCAAGCGCAAGTAAGCTCCCGCGCTCAGGCAAGACCCGACGGGCCGGCATGCAAGCACATGCCGGCCCGTTTTTCATATCATCATGGATTTTCCGTCATGCGCATTACACGCCGCCTGGAGTTTGACGCAGGCCACCGCATTCCCGACCATGGCAGCCAGTGCCGGCATCTGCATGGGCACCGCTACGTTCTCGAGATCACCCTCTCCGGCCAGATCATCCGTGCCGAGGGCCAGGCCGTGAATGGCATGGTGATGGACTTTGCCGATGTGAAAGCGATTGCCCAGCAGCATTTGGTACAACACTGGGATCATGCCTTCCTGGCGTATCGCGAGGACCACGCCATCGTAAACTTCCTCGCGAGCCTGCCAGGCCACAAAACGGTGTTGCTGGACATGGTGCCCACCGCCGAAAATCTCGCGGCCGAAGCGTTTCGCATACTCGATCCGCTGTACACCGAGTGCTACGGCCATGCGCTGCGGCTTGAACGGGTCAGGCTGTACGAAACCCCGAACTGCTGGGCCGACGCACTGCGCGACGAACTCGACCGCTGACGTCGACCGCCAAGGCTGACGACTGGCGTGTGGGGAAATCATGCTGCCCGCACACGCCTCCGCTCAAGTACTCACGCTTGAGCGGCTTCTTCCTCGGCGCCATTGGTGCGCACCAGCACGGCGGCAAAGAAACCATCCGTATTGTGCTGGTCAGGACGCAGGCGCAAGCGCAGGCCGGTTTCCATGGCAATGCCCTGCTGCGCCAGCACTTCACTCGCGCTGCACTCGGCAAACGCCGGATTGGCTGCCAGAAAGGCATCGACGATGGCGTCGTTCTCTTCAGCCAGCAGACTGCAGGTGGCATACACCAGACGCCCGCCCGGGCGCACCAGGCGTGCGGCAGAGGCGAGGATCGCGGCCTGCTTTTCCTGCATCTGCGCCACCGTCTCCGGCGTCTGACGCCACTTCAGGTCGGGATTCCGGCGCAGCGTGCCCAACCCGCTGCACGGCGCATCCACCAGCACGCGGTCGGCCTTGCCGCTCAAACGCTTCACCTTCGCATCGCGTTCGTGGGCAATCAGCACCGGATGCACATTCGACAAGCCGGCCCGGGCCGCACGCGGCTTGAGTCGGGCAAGGCGTTTTTCGGATACATCGAAAGCATACAGACGGCCCGTGGATCGCATCATGGCGCCCAGCTGCAGGGTCTTGCCTCCCGCCCCGGCACAGAAATCGACCACCAGCTCACCGCGACGCGGCTGCACCAGAAAACCCAGCAGCTGACTGCCTTCGTCCTGCACCTCGAAGCTGCCGTCCAGAAACAGCGCATGCTTCTGCAGGGCGGGCTTGCCATCGAGGCGCACGCCATGCGGCGACAGCGGGCAGGGCGAGGCCTTCAAGCCTTCGGCATTGAGCCCTTCGAGCACCCGCTCGCGTTCGCGCTCGCCACGGGCCACGTTGACCCGCAGATCGAGCGGCGCCGGCCGGTTGAGCGATTGCGCCAAAGCCCGCAGGGCCTCCTCGCCCAGTTGCGCGTCAAGACGGTCGGCCAGCCAGTCGGGCAAGTCGAGTTGCTCGGCCAGCGTTCCGGCTTCAAGTTCGAGTGCCTTGATGGCCTCGATACGCTCACGCTCGGCAGGGGATACCAGCCCCTCGAACTTGCGCATCGGCCACCCCTCACCCCGGGCCAGCCAGGCCAGCAGCAGCTCGCGCGGCCGGGCCTGCGGCCCTGCCAGGCGGCGCAGCCAGCGCAGGCGACGGACAATCGCATACACCGTCTCGGCCACAAAGGCGCGATCGCGATGCCCAAGCTCGCGGTTCTCGCGAAAGAAACGCGACAACACGGCATCGGCCGGATAGACGAACTCCAGCACGTGCCCGATGACCTGCGTGGTGTGAATCAACAAACTGCGGCTCACCCCTGCTTCACTGCCTGCTGCGGGAACACTGGCCGGTCGGGACGACCGGGACGAACGGGACCTGCTTTTCTTCTGCATCTTCATTCCGTAACAAATTACCCTTTGGGGTCAATCCGGCCACGTGGCCGACAACAACTGCAGATCCAGCACCTGCCCCTTGTCATCCTTCATCAGGATGCGTGCCGGCAATTCCCTATACGCACCGGACACCCACAGATCGATCGTGAGCTTGCCCGAACGGGCCTGCAGGCGGTAACGCTCGGCATCGATCCTGCCCACAGGCAGTTCGACCGACTCACGCCCCAGCGCCTGCAAGGTGGCAGGCGACACCCGGCGGTTATTCACCAGATCGATTTCATCGGGCAATGGCGCTGCATCGCGACCGGCAAACATGTGCCATACGCTCAGTACATCCTGGTCTCCCGGTGCAATACTGTCCTCCACCTGCCGGCCCCGGCGGTTGATCACCACCTTCCCGGTCGACCAGTCGAATGCGGCCCATTCCTGCGCCCGCCCCTTCTGGTCTACGGTAAAACGCTCCGGCACCAGCCCTTGCGGGCCAATCTGCCCCTCGCTGCGCTGGGTATACCGGAAGTTGTAGAGCAGCCCCGCCAGACCGGTGGTTTCCAGCTGCAACTCCATGCTGTAACGCCCACCGTCATACTGCCAGACGTGCTTTGCTTCACCCAGGCGCAAACCGTCTTCACCGCGCATCACCTGATAATCGAGCACGCCGGAAGCCGCCCTCACACCTGCATCACCGGCCAGCACTGGCGCACTGATGCAGAGCGCTGCAGCCGCCAGCAACCAGTGCGGCCTTCCCCACAACATTCTTCCTTTCAACTCAGCCTCCAGGCAGAACGCCCCAAAACGCGTGGGACAGGCATTCGCTGCAGATGTTCAGCGCGTCAGCTCGGCAGCGGGCACGCACAGTGCCCCCTCACCCGCGCGCGCCCGATCGATCCACACCCGACCATCGCGCAGCAACAAGCGCTCCTCGACAAACCACTTCACCGCCTGTGGATAGATCACATGCTCCTGCTCCAGCACCCGGGCCGCCAGTGCATCCTCGTCATCCCCATGCTGCACCGGCACGGCAGCCTGCACCACGATCGGACCGCAATCCAGATCGGCCGTCACGAAATGCACTGTGGCGCCATGAATGCGCACCCCGGCCTCCAGCGCCCGGCGGTGCGTATGCAAGCCCGGGAAAGACGGCAGCAATGAGGGGTGAATGTTCAACAGTCGCCCTTCGAAGTGACGCACGAAACCGGGCGTCAGCACGCGCATGAAGCCAGCCAGCACCACGAGGTCGGGACGAAACCCATCGATCTCGGCGGCCAGCGCCCCATCGAAGGCTTCACGGCTGTCAAAGCGTTTATGGTCGAGCACCCGGGTCGGGATGCCGTGCGCAGCGGCAAAGGCCAGCCCGCCGGCATCGGGCCGGTTGCTGATCACTGCAGCAATCGTGCAACCGGCAATCTGCGCGTCCACTATCGCCTGCATGTTGCTTCCGCGCCCGGAAATAAGGATGACTATTGACTTCATGTGAGCTTGCAGTGGATTGAATGAAAAAGAAAAGCCTGCACAGGCCGGGGTTCGGAATCATACCGGAAGCGGCCCTCGGCGTGGCAATTGCTTGCAGCCTCGCCCCCCCTGCCAGTCGTATAATGCCCGGCCAAAAGCCCTCTGAAGCCGCCCGCCTGGCCGCTGCACCCGGCGCAACCCAGCCCCAGCCTGCCCCTCATGCCCAGAATCCAGCCTCTTCCCGATGTCCTGATCAACCAGATTGCTGCAGGCGAAGTGGTCGAACGGCCCGCCTCGGTACTGAAGGAAGTGCTCGAAAACGCGCTCGATGCCGGCGCCCGGGCCATCGAAGTCCAGCTCGAACAGGGCGGCGTGCGGCGCATCCGGGTGAGCGACGACGGCTGCGGCATCGACCGCGACGACCTGGCGCTGGCCCTGTCGCGTCACGCTACCAGCAAGATCCGCTCGCTCGACGATCTGGAACGGGTCGGCACGATGGGGTTTCGTGGCGAAGCCCTCGCCGCCATCTCGGCGGTAGCCCGCACCACGCTCACCAGCCGCGCCAGTGGCAGCGCTCATGCCTGGCGCATCGAAAGCGGACAGCACGAAACCACGCCGGCCGCCCTCAACCAGGGCACGGTCATCGACGTGTGCGAGCTGTATTACAACACCCCGGCCCGGCGCAAGTTTCTGAAGACCGAAAGCACCGAGTTTTCACACTGCGACGAAATGCTCCGGCGCGTGGCCCTGGCGCGGCCGGACGTAGGCTTCCAGCTCAGTCACAACACCCGCGTGGTGCATCGCCTGCCCGCCAGCGATGCCCGACGCCGGGTGGCGGCCGTAATGGGCGATGCCTTTCTCGAACATGCCCGCGAAATCCAGGTCGATGCCGGCCAGTTGCGCCTGCAGGGCTTTGCCGCACTGCCGGCCTACTCACGTGCCAGCCGCGATGCACAGTATTTTTTCGTGAATGGCCGCTTCGTGCGCGACAAGCTGCTGACCCACGCCGTGCGCCAGGCCTACACCGACATCCTGCACGGCAGCCGGCACCCCGCGTATGTGTTGTTCCTCACGCTCGATCCGGCGGGCGTCGATGTGAACGTTCATCCCGCCAAAATCGAAGTGCGCTTCCGTGAAGCACGCGCAGTGCATCAATTCGTGTTCCATGCCCTGAGCCGCAGCCTGGCCGAATCCGGGGCCGGCGCCGGCGCTGCCAGCGAGGCTTCCGGAGCGGAGGCTGCGGGGCAGGTGCAGCCCTTGACCGCTCACGAAGCCACGCCGAAGCCCTCTGCACCATCCCAGGCGTCCCAGGCGTCCCAATTCACCCCTCAGCCGTTCCGCCCGGTGCAGTCGCGGCTGGCCATGGAGCCCGCCACCCACGCCTATCTCGACTTCATGCGCTCGGGCACCGCCCCGGCCATTGCTGGCACACAGGCCGCCAATCCGGGCAGCCCGCCGACCCTGCCCACGCACACCCTCGCAGCGACCGGCACTGAGCCGCCCGACGATGTGCCGCCGCTCGGCTATGCCCTTGCCCAACTGCATGGCCTGTACATCCTGGCGCAGAACCGCAAGGGGCTGGTGCTGGTGGACATGCACGCCGCGCATGAAAGAATCCTGTACGAACGCCTGAAGAACGTGCTCGACGGCGAACCCGCCACCCAGCGTCTGCTGATTCCGGCCGTGCTCAGTGTGGACAGCCGTGACATGGCGGTGGCCGAAGAATGCGCCGACAGCCTTCAGGCGATGGGCTTCGACATCGCCCCGGTCGGTCCGGGCGAGCTGGCGGTGCGCAGCCTGCCGGCGCTGCTGGTGAAAGCCCCGGTGGGCGAGTTGGTGCGGGAACTGCTGCGCGAGCTGCGCGACTACCCGGCTTCGGACGTGATCACCGCACGGCGCAACGAACTGCTGGCGACCATGGCCTGCCATGCCGCAGTACGCGCCAACCGCCAGCTGAGCCTGCCGGAAATGAACGCGTTACTGCGCGACATGGAAGCCACCGAGCGGGCCGATCAGTGCAACCACGGTCGCCCGACCTGGACACAATTCAGCCTCGAAGAGCTGGACCGCTTCTTCATGCGGGGCCAGTAGCCCGCAGGAACGGCCCCGCACGACACCTGATGCCCGAATCTCAACTCATGAACTGGTAGCCAATCACCACCAGGACCACCAGCACCACCGTCGCCCAGCCAATCCGGTCCACATAACGGTGCAAGGCCGCCTCCATCTTGGGGCCGCCATAGGCCATCAACCCGGCCACCAGAAAGAAGCGCGCGCCCCGCCCAATCAGCGAGGCCAGCACAAAGGGCGCGAGCGGCATCAGGGCGGCCCCCGCAGCAATCGTGAACACCTTGTATGGAATCGGCGAGAACCCGGCCAGGAACACTGCCCAGAAGCCCCAGCGCTCGAACCACGCCTGCGCCTCCAGATACTTCGCCCAGTAACGGCCATCACGGATCAGGGGCTCGATCATGTCCAGCGCGAAGGCACCGATCAGGTAACCGAACACACCGCCAGCCACCGACGCCAGCGTGGTGATCAGCGCCAACCTCCAGGCCCGCGACGGATTGGCCAGGCTCATCGGCGCGAGCATCACATCCGGTGGAATCGGAAAAAAGGACGACTCGGCAAAACTCAGCCCGCCCAGATACCAGGGCGCATGCCGGTGACGCGACCAGCGCATCACCCGGGAATACAGGGGTGAAAAAATCTTCAATCGACTCATTCCTGAAAGCCGGCCGGAGCGACCGCGGCCGACATGATACCCGCTTGCCCGACCGCTCAGGGCCGGATACTGCCACTCTGCCGGTACGCATTGCAGGTTAGAATCGACCTCCCCCAGCCGCCCCGCGCGCCCTTGAGCGCCCCGCAACACGTGTCCCCCACACCTTCGCCCAACACTCCGCCGCCGCCCTCCTCGCCCACCGCGCCGCCCGCCCTGCTGCTGCTCGGCCCCACCGCCAGCGGAAAGACAGCCTGCACCCTGGCGCTGGCCCAGCACCTGCCGGTGGAAGTCATCAGCGTGGACTCGGCACTCGTCTATCGCGACATGGACATCGGCACCGCCAAGCCAACGCTCGAAGAACGTACCCTCTGCCCGCACCACCTGATTGATGTCGTCAGCCCGGAAGAGCGCTATTCCGCCGCCCGTTTCGTGTCCGACGCGCTCAGGCTCATGGACGAGATCAGCGCCCGTGGCCGCATTCCCCTGCTCGCCGGCGGTACCATGCTGTATTTCAAAGCCCTGCGCGACGGCCTGTCCGACCTGCCCCAGGCCGACGCCGGCCTGCGTGCCGAGATCGACCGCGACGCTGCCCGCCTCGGCTGGTCCGCGCTGCATGCCGAACTCGCCCGACTCGACCCTGCCAGCGCCGAACGACTCAACCCGAACGACGCACAGCGCATACAGCGCGCCCTGGAAGTGGTGCGCCTCACCGGCCGCCCCCTGCAGGACAGCTACTCACGCAGCGGCACCGCACACTGCCGGCACCGGCTGATCGCATTCGCGCTCACCCCGTCGCGGCGCGAGGTGCTGCACCAGCGCATCGAACAGCGTTTCGACCAGATGCTTGCGCAAGGACTGGTGGACGAAGTGCGCGGCCTGCGCCAGCGCTATCGGCTGAACCTCACCCTGCCCTCCATGCGTTGCGTGGGCTACCGGCAGGTATGGGAATACCTCGACGGCCTGCATGATCTTGACGAAATGCGCTACCGGGGCATCGTCGCCACCCGGCAACTCGCCAAACGCCAGCTGACCTGGCAGCGCCAGTTCCGCGAACACTGGCCGGAACTGCTCGAGATCGACCCGCTCCAGCCGGATTTCGGCAAGGTCATTCTCGATGTGGCGCGGAGTGCCATCGGCACCCCCTGACTTGTGAAGACATCATCCGGACGCTAGCTGAGGGCCGTCTGCGCCTACCCGCCAAGCCTTGTACGCAGTTGCTCTGCATACCCCTGCAGCACTTCGAATGCCGGGTCCTTGCGTGGCCAGGAGAGGGCGATGCCGTCGTCGCCATGGCGCGGCACCACATGCATGTGAAAATGGAACACCGTCTGGTCGCCCTCGCGGCCGTTGGCCTGCAGCAGGGTAAGCCCCGGTGGGTCGAAGGCTTCACGCACGGCAAACGCCACGCGCTGGGCGGTGCGCATGGCGGCGGCGGCCTCGTCGGGGGTAAGGTCGAACAGCGTGGCGGCGTGGCGTTTCACGGCCACCAGCACATGGCCGGGGTTGACCTGCCCCAGATCCATGAAGGCCAGCGTGTGTTCGTCCTCGAACACCCGGGCGGATGGAATCTCTCCGGCGACCAGACGGCAGAAAATGCACTGGCCGGGAGGTGAAGTATCAACGAACATGGGCATGGGAACGTCTCCTGTCTGGTTTTACAAGGCACCGGGGGTGACCGGAGCATCGGTCTCCTTCACTGGCACATCGACCTTCTCGCGCTGGCGACGTGCCAGCAGGGTATACACCGTGGGCACCACGAACAGCGTGAAGAAGGTGCCCAGCGTCAGGCCACCGACGATCACCCAGCCGATCTGCTGACGGCTCTCCGCACCGGCCCCCGTCGCCAGGGCCAGCGGCACCGCCCCGAGCACCATCGCTCCAGTCGTCATCAGGATGGGTCGCAGGCGCAGCACCGACGCCTCGATGATCGCCTCGCGCATTGCTTCGCCACAATCACGCAACTGGTTGGCAAACTCGACAATCAGGATGCCGTGCTTGGTGATCAGCCCCACGAGGGTAATCAGGCCGATCTGGCTATACACATTGAGCGTACCCCCGGTGACATACAGCGCCCCCAGCGCACCAGCCATGGACAGCGGCACGGTGAGCATGATGATGAAGGGGTCACGAAAGCTCTCGAACTGGGCTGCCAGCACCAGATAGATGAAGGCCAGGGCGAGTACGAAGGTGAGTGCCAGACTGGCCGAACTGCTGCGAAACTCGCGTGACTGGCCATCGTAGTCGGTGGTGTAGCCGGGGGGCAGAATGCGCGAAGCCGTGGCGTCGAGCCAGGCGAGCGCCTCGCCCATCGAAAAATCGGACTCCAGATTCGAGCTGATCGTCACCGCCCGGCGCTGGCCGAAGTGGTTCAGCTCGCGCGGGCTGACCTGCTCACGCACGCTCACCAGCGCGGACAGCGGAATCATGTCGCCGCTGCCACTGCGCACGAAAATGCCCTGAATGTCGTGCGGGTCTGAGCGGTTGGCCGCCTCCACCTGCACGATCACATCGTACTGTTCACCGTCCTGCTTGTAGCGGGTCACCTGCCGCCCGCCCAGCATGGTTTCCAGCGTGCGCCCGATGACATCGACCGGCACCCCCAGATCGGCGGCACGGTCGCGGTCCACGTTCACCGCGAATTCAGGCAGAGTGAGCTTGAGGTCGCTGTCCGGCGATACGAAACCGCCGTGATCACGCATCTCATCCAGAATCATGTCGGTGTATCGCCCGATTTCAGCATATTCATCCGACGAGGCAATGACAAAGCTGATCGGACGCGCACGCGAACTCTGCCCGAAGGAGGCCGGCATCACCGCAAACGCCTGTACTCCGGGAATGTCACGCAGGCGCGGCTGCAATTCTGCGGCAATCCCGGCAGCCCCCCGCTCGCGCTCGGCCCAGTCAACAAAGCCCACGAAGGAGATGCCCTGGGACACCGTGGGGTTGCCACTCACCACCAGATAACGGTCTACATCGTCGGTGCTGGCATAAATCTCCTCGATCTGTCGGGCATAACGCGACATATAGTCAATCGTGGCGCCTTCCGGTCCGTTGAAGATGGCCACCACCCGGCCACGATCCTCCACCGGGGCCAGCTCGGACTTGAGCTGCCCGAGCAGGAACACCGCGCTGCCGGCAATCCCGGCAAACACCAGCATCACCAGCCAGCGCAAGCCAAGAGCCGCGTTCAGCACGCCACGGTAGCCGTTGGTGAGCCACTGCAGAAAGCCTTCGATGGTGTTGTAGAGCACGCCATGGCGCCGCTCGTGGCGCAACAGCCGCGAACACATCATCGGCGACAGGGTGAGCGCCACAAAACCGGACACCAGCACGGCCCCTGCCAGGGTCAGTGCAAATTCGGCAAACAGCTTGCCGGTTCGCCCGCTCATGAAGGCCACCGGTGCATACACTGCCGCCAGGGTGATGGTCATCGCAATCACCGCAAAGGCAATCTCGCGTGCGCCTCGAAAGGCTGCGGCCACGGGCGCCATCCCTTCCTCGATATGACGGTAGATGTTCTCCAGCACCACGATGGCGTCATCGACCACCAGACCGATGGCCAGCACCATCGCCAGCAGGGTCAGCGTGTTGATGGAAAAACCCAACACGTACATGATGGTGAACGCCCCCACCAACGACACCGGAATGGTCACCAGCGGCACCAGCATGGCCCGCCAGTTGCGCAGGAAGAAGAAGCACACCAGCGCCACCAGCAGCACCGCCTCCCAGATCGTCGCAAACACGGCCGCAATCGAGCGCTCGATGAACACCGTGGTATCGTTGGCAATCGTCACCGACATGCCGTCGGGCAACTCGGCCCGCAGGTGCGGCAGCATCTCGTCCAGACCGCGCTTGAGATCGAGCGGGTTGGCGGTGGCCTGCTTGATCAGGCCGATCGACACCGCCGGCTGCCCCATGAAGCGCACCGAGGTACGCTCGCTCTCGGCGGCCACCTCCACCCGTCCCACATCGCGCAGGCGCACCGGATAGCCATCCGGCGTGGCCGGCTGCCTGAGCACCACCGCAGCAAATGCCTCGGGGTCGGCCAGATCGGTACGCGCCACCACGGCAAACTCGCGCCGCTGGCTTTCTATGCGCCCGGCGGGCAACTCGACATTCTGGCGGCGAATGGCCTCTTCCACATCCTGTGCGGTGAGTCCGAATGCTGCAAGCCGGTCGCGATCCAGCCACACCCGCATCGAGTAGCGCCGCTCGCCGAACACCCGCGCATCGGCCGCACCGGGCAGGGTCTGCAGGCGCGGCTTGACGATGCGGTTGGCAATGTCGCTCATCTCCATCGGCGCATGGCGGTCCGATGCGAAGGCCAGCCAGATGATCGGGCTGGCGTCGGCCTCGACCTTGGAGATCACCGGCTCATCCACATCGTCGGGCAGGCGCCGGCGCACCCGCGACACCCGGTCGCGCACATCCGCTGCCGCACTGTCGGCATCGCGTTCAATGCGAAAGCGCACGGTGATCTGGCTGCGCTCCTGGCGACTGATGGAGGACAGCACATCCACCCCCTCGATGCCGGCCAGCGAGTCTTCCAGCGGCTTGGTCACCTGCGACTCGATGATCTCCGCGCTCGCCCCGCTGTAACGGGTGTCCACCGTCACCACCGGCTCATCGATGTTGGGATACTCGCGCACGGTGAGCTTGGTGAAGGACACCAGACCGACCAGCAACACCATCAGCGACAGCACGGTGGCAAAAACCGGTCGCTTGATGCAGGTGTCGGAAATGATCATGGGCATCCCCTCACTGCACGCCGCCGGACGGCTCGGCAAGGCGCACCGCCGTGCCCTCGCGCAGCTTGAGCTGACCCGCCGTGACCACCACCGCCCCGGGCGCCAGCCCCTCGACCACCTCGACCTGCGCATCGCGGCGCAACCCGATACGCACCGGCACACGCAGCGCCTTGCCGTCGACCACCTGATACACGAAGTGGGTGTTGCCCGGTGCGGGCACCAGCGCCTCCTCAGGCACCAGCAGGGCACTGGGGCGCTCGTCCAGAATCAGCCGTACCCGCACGAACATGCCCGGACGCAGGCGCCCGGCCGGATTCGGCAAACTCGCCCGCAGCACCACCGAACGACCCTGCGCATCGACCAGCGGATCGATCGCATCCACCGTGGCCCTGAAACGCTCCCCGGGCAAGACATCGCTCACAAGCTCCAGGGGTTGCCCCTGGCGAATGCGCGCTACATAGGTTTCGGGCAAGCGGAAATCGGCCTTCAGCACCGCAATGTCCTCCAGCCGCACCAAGGCATCGCCCTCCTTCACATAATCTCCCGGGCTCACCGAGCGCAGGCTGGCCACGGCATCGAAGGGCGCACGGATGCGGGTCCGCTCAAAACGCGCACGGGCCACCTCCACCCCGGCGCGGGCCACCTCCCGCTCGGCGCTCACCGTATCGAGCATGCTCTGGGTGACGAACTTGCGCTCGAACAGCTCCAGATTGCGGCGATAGTTGGATTCGCTCAGGCGCAGGTTGGCCTCGGCCTGCTGCAATTCGGCCCGCTGCACTGCGGCATCGAGCTCCACCAGCAGATCGCCCCTGCGCACCGGAGCCCCCTCACGAAAATGAATCGCCGCAATCCGCCCGGCCACCTCGGGGCGCAGCAGCACCGACTCATTCGACAGCAGGGTGCCCACCGCCGACACATCGTCGGCCAGCGTCCGCACCTGCACCTGCACCGCCTCCACCCGCACCGACTGTTGCGCACGTACCTCGCCCACCAGCGCCAGACAGGCCGCCAGCACCATGGAGAGCACAAACATCAGCTTCGGTACCGGCAAGAGAAGACGTCGGGAGGTGTTGGGGGTCATGAATCGGATGCCCTGGGAAAAATGATTGAAAACATGGAAGGCACACGGTTGCAGTACTACGCCGTGTATGCATGAACGGACGATGCATGAGCAGACAGGTCGCATGCGTCGGGGTTCATTGCGGCCGCCAGGGGTCATGTGGTGGGAGGCTCTCCCCCTTCGCCACCCTGATCGCGATAACGGATCAGAGCCTCACGGTCGGGAATGCGCACATAGCGGCGGTCCAGCGCGATCAGCCCATGATCGCTCAATTGCTGGAACCCCCGCGACAGGGTGGCCGGCTGGATGTCGAGCAACGAGGCGATGACCTGTTTCTGTGCCGGCAGCATGGCCTCCCACACATTGCCCTCCTCCTCCGGCACAGCATGTTCGAGAATGTGGTCGATGATGCGCTCCACCGCAGTGTGCAGGGTCAGGGACTGGATGTCGGCCGCCAGCCGGTCGGCCCGGCGCCCCATCGAGGCCAGCGCCGCCGCCGCAAAGCCCGCATGGCTCGCCGCCAGGGTACGCAAGGCTGCAGCCGGAATGCGCAGCAGCACGGTGGCGGTCAGCGCACGGGCCAGATGCCTTGCCGGGAGGGCGGAAAACACCTCGACCTCACCCAGAATGCGGGAAGGCGGCACCAGTTCGACCACTCTTTCCTCGCCCTGCCGGTTGACCGCCACCAGGGTCATCAGACCGCTGACCACCAGGTACAGGCCGCCCGGGTGGGCGTGCTGTTGGTACAGCACTGCAGCACGGCGCAGACTGAGCAGTTCGGTATCCCGCTCCAGGGCATCGAGCACGGTGGGGTCGAGCATGCTGAACAGCGGATGCCGCGAAAGCAGGTTGCCGTTGCCGGCCTCCGCTGTGTGTGGCCTGCGCGCCGCGCTGTCGGACACCGGCCCTGCGCGCTGCCCGGCCGGGTCGTCTTGCTCGTCCTGATCGCCCGCACCAAACACCAGCAACACCACCATGCGCCCGTCGAGCACCAGATGCGTGATGCGCACAGGCAAGAGACCTTCCCGGCCCGGCAGGGCGCAACGCAGCCGACCGGTGAAATCACCCTGCATCAACACTTCGCTCATCACCACCGGCAGGCGCAGCCACTGCTCACCGGCAAACAGCGCACGCCCATCGCGCCCGGACAAAGCCCTGCGCGTACTGCCATACAGATGTGCCGCCGCCTCGTTCGCATGCAGCACGGCACCGGGCATCAACGTGGCATCGAGCGCAATCACCATGGCCGGCAACCGGTCGCCCGTTATCAGCGTCAGGATGTCGCCTTCGCTGGCATGCAATGCGGCATGCCCTGCGCTGAGCGCCTCGGCCAGCGCGGGCAGGCGCTCTGCCCCCATGGGTTCATCATGCGCCAGCGGAACCAGCGCAGCCAGCGCGGCACGCTGTGCGGCATGCAGACGCTGGGCCAGCGCCTGATCTTCGCCAAGGATGTGGCGTCTGAGCCAGTCGCTCAGGAAGCCCACCAGCTGCCGGCCATCGAGCAGCACCTGATCGCCGATGTCATCGAGCATGTCGTCCACATGGTTCAGAAAGCGCATGTGGTTGTGATGGTGTCCATGGGTATAGTCGGACGGCAGGCCGCACAAGGCCATCAGCGCCTCTTCGGTACTGAAATGCACCTCGGCATAGGCCTTCAGATAGCGCACCAGCTGGCGCAACTCGTCTGCACTCAGGGCCGCGTCGCCGTCCAGCCGGCGGGCGGTCAGATTGACCATGTCGACCAAACTGCGATGCTGCCGGTCGATGATGTCGATGCCTGTCCTGAGCGTCTCGCTCCAGCTCAGTGGCGAAGTAGCGTCGATCGGTGCGCGTGCCCGCGCCACCGGCGATTCAGCCTGCATGATTGCTCCAGCGTCCGGAATGGCTGCATTCTAGCCCGAACATCCCGCAACCCAATGAGTCCATATATGATGACGCAGCCTGAATCCGACCCGTTGCAGTGCGTCCCGACCCCACGCCCCCCTGCCCTTCATGCGCAAGACCCTGAGAAAACGCCTGCCGGACCACGCCAGCATCCAGGCAAATCGCTGGCTGCGTCCGTTCGCCAACACCCTGCTGCACCCCCGGCTCTGGCATCTGAACCGGCACTCGGTGGCAGGCGCGGTGGCGGTCGGCCTGTTCTGCGGACTGGTGCCCGGCCCGCTGCAAATGCTCAGCGCAGCCATCGCCTGCATGTTCTTCAGGGTGAATCTGCCACTGGCCCTGATCACCACGCTCTACACCAACCCGCTCACCATCGTGCCGCTATACCTGCTGGCGTATGCGCTGGGCAGCCTGGCAAGCAGCGGACAACTACCCGACTTCATCTCCCCACCCGAAAGGGCAGGCCTGGGGCTGGGCGAATGGGCCGGCCAGCTGGCCCAGTGGGCACTGGACATGGGCCAACCCCTGCTGATCGGGCTGGTCCTCCTCGGAAGCCTGCTCGCCGTGAGTGGCTACTTTGCAGTGCGCGCGGCCTGGCGAGTCTGGTTGATCCGTGCCTGGCGCCGGCGCCAGCAGGCGAGAAGCCGGCGTTGAGGGTCACCCGACAGCACGCAACGCGATCTCAGCCAGGGAGCTCAGTCGAGCAGTCGCCCATCGTCCAGCCTGAGCTGGCGCTGCGCCCGCCGGGCCAGTGCATCGTCATGGGTGACGATCACAAAGCTGGTGTGCAGCCGCTCGTTCAGGCCCAGCATCAGGTCGAATACCGCATCGGCGGTACGCCGGTCCAGATTGCCGGTGGGTTCATCGGCCAGCACGCAGGCCGGCTGGGTAACCAGAGCACGGGCAATGGCGGCACGCTGACGCTCACCGCCGGAGAGCTCGCCCGGGGTGTGATCCAGACGATGCCCCAGCCCGACCTCCTTCAGCATGTCGGCCGCCATCCGGTTTGCCTGCTCCCGCGGCATGCGCCGGATGTACAGCGGCATGGCAACGTTTTCCAGCGCGGTGAATTCACCCAGCAGGTGATGGAACTGATACACGAAGCCGAGCGCCTCGTTGCGCAGCCGCCCGCGCTCACCCTCGGCCAGGCGGGAAAAATCCTTGCCAAGCAGGGTCACCGAACCGGAAGACGGCACATCCAGCCCGCCCAGCAGATGCAGCAAGGTGCTCTTGCCCGAACCCGAGGCCCCGACAATGGCCACCCGCTCGCCGCACGCCACCGACAGATTCACCTCGTGCAATACGCTCAGCGCATCCGGCCCTTCCCGATAGGTCTTGCCCAGCCCCGTGCAGGACAGCACCGTTTGCTTGTTCTCCGCCTCACTCATAGCGCAGTGCCTCCGCAGGATTGACACGCGACGCCCGCCAGCTCGGATACAGGGTGGCCAGCAGGGTCAGGGTGAAGGACAGCGACACGATGGTCACCACATCGCTGACGAGCACCTTGGAGGGCAGTTCGCTGATGTAATAGATTTCCTTGTTCCACAACGTCGCACCCGTGAGGGATTCGAGCGCCGGAATCACCACATCCAGGTTGTGCGCGAGCAACAGCCCGCCCACCACCCCGGCAATCAGACCGACCACGCCGATGATGGCCCCCTGCAGCACGAATATCTGCATGACTGACCAGGGGCTGGCCCCCAGCGTACGCAGGATCGCGATGTCGGCCAGCTTTTCCTGCACCGCCATGACCAACGTGGACACGATATTGAAGGCTGCCACCGCGACGATCAGGAACAGGATCACTGTCATCATCGTCTTCTCGAGCTGCACGGCGCGGAAGAAGTTTGCATGGCTGCGCGTCCAGTCGTTCACATAGGCAGGCACGTCGATGACATTTGCCAGCTCCCGGGCCACACGCGGGGCAGCGAACAGGTCGTCGAGCTTCAGGCGCACGCCGCTCACCGCATCGCCCATGCGGTACAGGGTCTGCGCATCCTGCATATGCACCAGCGCCAGCCCGGAGTCGTACTCGAACATGCCGGCCTCGAACAGGCCCACCACTTCGAACTGTTTGACCCGGGGCAGCACTGCAGCCGGTGTCACCAGCCCCTGCGGGGCAATCAGCGTCACCTTGTCACCCATGCCCACGCGCAGCGCAAAGGCCAGATCGCGGCCGAGCACGATGCCGAAGCGGCCCGCCTGCAGCCCGTCGAGCGAGCCGATCTGCATGTAGCGCGCAAAATCCGCCACCCGCTCCTCGTCGGCAGGCAACACCCCCCGGATCAGGGTGCCGCGCACATTCTGATCGAAGGACAGCATGCCCTGCTCCTGCACATACGGCGCCGATGCGACCACCGAAGGGTGATCGAGCGACTGGTCAGCCACCTGCTGCCAGGCCCTCAGATCGCCATCGTAGCCACTGATCTGAATGTGCGAGGCCACCCCCAGGATGCGGGTGCGCAACTCTTCCTGAAAGCCGTTCATCACCGACAGCACCACGATCAGCGCGGCCACGCCCAACGCAGTGCCCAGCATGGACACCAGGGAAATGAAGGAGATGAAACGGTTGCGTCCCTGTGCCCGCCGGCGTGACCGGGTGTAACGCAGTCCTACCAGTAGTTCGTAGCGCATGAAGAATCTGAGGGAATGAAAGACCGACATTGTGCCGCAAAGCGGCAGGGGCGGCGCCACGGGCAAGGATTTGTAGCGAAATCGGGCAGACCGTGTCAGGCCCGGTCGAGGTGTGGCAGGCTCATGAACAGGGCGGTGATGGTTTTCGCATCGGTGATCTCGCCCGCACGGATCGCGGCTTCGGCCTGCTCGGGGCGCAGGCTCAGCACTTCGAGAAACTCACCCTCGTCACGCGCATGGCCCACGTGCGAAAGGCCACGCGCCACGAACACCTCGATGCGCTCGTCGGAATAGCCGATGCATGGATGCATCACCCCGACATGCTTCCAGTCACGCGCCTCATACCCGGTTTCTTCGCGCAGCTCACGCCGGGCGCAGCACAGAATGTCTTCGCCGGCATCGATCTTGCCCGCCGGCAACTCCAGAAAAACACGCCGCAACGGGTAACGGAACTGTCGCTCGAAGATCAGGCAACCATCGTCGAACTGCGCCACCACCACCACCGCGCCAGGGTGACGGATGTACTCCCTCACCCCTTCCTGGCCATCGGGCAGGCGCACCCGGTCGCGATGCACCTGGAGCAGCACGCCCTCGAACACCGCCTCCGAGTGCAGCGCCTGCTCTTCCAGCGTCAGCGGATCGCTGCAGGCCCCGGCAGCCCCGACCTTTTCCTGCTGCGTCATCGCGCAGCGACGCTCACAGCGACTCGATGAGCACGAATGCGCACAGCGACATCAGCCCCTGCGGCAACAGGCCAAGCACGGCAATCGCCACGCCGTTGATCGACAGCAGCACCCGCACATCTGCCGGCGCATGAATCGGCGCGGTGTCCAGCGGCTCGTCGAAGTACATCACCTTCACCACCCGCAGGTAATAGAACGCACCGACCAGCGACATGACCACCGCGAGCAACGCCAGCCAGATGTGGCCTGCGGCAACCACCGCCTGCAGCACCGACAGCTTGGCGAAGAAACCGATGAAGAACGGGATACCGGCCATCGAGAACATCACGATCATCATCATGCCCGCATACCACGGACTGCGCTTGTTGAGTCCCTTGAAATCATCGATGTTCTCGGCCTCGAAGCCGGCACGCGACAGCAGGATGATCATGCCGAAGGACGCCAGGCTCATGATCACGTACGACACCGCATAGAACATTGCGGAGCTGTACGCGTTCAGCGCGAAGTGGCGATCCCCGTCGACCACCCCGGAGAGCATGCCGAGCAGCACGAAACCCATGTGCGAGATGCCCGAGTACGCAAGCATGCGCTTGATGTTGGTCTGCGCAATCGCCGCCAGGTTGCCCAGCACGATGGACAGCACCGCGAGGAACATCATCATCGCCTGCCAGTGATCGGCCAGTTCGAACAGGCCATACACCAGGATGCGCAGGGTCATTGCAAAGGCCGCCAGCTTGGGCGCCGACGCAATCATCATGGTCACCGCACTGGGGGCACCGTGATAAACGTCGGGCACCCACATGTGGAAGGGCACCACCCCCAGCTTGAACGCCAGACCGGCCATCACGAACACCAGGCCGAACATCAGCACGGTCTTGTTGGCCGCCTGATGGTAGATCGACTGGGCGATGCCCGAGAACTCCATGCTGCCGGTCGCGCCATAGATCATCGACATGCCATACAGCAGCAGGCCGGAGGCCAGCGCGCCGAGCACGAAATACTTCATGGCGGCCTCGGTGGAGCGCACCGAATCACGGTCGAAGGCCACCATCGCGTACAGCGACAGCGACATCATCTCCAGGCCCATGTACATCGACAGCATGTGGTTGGAAGTGACCATCACCATCATGCCCAGCGTCATCAGCAACGCAAGCAGGAAGTACTCCGGACGGTCCATGTTGCGGTCGGCCAGATACCCCCGGCCATACAGCAGGGCTGCCGCCACCGAGAAATAGATGAACAGCTTCAGCAGGTCGCCCAGCAGGTCGGACACGAACATGTTGCTGAAGGTGAGCTGCACCCCGCCATCCATCGTGAAGATGGTGATGAAGGCCGCCCCGATCAACGTGATCTGCGTCAGGTAGTAGCTCAGGCTGCGCGCGATGCTGCGCATGAAGGTGAAAGCCAGCATGCTCACCAACGCCATCACCGCGACGAAGATCTCGGCGGCTGCAGGATAGAAGTCAGGTACGACAAAGTTCATCTTCTTACCAATCCGGAAAAGTGGCTCGGTGGTGCGCTCAGAGCTTGCTCACCGCGACATGACGCAACAGTTCATTGACCGAAGCATGCATGACCTCGGTGAAGGGATAGGGATACAGGCCCATCGCCAGCACGCAGAATGCAAGAATTGCGAGGAAGGCGAATTCACGGCCGTTGATGTCTTCCAGCTCGGCCACATGCTTGTTGCCCACCGCGCCGAACACCACGCGCTTGTACATCCACAGCGTGTAGGCCGCCCCGACGATCAGGGTGGTGGCCGCGATGAAGGCGACCCAGAAGTTGAACTTCACCGCCCCCAGCACCACCATGAACTCGCCCACGAAGCCGCTGGTGCCCGGCAGGCCGGCGTTGGCCATTGCAAACAGCATGAAGAACGCCGCAAATTTCGGCATGGTCTTCACCACGCCGCCGTAATCGGCGATGTTGCGCGAGTGCATGCGGTCATACAGCACACCGATGCACAGGAACATGGCCCCCGACACGAAACCGTGCGAGATCATCTGCACCAGCGCCCCTTCGACGCCCAACTGGTTGAACATGAAGAAGCCCAGCGTGACGAAACCCATGTGCGAAATCGACGAATAGGCCACCAGCTTCTTCATGTCGGTCTGGATGAGGGCCACGAAGCCGATATACACCACGGCAATCAGCGACAGCGCGATCATCATCGGCGCCATGGCCTGGGCCGCATCCGGCACGATGGGCAGGGAGAAGCGCAGGAAGCCGTAGGCCCCCAGCTTGAGGGCGATCGCCGCCAGCACCACCGACCCCCCGGTGGGCGCCTCGACGTGGGCATCGGGCAGCCAGGTATGCACCGGCCACATCGGCACCTTCACCGCAAAGGCGATCAGGAAGGCCCAGAACACCAGCGTCTGCGGCGTCTGCCCAAGCGGCAGCTGGTGCCACTGCAGGATGCTGAAGCTGCCGCCCGACTCCATGAACAGGTACAGCAGCGCGATCAGCATGAGCAGCGAACCGGCCAGCGTGTAGAGAAAGAACTTGATCGCCGCATACACCCGGTTGGCGCCGCCCCAGATGCCGATGATGAGGTACAGCGGAATCAGCGAGGCTTCGAAAAACACGTAGAACAGCACCCCGTCAAGCGCCGAGAAGATGCCGTTCATCAGCCCGGACATGATCAGAAAGGCCGCCATGTACTGCGCCACCTTCTCCTGAATGACCTGCCAGCCGGCCATCACCACCATGATGGTGATGAAGGCATTGAGCACCACGAACAGCATCGAGATGCCATCCACGCCCAGGTGGTAGTTGATGTTGAAGCGCGGAATCCAGGCGGCGAACTCCTGGAACTGCATGGCACTGGTGGTGGTGTCGAACAGCACGAACAGTGGCAGCGTGACCGCGAAGCCAACGAGCGCGACAAGCAGCGAGAACATTCTCGCCATCGGCGCGTTGCGATCCGATCCTGTGGCCAGCACAAGCAATCCGCCCACGATCGGAATCCATATCGCCAGGCTGAGTAGTGGCATCCCCGTCATTGTTGCTTTCCGTTCATTACGCCCGTCGAGGCGTGCGTTTATCCGTAATTCGCTTGTTTGGTCAGTTCATCCGCGAAACGCGGCTCATCCCAGGCTGAACCAGAAGGTCAGCATCACAAACACCCCGATGATCATCGCAAAGGCGTACTGATACAGATGACCGGTCTGGAACAGGCGCGTGATCTGCGCGATCCAGCCCACCGTGCGGGCCGTGCCATTCACCACGATGCCGTCGATGATGGCCCGGTCACCCACCTTCCACAACTGGGTGCCGAGTGCGCGGGCACCGCCGGCAAACACCACTTCGTTGAAACGGTCGAAGTAGTACTTGTTTTCCAGCAGGGTGTGAATGGCCTGGAAGCGTGCCTGAATCGCAGCAGGAATGTCGGGGCGCTTCATGTAGAAGAACCACGACAGGGCCACGCCGGCGGCAGCCAGCCAGAAGGGGGCCGTCTGCAGACCATGCAGCGCCATGGCCCCCGCACCATGGAATGCGGCCTCAAGCTCGGACAGGCCAACATGGTTGTCCGCCACATGGATCACGCCGGCAAACCACTCGCCAAACAGCATCGGCTCGATGGTGAAGAAGCCGATCAGCACCGAGGGAATGGCTAGCAGCACCAGCGGTACGGTCACCACCCAGGGCGACTCATGCGGTTTCTGCCCGGGTGCCAGCCCATGGTGGTGATCGTCGCCATGATCGTCGTGAGCGTGATCGTCATGGCCGTGATGAGCATGCGCCTTGCCAAAGCGCTCCTCGCCATGGAACACCAGAAAATACATGCGGAAGGAGTAGAAGGCGGTCACGAACACACCCAGCAGCACACACAGCAGTGCGTAGCCCGCCCCCGGAATTTCGGCCGCATGCACCGCCTCGATGATCGAGTCCTTGGAGTAGAACCCGGAGAACAGCGGGAAGCCGATCAACGCCAGCGAACCCAGCAGCGAGGTGATCCAGGTGATGGGCATGTACTTGCGCAGGCCGCCCATGTTGCGCATGTCCTGGTCGTGGTGCATGCCGATGATCACCGAGCCTGCGCCGAGGAACAGCAGGGCCTTGAAGAAGGCGTGGGTCATCAGGTGGAACACCGCAGCGGAATAGGCCGACACGCCCAGCGCCACGGTCATGTAGCCAAGCTGGGATAGCGTGGAATACGCCACCACGCGCTTGATGTCGTTCTGGATGATGCCCAGGAAACCCATGAACAGTGCGGTGGTCGCACCAATCACCAGCACAAAGGAGAGGGCCGCGTCGGACAGCTCGAACAGCGGCGACATACGCGCCACCATGAAGATGCCTGCGGTGACCATGGTTGCGGCGTGGATCAGCGCCGAGATCGGGGTCGGGCCTTCCATCGAATCCGGCAGCCACACATGCAGCGGCACCTGGGCCGACTTGCCCATTGCGCCAATGAACAGACAGATGCAGATCGCGGTGATCAGCGGCCAGCCGGTAACGGCCATCTCCTGTGCAGCCAGGCTTTCAGCCTGCGCAAACACCTCGGCGTAATTCAGCGTGCCCGCATAGGCGGCAATCAGGCCGATGCCGAGCAGGAAACCGAAGTCGCCCACGCGGTTCACCAGAAAAGCCTTCAGGTTGGCGTAGATCGCGGTGGGCCGCTCGTACCAGAAGCCGATCAGCAGGTAGGACACCAGACCGACAGCCTCCCAGCCGAAGAACAACTGCAGGAAGTTGTTCGACATCACCAGCATCAGCATGGAGAAGGTGAACAACGAAATGTAGCTGAAGAAGCGCTGATAGCCGGGATCTTCCGACATGTAGCCGATGGTGTAGATATGCACCATGAGCGACACGAAGGTCACCACCAGCATCATCATCACAGTCAGCGAATCGATCAGGAAGCCGACCTCGAAGGTGATGCCGCCGGCCACCATCCAGGTGTAGAGGGTCCCGTTGAAGGTGTTGCCGGCCTGCACATCGCGAAACACCGCCACCGACGCGATGAACGAGATCAGCACGCCCAGGATGGTCACCACATGGGCGCCCTTGCGGCCGATCACCTTGCCGAACAGGCCGGCCAGTATGGAGCCCGCCAGAGGTGCGAGCGCCACCAGGAGATAGAGAGATTTCATGTCCGTCATCGAGACGATTCCTTAACCCTTGAGGCTATCGAGATCATCCACATGGATGGTCCGCAGATTTCGGAACAACACCACGAGGATGGCCAGACCGATCGCAGCCTCGGCCGCAGCAACGGTGAGAATGAAGAAAACGAAGATCTGCCCTGCCAGATCGCCCAGATAGTAGGAAAAGGCGATGAAGTTCAGGTTGACCGACAGCAGCATCAACTCGATGGCCATCAGCAGCACGATCAAATTCTTGCGGTTGAGGAATATCCCGACCACGCTGATCGCGAACAGGATCGCGCCCAGGATGAGATAGTGGGAAAGCGACAGCATCAATAAACCCCCCTGAATGCCCCGATGTTCATGATCGTGGCCGTCTTATTCTTTCTCTGCCGGCATGGACACCAGCCGAACCCGGTCATTGCGCTTGACCGCCACCTGCTCGGCCGGATCGATCGCCTTCACCCCCTTGCGCTTGCGCAGCGTCAGGGTGACGGCTGCCACCATCGCCACCAGCAGCACCAGCGAAGCCAGTTCGAAGGGATACACATAGTCGGTGTACAACAGACGCCCGATTTCACGGGTGTTGCTCGCCCCCGCGCCGGCAGCCGGCGGCTCGGGCATCGCATCCAGGCCGAAGTGCCGGCCACCCAGCACCAGCGCCATCTCCACCACCAGCAAAATGCCCACCAGCGCCCCGACCGGAAGATGGCTCCAGAAGCCCTCCCGCAAGCGGTCGAGGTTGATGTCGAGCATCATCACCACGAACAGGAACAGCACCATCACCGCGCCGACGTAGACCAGCACCAGGGTGATGGCCAGGAACTCGGCTTCGAGCAGCATCCAGATGCCACTGGCCGAAACGAAGGACAGCACCAGAAACAGCGCTGCGTGGATCGGGTTGCGCGCGGTGATCACCCGCAGTGCTGCGAACACCAGGATCGCGGCAAACACGTAGAAGACGAAGGTCTTGAATTCCATGCTCTCATCGGCGCCCGTTGTCGGGCGCCCTCCCCTTTAACGGTACTTGGCGTCGGCTTCCCGGTCTGCGGCAATCTGGGCTTCGTGCTTGTCGCCCACGGCCAGCAGCATCTGCTTGGTGTAATACAGGTCGCCCCGCTTCTCACCGTGATACTCGAACACCCGCGTCTCGACGATCGCATCCACCGGACAGGCTTCCTCACAGAAACCGCAGAAGATGCATTTGGTCAGGTCGATGTCGTAGCGCGTGGTGCGGCGCGAACCGTCATCACGCTGGTCCGACTCGATCGTGATCGCCATCGCCGGGCACACAGCCTCGCACAGCTTGCACGCAATGCAACGCTCTTCGCCATTCGGATAGCGACGCAGGGCATGCAGGCCACGGAAACGATGACTTTGCGGCGTCTTCTCTTCCGGAAACTGAACGGTAATCTTGCGCTGGAAGAAGTGACGCCCGGTCAGGGCCATGCCCTTGACGAGCTCCTTCAGGAACAGACTACCGATGTAATCCTTGGCACCCATCTTGGTCTTACCTCCAGATCGACAGCGGCGTCATCATCCACACCGCCACCACGATCACCCACACCAGGGTGATAGGAATGAACACTTTCCAGCCCAGTCGCATGATGTGGTCGTAGCGGAAACGCGGGAAGGTCGCACGTGCCCACAGGAACAGGAACAGAATGAACCCGGTCTTGAGCGCGAGCCAGTGGAAGCCATCGGGCAGGAAACCCACCGGCGACAGCCACCCGCCCAGGAACAGGATCGAGGTCATCGTCGACACCAGGATCATGTTCGCGTATTCGCCCAGGAAGAACAGCGCGAAAGCCATGCCCGAGTATTCCACCATGTGACCGGCCACCACCTCGGCTTCGCCTTCCACCACATCGAAGGGCGCGCGGTTGGTTTCGGCAATGCCCGAAATCACGAACACCACGAACATCGGCAACAACGGCAACCAGTTCCAGGACAGAATGGACAAGCCCATGTCGTGGAACATGCCCTTGCCCTGACTCATCACGATGTCGCTGAGGTTGAGGCTGGCCGACACCAGCAGCACGCAGATCAGCGCAAAGCCCATGGCCACTTCATAGGACACCATTTGCGCGGCTGCGCGCATGGCCCCGAGGAAGGGATACTTGGAGTTCGACGCCCAGCCGGCAATGATCACCCCATACACCTCGATGGAGGTCACCGCGAGCAGGAACAGCAGGCCGGCGTTGATGTTGGCCAGCACCATGCCTTCGGAGAACGGAATCACCGCCCACGCGATCAGGGCCGGTGCCAGTGCGAAAATCGGTCCGAGAATGAACAGGCCCTTGTTCGCACCGGACGGGACAATGATTTCCTTGAGCAGCAGCTTCACGCCATCGGCAATCGGCTGCAGCAGCCCCATCGGCCCCACCCTGTTCGGGCCGATGCGCACCTGCATGTAACCGATCACCTTGCGCTCGGCAAGCGTCAGGTAGGCGACGCACAGCATCAGCGGCGCAATGATCGCGACAATCTTCACCAGCGACCAGACCAACGGCCAGCTGGCGCCAAAAAACTGCGATACGGGTTGCAGAATCGCGTCCATCACACACGCTCCATGCTGATCGAACCGCTCATGGCGCCCAGACCGGCCGTGAGCTCATGACCGGCCGGCACGCGCACGCACCCCATGGCCACGCCATCGTCCTCGACCACCTTAAGATTCACCGAGAATTCATCCTGGGTGAGACGCACTTCGTCGCCATCGCGCGCCCCAATGCCCTCCAGGGTGGCTGCGCAAGCCCGCGCCACCGGTCGGGCCGCATCGCGGGTGCGCTGCAACGCCGTGGCACGGCGCACGAGCGGATCGGCAAAGTGGATCGGCACATCGGCCACCCGTTCAAGCCCTGCGCCTGCCTGGGGGCGGCCCACCGTCACACCAGCCACCGTGGTACGCAATTGGCGGTTCCATCCTTCGGGGAGGGCTTCGGCCAGCACCGTCTCGGAGCTGTCATGATCGAACCCCTGCACGCCGAGAATGTTGCCCAGCACACGCAGCACCTTCCACGCCGGACGGGTGTCGCCCGCCGGACGGGCCACGGCCACAAAGGACTGCAGGCGACCTTCGGCATTCACGAAGCTGCCCGATGTTTCAGTGAAGGGCGACACCGGCAGCAGCACGTCGGCGTACTCGCGGTGCGCGTCCGAAACGAAGCTGGTCAGCGCCACCACCATCCGGGCGTTGCCAATGGCACGGCGGCTTGCGGCCGCGTTCGCAAAGTCCAGCCCCGGCTCGGCATTGAGCAATACATAGGCACGCAGGGGCTGGGCAATCATCTGCGCCGCATTCAGCCCCCCCTCGCCCGGCAGAGCCCTGGCGAGGGCCGCACCGACGCTGTTGGCCGCTTCGCCGATGACGCCGAATGCGCCACCGCTCAGGCGGGCAATCTCGGCTGCGACCGTTTCGATCTCGGCCGCATTGGCGTGCTGCATGGCCAAGTTGCCCAGCCACACCGCAATCCGGCGGCCGCTGGCCAGACTCTCGCCGATGGCCCGGGCCTCGGCACCGATCTGCTCGGGGCGCAGGCCCGCGAGACGGCCCACCGGAGCCACGCCCCTGGCATCGGCCAGTGCGAACAACACTTCCAGCAGGGTGGCCACCATCGCAGACGGTGCCACCACGGCACGATTGCGCAGTTTGATCAGCCAGTCGTCGGCGGTCGGATGAATCACGTTCACCTGCAGACCGCGCCGTGCCGCCTGACGCACGCGCTGGGCGAGCAGCGGGGTATCCTTGCGCAGGAAACTTCCCACCACCAGCAGGCGATCCAGTTCGGCCACGTCGGCAAGCTTCATGCCCAACCAGGGCACGCCGGCCGCCGTGGGGTCCAGACGGAAATCGCTCTGGCGCAGGCGATGATCGACGTTCTGCGAGCCCAGACCACGCATCAGCTTTTGCAGCAGGAACAGCTCTTCCACCGTGGCATGGGGCGAACCCAGGGCCCCCACGGCAGCCGCGCCATGATCGGCAATCACAGACTTCAGGCCGTTCGCCGCAAACTCCAGCGCTTCCTGCCAATCCACCGCCTGCCATGCGCCTTCCTTGCGGATCATCGGCGTGGTCAGGCGTGCGTCACTATTGAGCGCCTCGTACGAGAAACGGTCCTTGTCGGAAAGCCAGCACTCGTTGATCTCTTCGTTCTCCAGCGGCAACACCCGCTTGACCCGGTCGTGCTTGACCTGAACGATGAGGTTCGCGCCCAGCGAATCATGCGGGCTCACCGAGCGACGGCGCGACATCTCCCAGGTGCGGGCAGAGAAGCGGAACGGCTTGGAGGTGAGCGCGCCGACCGGGCACAGATCGATGATGTTGCCCGACAGCTCCGAATCCACCGTCTTCTCGATGAAGGGCATGATCTCGGCGTGTTCGCCACGGAAAGCCTGACCCAGCTCCATCTCGCCGGCGATCTCGGTGGTGAAGCGCACGCAGCGGGTGCAGTTGATGCACCGCGTCATGTCGGTCGACACCAGCGGACCGAGGTTCTTGTTGAAAACGACGCGCTTCTCTTCCTGATAGCGCGACTTGCTCGCCCCATACCCCACGGCGAGATCCTGCAACTGGCACTCCCCGCCCTGGTCGCAGATCGGGCAGTCGAGCGGGTGGTTGATCAGCAGGAACTCCATCACCCCCTTCTGTGCCTTCACGGCCTGTTCGGAATGGGTCCACACCTTCATTCCGTTGGTCACCGGCGTGGCACAGGCCGGCAGCGGCTTGGGGGCCTTCTCGACCTGCACCAGACACATCCGGCAGTTGGCGGCAATCGACAACTTCTTGTGATAGCAGAAGTGCGGAATGTAGGTGCCAGCCTTCACGGCGGCATCCATGATGGTGCTGCCGTCCTCGACTGACAGCGACTTGCCGTCGATTTCGATCTCTAGCATGACGGGCTCACGTAAATTTGGCTGCCTTCGTACTGGACTTCAGGCGGCACGAGACATTTCTTGTGCTCGATGTGATACTCGAACTCGGACGCGAAGTGCTTGATGAAGCTTTGCACCGGCATGGAGGCCGCATCGCCCAGCGCGCAAATGGTGCGCCCCATGATGTTGCCGGTCACCGAATTGAGCAGGTCGAGATCGTCCGGACGGCCCAGGCCATGCTCGATGCGATGCACCACGCGGTACAACCAGCCCGTCCCTTCCCTGCACGGCGTGCACTGGCCACAGGACTCTTCGAAGTAGAAGTAGGACAGGCGCTCCAGCGCTTTCACCATGCAGGTGGTTTCGTCCATGACGATCACCGCGCCGGAACCGAGCATCGACCCCCCTTTGGAGATCGAATCGTAATCCATGGTGCAGTCCATGATCACTTCGGCCGGCATCACCGGTGCGGACGAGCCACCGGGAATCACCCCCTTCAGTTTGCGCCCGCCCCGCATGCCACCGGCCATTTCCAGCAACTCGGCGAAGGGCGTGCCCAGCTCGATCTCGTAATTGCCCGGACGATTCACATGGCCGGACACCGAGAAGATCTTGGTACCACCGTTGTTGGGTTTGCCCAGTTCCAGAAAGCCCTGTCCGCCGATATCCATGATGAAGGGCACGGAGGCGAAGGTTTCGGTGTTGTTGATCGTGGTCGGCTTGCCGTACAGGCCATAGCTCGCCGGGAACGGCGGCTTGAAGCGCGGCTGCCCCTTCTTGCCCTCGATCGATTCGAGCAGGGCGGTTTCCTCGCCGCAGATGTAGGCCCCGTAGCCATGGTGGGCGAACAGCTCGAAGGAAAAATCGGACCCCAGGATGTTCTGTCCCAGCAGGCCGGCCGCACGCGCCTGGTCGAGCGCTTCCTCGAAGCGTTGGTAAATCTCGAAGATTTCGCCGTGAATGTAGTTGTAGCCCCGCGCCACGCCCATTGCATAGGCTGCGATGGTCATGCCCTCGATCACCGTATGCGGGTTGTACCGGAGAATGTCACGGTCCTTGAAAGTACCGGGCTCGCCCTCGTCCGAGTTGCAGCACAGGTACTTGTCACCCGGGAAGGAGCGCGGCATGAAGCTCCACTTCAGACCGGTCGGAAAGCCGGCACCGCCACGCCCGCGCAATGCGGAGGCCTTCAGTTCGGCAATGATGGTGTCGGCTGGAATCTTCTCGGCAATGATCTTCTTGAGGGCAGAATAGCCGCCGCGTGCAAGATAGTGCTCAAGACTCCAGCCCCGGTCGCCGTCGGTACCGGCAAGAATCAGTTCCCGTGCGCTCATTTGTCTTCCAGTTCGGCGAGCAGCTGATCGATCTTTTCCGTCGTCATCCAGCTGCACATGCGATGGTTGTTGACCAGCAGCACCGGCGCATCACCACAGGCGCCCATGCATTCCCCTTCCTTGAGGGTGAATTTGCCGTCCGGCGTGGTTTCGTTGAAATCGATGCCGAGCTTCTGTTTCACATAGTCCGCCGCATGTACGCCACCCGACAGCGCACAGGGCAGGTTGGTGCACACCGTGATCTTGTGCCGGCCCACCGGCTCGAGATCGTACATGTTGTAGAAACTCGCCACCTCGTAGGCCGCGATTGCGGGCATTTCAAGATACTGGGCAACGAACTCGATCACGTCGCGGGGCAACCAGCCCTTCTCGACCTGGGCGATGCGCAGGGCCGCCATGACCGCCGACTGCTTCTGCTCGGGCGGATACTTGGCGATCTCGCGATCGATGAGTTGCAAGGATTCCTGACTCAACATTTCGTGCGCTTCTTCCGTTTGCCTGTTTCTGGCCACGCCACGCTCAGCGATCGATTTCGCCGAACACCACGTCCATCGTCCCGATGATCGCCACCACGTCGGCAATCATGTGTCCCCGTGCAATGTGATCCATCGCCGCAAGATGCGCAAAACCCGGGGCGCGCAGCTTGATGCGGTAAGGCTTGTTGGCGCCGTCCGAGACGGCATACACGCCAAACTCGCCCTTGGGATGCTCGACCGCTGCATACACTTCGCCCTCGGGCACATGCATGCCTTCGGTAAACAGCTTGAAGTGGTGGATCAACTCCTCCATGTTCGCCTTCATGCTGGCGCGCGGCGGAGGTGCCACCTTGTGGTTGTCGACGATCACCGGACCGGGGTTGCTGCGCAGCCAGTCGATGCACTGGCGGATGATGCGGTTGGACTGGCGCATCTCTTCCATTCGGCACAGGTAGCGGTCGTAGCAGTCGCCATTCACGCCCACCGGCACATCGAATGTCAGGCGGTCGTACACTTCGTAGGGCTGTTTCTTGCGCAGATCCCACTCGACGCCGGAGCCACGCAGCATCGGGCCGGTGAACCCCCAGGCCTTGGCCTGCTCGGGCGTGACCACACCAATACCCACAGTACGCTGCTTCCAGATGCGGTTGTCGGTGAGGAGCGTCTCGTACTCGTCACAGTATCGCGGGAAGCGCTGGGTGAAATCATCCAGAAAGTCGAGCAGCGAACCCTGACGCGAGGCGTTGAGCTCGTCCACGGTCTTCTGGCTGCGGAATTTGTTGGCCTGGTATTGCGGCATGCGGTCGGGCAGGTCGCGATACACGCCCCCTGGACGATAGTAGGCCGCGTGCAATCGGGCGCCCGAAACCGCCTCATACGCATCCATCAGGTCTTCCCGCTCGCGGAAGGTATACAGCACCATGGTCATTGCGCCGATGTCCAGCGCGTGGGTGCCGATGTTGAGCAGGTGATTGAGGATGCGGGTGATCTCGTCGAACATCACACGGATGTACTGGGCACGCTCCGGCACCTCGATGCCCAGCAGGCGCTCGATGGCCATGCAGTAGGCGTGCTCGTTGCACATCATGGAGACGTAGTCGAGGCGGTCCATGTAGGGCACGGACTGCACCCAGGTGCGGGTTTCAGCCAGCTTCTCGGTACCGCGGTGCAGCAGGCCAATGTGCGGATCGGCACGCTCGACCACCTCACCGTCGAGTTCGAGAACCAGACGCAGCACGCCGTGCGCGGACGGATGCTGCGGACCGAAGTTGATCGTATAGTTGCGAATCTCAGCCATGGCCGACATCCCCGTATTGTTCTTCACGGACGATGCGCGGCGTGTTCTCGCGCGGCTCGATCGTCACTGGTTGATACACCACCCTGCCCTGATCCGGGTCGTAGCGCATCTCGACATGCCCGGTCACCGGGAAATCCTTGCGGAACGGATGGCCGACGAAACCATAGTCGGTAAGAATGCGACGCAGGTCGGGGTGCCCCTCGAAGAGGATGCCGTACAGATCGAAAGCCTCCCGCTCGTACCAGTTCACGCTGGGCCACACATCGACCAGCGAGGGCAGCACCGGGAAATCGTCTTCCCGGGCAAACGCACGCAAGCGCAGACGCCAGTTGTGGCGGATCGACAGCAGATGACTGGCCGCTGCAAAGCGGCCGCGCTCACAGCCCTCATTGCGGTAGGCCGAGTAATCCAGACCGCTCAGGTCGATCAACTCCTCGAAGGACAGGTCCGGATGATCCCGCAGGGTTTGCGCCACGCGCAGGTAATCGGCAGGCGCCACTTCGATGGTGATTTCACCCCGGTCCACCACCAGGGATTGCAGCGCGCCTCCGAAAACCTTCTTCAAGGCGGCTTCTAAACGTTCTAGCTTGGCGCTCATAGATGAATGACCCTGTCCCCGTCAGCGTGCAATGGTGTTGGTACGCTTGATCTTGTTCTGCAACTGAATGATGCCGTAGAGCAGCGCCTCGGCCGTCGGCGGACAGCCCGGGACATACACATCCACCGGCACGATGCGGTCACAGCCACGCACCACCGAATAGGAGTAGTGGTAATACCCCCCGCCGTTGGCACAGGACCCCATAGAAATCACCCAGCGCGGCTCGGCCATCTGGTCGTACACCTTGCGCAGAGCAGGGGCCATCTTGTTGCACAGCGTACCGGCAACAATCATCAGGTCGGACTGACGCGGACTGGGCCGGAACACCACCCCGAAGCGGTCAAGGTCATAGCGGGAACAGCCCGCGTGGATCATCTCCACCGCACAACAGGCCAGACCGAAGGTCATCGGCCACAGCGAGCCGGTGCGCGTCCAGTTGATGACCGCATCCAGCGAGGTCGTGACAAAGCCCTCGCGAAAAACGCCTTCAATACTCATTGATTGATCACTCCCAGTCGAGCGCGCCGTTCTTCCACTCGACGATGTAACCGATGACCAGCACGGCAAGGAACACCATGACCGATCCGAATACGAACCAGGCAACCTCGCCTGCCGCAATGAACTCCTGGAAGACCGTCGCCCACGGGAACAAGAAGGCGATTTCAAGATCGAAGAGGATGAACAGAATCGCGATGAGGTAGTAGCGCACGTCGAACTTCATGCGCGCGTCTTCAAACGCCTCGAAACCGCATTCATAAGGTGACAGCTTTTCGCTGTCGGGACGGTACGGCGCGATCAGCCGACCGAGGATGATGGGAATGAAACCGAAACCAAGACCAACGAGGATGAAGATCAGAACAGGAAAATAGTTTTCCAGCATTATGTGCCCCTCGCTGACAGCGCCCTGAATTGCTGCAATGCGCAACAAAAAATTGCCCGTTTTCCGGGCTTCTTCTTCAATGGTGCCGACGGTGAGACTCGAACTCACACGGCTTGCGCCACCACCCCCTCAAGATGGCGTGTCTACCAATTTCACCACGTCGGCACAGCTCGTTACAGATCCGGAATTATACGGGTTTTCCTGCACTGCGCAAATCCCGGACCCGCCTGAATCGAATATCACTCAGCGCGGAATTGATGAGGCCGGCGAATCGCCCGCCGTCCCGCCTTGTTCGCCAGCAGCCGGCACCGAAGGCGCCGGAACGGTCGTCGTCACCGCACCCTCCATCACGCTGGCGGGTGCGGTCGGCTTGTTGCTCGCCAGATAACTCAGCCCCAGACTGGTCAGAAAGAACACGGTTGCGAGCGTGGCCGTGGTGCGGCTCAGGAAATTGGCCGACCCCGACGAACCGAACAGGCTGCCGGCCCCGCCACTGCCGCCCCCACCACCACCGAACGCCGCACCGGCATCCGCACCCTTGCCATGCTGCATCAGCACCAGGCCGATCACACACAGACCGACGACGACGTGAATCGTCAGAACCACCGAAAAGACCATGTTATCCATTTGCAGACTTCACTCACTTAATACAGATCAAGCCAGGGCACGCGCCGCTGCGGCGCCGATTTCGACGAAATCGGCCGCCACCAGCGCAGCCCCACCAATCAGCCCGCCATTGCAATCCGGCAGACTGAACAATTCCTGGGCCGTGTCAGGCTTGACACTGCCTCCGTACAATACCGGCACCCGCTGCGCATCTTCGGCATGCGCCTGCAGCCAGGCACGGATGTCGGCCAGCACTGCCTGCACCTGAGCGGGCGAGGCCGAAACACCGGTGCCGATCGCCCAGACCGGCTCATAGGCCACAACCAGACGCCCGAGCATGGCACGATCCATCTCGTTTGCCAGCGCGCCGAGCTGCGCACCCAGCACCTCGGACAGGGCACCCTGCTCACGTTGTGCGAGGGTTTCGCCCACACAGACGATGGGCGTCAGACCCGCCTCAAGCGCCGCCCGCGCCTTGCGCGCCACCTGCGCATCCCCCTCACCCTGCATGGCCCGACGCTCGGAATGCCCGACAATGACCGTCGTGCAACCGGTGTCGCACAACATGCCGGCACTCACCTCGCCGGTGTAAGCGCCGTCGTCGAACTCACTCAGATTCTGCGCGCCAAAACGCACCGGACTGTCGGCCAGCACGCCGGCCACCGGCAGCAGATACGGAAAGGGCACGCAAAGCGCGCACTCCACCTCTGGAAACTGCCAGCCTGCACGCACCGCTTCGGCAAGGGAACGCCCCTGCCCCAGCCGCCCGTTCATCTTCCAGTTTCCGACCACCAGCATGCGCTTCATATCGTCAGATCGGGAAAGTAAAGCCGGTGATTGTAGCGCCCGGACGGCTTCAAGGCAAAGTCATCCTGCCCCTCACGCCCGATTACCGATGAACCAGTGCTGCGTACGGTTCACGATGGCCACCAGCGACAGCATCACCGGCACCTCCACCAGCACGCCGACCACGGTGGCCAGGGCGGCGCCCGAGTTCAGGCCGAACAGCGAAATCGCCACGGCCACAGCCAACTCGAAGAAGTTGGATGTTCCGATCAGGCAGGCGGGACCGGCGACATTGTGCGGCAGCTTGAGCGCCCTGGCCGCAAAATACGCGATCAGGAAGATGCCATAGGTCTGCACCATGAGCGGCACCGCAATCATCACAATGACCAGCGGCTGATCGATGATGGTGCGTGCCTGAAAGCCGAACAACAGCACCACAGTGGCGATCAGGCCGACGATGGACCACGGTTTGAGCCGCCCCACAAAGTCTGCCACCGCGTGCGACGAGCGACGCTCCAGCACATGCCGGGTCGCCATGCCGGCCAAAAGCGGCAGCACCACATACAGCACGGTCGACAGCAACAGGGTTTCCCACGGCACGGTGATGTTCGTCACCCCCAACAGGAAGGCCGCAATCGGCGCAAACGCAAAGATCATGATGATGTCGTTCACCGATACCTGCACCAGGGTGTAATTGGCATCGCCTTTCACCAGCTGGCTCCACACGAACACCATCGCGGTACACGGCGCAACACCGAGCAGGATCATGCCGGCAATGTATTCGCTCGCCGTGCGGGGATCGACCCACGGAGCGAAGATGTAGTGAAAGAACAGCACCCCCAGGGCTGCCATGGTAAAGGGCTTGATCAGCCAGTTCACCACCAGCGTGAGGATCAGCCCGCGCGGCTTGCGGCCGACATCCTTTACTGCATGCCAGTCGATCTGGATCATCATCGGATAGATCATCACCCAGATGAACACGGCCACCACCAGATTCACATGCGCGAACTCGATGGCCGCGATGCCTTCAAACACTCCGGGCACCACCAGACCCAGCCCCACCCCGGCCAAAATGCCCAGCCCGACCCAAACGGTCAGGAATCGTTCAAACAAACCCATGCTTTTTCCCTTTGCAATTGTCCCGTGCGTGATCCTGCGCCTCCCCCCGGACCTCACACCTCACGCGCCGCGCCCACCGCACACCGTGTCCGCTTCGCAGGCAATGTCCAGCCCCTCACAGCGCTCATGCATGCCCTCGCAGCACTCTGCGGTGAGGTATTCGATCAGGTCGCGCATCAAGTCGAGATTGGCCCGGTAGCGCTGAAAACGCCCCTCCTGCTCCACCCACACCAGCCCGGCATGGGTCAGCGCCTTCAGATGAAAGGAGGCATTCGTCGGCGGCAGCTCCAGCGCTGCAGCGATTTCGCCCGCCACCATGCCTTCCGGCCCCTTGCGCACCAGCCGGCGAAAGATATCCAGGCGCACCCCGGATGAAAGGGATTCGAAAACCGCCAGCGCGGCACTTTTTTCCATGCTCTTTTCCATGCTCATTGTCCTGCCCTCCAAGTCTGCCTGCTCACCAACCGTCACGATGCCGGCTGGCCAGCGCCTGCAGGCGTACAAGCCCCACGGGTTCGTCTTTCAGCAAGGGTACGACGGCGTGCCTGCGGGCATGCAGGGTGGCGACCCTGTCGATTTCCTGCAACTCGTTGGCGGCCCGCTGACGCAGCAGCGGCGAGCCCGTGGTGGCCGCCGCCACGCTGGCATTGACGATCCACGCCCAGGGTTCGATCTGCGCGCGTCGCAGGTCCGACTGCAGCGCGGCCGCCTCCAGCACCGGCGTCGTTTCCGCCAGGGTCACGATCAGCACCTTGGTCTGCTTAGGGTCCTGCAGTTGCATCATCGGCGTGGTGTAGTGCAACCCCTTGCCCCCCATCTGCCGCGCAATCTCCCGGTGATAGGCACCGGTGGCATCGAGCAGCAACAGGGTATGCCCGGTCGGCGCGGTATCCATCACCACAAACTTGCGTCCGGCCTCGCGGATGATCCGTGAAAAGGCCTGGAATACCGCGATTTCCTCGGTGCAGGGGGAGCGCAGATCCTCTTCGAGCAGCGCGCGGCCCTGTGCATCGAGCGTCTTGCCCTTGGTGTCCAGCACATGCTGACGATAGCGCTCGGTTTCCACATGGGGGTCGATGCGGCTCACCGTCAACTCGGGCAGCGCCCCGTCCAGCGTTTCGGCCAGATGTGCGGCCGGGTCGGAGGTGGTGAGATGAACCGGGTGGCCACGTCGTGCAAGCGCCACCGCAAGCGCGGCGGCCAGCGTGGTCTTGCCCACCCCGCCCTTGCCCATCAGCATGACCAGACCGTGGCCGTCGGCGGCAATGCCATCGGCCAGTTCGGCCAGCTCCGCCCATTGACCCCGCTCGGGAGCCTGCACCGCAGGCTGGGTTTGATCACCGGACGGCGCCGGAGCGCACGGCATGAACAATCGGTCAAGCGCATCCAGCCCCACCAGATTGAACGGCTTGAGCGGAATGTCGTCACGCGGCAGCGTGCGCAACACCTCGGGCAACGCCGCCAGCACGGCCTGCTCGCGCTGATGGATTGCCGCCGCCAGCGGATCGCCGGCCACCTCGGTTGCCCCCAGAATGCCATTGATCACCAGGTGCTGGCGCATCAACCCGATGGTGGCGAGTTCTTCATGCGTGCGCGCCACTTCCCGCAGGCTGGCGCCCTGCGCACGCGCCACCAGCACCAGCCGGGTGCGTGCCGGATCGGCCAGGGCGTCGACCGCCGCACGGTACTGCGTGCGCTGCTTTTCCAGCCCCGCCAGTGGCCCCAGGCAGGATGCATCGCCCTTGCCCGCTTCCAGGAATCCGCTCCAGGCCCCGGGCAACTGCAACAGGCGAATGGTGTGACCGGTGGGCGCGGTATCGAACAGGATGTGGTCGTACTGCGCGGTGAGCGCGGAGTCGGTGAGCAAGGCGGTGAATTCGTCGAAGGCCGCAATCTCGGTGGTACATGCCCCGGAGAGCGACTCCTCGATGCCCTTCACCACCTCGTCGGGCAGCACACCGCGCACCGGCCCGACAAGCCGCTCGCGATAGGCTCGTGCAGCCGCCTCGGGGTCGATTTCCAGCGCCGACAGATTCGGCACCTGCGCAATCCCGGTGATGCTGTTGCCGATGGACACGCCAAACACCTGCCCGACATTCGAGGCCGGATCGGTACTCACCAGCAGCACCCTGTGCCCTGCACGGGCGAGCCGGATGGCACTTGCGCAGGCAATCGAGGTCTTGCCCACCCCCCCCTTGCCGGTGAAGAACAGGTAGCGCGGGGCCTGCAGCAGGAACTGCGGCATGCTTGTGTCGGTCATGTCCAGTCTCCCGTCTTCAGCAGCACGCACTGCCCGGACAGCACCCACCGGAAGCAGGGGCAACCGGCACCGACAACCCCGCCCAGCGCGCCAACTCGGCACGGGTCGGGTAACGCCCCGCCAGAGCCATCTCGCCATCGATCAGGATCAAGGGCAGCGCCTCCTGCCCCGAGCGTTCCAGAAACCCCTTCACCACGGCGTTCCCGGCAAACTCCAGCGGCTGCTGGGCCAGGTTGAAGCGCTCAATGCGCGCACCCTGCTGCTTCGCCCAATCAACATCTGCCGCAAAAGTGACCAGCGCTTGATCGACCTGCGCACCACACACCCCCGTGCTGCAGCACAGCGAAGGGTCATATACCTGGATGGTTTTCATGTTCCTGTTCTCCGTGATCCGCCAGCCTTGGCGGGAATGGGTTCAGCGACACCGGAAGAGGTCATCAACAGTGCTCGGGGGCACACAACCCGACACGATCAAGCGCTTCCTTCAGTCGAACGCGATCTTGCACCCACTCAGCCAGCGGCAACGCCAGAAAGGCCTCGATGCGCGCCCGCAGCACACGATAGGCATGCTCGAAGGCCGCCTCAATCTCGGCTTCGCTACCGGTCACATGCGCAGGATCATCCACGCCCCAGTGGGTGCGCAGGACCGATCCGAGATAAGCCGGGCAGGTTTCACCGGCCGCGCTGGCGCACACGGTGACAACGATGTCAGGCGTGGCTGGCAGCGCATCCCAAGACTTGCTGTACAGCCCTTCGGTGGACATCCCTTCGCGTTCGAGCAATGCGAGCGAACGCGGATGCACCTGCCCGGTGGGCTGGCTCCCGGCACTCATCGCCCGCCAGCCCGCTGGCGCAAGGTGGTTGAAGGTCGCCTCGGCCAGAATCGAACGGCACGAGTTTCCGGTACACAGAAAGAGGATGTTCATGTGCGCTCTTCACTTTGAATTACGTTGCATTCAATACTACAACAATAATTGAATTATTAAAAACAAAAGTACCGCCCGTGCCCCGATACAGGGCGGGCGGCGGTGTGACTCAGGCGTGCTCAGCCAAAGCGACCGGTGACATAGTCCTCGGTACGGCGGTTGCGCGGGTTGGTGAAAATCTGCTCTGTCTCGCCCACCTCGACCAAATCCCCAAGGTGGAAGAAGGCCGTGCGGTTGGAGATACGTGCGGCCTGCTGCATGTTGTGAGTCACCACGGCAATCGTGTAGGACTCGGCCAGTTCGGTAATCAACTGCTCGATTTTTGCCGTGGCAATCGGGTCGAGCGCAGAGCAGGGTTCGTCCATCAGAATCACCTCGGGGCTGACGGCAATCGCACGCGCAATGCACAGACGCTGCTGCTGTCCGCCCGACAGGCCGGTACCGGGCTGATCGAGACGGTCCTTGACCTCGTCCCACAGCCCCGCACGCTTCAGGCTCTTTTCGACGATTTCATCGAGCTCGCTGCGGTTGCGCGCCAGTCCATGCAGACGGGGGCCGTAGGCAATGTTCTCGTAAATCGACTTGGGAAAGGGGTTGGGCTTCTGGAACACCATGCCCACCTGCGCCCTGAGCAGCACCACGTCCAGGGACTTGTCATAGATGTCCGACCCATCGAGCAACACGCGGCCAGTCACCCGGCAGCCCTCGATGGTGTCATTCATGCGGTTCAGGCAGCGCAGGAAAGTGGACTTGCCACACCCCGACGGACCAATGAACGCAATCACCTCATTCTGATAGATGTCGAGATCGACGCCATGAACCGCTTCGTTCGATCCGTAATACACCTTCACATCCTGGGCGCTCACCTTCACCGGCGGAGTCGAACGGGCGGCATCCCCCGCCACCTGACCCAAGGCTTGCGCCTGCCGATCATGCATGGTTCCAGCCTGCACGGGTATCTCCATCTTCATACTCACCACCTTGTCTCAAATCGCTTGCGCAGCCAGATGGCCAGCGCATTCATGCTCAACATCAGCGCCAGCAGCACGATGATCGCAGCCGAAGTTCTTGCCTCAAAGAAATTACGCAGTTCATTGCCCTGCCACAAATAGATTTGTACCGGCAGTGCAGTGGACTGATCGAGCGGCGTGCCCGGAACCGAGGCCACGAAGGCACTCATGCCGATCAGCAACAGCGGAGCCGTTTCGCCAATGGCCTGTGCAACCCCGATGATCGCACCGGTGAGGATGCCCGGCAGCGCCAGTGGCAAGACATGATGGAACACGGTCTGCACCTTTGAAGCGCCGATCCCCAGCGCAGCCTGCCGAATCGAGGGCGGAATGGCCTTCAGCGTGGAACGCGTGGCAATGATCACCGTGGGCAGCGTCATCAGCGACAGCACCAACCCGCCGACCAGCGGTGCAGACAGCGGCATCTTGAACCAGTTGATGAACACCGCTGCCCCGAGCAGACCAAAGATGATCGACGGCACGGCAGCCAGGTTGTTGATGTTGACCTCCACAAGGTCGGTGAAACGGCTCTTCGGAGCAAACTCTTCAAGATAGATCGCGCTGGCCACAGCAATCGGCACTGCGAGCAGAATCACGATCGCCATCATGTACAACGAGCCCACGAACGCCCCGCCCAGGCCCGCCGAAGCCAGCGAACTGCGCGAATCCGGATTCATGAACAGCGCAGTGCTGAACTTCATCTGGATGACACCACGCTCATGCAACCGATCGGCCCACTCGCGCACCTGAGGATGCAGTTGCTGCTGGCTGTCGGGCAAGCTGCGGTCGATGTTGCCCTTCAGCCACACATCCACATTGGCATCCGCCAGCAACGGCAAGCTGACCGTCTGCCCGATCAGCGACGGATCGACCATCACCCGGTCACGCAGCGCAAAGCGCTCGCCGCTGGTCACCAGCGCCCGCAGTCGGGCACGCTGACTTTCGGCTTCGGGCAAATGCCTGAGGAGAGTGTTCTCGATGATCCGGTTCCAGTTCACCATGGTCAGCCGGGTTTGCCAGGCCAGATCGCGCTGTCTGAACTGAGCCGGCGTTTCATCGGCCTGCTGCACCGGACGTGCATCGATCTTGATGATCTCCGGATCGAAATACACATCGGCCACAACCGTCGCCTGCCAGAAGGCTGGCAGCCCCTTGGACAGGATGGTCGCAAACAGCAGCCCCACCAGCCCAAGACCGACCATCACCGCTGTCAGACCGATGCTCCTGAAGCGCCGCTCACTGCGGTGCCGCCGTTGCAGCGATGCCTGGATACGTGCGAGCCGCTGGTCTGCCGGTTCATTCCCATTTTTCATAAGAAATCCTTGTCATCCCTGACACCTGCCAATTCATCGACTCGGCAGTGCATCATTCGTACTGCTCACGATACTTGCGCACGATGTACAGCGCGCCCACATTGAGCACCAGCGTGATCACGAAAAGTGTCAGCCCCAGTGCAAACGCCACCAGCGACTGCGCACTGGCAAAGTCCTGATCTCCCGTCAATTGATTGACGATGGTGACCGTCACGGTCGACACTGCCTCGAACGGATTGGCATGCAGGACCGGGCTATTGCCGGCGGCCAGCACCACGATCATCGTCTCGCCAATGGCCCGGCTGGCAGCCAGCAGAAAGGCCCCGACAATGCCTGGAAGGGCTGCCGGCAGCACGACCTTGCGGATCGTTTCAGACTTGGTCGCCCCCAGGCCGTAGGAACCATCGCGCATCGCTCTGGGCACCTGAGTAATGATGTCGTCCGAAAGCGAAGATACGAACGGAATGATCATGATCCCCATCACCACACCAGCCGTCAGCGCACTGGTGGCGCGGATGTCGATGCCGACGGATTGACCCAGCCCGTAGAAAAACGGCCCCACCGTAACCAGCGCAAAGAAGCCATACACAATCGTGGGAATGCCCGCCAACACTTCAATCACAGGCTTGGCAAAGGCGCGCAACCAATCCGGCGCATACTCGGCCATGTAGATGGCGGTCATCAGCCCCATCGGCACCGCCACCAGCAGCGCGATCAGGCTCACCATGAGGGTGCCCCACAGCAACGGCAACAGGCCGAACTGCCCTTGCCCGCTGCTGCCCACCGTGGCAAAACGCGGATTCCAGACGGTTCCAAAGAAGAAATCGGCCGGGCTGACATAATTGAAGAAGCGGATCGCCTCGCCCACCATCGAAAACACGATGCCCACCGTGGTCAGAATGGCAATCGTCGAACAGATCACCAGCAACACGCGGACAGCCCACTCCACCTGATTGCGCGCGCGCAGCGCCGGGCTGATCCTGCGCCAGGTCAACACCAGGCCAGTCACAGCGGTGGCCGACATCAGCGCAATCATGGACAGACGCCCGGTGGCCTGCAGCCTGGACATGTGTTCGGCCGCCTGCAATTCGTGGGCCGCAGGCGTATCGGAAACGCCAAACCCCGAAGCAATGGAGTGTATGCGGCGCAGCAGCACCTGCAGTTCCTGCCCACTCAGCGTAGACAGATCGGCCGGCAACTGGGCCACCACCAACGTGCGTATCAGACTGGGTTCGAAAATCGACCACAGGAGAAAAATCAGGAAAGCAGGCAGCCCGCACCACAAGGCCACCAGCAGCCCATAGTAGCCGGGCCGGGAATGCATGCGCGACTGCGGCGCACCCGCAGCAACCTTCCTGCTGCGCATCAGACCGATCTGGTAGGCAAAGGCCGTCAGCATCAGCAGTACGCAGATCAGTACGAGATTACTCATTTGAACTCCAGATTCACTGGCAATTTGACAGCCCGTTCCAGCACGCTGCTTTCCGGCAGTCTCACATCGGCCGGATGCTGGCAGGACGGGCATGAAGCCTCGGGGCGAATGCCCCGCAGGCGTCGATCCGGCCAGCCCCCGGACAATACACAGTCGGGAACGGGTGGATCACCGGCAATACCCCGAGCCGGGTAGCGTTGCACCTGGCTCGGGGTATTCATAAACAGGCTCAATGACTGCCGATGGCAGGCTCAGTTGGCCGATACCGTCTTGCCCGAGGTCACGGCCTCAAGAATCGCGGCACGCTCCTCATCTCCCAACGGAATCAGGCCCGCGCTCTCCAGCGGCGATCCGAAGCCAGACATCTGTTCGTTCAGGAAAAATTCAGCGTACTCCTGAAGACCCGGTACCACGCCGACATGCTCACCCTTGACATAGAAGAACAGCGGACGGGACACCGGATAGTCGCCCGAACCAATGGTTTCCAGGCTGGGCGTGACCCCATTCACCGTTGCCACCTTCAGGCGGTCGCGGTTCTGGTCATAGAAGCTCAGACCGAACACCCCCACCGCATCGCCCTGGGCATCCAGACGAGCCAAGGTTTCGGTGTAATCCCCCGCGATCTCGATGATCCGGCCGTCCTGACGCAGCGCATTGCAGACCTGGGTCTTGGCTTCCTTTTCCAGCGCAGCGATTTCGGGGAAGGCATCACACCCCGGATGGGTTACCTTCTCTTCGAACACTTCACGGGTACCATGGTTGGAAGCCGGAATCACCAGCACGATTTCCTGATCAGGCAGACTGGCATCGATTTGCGACCAGCGGGTGTAGGGGTTCTTCACCATCTTGCCTGCCTGCGGCACTTCGGCAGCAGCAGCGGCAAACACCTGCTGCGGAGTCAGGGCAAAAGTACCCTTGTCGGCGCGGGAAGCGAACACGATGCCATCGTAGCCAAACTGCACTTCGATGATCTTGTTCACACCGGCCTTCGCGCAGGCCTCAACTTCAGCAGGACGGATCGGACGCGAGGAGTTCGCGATATCGATGGTATTGACGCCCACGCCCTGGCAGAACTGGCGCAGACCGCCACTCGAACCGCCGGAACCGACGACCGGGGTCTTGAACTGGGGAAACGCGTTACCAAACTCTTCCGCAACGATACTGGCAAAGGGCAACACGGTGGACGAACCGGCAATCTGCAGGTTGTCACGTGCAGCAGCCGGCGCAGCCACGCCGGCAAGAATCGCGGTGGCGACAGCCACGCCAATGGCACTGTGTTTCAAGGTCATCTTCAGCTTCCTCTTGTATGAACGTCAAAACCTGCGCTTGCGCACTGACCGGATGAGCGGTCAGGCGATCGTGTGCGCAAAGTATGGAGGCTGAAGATTTCAGTTACGTGACAATTAAAGAATACGACATCCTGGTGAAACCCACGTACCCCTGCCGTGCAGGAGACTCACGCCGGAACGCTGTTTACCGCGCGCAACACCTCGTCGGCAATCGCCTGTGCCAGCCGCTCCACCTGAGAGGAATCCCGCCCCTCGACCATCACCCGCAGCAGCGGCTCGGTGCCGGACGGCCGCAGCAGCACCCGCCCGTTGTCGGCCAGTTCCTGAACGGCGGCCTGACGCGCCTGCTCGATCGGCTGACAGCCCTGCCAGTCGAACCCTGCCGGCAGGCGCACATTGATCAAGGTCTGCGGATAGAACTCCAGGTCGGCACAGGCCTGCGCCAGCGTCTGGCCACGCAGCTTGAGCGCGGCCAGCACCTGCAGGGCGGAAATGATGGCGTCTCCGGTGGTGTGGCAATCCAGGCAGATGATGTGCCCGGAGTTTTCACCACCCAGCGTCCAGCCCCGCTCGATCAGCCGCTCCAGTACATAGCGGTCCCCGACCCGGGCGCGGTCGAACGGTACGCCCAGGCGATCGATCGCATGCTCGAACCCCAGATTGCTCATCAACGTGCCCACCACGCCCGCCAGCCGCCCTTCGGCCTTGCGCGCAGCGGCAATCACGTAGATCAGCTTGTCGCCATCGTAAATCACGCCCTCGGCATCGACCATGATCAGGCGGTCACCATCGCCATCGAGCGCAATGCCGATGTCCGCGCGGTACTCCAGCACCGCCTGGCGCAAGCTTTCCGGGCGGGTGGCCCCGACGCCGTCGTTGATATTGAGGCCATTCGGTTCGACGCCGACCGGAATCACCTCCCCCCCCAGTTCGTGGAACACGCTGGGTGCGATGTGATAGGCCGCACCGTGCGCACAATCGACCACGATGCGCATGCCGCGCAGGTCCAGCTCGTTGGGAAAGGTGCTCTTGCAGAATTCGATGTAACGGCCGGCGGCATCCGACACACGGCTTGCCTTGCCCAGACGCGCCGAAGTGACACAGCCCATCGGCTGATCCACCGCCGCCTCGATCTCGAGCTCGATGCTGTCCGGCAGCTTTGCGCCGCTGGCCGAAAAGAACTTGATGCCGTTGTCGTCGAAAGGATTATGCGATGCCGAGATCACCACCCCGGCCTGCAGGCGCAGCGCCCGGGTCAGATAGGCCACTGCCGGAGTGGGCATGGGACCGGCGAGCATCACGTCGACCCCCGCAGCAGACAGCCCCGCCTCCAGCGCAGCCTCCAGCATGTAACCGGAGATCCGGGTGTCCTTGCCAATCAGCACGGCGGGGCGATCCCCCGCAGGCAGGGACTCATGCCGCACCAGCACCCGGCCGGCCGCATAGCCCAGACGCATCACGAAATCGGGGGTGATCGGTTCTGTCCCGACCTGACCACGCACACCATCGGTTCCGAAATACTTGCGCCCCATGCCTGTCCGCCTCCTGATAAAAGGCAGATTATGACAGCTCAGGCGGCGGCTGGCGAAACCCGATCCTGCACTTCAGCCTCACGCACCGCCTCCCACACCTTGAGCATGTCGGCGGTCGCCGCAACGTCATGCACGCGGACAATCGCCGCTCCCCGCTGCACCGCAATCAGCGCCGCAGCCACACTGGCGGCCACACGCTGGCCGGCCGGGCGCCCGGTGACTGCACCCAGCATGGACTTGCGCGACAGCCCGGCCAGCAGCGGCAGGCCCCCCTCCGCCAGTCGCCCAAGCCCCGCCAGCAAAGTGTAGTTGTGCGCCACGCTCTTGCCGAAACCGAAGCCCGGGTCCAGCAGCAGACGCGCCCGCGCCACGCCGGCCGCCTGCAGGGTCGCCACCCGTTCATCGAGAAACGCCCGCACCTCGGCCTCCACATCGGCATAGCTCGGGTTGTGCTGCATGGTGCGTGGCTCGCCCTGCATGTGCATCACGCATAGCGCCGCACCGGAAGCCGCCACCGCAGCCACCGCTCCTTCGGCACGGAAGGCATTCACGTCGTTGATCATGGCCGCGCCGGCGGCAATGGCCTCACGCATCACGACCGGCTTGAGCGTATCCACCGACAGCGGCACAGGACAGTCCCGGAGGCGTTCGACCAGTGGTATCACATGGTCGAGTTCCTGCTGCAAGGGCACCGCATCGGCCCCCGGCCGGGTGGATTCGCCGCCGATATCGAGCAGGTCCGCGCCCTCCTCGATGGCACGATCGGCATGGGCCAGAGCCTGATCGAGCCGGCTACCATGTCCATCGCCCGAAAAGGAGTCGGTGGTCACATTCACGATGGCCATGATCCGTGGTCGCGACAGATCAAGCTGAAAGCGGCCACATTGCAACACTGGGGAAGACATCCTGCGCTCCAAACAAAGGGGCCGACTTGCGTCGGCCCTCGATCAACTGCGAACGTTACGGTTACGGATGACGATCAGTCATGCCCGAGACTCATGCCGCCGGGGCCGGAGCATTCGGCTCGGCACCCGGAGCATCATCGCGCGACTTTTTGGGCGGCTGCGAACTGGGCTTGGGCGGACGCGGCGGACGACCTTCCATGATGTCGGTAATCTGCTCCGCATCCAGCGTTTCCCACTCCAGCAGTGCCTGCGTCATCGCTTCGATCTTGTCGCTGTTCTCCTCGATCAGACGACGTGCCAGCGCGTACTGCTGGTCGATGATGCGACGAATCTCGGCATCCACCTTCTGCATCGTGGCTTCAGACACATTGCGGTGAGTGGTGACCTGACGACCCAGGAAGATTTCACCCTCTTCCTCGCCATACACCATCGGCCCCAGGTTGTCCGACATGCCCCACTGGGTCACCATGCGACGGGCCAGATCGGTTGCCCGGGCAAAGTCATTCGAAGCGCCGGTGGTCATCTGGTTCATGAAGATTTCTTCACAAATCCGCCCACCGAACAGCACCGCGATGGTTTGCAGCAGACGCTCCCGGTCCTGGCTGTAACGGTCGGTCTCAGGCAGTTGCATGGTCACGCCCAGCGCACGACCGCGCGGAATGATGGTGACCTTGTGCACCGGGTCGGTCTTGTCGAGCAGCTTCGCCACCACCGCATGACCCGACTCGTGGTAAGCCGTGTTCTTGCGCTCTTCTTCGGGCATGATCATGGAGCGGCGCTCGGCCCCCATCATGATCTTGTCCTTGGCCCGCTCGAAGTCGTCCATGTCCACCAGGCGCTTGCTGCCCCGTGCGGCAAACAGTGCGGCCTCATTCACCAGGTTGGCCAGGTCAGCCCCAGAGAAACCGGGCGTGCCCCGTGCCAGCACCACCGGCTCCACATCCGGACCGATGGGCACCTTGCGCATGTGCACCTTGAGGATCTGCTCGCGACCGCGAATGTCGGGCAGCGGTACCACCACCTGACGGTCGAAGCGGCCCGGACGCATCAGCGCCGGATCGAGCACGTCGGGGCGGTTGGTGGCCGCAATCACGATCACCCCGGTCTGCCCCTCGAAGCCGTCCATTTCCACCAGCAACTGGTTGAGCGTCTGCTCGCGTTCGTCGTTGCCACCGCCCATGCCGGCGCCACGCTGACGCCCCACCGCATCGATTTCGTCGATGAAGATGATGCACGGCGCGTGCTTCTTGGCCTGCTCGAACATGTCGCGCACACGGGCCGCGCCCACACCGACGAACATCTCGACAAAGTCGGAACCGGAAATCGAGAAGAACGGCACCTTCGCTTCTCCGGCGATGGCTTTCGCAAGCAGCGTCTTGCCGGTGCCGGGCGAACCCACCATCAGCACGCCCTTGGGAATGTGGCCACCCAGCTTCTGGAACTTGGTCGGGTCGCGCAGGAAATCGACCAGCTCGGCCACCTCTTCCTTGGCTTCGTCACACCCGGCCACATCGGCAAAGGTCAGGGAGTTGGCCGACTCGTCCAGCATGCGCGCCTTGGACTTGCCGAAGGAAAAGGCACCGCCCCGTCCCCCGCCCTGCATCTGGCGCATGAAGAAAATCCACACGCCGATCAACAGCAGCATCGGGAACCAGGAAATCAGGATGCTCATCAGCACCGACTGCTCTTCTTCCGGCTTGCTGGCGATCACCGACACACCCGAGCGCATCAGGTCGGACACCATCCAGATATCCTGCACCCCGGGCGTGTACACCGTCACCTGGCGGCCATCCTGGGTGGTGGCCTTGACGACCCGCCCATCGACCACTGCCTTGCTGATCCGGCCCGCGCGCGCCTCCTCCATGAACTGGGAGTATTCCATGGTATTGGGCGTGATCTGACGGGCGTTGAACTGGTTGAACACCGTCATCAACACCACACCGATCACCATCCAGATCGCGAGATTCTTGAACAGATTATTCAATGTATTTTCCTTCCAGGCCCCGCAAGGGCGACAATTCATTGACTCATTCTATTAGCGATTGTTCCTTGCGGTAAACCAATCGCAATCATCGGCCACAGCAATCGACCCGAGCCCGCATGACCGTCGGAATGACGATCCGTTCGCACATTCTGCGCTGATTGCATGCGTACTACGCGCGAACCGGATGATTCTACCCGAACATCCCGAATCCACGAATCGCTCGCACAGCAGCACACTGCCATTTCAGGCCTTGCGATCGACTCCGAGCAAGTACACTTCCGGACTGCGATCACGTGAGGCTTTCGGCTTTCGCACCTGCAGGCTGCGGAATACTTGCTGGGCACTGCTGCGAAATTCCATGAAACCCGGCCCCTGAAATATTTTGGTCAGGAATTTTCCGCCCGGCTTGAGATGACGCCCGGCAAAATCCAGCGCGAGTTCGGCCAGATGAATCGAGCGCGCCTGGTCGGTCAGTTCGATGCCCGACATGTTGGGCGCCATGTCGGACAGCACCAGATCCACCGGCTGGCCGCCCAGCCGGGACTCCAGGTCGGCCAGCACCGCATCGTCCATGAAGTCTCCCTGAATGAACTCCATACCGGGCATGGGCTCCACCGCCAGCAGGTCGAGCGCAAACACCCGCCCCTGCGGGCCCACCCGCTCGATGGCCACCTGAGTCCAGGAACCCGGCGCCGCCCCCAGGTCGACCACCACCATGCCCGGACGGAGCAAGTGGTCACGTTCATCGATCTCCAGCAGCTTGAACGCCGCTCGCGAGCGGTAGCCTTCCACCTTCGCACGTTGCACATAGGCGTCGGTGACATGTTCCATCATCCACGCCTTGCTGGTCTTGGTTCGCTTCATGGGAGTAAAATCCTCGGCCCAAACAGGTTGAGAACAGCAATGATCGAATTATCCCCGGCCGAGCGCCGCCGCCTTCGCGCCGAAGCCCACCATCTGAACCCGGTCGTGTCGATTGCGGGCAACGGCCTGACCCCTGCGGTACAGGCTGAAATCGAGCGCTCGCTGCAGGCGCATGAGCTCATCAAGGTGAAGCTCCACGGCATCGAACGCCCGCAGCGCGAGGCGCTGATGCACGAAATCTGCAACGCGCTGGAAGCCGCCCCGGTGCAGCACATTGGCACGATTCTGGTGATCTGGCGCGAACGCCGCGAAGAATCGAACACCACTGCCGCTCCGCGCAAGAGCAGCAGCAACACCCCGGGCACCGCAAAGGCAAAATCGGCGCGGGCCTTTGCCGCAGCCGCCCGACGCACCGCCCTGATCCAGCAGGCGGCCGAAAAGAAGCGCGGCCCTGCACGCCGTCCGCGCGGCCTGCCCGGCAAACCAACCGGCAGCAGAGGGCGGGACTGACCCTGCGCAGCCTGACACAGTGCGGGGCACCTGAGGGGGCTCGGGTCACTGCGCCCCTCCTGAGCGGAGACAATCCGCTTAGTTTTCAGGGCGGATTGCGCACTGCTGCCCGCCCGAAGCGGAGGACAGCAGTGCGGGCAGCCCGGCCACCAGCACCACACCCAGCACGCTCTGCGCCACATACAGCAGGCTGGATGCCCGGTGCCAGAAAGCAAAGCGTGCCGCGTATGCACTGTCCATCACCTCGGCCGGCAGGGCGTCGAGCTTCATCTGCGCCATCATGGGCTGAATGCCCAACTGCATCACCACCGCGCACAGCGTCATCAGCATCAACACCCAGACCACCGGCGTTCTGACGAAGCGGGCACCGAGCGCACGCCAGGCCAGAAACAGCAGCAGACTGCCGCACAGCAGGCCCGTCCAGCCCACCCGCTCGAACAGCACCCCGGCGATCTTGCCCGCCAGCGCACGCTCGGGAATCATCGCAAACAGGAGCGGCACCACCATGAATCCGACGATCCACAAGGCCCCGACCCATGCGGTGGCACTCAACAGCAGCACGCGATCAAAGTAACGCCCGAACACCGAAAAGGGGTTCGGGTTGCCGAGCGGACCGGACTCCGACACCTGCATCCCCGTCTTCTTCAAATGTACAGCACGTCGACGATTTCGTACTCGCGTACGCCGCCAGGGGCCTGCACTTCGGCCACATCGCCGGCATACTTGCCAATCAGGGCACGGGCAATCGGTGAGCTGACCGAGATCTTTCCTTCCTTCACATCGGCTTCGTCTTCGCCCACGATCTGGTAACGCACCGTATCGCCGGAATCCAGGTCTTCCAGATCCACAGTGGCGCCAAACACGCAGCGGCCATCGGCATCCAGCAGGGTCGGATCGATGATCTGGGCGTTGGCCAGCTTGCCTTCCAGCTCCTTGATGCGCCCTTCCAGAAAACCCTGGCGCTCTTTGGCCGCATCGTATTCCGCGTTCTCGGAGAGATCGCCATGCGAGCGCGCCTCGGCAATCGCGGCGATCACCGCCGGGCGCTCCACGGTTTTCAGCCGGTGCAGTTCATTGCGCAGCAATTCCGCACCCTTTACGGTCAGCGGCGTCTTGTTCATGCCTTCTCCCCCATCAACTCGGCATGCAGGGCCTGCAGACCATACACTTCCAGCTGGTCGAGATGACGCATGCCCATGGTTGCGGCACGCGCGCCCTCGATGGTGGTAAACACCGTCAGCTTGGCTGCCAGGGCGCTGGTGCGGATGGAGCGGGAGTCGACGATGGCCTGCCGCTTTTCCTCGACAGTATTGATCACCAGGCAGATTTCATCGTTCTTGATCATGTCGACGACATGCGGACGTCCCTCGGTGACCTTGTTGACCACGTTCACCGGAATGCCGGCCGCCTCGATCGCCCCGGCCGTACCACGGGTGCCCACCAGGCCGAAGCCCAGTTCGTGCAGCGCCCGTGCGACTTCCACGGCGGCAGGGCGGTCCGAGGGCTTCACGCTGATGAAGGCCGTACCGGAGCGCGGCAGCCGCACGCCAGCCGCAATCTGCGACTTCACGAAAGCTTCGGCAAAACTGCGCCCCACCCCCATGACTTCGCCGGTGGACTTCATTTCCGGCCCGAGAATGGTGTCCACACCCGGGAACTTGACGAAGGGGAAGACCGCCTCCTTCACCGAATAGAAGGACGGCACGATCTCGCCGGCGACGCCCTGACTGGCCAGGCTCTGGCCGGCCATGCAGCGTGCGGCGATCTTGGCCAGCGGCAGCGAGCAAGCCTTGGAGACGAAGGGCACGGTGCGCGAGGCACGCGGGTTCACTTCGAGCACATACACCACGGCGTTGTCACCCTCGCCCTGAATTGCGAACTGCACGTTCATCAGGCCGACCACATTGAGCGCGCGCGCCATGGCTTCGGTCTGGCGACGCAGCTCGTCCTGCAGCGCAGCGGTCAGCGTGTAGGGCGGTAGCGAGCAGGCGGAGTCGCCCGAGTGCACGCCGGCCTGCTCGATATGCTCCATGATGCCGCCGATCATCACCTGCTGGCCATCGGACAGCGCATCCACGTCCACTTCGGTGGCGTCATTCAGGAAGCGGTCGAGCAGCACCGGCGATTCGTTGGAAACCTTGACCGCCTCGCGCATGTAGCGCTCGAGGTCCTTCTGCTCGTGCACGATTTCCATCGCGCGGCCACCCAGCACATAGCTGGGACGCACCACCAGCGGGTAGCCGATTTCCGCAGCCAGGCGCACCGCCTCTTCCGGCGTGCGTGCGGTACGGTTGGGCGGCTGCTTGAGACCGAGATCGTTGAGCAGCTTCTGGAAGCGTTCGCGGTCTTCCGCAGCATCGATCATGTCCGGGCTGGTGCCGATGATCGGCACGCCGTTGTCCTGGAGCGCCTGCGCGCGCTTGAGCGGCGTCTGACCGCCAAACTGCACGATCACGCCCACCGGCTTCTCGATGTGCACGATCTCCAGAATGTCTTCCAGGGTGATCGGCTCGAAATACAGACGGTCGGAGGTGTCGTAGTCGGTGGACACGGTCTCAGGGTTGCAGTTGACCATGATGGTCTCGTAGCCGTCCTCGCGCAGCGCCAGCGCGGCATGCACGCAGCAGTAGTCGAACTCGATGCCCTGGCCGATGCGGTTGGGGCCGCCGCCCAGCACCATGATCTTCTTCTTGTCGGTGGGGCGCGCCTCGCACTCGTCCTCGTAGGAGGAATACATGTAGGCGGTGGACGTGGCGAATTCGGCCGCGCAGGTATCCACACGCTTGAACACCGGACGCACACCGAGCGCATGCCGCTGCAGGCGCACCGAGGTTTCGTCAGTGCCGAGCAGCTTCGCCAGGCGACGGTCCGAGAAGCCCTTGCGCTTAAGGTCACGCAGTTCTGCGGCCTTCAGCGCCTTCAGCGAACGGCCGGAGAGAGACTTCTCGGTGAGCACGATGTCCTCGATCTGTGCGAGAAACCACGGATCGATCTTGGTGAAGTTGAACACCTGCTCCTGCGTGTAGCCCTCGCGGAAAGCCTGTCCCACATACCAGATGCGCTGGGCACCGGGGTTGGCGAGTTCGTGCTCCAGGTCTTCCTGGTCGGTTTCCACCTCATCCAGGCCATAGGCGCCCACCTCAAGACCACGCAGGGCCTTCTGGAAGGATTCCTGGAAGCTGCGGCCCATCGCCATCACCTCGCCCACCGACTTCATTTGCGTGGTCAGGCGATCGTTGGCCTGCGGAAACTTCTCGAAAGCAAAACGCGGAATCTTGGTGACGACGTAATCGATCGACGGCTCGAAGGACGCCGGGGTCGCCCCGCCGGTGATGTCGTTCTTGAGCTCATCGAGCGTGAACCCCACAGCCAGCTTGGCCGCAACCTTGGCGATCGGGAAGCCGGTGGCCTTGGAGGCGAGCGCAGACGAACGCGACACGCGCGGGTTCATCTCGATCACGATCATGCGCCCATCCTGGGGGTTGATCGCAAACTGCACGTTGGAGCCACCGGTATCCACGCCGATCTCGCGCAGCACCGCGATGGAGGCGTTGCGCAGCAGCTGATATTCCTTGTCGGTGAGCGTCTGCGACGGTGCCACGGTGATGGAGTCACCGGTGTGCACACCCATCGGATCGAGGTTTTCGATGGAACACACGATGATGCAGTTGTCGGCGCGGTCGCGCACGACTTCCATCTCGTATTCCTTCCAGCCGATCAGCGACTCTTCGATGAGCAGCTCATTGGTCGGGCTGGCCTCCAGGCCACGCTTGCAGATTTCATGGAACTCTTCCATGTTGTAGGCAATGCCACCGCCAGAGCCTCCCAGCGTGAAACTCGGGCGGATGATCACCGGGAAGCCGATGCCCCCCTGCACCTGCAGGGCCTCTTCCATGCTGTGGGCGATGCCGGAACGCGCCGATCCGAGACCGATCTTGGTCATCGCATCCTTGAACTTGAGGCGGTCCTCGGCCTTGTCGATGGCCTCTTCGGAGGCGCCGATCAGTTCCACGCCATACTTGGCGAGCACGCCATGACGCGCCAGATCGAGCGCACAGTTGAGCGCCGTCTGCCCCCCCATGGTCGGCAGGATCGCATCCGGACGTTCCTTTTCGATGATGCGCTCGACGGCCTGCCAGGTGATCGGTTCGATGTAGGTCACATCGGCCGTTTCCGGGTCGGTCATGATGGTGGCCGGGTTGGAATTGACCAGCACCACCTTGTAACCTTCCTCACGCAGCGCCTTGCAGGCCTGGGCTCCGGAATAATCGAATTCGCAGGCCTGACCAATGATGATCGGGCCTGCGCCGATGATGAGAATGCTCTGGATGTCTGTGCGTTTAGGCATGGCCTAACCTCGATTCTTCATTTGAGCGCGGCAGCCGAAGCTGCCGCGAGGATGATTCTGGATGCTGTTCCGGCAACGCCCCGGACTCAGCGACCGGCTTCCAGCATGGTCACGAAGCGGTCGAACAGGTAGGCCACGTCATGCGGCCCGGGACTCGCTTCCGGGTGCCCCTGGAAGGAAAATGCCGGCACGTCGGTGCGGGCAATCCCCTGGTTGGTGCCATCGAACAGCGACACATGCGTCACCCGCAGCGTGTCGGGCATGCTTGCCGGATCAACCGCAAAGCCATGGTTCTGGCTGGTGATGAGCACCTTGCCGGTATCGAGATCCTTCACCGGGTGGTTGGCGCCGTGATGGCCGGTGGGCATCTTCATGGTCTTCGCACCGGAGGCCAGCGCCAGCAGCTGATGGCCGAGGCAAATGCCGAACACCGGCACCTTGCTGGCCAGCAACTCGCGGATCGCGGCAATCGCGTAGTCGCAGGGCTCGGGGTCGCCCGGGCCATTGGACAGGAACACACCGTCCGGCTTGAGTGCCAGCACCTCGGCGGCCGGCGTCTGTGCCGGCACCACGGTGAGACGGCAGCCACGGCTGGCAAGCATGCGCAGGATGTTGCGCTTCACGCCAAAATCGTAGGCCACCACATGGAAGCGCGCATCGGCCTGCTCCGCATACCCCTCGCCAAGCACCCACTCGCACTCGGTCCACTCGTAGCGGTCGGCAGCACTCACCACCCTGGCCAGATCCATGCCGGCCAGGCCGGGGAAGGCACGGGCCTGTGCAATCGCGGCTTCGGCATCGGGCGTCTCGCCCGGTGCAGCGGTCACGATGCAGCCGGCCTGAGCGCCCTTCTCGCGCAGGATGCGGGTCAGTTTGCGGGTGTCGATGCCGGCAATCGCGACAATGCCCTCGTCGCGCAAATAGGCATCGAGGGTACGGTCCATGCGGAAATTGGATGCCAGCAAAGGCAGGTCACGGATCACCAGGCCGGCCGCGTGCACACGCCCGGCCTCGACATCTTCGGCATTCACACCGGTGTTGCCGATGTGCGGATAGGTCAGCGTCACGATCTGGCGGCAATAGCTCGGGTCGGTCAGGATTTCCTGATAACCCGACATCGAGGTGTTGAACACCACCTCGCCCACCGTGCTGCCTGCCGCACCGATTCCTTTGCCTGAAAACACCGTTCCGTCGGCGAGCGCCAGAATGGCAGACGGGAAAGCAGTCACGACAAACTCCTGAATTCAAGCGATAGTCAGGGCAACCGGGATGGTTACCCCCATACGTGAAAAAACGGGACGAGCCGTCCGGCCAATCCCGCTGTCAGATTTTGCGAATTATACCGCGCCGCCCACCCCTGCGTAAACGTCGTTGCAACGCGGGGCAAGCATCGCCGCTCACGGCACGCTCTTGCGCAGCACGCGGGTCAGCACGTCGAGTTCGGTCAGCAGTTGGGTCAGCGGAGCCCTGAAGGCACCCTCATGCTGGTTGCGCGCAAGCTGCTCCACCCGCTGCGCGGCCGACAGCGCCCGCTCGGCGAAGAACACGCCCACACTGCCCTTGGCGGTATGCGCCAGTTCACGCAGACGGACGAAATCCCGTCGCTCGCGCGCAGTGCGCAGATCGCGCAGCAGCGGCCCCACATCCCGCAGGTAGAGCGCGATCAGCTGCTGCAGCGAAGCCTCGTCGCCATCGAGCATGGCCCGTGTTTCGCCCAGATTCACGTTCGACTCATGCTCGACCGACTCCAGCATGGTCACCGCCCCCGGCAACTCCTCATCCTGCTGGCCGTTGCACAGGTGCTCGATCAGCGCATACAGACGCGCCCCACGAATCGGCTTGGAGATGAACTCGTCCATGCCTGCCTCCAGACAGGCCAGACGCTCCGCATCGCCGTCATGCGCGGTCATTGCCACAATCGGCACCGGTCGCCACATTTCATGGGTCATCACCCAGCTGCGGCGCGCCTCGCGTGCGCGGATGGCCCGCGTGGCCTCGATGCCGTCGAGCTCCGGCATCTGCATGTCCATCAGCACCAGATCGAAACGCTCTTGTTCGAAGCGCTCGACGGCCTCACGGCCGTTGCTCACCACGCACACCGAATGCCCGGCCTTCTCGAGCATGCGGGTGGCCACCGTCTGGTTGATCAGGTTGTCCTCGGCCAGCAGAATGCGCAGGCGGCCACAAAGCGGCCCCGCGTCGGACGCATCGCCGTTCGCGAAAGCCTCGAGATGCAGTTGAGGGTCGAACTCGAACAGCGACTCGGGCAGGGCCGCCGCCGCACCGCTGCGGGCAACGAACAGGGCATCGAGCAGCTCAAGCGCCGAAAAGGGCTTGCCCAGCCGCGACCCCAGACCCAACTCGCTGCAGCGCAGCGTGTCGCTCTTCTGCTCATGCATCGGCATCAACACGACGATCCGGTCGAGCATCGGCCGGGCATCGGCAAAACGCTCCACCAGCGCAAAACCGCCGGGCGGCGCCATGTGACCATCGAGCAGGATGAAGTCATACGGGTCCAGTCCGCCCTGCTCGGCGTTCAGCAGGCCTTCCGCCTGCTCGCCATCGCTTGCCAGCACCGCACGCAGCCCCAGAAACTCAAGCTGATGACACACACACTCGCCCAGCGCCCGGTTGCGCTCCACCACCAGCACCCGCGCCTTGCGCAGCACCTCCGGCACCGCTTCGGGGGTCAGCGCCAGCGCACTGCCAACCGGGGCAAACGGGCACTCGAAACGGAACACACTCCCCTGGCCGGGCGTGCTTTCCACCTGCAAGCGGCCACCCATCAGCTCGACCAGCTGACGGCTGATCGCGAGCCCCAGACCGGTGCCACCGTATTTGCGGGTGGTACTCGCATCGGCCTGGGTGAAGGCACCAAAAATCGCTTCCTGCCGCTCGACCGGAATGCCGATGCCGGTGTCGCGCACCGCAAACGCAAGCACCACCGCATCGGCAGCGCGGCTGCGCACCTCGACCCGCAATTCGACTTCCCCGTGCTCGGTGAACTTGATCGCATTGCCCAGCAAATTGATCAACACCTGACGCAAACGGCCGGCATCGCCCACCAGCCGCAGCGGCACACCCGGATCATGGGCACAGAAAATCTCCAGCCCCTTCTGGTGCGCCTGCAGGGCCACCGACTTGAGCGCGGCCGACAGAAAGTCCGGCAGGTTGAACTCGCTTCGTTCGATCTCCAGCCGGCCCGCCTCGATGCGGGAAAAATCCAGAATGTCGTTGATGATCGCCAGCAAGGACTCCGCCGACGAATGCACCGTACGCAGACAGTCGCGCTGTTCGGAATTGAGATGCGTGTCGAGCAGCAGCTCGGTCATGCCGATGATGCCGTTCATCGGGGTACGGATTTCGTGGCTGACGTTGGCGAGAAACTCGCCCTTCACCCGGTTGGCCCGCTCGGCCTCGTCGCGGGCAGCGATCAGCTCCGACTGCAGGCGCTTCTGTTCGGAAATATCGGTGAAGGTGCCCAGCATGCGACGCCAGCGCCCTTCTTCCCCGCCACGCTCGCACGCCTTGCCGCGCAAGGCATACCAGTGCCACTGGGCGGCAGCATCGCACATCCGGACATCCACCTCGAAATACGGCAGAGCTCCGCGCAGATGGGCACGCAACAGGCTGTCCGCCTTGCTGCGATCCTCCGGGTGCACATGCTGCAAGACCTCGTCGGCCGGACCGGAGCGCAGGCCGAGCGCCTGCATCCCCTGCCCCAGTGCTGCCTCATCCCCTGCGAACACAATCGTCCGGAGCAGAAAATCCCATTCCCAGTAGCCCGCATCGCCACGATCCAGCCCCAGCGCAAGCCGTGCGCGGGCCACCGATAGCTCGCGCTCCAGCGCGCTGCAGCGATGCTGCAGGGCCGACAGGTCGGCCTGCAGCGTCTCGATGGCGTCGCCCCCGGTGTGCATGGATGCCCGGCTGACCCGATTCGCGCCAATGCGGCCGGCTCAGCGCAGGCCGAGCACGTCCTGCATGTCGAACAGGCCGGCGCGATGGCTGGCGAGAAAGCGCGCGGCGCGCATCGCGCCGGTGGCGTAAGGCATGCGGCTGCCCGACTTGTGGGTGATTTCGATGCGCTCGCCGAGACCGGCAAACAACACTGTGTGATCGCCCACCACATCCCCCCCCCGGATGGTGGAAAAACCGATGGTCTCTGGCAAACGCTCGCCGGTCACACCCTGACGGCCATAGAGGGCACAGCTGTCGAGATCGCGTCCCAGCACCTGCGCCACCACCTCGCCCATGCGCAGGGCGGTGCCGGAGGGCGCATCCACCTTGAAGCGGTGATGTGCCTCGATCACCTCCACATCGTAGCCCTGATCCAGAATGCGGGCGGCCACCTCAAGCAGCTTGAACACCGCATTCACGCCCACCGCCATGTTCGGCGCGAACACCACCGGAATGTCACGGGCAAAGTCCGCAATCTGCTGCTTTTGCGCGGCGCTGAAGCCCGTGGTACCAATCACCACCGCCTTGCCAAGCCCATGCGCAATTTCAAGGTGTGCCAGTGTGGCCTCCGGGCGGGTGAAGTCGATCACACAGTCGGCTGCGGCAATCGCCCGGGCCGCATCGTCGCCAATGCGCACCCCACAGGCAGCGCCGGCAAACTCGCCCGCATCACGACCCACGAAGGGGCTGTCGGGCCGGTCGAATGCGGACGCCAGGCGCACGCCCTCCTCATTGTTGGCCGCCTCGATCAGCATGCGCCCCATGCGGCCAGCCGCACCGGCAACCGCTACTGCAATATCCGTCATTCATTCCTCTCGCTGAACATTATTGACCTGACCCCAAACTCCCTCTTTCCGTTCGGGCTGAGCCTGTCGAAGCCCAGCCCCGGCAGTGCCCTTCGACAAGCTCAGGGCGAACGGAGACAGCATGCTGAAGGACCGGGTTAATATTGACTTGGCTGCTCGATTGCCTGACTTCGCTTCGGCTCATTTGCCGCCCGTCGCCGGCACCTCGACCACGCGCGAACGCGGCGGGGCGCTTTCGGCAGCCCCTTCACCGGCAGCCGCCACCACATCGCCTTCCACACGCACCAGCAACTCATTCTCGAAAAACACGCTCAGCATGCGCTGCTCGGGCTCGCCCTTGCCGGGCTTGAACAGATACACATAATCCCAGCGGTCAGGCCGGAAGGTATCGACCAGCAAGGGACTGCCAAGCACGAAGCGCACCTGGTCCCGGGTCATGCCCGGACGCAACTGCGACACCATTTCCTGGTCTATGTAATTGCCCTGACGTACATCGATCCGGTACGGATCGATGCGGTCGGTCAGGGTCTGGAAGGAGCAGCCCGCTGCCAGCACCACGGATGCGGACAGCAGGAAAAGGGTAGTCGGCTTCATCGATCGCATGGGCGCAGTTTAGACCAAAGGGCGGGAACAGGCGTCTGAACGTTCTCAGAACGGGCCGGAAAATATATCATACGGACGGCCGTGGCCCGACATGCCCGCCCGGAAGCAACGCCCTCCGCCAACCAGACGGTGCACTCCATGCCTGATAATTCCAAGAACCTGAAAAGTATGGGCCTCAAGGCCACATACCCCCGACTGAAGATTCTCGACCTGTTCCAGAACACAGAAACCCGCCACCTGACGGCCGAAGACGTGTATCGGCAACTGATGTCCGAAGACATGGACATTGGACTGGCCACAGTGTACCGGGTGCTGACCCAGTTCGAGCAGGCCGGCCTGCTCGAACGGCACTATTTCGAAGCCGGCAAGGCCGTGTTCGAGCTCAACCAGGGTCACCACCATGACCATCTGGTATGTCTGCAGTGTGGCAAAGTGGAAGAATTCTTCGATGCCGAAATCGAAAAGCGCCAAAACGCGATTGCCGAAGAGCGCGGTTTCGAAGTGCGCGAACACGCGCTCTACCTGTACGCAAACTGCCTGAAAACCGACTGCCCGCACCGGCACGAGGACGGCCGGGACTGAAGCGGCCCCGGCCGTGCCGGGCCCTTTCAGCCGGCGAAGCTCACCTCGCGAAGCTCACTCCTTCGCATCCGTGAAACCGAGCATTTCGGCGGCATGGCGCCGCGTGGTGTCGGTAATGTTCACCCCGCCAAGCATGCGTGCAATCTCGTCGACCCGCCCCTCGCGGGCGAGTGGCGTGACCGCGCTGAGCACCTCGCCTTCAACGGTGCGCTTGGCAATGTTCCACTGCCAGTCCGCACAGGCGGCCACCTGTGGCAGATGGGTCACGCACAGCACCTGCCGCTCTGCGCCCAGACGGTGCAGCAGCTTGCCGACAATTTCGGCCACGCCCCCTCCGATGCCGACATCGACTTCGTCGAAGATCAATGTCGGGGTGGCCGAATCGCGGCTGGTCATGACCTGGATCGCCAGCCCGATGCGGGACAATTCCCCGCCCGATGCGACCTTCGCCAGCGGTCTGAGCGACTGGCTGGGGTTGGCCGCCACGGTGAATTCCACCGCCTCCAGGCCGTGCGCCGCACCCCCATCCAGCGGATGCAGGGCCACCGCGAAGCGCCCGCCGGCCATGGCCAGCGTCTGCATGGCTTCGGTCACGCGGGCCGACAGGGCTTCGGCAGCCGGCCGACGCCGGGCCGACAGGGCGCGGGCAAGCTCAAGATAGGCATCGAAGGCGGCCTGCTCCTGCCGGGCCAGCCGTTCGGGGTCGGCCCTCGCCTCCAGGCCCGACAGCTCGTCACGCCAGCGCTGCAACAACTGCGGCAACTCTTCCGGCGTCACCCGGTACTTGCGCGCCAGACTGGTGACTTCCGCAATCTGCCGATCCACTTCGTCCAGACGCGCGGGATCGAGATCCAGCCGGTCACGATAACGGCGCAGGGCATGCAGGGCCTCATCGGCCTGAATGGCGGCCCCCGCCACCAGCTCCGACACCTCCACCAAGGTGGCATCGATGTCCGCCATGGCCTGCAGGCGGGTACTCAGCTGCCCGAGCAGGGCACTCACCGACACATCCGCCTCGCCCAGCATCAGCAGGGCCTCATCGGCCCCCTGCATCAGCCCGGCCGCATGGGCCAGGCGCGACTGTTCGACATTGAGCTCATCCCACTGGCCGGCCTCGAAACCGAGCCGCTCCAGTTCCTCGACCTGCCACGCAAGCAACTCGCGCTGGCGTTCGGACTCGGCCGAATCCTGCTCGGCGGCGCGACGCGCCTCGATGGCGGCCTGCCACTGCCGGTAACGCTGGGCGCACTCGGCAGCCAGGGCGGTGGCGCCGGCATGGGCGTCGAGCAAGGCGCGCTGGGCCTCCTGCCGCAGCAGCGCATGGTGTGCGTGCTGGCCGTGAATGTCGCACAGGTGTTCGCCCGCCTCGCGCAGCTGCCCGAGCGTCACCGGCACGGCATTGATCCATGCCCGCGAACGCCCGCTCGCCTCGATCACCCGGCGCAGCAACAAACCGCCCTCTTCTTCGGGAATGCCCTGTTCGACGCACCACGCATGCAGGGGGTCGGTCAGATCGAATTCGGCGGTGATGTCCGCACGCGGTCGCCCCTCGCGCACCACCCCGGTATCGGTCCGCCCCCCGAGCGCCAGCCCGAGCGCATCGAGCAGGATGGACTTGCCCGCCCCGGTCTCTCCGGTCAGCACCCCGAAGCCCTCGCTGAACTCCAGCTCAAGCCGATCGACGATGACGAAATCGCTAATGGACAGGCGGCGCAACATGATGAATTCACCCGGATGATGGTTGGGGTTGAGAGTGGGGTTGCAGTGTGGCTGGATACGTTCGCTGCGTGCTTCGTCCGGGGAGTCGGTGCAGTGCCCATCGGGGTTCGCGTGGTCCATGGCCAGTGGCGCACGCACGCGACCGGCTTGCGCCCCCCCGGGTTTCAGCGCACCTCAGGGAATCCTCGGCACCGCGCTCCAGTGCAGCTTCTCGCGCAGCATCGCATAGTAACTGTACCCTTCGGGATGCAGCAGACGCAGCGCATGCGGCGAGCGTGTGATTCTGACACAGTCCCCGGCGCGTGCGTCAAACCGGGTCTGTCCGTCGAAATGGATGCGGGCCTCATGCAGCGGCAAGAGGCGAATGTCGATGCGGCAGGTGTCGGGCAGGGTCACCGGGCGCGCGGTGAGCGCATGCGGGCACAGCGGCACCAGCGCGATCGCATCGATGGACGGATGCAGGATCGGGCCGTTTGCCGACAACGCATAGGCGGTGGAACCGGTGGGCGTGGTGACGATCATGCCGTCCGAGCGCTGGGTATATACGAAGTCGTCATCGATGGACACGTCGAACTCGATCATGCGGCCGATGTCGCCCTTGTTGAGCACCACATCGTTGAGCGCCAGGGTGTGGAACACCCGGTCCCCGCCGCGCAGCACCTCGGCCGACAGCATGAAGCGGCGCTCCTCGGTGTAGCGCCCCTCCAGCATCTCGGTGAGCCGCTGCACCGCACAGTCGCGCCCGATATCGGTCAGAAACCCGACCCGGCCCTGATTCACCCCCACCAGCGGCACGCCATATTCGGCCAGCCGGCGGGCGGTGTTGAGCATGGTGCCATCCCCGCCCATCACCACCGCCAGGCCGGCCTGCTCGCCGATGGCATCATAGCCGGCCACCGGAAAGTCTCCGGACAAACCGATGGAACTCGCAGTCCCCTGCTCGATCAATACCTTATGTCCCCGGTCGCGCAAAAAAGCGGCCAATTCGAGCACCGCCTCGGCCACATCCGGGCTCTGGTACTTGCCAATCAGTGCGATGGTGGAGAAATGCGTCGTCATGCGCGGATTAAACCACATTCGTCCATTGCCTTGGCACTCGGCGCCATTCTTCCCTAGAATCAGCACCATTCGGAAACCCGCCCAGATGAAATTGCTCGATTCACGCTCGCAGATCCTCCTCAAGACCCTGATCGAACGCTACATCGTCGAGGGTCAGCCCGTCGGGTCACGCGCCCTGTCGCGTTACTCGGGGCTGGAGCTGTCCCCTGCGACCGTGCGCAACGTGATGAGCGATCTGGAAGAAATGGGCTTCATCGCCAGCCCGCACACGTCCGCCGGACGCATTCCCACCGCACGGGGCTACCGCTTCTTCGTCGATTCGCTGCTCACCGTGCAGCCGCTCGAACAGGCGCGGGTGCGGGCACTTCAGGGGCAGCTGCAACCCGACCAGCCACAGCGGGTGCTCACCGCCGCATCGCAACTGCTGTCCGACCTCACCCATTTTGCCGGCATCGTGCTGGCGCCACGCAACGATGTGGAACGCATCCGCCAGATCGAATTCATCAGCCTGTCGGAAAACCGCATCCTGCTGATCATCGTCACCACCGCCGGTGACGTGCAAAACCGCATCCTGGTGACCCGCCGCCCCTACTCCGCCTCCGAGCTCACCGAAGCAGCCAATTACCTCACCGACCACTTTGCCGGATACGGTTTCCAGGACATGCGCGACCGGCTGCGCCACGAGCTGAGCCAGCTGCGCGGCGAGATGTCGGAGCTGATGGCGGCCGCCATCGAGGCGGGCGACCAGGCGATGCGCGACAGCGACGACGACAAGTGCGTGCTGTCCGGAGAAACCAACCTGCTCGGCGTGGAAGACCTGTCCTCCAACATGTCGCGGCTGCGCGAACTGTTCCGCCTGTTCGAGAAGAAAACCGGCCTGATGCAGTTGCTCGACCTGTCCAACCGCGCCGAAGGCGTGCAGATCTTCATCGGCGGCGAATCCGGCCTGTCCGAACTCGACGGCTGCAGCGTGGTCACTGCCAGCTATGAACTGGAGGGACGCATCGTGGGCTCGGTCGGCGTCATCGGCCCCACCCGCATGGCCTACGACCAGGTCATCCCCATCGTCGACATCACCGCCCGCCTGCTCAGCAACGCGCTGTCCAGCCGCAACTGAGCCCAGGCACGGCCCCACTCTCTCAAGGACAATCATGGCCCGTTACTGGTCAGAGCCCGAGTACACCCACGGCAGCCCGGCCCGCGTCGGCGTGCTGCTGGTCAACCTCGGCACCCCCGCAGCGCCCACCGCCAAGGCCCTGCGCCCGTACCTGAAGCAGTTTCTCTCCGACCCCCGCGTGGTGGAGATTCCAAAGCCGATCTGGTGGCTGATCCTGCATGGCCGGATTCTCATCACCCGCCCCGCAAAGTCGGCCGAAAAGTATGCCAGCGTGTGGATGGACGAAGGCTCGCCGCTGAAGGTGCACACCGAACGCCAGGCCAAGCTGGTTGCCGGCTATCTTGCCGAAGCCGGACAGGGCAATCTGGTGGTCGATTGGGCCATGCGCTACGGACAGCCCTCGATCGGCGATCAGCTCAACCGGCTCAAGGCGCAGGGCTGCACCCGCATCCTGGTGCTGCCGCTCTATCCGCAATATGCCGCCAGCACGACCGCCAGCGTGATGGATCAGGTCGCCGAATGCTTCACCCGCTGGCGCAACCTGCCCGAGCTGCGTTTTGTGCGCAACTTTCACGACCACCCGGCCTACATCGCCGCGCTGGCGCAAAGCGTGCGCGACCACTGGATGAAGCACGGCCAGCCCGAAAAGCTGTTCATGAGCTTTCACGGCACCCCGCGCCGCTCACTGGACAAGGGCGATCCCTACCACTGCGAATGCCACAAGACCGCGCGCCTGCTCGCCGAAGCGCTGGAGTTGCCCGCCGACCGCTGGCAAATCACCTTCCAGTCGCGCTTCGGCCCGGCCGAATGGCTCAAGCCCTACACCGAGCCCACGCTGATCGAGCAGGCCAAGGCCGGGCTGCGCAGCGCCGACCTGATCTGCCCCGGCTTTGTGTCCGACTGCCTGGAAACCCTGGAAGAAATCGCCATGGAGTGCCGTGCCGCATTTCTTGGCGCAGGGGGCGAAACCTTCCATTACATTCCCTGCCTCAACGAGCGCCACGACTGGATCAGCGCCCTCACCCGCATTGTCCAGGAACACGCCGGCGACTGGCTGTCCCGCCCCCCTCACGACGAAGCACAGGCCAGCGCCTGCGCCGGGCGCGCCCGGGCACTGGGCGCCAAACACTGACGCTCAAGTTTCCGTTCTGCCGGCCGTTAATGAGTGCAGGGAACTGGCGCGCAGCCCACGCCCGCCGGACGGAAGCCTGAGGAGGCCGCGATGATCGTCACATCGTCAAAAATTGAAATGCAGTCGGCACACACGGCCTTCTCGCAGACCCGCGAATCCGCACGACTCGAAATGTGGGTTGGCGAGCGCCCTCAGGCGCGGGACGCACAGCCCGGCCGCACACCGGCTGCAGCACCGGTGGCGCTGCAGGTGCAGGTGTCCGACGAGGCACGTGCGGCACTGGAAACCGAAGGGGTACGCGAAGAGGCAGACCCGGTAGACGCCGATCCGAAGCTGCGCATGCTGCGCAACATGGTCGAACTGCTCACTGGCAAGCCGGTACGCACGTTCAGGGCAAGCGACCTGACGACCCCCGGCAGCGAGGGCTTGCCTGCGGGCAGCGCGCCCGGCAGCGGCACACCCGGCGCCAACGCCGGCGCGGGCTTCGGCATCGAATTCGACTATCACGCCTCTCACAGCGAGTTCGAACAGGTGAGCTTCCAGGCGCAGGGGGTGGTGCGCACGGCCGATGGCCGGGAAATCCGCTTTGAGGCCGGGTTCGAGATGAGCCGCAGCCTCACCCAGGAGCTCAACATTTCATTCCGCGCCGGCGATGCGAGGCTCAAGGATCCGCTGGTGCTCGACTTCGGTGGCCCGTCTGCCGCGCTGTCGGACATGCGCTTCGCCTTCGATCTGGATGCCGACGGACAACTCGACGACATTCCGATGCTCGCCGGCGGGCGCGGCTATCTCGCCATCGACCGCAACCAGAACGATCTCGTCGACGACGGCAGCGAACTGTTCGGTCCGACCACCGGACAAGGATTCAAGGAATTGGCCGCGCTCGACAGTGACGGCAATGGCTGGATCGACGAAGCCGACCCGGCCTACGCGCAACTGCGCATCTGGCAGCCCGATGCACAGGGCAAGGGGCAGCTGATGAGCCTGCAGGACGCCGGGGTCGGAGCGCTGTACCTGAACAATGTCGCCACCCCCTTCGAGCTGCGCGGGGCGAACAATGACACCCTGGGCGTCATGCGCGCGAGCAGCATCTATCTGCGCGAGGATGGTGGCGTCGGCACGGTCAGCCAGATCGACCTGAGCGTGTGAACCGCGCCCTCAGTCGTCGGTCAGCTTCAGGGACAGCGCGCTGAAAGCCTTGCGATCCGGCTCCAGGGCCGGTTCGCCATGGCTGGCAATTTCCCGTGCCGCATCGCCCAGACGCTTCGCCACCAGGGTGGACAACAGGTTGCGGAAGCCTTCCCGCACCTCGTCCGAGGCCAGCGTCAGTGCCGACGGACTGATCTCCAGATACGTCGTCGGCTCGACCGAAATCACGCTGAGCATGTGACGGTGATCCACCCCGTCGAGCCAGGCCAGCTCGCCGAACACCTCGCCCGCCTCCAGACAGCGCACCTTGCGCCCGGCCACGGACAGCTCCACGCTGCCTTCCAGCACGATGCCGAAACGCTGATCCTCGTCTCCTTCCTTGTAGATCAGCGCGCGGGCCTCCGCCTTGCGCCATGACGACATGCGTAACACCTCCCACACGTCGATATCGTCGAACTCGGTGAAGATGGTCAGCTTGCGCAGGGCCTCGAAACGGTGCAAGTCGGGCGGAATATCCTTGTCCTCGACCAGCTTGTAGCGTACGGCCGACAGGTCCTTGGCGAAATCCGCCCCGTTCTTGTAGCGCGAGTACAGATCCTTGGCCAGCGACTTGCGAATCACGATGTCCATCGCTGCGGGCAAATCCGGGTTGAGCTGGCACACCGAAGGGGGATCGACGTTGATGATCTTGTACACCAACTGTGCGGGGTTCGACGCCCGGAAAGGCAGGCGACCGGTGAGCAGGTGAAACAGCACCACGCCGAGCGAATACAGGTCGGTCTTCTGATTGAGCGGGTAGCTCTTGATCTGCTCGGGGCTCATGTAGGCCGGCGAGCCCACGCCCATGATGAAGGTGGAATCGGTATCCATCTTCTTGTTGATGTTCATCGCCAGGCCAAAGTCGGTGATCTTCACGTTATCCTGATCATCCACCAGGATGTTGGCCGGCTTGATGTCACGGTGCACCACGCCGCGCATGTAGGCATGATCGAGCGCCATGCAGCACTTGAACACGATGCCGATCGCGCGGTGCACCGGAAGCAGATTTTCAAAGCTGCAGTAGCGCTCCAGACTGTCGGCCGGGAAGTACTCCATCACCACATAGGCTTCGTCGGTGTCGATGACCGCCTCGAAAATGCGGATGATGCTCGGGTGATCGAGCCGTTTTGCCACGGCCCCCTCGGCGCGCAGCAGCTTGAGCAGGCGACGGTTCCACTTCGCCTCATCCTTGGCCTTGTCCTTGAAACGCACATGCTTGACTGCCACCCGTTCAGGATAATGCGGGTGCTCGGCCAGATACACCACGGCAGTCGCCCCCCGGCCAATCTCCCTGATGATCTTGTACTTGCCGATTTTTTCCGGAATTTCGCTCATCGCCGATACACGTTCGGACCCCCATTCAGAGGAATGACTGCCCGACTCCTGAAGACTGTGATGCGTCTATTCTTGCATGATCCCGGCAACAGTGGTGCACCCCGTTTTGGGGCGACACCTTCCCAATGTCATTAAACGGAAGCCCCCGCAGCAACAACAGAATCGTGCACAAAATTCCACACACCTCCGTACTTGAAATCGGCAGACTCGCCCCCAGTTGCTGCCAGACATCGAAACAGGGAGACGATACCCATGCAGGACAAGCAGCCGCACGACGCAGAAATCACGCAATCCCTTGCCGCAGAGAGCAGCACGCCCGAGGCCGCCGACCGTCCGGCCGAAGACACTGCCGCACCCGCCCAGGATGACCCGCTGGCCGTCCTGCAGGCCGCCTTGCGCGAAGCCGAACTGAAGGCCGCCGAGCATCATGACGCCTGGCTGCGCGCCAAGGCCGAAGCCGAGAACGTGCGTCGCCGTGCCCAGGAAGACATCGCCAAGGCCTCACGCTTTGCTGCCGACAAGTTTGCCTCCGCCCTGCTGCCGGTGCGCGACAGCCTTGAAGCCGCCCTGGCCACCGAGAACCAGACCCTTGAAAGCCTCAAGGAGGGCGTCGAACTGACCCTCAAGCAACTCAGCGCCGCCTTCGAGGGGGCCGGCGTCACCGAAGAGCACCCGCTCAACCAGAAGTTCGACCCGAACCGCCATCAGGCGATCAGCGCCGTGCCTTCGGATGCCGAACCGAACACCGTGGTGAATGTGCTGCAGAAGGGCTACATGATTCACGAACGGGTGTTGCGCCCGGCAATGGTCATGGTGTCCCAGTCGAAGGGTTGACCAGTGCCCCATGAGGCCGGACCGGAAATGCACATTTTGTGCTTGAAACGCCGGCCAGGCGCCCCATATTGATCACAGGTCGGCCGGCAGCCCCGCACAGGACGCGCTGCCGGCCCGGAAAATCCGTCAGAAACGCCATCAGAAACCTCAAGCAAGGACGAAAAAATGGGAAAAATCATCGGTATTGACCTCGGCACCACCAACAGCTGCGTGTCCGTGATGGAAGGCGGCAAGCCGAAGGTCATCGAAAACTCCGAAGGCGCGCGCACCACCCCGTCGGTGGTCGCATATGCCGAGGACGGTGAAATCCTCACCGGCGCCCCGGCCAAGCGCCAAGCCGTAACCAACGCCAAGAACACCCTGTTCGCAATCAAGCGCCTGATCGGTCGCCGCTTCGAAGAAAAGGAAGTGCAGAAGGACATCGACCTGATGCCCTACACCATCGCCCGTGCCGACAACGGCGACGCCTGGGTGGAAGTGCGCGGCAAGAAGATCGCCCCGCCGCAGGTGTCCGCCGAAGTGCTGCGCAAGATGAAGAAGACCGCCGAAGACTATCTCGGCGAGGAAGTCACCGAAGCGGTCATCACCGTGCCGGCCTACTTCAACGACAGCCAGCGCCAGGCCACCAAGGACGCCGGCAAGATCGCCGGGCTGGAAGTGAAGCGCATCATCAACGAGCCGACCGCAGCCGCGCTCGCCTTCGGCATGGACAAGAAGCCGGGCGACAGCAAGATCGCCGTGTTCGACCTCGGCGGCGGCACCTTCGACGTGTCCATCATCGAGATTGCCGACATCGACGGCGAACACCAGTTCGAAGTGCTGGCCACCAACGGCGACACCTTCCTGGGTGGCGAAGACTTTGACCAGCGCATCATCGACTACGTGGTCACCGAGTTCAAGAAGGAACAGGGCGTCGATCTGAAGAACGACGTGCTCGCACTGCAGCGCCTGAAGGAAGCCGCCGAAAAGGCCAAGATCGAGCTCTCCTCCGGCACCCAGACCGAGATCAACCTGCCCTACATCACCGCCGACGCCTCCGGTCCGAAGCACCTTGCGGTGAAGATCACCCGCGCCAAGTTCGAAGCGCTGGTGGAAGACCTGATCGAGCGCACCATCGATCCGTGCCGCGTGGCCATCAAGGATGCCGGCATCAAGGTGTCCGACATCGACGACGTCATCCTGGTTGGCGGCCAGACCCGCATGCCCAAGGTCATCGACAAGGTGAAGGAGTTCTTCGGCAAGGAACCGCGCCGTGACGTGAACCCGGACGAAGCCGTGGCCGTGGGGGCCTCCATCCAGGGCGGCGTGCTGCAGGGCGAAGTGAAGGACGTGCTGCTGCTCGACGTCACCCCGCTCAGCCTGGGCATCGAGACCCTCGGTGGCGTGATGACCAAGCTCATCCAGAAGAACACCACCATCCCGACCAAGGCCAGCCAGGTGTTCTCCACCGCCGACGACAACCAGAGCGCAGTGACCATCCACGTGCTGCAGGGCGAACGTGAAATGGCCAACGGCAACAAGAGCCTCGGCCAGTTCAACCTCTCCGACATCCCGCCGGCGCCGCGCGGCATGCCGCAGATCGAGGTCACCTTCGACATCGACGCCAACGGCATTCTGCACGTGTCCGCCAAGGACAAGGCCACCGGCAAGGAGAACAAGATCACCATCAAGGCCAACTCCGGCCTGTCGGACGATGAAGTCGAGCGCATGGTGCAGGACGCCGCCGCCCACGCCGAGGAAGACCGCAAGGCCCACGAGCTGGTCGACGCGCGCAACCAGTGCGACGCCCTGATCCATTCGGTGAAGAAAGCCCTCACCGAGTACGGCGACAAGGTGGAGGCTGCCGAGAAGGAAAAGATCGAAAACGCGATCAAGGACGCCGAAGAAGCGCTCAAGTCCAACGACAAGAGCCAGATCGACGCCAAGAGCCAGGCCCTGGCCACGGCCAGCCAGAAGCTGGGCGAACAGATGTACGGCCAGGCCCAGCAAGGCGGCGAAGCCAGCGGCAGCAATGCAAGCGGCGGCGGCAAGAAGGACGATCCGGATGTGGTCGATGCCGAATTCACCGAGGTGAAGAACGACAAGTGATGCCCACCGGCGCGCGACGGCCTGCGGGGCGTGGCGCGCCAGACTTGAAACCGTCGTCCGACGGCAGGCGGAAAGTCGGGTCAATCGCCCCGTGGGTGGTTGCCCGACTTTTTGTCGCTGATGACGGACGACGCCCCAATGGACTGCACCATGTCAAAACGGGATTACTACGAAGTGCTGGGCGTCAATCGCGACGCCGGAGCAGATGAAATCAAGAAAGCCTATCGCAAGCTTGCGATGAAGCACCACCCCGACCGCAACCCGGACAACAAGGAAGCGGAGGAAAAGTTCAAGGAGTTGAGCGAGGCCTATGAAGTCTTGTCCGATGCGGACAAGAAGGCCGCATACGACCGCTACGGTCATGCCGGTGTCGACCCCTCGATGGGCGGACGCGGCGGTGGTCAGGCCGGTTTCGATGGTTTCGCCGATGCCTTCTCCGACATTTTCGGAGACATCTTCGGGGGCGCGCGCGGTGGCCGCTCGAATGTCTACCGTGGTGCCGACCTGCGCTACAACCTCGAGATCACGCTGGAAGAGGCCGCACGCGGCGCGGAAAAGACGATCCGCATTCCCACCGTGGAAGAGTGCGAAACCTGCGACGGCAGCGGCGCAAAACCCGGCACCCAGCCGCAGACCTGCAGCACCTGCGGCGGCTCGGGCCAGGTCCGCATCCAGCAAGGCTTTTTCTCGATCCAGCAGACCTGCCCGAAGTGTCACGGCAGCGGCCGGGTGATCAGCGACCCGTGCCATACCTGCCGGGGCGCCGGCCGGGTGAAGGGACACAAGACGCTGGAAGTGAAGATTCCTGCGGGCATCGACGAAGGCATGCGCCTGCGTCACTCCGGCTATGGCGAGCCGGGCGTGAATGGCGGCCCTCCGGGCGACCTGTATGTGGAGATCCACATTCGCCAGCATCCGGTGTTCCAGCGCAACGGCGACGACCTGCACTGCGAGATGCCGATCAGCTTCACCACCGCAGCGCTGGGTGGCGAGATCGAGATTCCCACCCTGGACGGCATGGCCAGGCTCAAGATTCCGCCCGAAACCCAGAGCGGCAAGGCCTTCCGCCTGCGCGGCAAAGGCATACGCAATGTGCGCAGCCACGCCCAGGGCGACCTGATGTGCCATGTGGTGGTGGAAACCCCGGTGCGCCTCACCGAGCGCCAGAAGGAGTTGCTGCGCGAATTCGAGGAAGTCTCCCGTGGCGATGTCGACCGCCACAACCCCAAGGCCAAGTCATGGATGGAAAAGGTGCGGGACTTCTTCGGCACCTGACCCCGCCCTCCCAAGGCCTCCGAACCCACCCTTGCGGTGGGTTTTTTGTGTCCATGCGTCAGAAAATTTTACACACCGACACAAACGCTCACCCATCAAGACACTCATCTCATTGATGAATAAGCACTCCTACACGGCCTCCGACCCCAACAACCTGTGGTCAGGGGGGACCGGCGACGGCTTCCTGACCAACAATACCTATACGAACACCATTACCCTGTCGAACTTCAGCGCAGGGGTGTCCTCGTTCGGCGCCAACTTCTTCGGCAGCAACTTTGACTCCCAACCACTCAGCGGTTATTCGATCTGGCTGACCATCACCGACGTGCTGGGCGGGATCTATTCCACGACGCTGACCAACACCCACCGCAACACCTTCTTTGGTTATGTCGGGGACAACGACCTGCTGTCCATCTCCTTTGGCAGCGTTGCAGGTCAAGGCGTGAATGTCTGGCCCAGCATCGACACGCTTTCACTGTCTACCGCGACCACCACTTCCAGCCAGGTGCCGGAACCTGGCACCCTGGCCCTGGCCGCCCTGGCCCTGCTCGGACTGGCCGCAGGACGCCGGACCAGGGCCTGAGCGCCCCCTTCACAGCGCCCCCGCCTTACCCCTCCTCATCCGGGGGGGATGACAGGCGGCGGCGCGGACGCCCTGTCCGGCCGCCCGGTGCATGTGCGTGCTGGGCGGCCGTAAGGCCGGCCAGGGCCTGTGCTACCCGGAAATTGATGGTGTCGCGTGGCAGCACACCCTTGGCATCCATGCGGCCGGCCGGCAGGCCGGTGAGGATTTCCATGGCCTGATCCACATCGGCCACGGCATGCACACTGAAGCCCCCCTGCCGACAGGCTTCGACGATGTCCTCACGCAGCATCAGGTGACGCATGCTGGCCACCGGAACGATGACCCCCTGCTCGCCCGTGAGGCCACGTGCCGCACACAGGTCGAAAAAGCCTTCGATCTTTTCGTTCACCCCACCAATGGCCTGCGCCTCGCCAAACTGGTTGACCGACCCGGTCACGGCAAGCGACTGCCGGATCGGCACATCGGCCAACGCGGACAACAGGGCGCACAGCTCGGCCAGTGAGGCGGAATCGCCCTCGACCGGCGCATAGGACTGCTCGAACACCAGGCTGGCCGACAGGGACAGCGGATGGTTGCGCGCATACCGCGCGGCAATGAACGCGGACAGGATCAACACCCCCTTGGAGTGGATCGCCCCGCCCAGCTCGATCTCGCGCTCCACGTCCACCACATCGCCATCGCCCATGCGGGCAGTGGCCGTCACGCGCATCGGATGGCCGAACATGGCACCGGCCATCTCCACCACCACCAGCGCGTTGATCTGCCCGGCGCGCGCGCCCTCGGTGGATATCAGGATCACATCTTCGAGCATGGCATCGAGCACCCGCTCGGAGTAACGACCAAAGCGCCGAATCCGCGCGGCAATCGCCAGATCGACATGCTCGCGGGCAATGACGCTGCCGGCGGCACGCCGGGCATGAAAATCGGCCTCGCGCATCAGATCGGCGAGCAGGCGGGTGTGCAGGGACAGGCGCCCGGCGTCCTCGGCCAGCCGGGCGGCCTCTTCCACCATGCGTGCCACCGCTGCGGGCTGCAGGGGCAACAACCGGGACTGGCGTGCCAGCGTGCCGAGCAGTTGCGCAAAGCGCTGCTCGTTTTCGTCGGTGCGCGGCAACTCGTCGTCAAAATCGGCGGCCACCTTGAACAGCTCGGGAAAATCCGGATCGTGCTCGGTGAGCAGGTAAAAGGTTTCGCGATCGCCGATGAGCACCACCTTCAGCTCGCAGGACACCGGCTGCGGGCTCAGGCTCAGCGCGGTGCTCCAGCCCTGCGCCTCGGGGGGCGCCTCGATCACCACCTCGCCCGCACGCAAGGCCCGTTTCAGTGCCTCCCATGCAAACGGCTGGGTGAGCAGGCGCTCCGCATCGAGCATCAGATACCCACCCCGGGCACGATGCAGCGCCCCGGCACGGATCAATCCGAAGTGCGTCACCATGGTCCCCATGTGTGCCACATGCTCGATGCGTCCGATCAGGTTGCCGAAACCCGGGTTGTCCTCGCACACCACCGGCGCACCGCGCGTCTGCGCATGGTCGACGAACAGGTTGATCTCGTAACGGTGAAAGCGCGCGCGCGCAGATTCGTCGCGAGCCCCTTCGTCCTCGTCGGCCTCGTCCCCCTGCCAGGTGCCGGCCCGCTCCAGAATGTCATCGCGGATCGCATCGAAGAACGTCAGCACCTGCGGCAGATCGGCATACGCCGTGCGCAGCGCTGCCATCAAATGGCGGATGGTCGGCTCCAGCGCATCATGCTCGGCGCGGGCAATGGCCTCCTGCAGGGCCTTGCGCCAGCCGGGAAACTCGCACAACAGGTCGGCCAGCCGGTCGCTCCAGCGCCCCACGGTGGCTTCGATCCGGTCGCGCTGTGCCTCGGGCAGGGCCTCGAAGGCTTCGGGGCTGAGCGTTTCGCCTGCCTCCATGGGCGCAAAGACGAAACCTTCCGGCGTACGGATCAGCGCCAGCCCTTCCTCGCCGCAGGCCTGGCCGAGATCGCGGATGGCCTGTTCCTCGCGCGACTTGTTTGCGTCCTGCAGCGCATCGATGCGGTTGCTGTGAGTTTCGCTGTCGAGCGCGGCTTCGATGGCCGGCCCCAGGTCGCGGATGAGGCGCTTCATGTCGTCGCGCAGGCGCGCGCCACGTCCGGCCGGCAGCATCATCAGGCGCGGGCGCAGCGCATCGTCGAAATCATGCACATAACACAAGTCGGGCGGCACCGGCGCCTGTGCGGCACAGTCGTTGAGCATGCGCCTGACCGTGGCATGCCGGCCGGTGCCGGCCTCGCCCAGGACGAACACGTGATAGCCGGGTTGCTGCATCGACAGCCCGAACTCCAGCGCCTCCTCTGCCCGCGCCTGCCCCAGCCCACCGGGCAAGTCCCGCAGCGTAGCGGTATGTTCGAAACGAAACACCGACGGATCGCACACCGTGCGCAATTTCTCGACCGGAAGGCCGACCGGTTTCAACATCGACGAAGACTCCTGTTATTGACCCGGCCCCAAAATACCCTCTTTCCGTTTCTTGAGGGCCTGTCGAAGCCCAAGGCCCTTCGACAAGCTCAGGGCGAACGGGCGTCAGTACGTTAAAGGACCGGATTGCCGTTCCTGCATCAATCCGCAGTTCGCTTGCACCCCAGCTCAGGGCTGCCGATAATCGTAACAGCAACCCGGGCTGAAACCGCAGCACTTGCGCATGGTCAAGGAATTCATGGTCGTGCGCAGCCGACAATGCGACACGGCCCTCAACAGGGAAAAGCACGCAAGCCGATGAAAACCATTCCGATCACCCCTGCGGGCGCCGAACCCCCGCTGTTGCAGCGCGCCCTCGCGCTCGACCCCCCGCCCGCCGGCGCGTTGCGTGACCGGCGCGGGCGCGAAGTGCGCGATCTGCGCATTTCGGTGACCGATCGCTGCAATTTCCGCTGCGTGTATTGCATGCCTCGTGCGATCTTCGATCACGACTACCCTTTCCTGCCCCGTGCCGACCTGCTCAGTTTCGAGGAAATCACCCGTGTGGCGCGCGTGTTTGCCGCACGCGGCGTGCGCAAGCTGCGCATCACCGGAGGCGAGCCGCTGCTGCGCAAGGATGTGGACCGTCTGATTGCCCAGCTCGCGCACATTCCCGACATCGAGCTGACCCTCACCACGAACGGGGTGCTGCTGCCGAAAATGGCCCAGCGGCTGCGCGATGCGGGTCTGCAACGCGTCACGGTGAGTCTGGACGCAATCGATGACGGCATCTTCCGTGCGATGAACGACGCCAACTATCCGGTGGCCGACGTGCTGCGGGGCATCGAGGCCGCCGAACGGGCCGGACTGGGGCCGATCAAGGTCAACATGGTGGTCAAGCGTGGCGTCAACGACCGTGACATCCTGCCGATGGCGCGTCATTTTCGCGACACCGGTCATATCGTGCGCTTCATCGAGTTCATGGATGTGGGCAGCTCGAACGGCTGGAAGATGGATGAGGTGGTGCCCTCGCGCGAGATCATCGAGCGCATCGACGCCGTGCATCCGCTGGTGTCACTCGACCCGAACTACACCGGCGAAGTGGCCGAGCGCTGGCGTTACCGCGATGGCGCAGGCGAAATCGGCGTGATCTCGTCGGTGACCCAGGCCTTTTGTGCGACCTGTACCCGCATCCGGCTGTCGACCGAAGGCAAGCTGTACACCTGCCTGTTCGCCGACCACGGGCACGACTTGCGCACCCTGCTGCGTGGCGGCGCGGACGATGCGCTGATCGACCGGGCAATCGCCGCAGTGTGGCAGAACCGTGACGACCGTTACTCCGAAATCCGCACCGCCAACACGGCACGGCGGCCACGCATAGAGATGTCCTACATCGGCGGCTGAACCACACCCCCGCACTGCCGCAGGCGCATGCTGAAGCCGGCCACCGGTTCGGGACGGCCGAACAGGTAGCCCTGCAGCATGTCGCAGTCGTGCGCAACCAGAAATTCGCGCTGCCCCTCGGTTTCCACCCCTTCGGCCACCACCTGGCGGCCCAGGCTGTGTGCCAGCGCAATCACGGCTGCGGCAATCGTGCCTTCCGAGCGGGCATCCTGGATGTCGTTGACGAAGGCCCGGTCGATCTTCAGCACATCCACATCGAACAGTTTCAGATACGCCAGCGAGGAGTAGCCGGAACCAAAGTCGTCGATCGACAGCACCACCCCCATCGCACGCAGCTGCGTGAGGATGTCGATGGTGCGGGTCACATCGCGCATCAGCATGGTTTCGGTCAGCTCGAACTCCAGCAGGCTGGCCGGCAGCCGGTATTCGGCCAGCAGGGCACGCACCAGACCAACGATGTCCTGATGCGAAAACTGCTGTGCCGACAGATTCACCGCCACCGGCACCGGCTGCAGGCCCTCGTCCATCCACCGGCGCAGTTGCCGGCAGACGCTGCGCAATACCCACTCGCCAATCGGCACGATCAGGCCCGACTCCTCCGCTGCCGGCACGAAACGCCCCGGGGCGAGCAGGCCCAGCTCCGGATGCTGCCAGCGCAGCAAGGCTTCGGCACCGCTCAGGCGGCCATCCGCGCTCAGCACCTTGGGCTGGTAGTACACCAGCAGCTCTTCCCGGTCGAGTGCGCCGCGCAACTGATGCTCCAGCAGCAATTCGCCCAGCGAGGCCGTGTTGAGCTCAGCCGAGTAAAACTGGAAGCAGTTGCGGCCATCGGTCTTTGCGCCATACATGGCCGCATCGGCATGCCGCAGCAAGGTGGAGGCCGTGGCGCCATCGTCCGGATACAACGCAACCCCAATGCTTGCCGTCACGGTCAGCTCATGCTCGCCCAGGCGGTACGGCACCTCCAGCACCTGCACGAGCTTGCGGGCAATGGCGGTCGCATCCTGCACCGACGCGAGATCGGGCAACACCACCACAAACTCATCCCCGCCCTGGCGCGCCACGGTATCGGTTTCACGCACGGTCTGCATGCAGCGCCGGGCGACCTGCAGCAGCAGGTCGTCGCCCAGCTCATGGCCGAGCGTGTCGTTGATCGGCTTGAAGCGGTCGAGGTTGATGAACAGCACCGCCGCGCGATGCTGCTGGCGCCGTGCCTGGAGGATGGCCTGATCGAGCCGGTCGAGCAGCAGGAACCGGTTGGGCAGGTTGGTGAGGGCGTCGTGATTGGCGAGATGCTCGATCCGCGCCTCGGCCGCCTTGCGCTCGGTAATGTCCGAAAAGATGCCGATATAGTGACTCGGCTGGCCCTCTTCTGAACGCACTGCCGTGATCGACAGCCACTCGGGAAACAGCTCACCGCTGGCGCGCCGGTTCCAGATCTCGCCCTGCCACTTCCCATCGGCAGTCAGCCGGGCCCACATGTCGTGGTAAAAGCTCTTGTCCTGACGCCCCGACGAAAGCACCGAAGGCCGCTGCCCCACCACATCGTGGGTGGCAAAACCGGTGATTTCGGTGAATGCCGGATTCACCGCCACGATGCGCGAATGCGCGTCGGTAATCGTCATCCCTTCGGTGGCGTTGGTGAATACCGTCGCATACAGGTTGAGCTCGTCGCGTGTCCGGCGCAGGGCTTCGATGCGCTCCTCCAGATCGTGATTGGCGCGCGCAAGATCATGCGAAGTGCGGCCCAGCCGCAGCATGGCCGATGCCAGGTAGCCGTCCAGCGCCAGCGCGAACACATACAGCATCACCCGGTACAGGTGCGCCCGGCGTGCGGCCTCCTCATATCCACTGGCGTACACCAGGCTCACCTGCTCGGCCAGACTCGCCGTGGGCTGGGCGAGAATGCGCTGGGTGAGCGCATCGACCGCCGGCTTGCGCACCAGAACCACCTCGCCATGGCGCAGCACATCGCGCAGATCCTGCTGACGTGCCTCGTCCAGACCGGGGAGCAGGTGTTCAAGCGCATTCAACCGGTCGGCCAGCTCCTCGGCGAGATCGGCCGATGCATTGTGCGAGTAAGTCATGATGCCCCGCACCAGCAGGCCGACCGGCCGGGTCTCCATCACGGTCGAACCTGCCGCGCCGATGAAGCGGTCGGCCGCCTCCGGCAGATAGGCCATGGAATTGCGCAGCACCGAGATTTCACGCTTGAAGTGATCCACCATGTGCGCCTTCTCCTGCTGCACCTGCTGCAACTCGGCGACCTGCTCCAGCAAAGTGGCACGCGCCTCGGCAGACAGAAAAGCCGGCGTGCGGGCCAGGTGGGTGCTGGTGCGCGTCACCTCGCTCACGGTCGCCACGATGGTGTCGAAATCGGCCTGCAACCCGACCCGGCTCGCCAGCACGGCGGCGTTCAGCTCGGCGTCGGACTGGCGCAGCTCACGCAGACTGCGCTCATATTCATGATGGTCACGGTCGCTCACCGCATCGGCGCGCAGGAACAGGAAGCTGAGCAGGCCGGCCGTCAGTGCAATCACCAGTACAAGCACCGCCAGCCTGTGCGGATGGCTACCGTTGGGAGCCCCCCCCTTCAGCTCGTGGGCAAGCGGTCGGGCGCCGGCATCGGCGGGTACTGCGTCATCCACCGTGCTCATTGCAATCCCTGTCCCCGATAAGTGCCGGTCAGCGACTCCAGGAAGGCCACGATCAGGCGCACATCCTCGGACGACAGGGGGCGTCCCAGTTGATACCGCCCCATCACCTTCACGGCATCTTCCAGCGTGGTAGCGCTGCCATCGTGAAAATACGGTGCCGTCAGCGCCACATTGCGCAGGCTCGGCACCTTGAATACATGGCGGTCTTCCTCACGCCCCGTCACATTGAAGCGTCCAAGGTCGGCCGTGGTCGGATGGCCACGATCCGTAAAATAATCGTCCATCACACCAAAACGCTGAAAAAGATTGCCGCCGATATTCACCCCCTGATGGCAGCTGGCACAGCCCAGCCGCTTGAAGCGGTTGTAGCCCTCGATCTCGTCATCGCTGAGCACCCCCGGCTCACCGCGCAGATAGCGGTCGAAGCGTGCATTGGGCGTGACCAGCGTCATCTCGAACTCGGCCAGCGCATCGGCGAGGGTGTGCGCGTTCATGCCCTGTTCCGGATACGCTTCGGCAAATGCCCTGCGGTAGTCCTCACGCCGCTCCAGCTTGGCAATCACCTGCGCCCAGTTGCTGTTCATCTCGACCGGGTTGTGTATCGGTCCGGCCACCTGCTCCTGCAGGGTGGCGGCCCGTCCATCCCAGAACTGCGCAAACCCGAAGGCCACGTTGAATACGGTGGGCGCATTGATCGTCCCTTCCGCTCCCCCCACGCCCAACGAGCGTGCCCGCCCATCCGCTCCTCCGGAATGCAGGAAATGACAGGACGCACACGACACACTGTCGTCGCTGGACAACATCGGATCGAAGAACAGCATCTCACCCAGACGCACCCTCAGCGGGTTGTTCGTCAGTGGCGCTTGCGGCAGGGGCGAAACCGGTTCGGACCACGCCACCGCATCGGCAATCACCGAACGGGTCACATGGGCGGACTCTCCGGTTCCGGCATCGCGCCAGGTAAACAGCACCAGCGCCAGCGCAAACACCGAAAGCACCAAAGCGATTGCAAAGTTTGAAATTCGGTATGTATTCACAGAATCATCTTAATCTGCCTGAAACATGACCGCTTGACTTTCATCAAGCCCCAACCTGCTTCAAACGCCTGCAGCCCGGCCCTGAGTACCCCCTCCAGCATTGCTGAACAGGGGCAGCGCCTGCCGGGGCGGAACATTTGCACCGCAACATCACTCACAACCAACCCTGACCTGACAAATTGGTCAGGAACCGACAACCGTTGCTGCACCACAACATGATCAGTTCCGAATATTGCGCCGCAAAACGGTGCCTCTCGGCAAAATTTATCGGACTTCGCAAAAAAGAGGGCACCCTGTACTACAGCTGTCACGAAAGGCGTGGATACTTCCCCGCTTTTCAGCATGTGCCGCTTCATCAGCATGTTGCAAAGCCGATTCATTGCAGGCACACTGCTTCGACATGTTCCTGCACTGCATACCTATTGCATTTTTCGGGTAATGGGCCTGGATCTTGCTTGGCCAAGTGCGCAATGACTTCGTTCAGACACCGGGAATTGAGCCGGTCAAAATTCTGGAGATACTGACAGTGCAAAGCTCGACTCTTGTGATATGGCAAGACAAATACTCGCTCAACATGAGCGAGATCGACGATCAGCACAAGATGCTGTTCGACATCATGAACCGCCTCTGGAATGCGATCATCCAGCGCGCCGACAACCAGAAGCTGGCCGACATC
>JBAYOV010000006.1:0-99973 GCA_041678045.1 Rhodocyclaceae bacterium
CTGGCCCTTCTGGTTGATGATCGCATCCACCGCAACCGCGGTCTTGCCGGTCTGACGGTCGCCGATGATCAGCTCGCGCTGGCCACGGCCGATCGGCACCATGGCGTCAACCGACTTCAGGCCGGTCTGCACTGGCTGCGAAACGGACTGGCGGGCGATGACGCCGGGCGCAACCTTTTCGATCTTGTCGGTGAGCTTGGCGTTGATCGGGCCCTTGCCGTCGATCGGCTGACCCAGGGCGTTGACCACGCGGCCCAGCAGTTCGGGGCCGACCGGCACTTCCAGAATGCGGCCGGTAGCCTTGACGGTGTCGCCTTCGGTGATGTGCTCGTAGTCACCCAGAATGACCGCACCAACCGAGTCACGCTCGAGGTTCAGCGCGAGACCAAACGTGTCGCCGGGGAATTCGAGCATCTCGCCCTGCATGACGTCGGTCAGACCGTGCAGACGGGTGATGCCATCCGTAACCGACACAACCGTCCCTTCGTTCTTCGAAGCGGCGGACAGTTGCAGGTTCTGGATCCGGCTCTTAATCAGATCACTGATTTCAGAGGGATTGAGTTGCATGTATATGCTCCTAGTTCTTTAGCGCAGCTGCCATGTTTGCGAGCTTGCCGCGTACAGAGGCGTCGATGACTTCATCGCCGACGGCGATGCGAACCCCCCCGATCAGCTCCGGGGCGAGGCGGACCTTCACATTGATCTTGGCTTTGAAACGGGCTTCAAGATCTTTTGTGAGGCTTGCCAGGGTTGCTTCGTCAAGCGGAAAAGCGGAGGCAATATCTGCCTCCTTGACGCCTTCATGTCCGTTCTTCTTGTTGATGAACAGATCGCGGATCTCTGGAAGCACCTGCAGACGGTCGTTCTCGACGAGAACGCGAACGAAATTCTTCTGTTCGGCTTTCAGGCCTTTGCCAGCGACGTCGAGGACCAGCTTGTAGAGCTGGTCCTGCGACAGATTGGGGTCGCTGATGCAGGCCTGCATCGACGGGTCCGCCGCAATGGCGGCCAGTCGATCCAGTGCTTCCGACCAGGGCGCCAGCGCATCGGCCCCGGATGCCAGCGCAAAGGCAGCGTCAGCGTAAGGGCGGGCGATGGTGACGTTCTCGGCCATGGCTTCAGAGTTCCTGTTTCAGGTTTGCGAGCAGTTCGGCGTGCACCTTGGCATCGATCTCGCGACGCAGAATTTTCTCTGCGCCGGCGACGGCCAGTTGCGCGACCTGATCACGCAGGTCTTCCTTGGCGCGCTGCGCTGCGACGGCGGCTTCGCCTTCCGCAGCCTCACGGGCTTTTGCGATGATGCGGCCAGCTTCGGCACGTGCGTCCTCAAGGATCTTGGCGGCCTGCTTTTCGGCTACCGTGCGCACTTCACCCGCAGATTCGCGGGCCTTGCGCATTTCCTCGACAACTTTCTTCTCGGCAAGCGAGAGATCGGCCTTGGCTTTGTCCGCAGCTGCCAGCCCGTCGGCGATTTTCTTCGCGCGGTCATCGAGTGCCTTCACGATCGGCGGCCACACGAATTTCATCGTGAACCAGCCGAGAATGAAGAACACAACGATCTGGGCTATCAGGGTTGCGTTCAAATTCACTGTTAGAGGCCCTCGTTCGAGTTAATGGTCGGAACCGATCAGAGCACGAACGGGTTGGCGAATGCGAACATCATGGCGATACCGACACCGATCAGGAATGCGGCATCGATCAGGCCGGCCAGCAGGAACATCTTGGTCTGCAGGGCGTTCATCAGCTCAGGCTGACGGGCGGATGCTTCGAGGTACTTGGAACCCATGATGCCGATACCGATACATGCACCGATGGCACCCATACCGATGATCAGACCGGCAGCCAGAGCAACAAAACCGAGAACGTGTTCCATGACAACTCCTTTTGTAAAGTAAAAGTAACTAAGTTAAAAAAGAGACAAGAGGGTGAAACGTATCAGAAATCAGTGACCTTCGTGCGCCTGACCGACATACACCAGGGTCAGCATCATGAAGATGAACGCCTGCAGCACGATGATCAGGATGTGGAAGATTGCCCAGATCGAACCGGCAATCACATGCCCGAGGAAACCGAATACGGTGGCGGTACCGCCCATCAGCGCGATCAGGATGAAGATCAGCTCGCCGGCGAACAGGTTGCCGAACAGTCGCAAACCGTGGGACACCGTCTTGGCCAGGAATTCGATCATCTGCATGACGAAGTTGACCGGCCACAGCACCGGGTGAGCGCCGAAGGGTGCAGTGAAGAGCTCATGCATCCAGCCGCTGAAGCCCTTGATCTTGATGTTGTAATAGACGCACATCATCAGCACCGAGATGGACATGCCCAGCGGCACGTTGATGTCTGCGGTGGGCACGACGCGCATGTAGGCCTCGCCCGGGCTATCGACGAAGCCCATGGCGGTGAGGGCACCGCCCCACAGCATCGGGATGAGATCGACCGGGATCAAGTCCATGAAGTTCATCAGGAACACCCACACGAACACGGTGAGTGCGAGCGGGGCGACGAACTTGCGCGACTCGGCGCTATGCACGATGCCCTTGGCCTGATCGGCCACCATTTCGACCATCAACTCGACAAAACCCTGGAAGCGACCAGGCACGCCGGACGTGGCACGACTGGAAGCACGCCAGAGAATATAGACAGTGAGAATCCCCAGGCCAAACGACCAGAACACCGAATCGAGGTTGATGTAACCCCAGTCGATGATGTTTTCCTGAGGATGGCCAGTCTGGTTCAGGTTGGCCAAGTGGTGAGTTACGTACTCAGATGCAGTGGGAGCGTTTCCAGCCATTTTTATGTCTTCACCAAAAATGCAAACAAATTCGCCTTGAGCGCCAGAACAAGCCCCAGAAACAAAGCCCCCCAGTGAAGGTCTTCGTACTGAACCTTGATCAGCACCAGTAATCCCACGATCGCGGCGACTTTCACTATTTCGCCCACGAAGAAGGCCGAAGCTGGCGGAACCCCCGTTCTCTGCGACGCCATTGACAGGCGTAAGGCGAAGAGAGCGTTGGGTATCACACACGCCAACCCGGCCAAGCCAGCCGACACAGCACCCTTGACGCCAAAAAAAACGGCCGCCAAGACCGTTGCGACGAGAGTTGCGCCCAGCTGCAGCAATACCATTTTGTACATGGATCTGCGGTCGCGCTTACCGGTGCGCCGACTACCTTGAAATTCCGGGAATGGTAGGGGTTAACCGCGACAAAGTCAAATTGACATTGCATCGCAGCAAACACACCGACCCCGAGTCCTGCATCTTATAGAAGAGTATTCCGATAGTCGAGTCCTGACTCGGTTTTCTGCATCTTTCCGTCGGACGATTGCCCGGTCGGAGGCGGCGATGTGCGCTTGCGCAACGCAGCAATGACGACAGGGTTTCAACGGAAGCGGGCGAGCAGGCCGTCGAGCTGGTCAAGGCTGGCAAAGCGGATGCTCACCTCTCCGGTGCCCTTGCGATTGGCCTTGATGCGCACGCTGGCCCCCAGGCTGTCGGCCAGCTCTTCCTGCAGGCGCAGCAGATCGCGGTCGGGCACCTGCTCGGGGCGCGGCTCACGGGGCTTGAGAATCGCCTGCACCATCCGCTCGGCCTCGCGCACCGATACATCGCGCGCGGCAATCTGGTTGGCGACCTGTATCTGGCTGGCCGGATCGAGGGGCAGCAGGGCACGGGCATGGCCCATGTCGATATCTCCCGCCATGAGCAGTTCCTGCACCGGCTCGGCCAACTGCAGCAGTCGCAGCAGGTTGCTGGCCGCCGAGCGCGAGCGGCCGACGGCGTCGGCTGCCTGCTGGTGGGTCATGCCGAACTCATCGACCAGGCGTTGAATGCCCGCAGCCTCTTCGAGCGGATTGAGGTTTTCGCGCTGGATGTTCTCGATCAGCGACATCGCCAGCGCGGCTTCGTCGGGAATGTCCCGCACCAGGCAGGGCACCTTGTCCAGGCCGGCAATGCTGGCTGCCCGCCAGCGCCGTTCGCCGGCGATGATTTCGTGGCGTGCGTTGCCCAGCGGACGCACCAGGATCGGTTGCATCAGGCCCTGGGTCTTGATCGAGGCGGCCAGCTCTTCGAGCGAACCCGGGTCCATGCGGGTGCGGGGCTGATAACGCCCGGCCTGCAGGCTGTCGACATGCAACGCCTGCAGCTCTCCCTTTTCGGGTTCCTGCTCGCGGTTGCCGGCCAGCAGGGCGTCCAGGCCACGGCCCAGGCCCTTGAGTTTGGGAGGTGTCATGAGGAGGCGTCCGCAGTGGCAGTTAGGGGCACGGCAATGGGGATCACAGTTCCTTGACCCGTTCAATCATTTCATGCGCGAAGTTCATGTACGCCTGCGCCCCCTTGGAAGCGGGATCGAACACCACCCCCGGCATGCCATGACTGGGTGCTTCGGCCAGGCGCACGTTGCGGGGCACGATGGCATGGAAGACCTTGTTCTCGAAATGGCTCTCCAGTTGGGCGGAGACCTGTTGCTGCAGGGTCACCCGAGTGTCGAACATCACGCGCAGCAGGCCGATGATCTTCAGCTTGCCGTTGAGGTTGGCATGCACTTTCTTGATGGTATTCACCAGGTCGGACAGGCCCTCCAGCGCATAATACTCGCATTGCATCGGAATGATCACGCCATCGGCGGCACACAGGCCGTTGAGGGTGAGCATGGAGAGGGAAGGCGGGCAGTCCACCAGCACGAAATCATAATCGTCGTGAAAGCGCGACAGGCTGTCGCCGAGCCGGTGCTCACGCCGCTCCAGCCCCACCAGTTCCACCTCGGCGCCAGCCAGGTCGCGATTGGCCGGCAGCACGTCGTAGTACCCGGAGGGTGAGGTCTGGCGCACGACGGGCAGATCCGCCAGCCCGACCAGTTGGTGATACACCGTACGCGTCAGTGCATGCTTGTCGATGCCACTGCCCATGGTCGCATTGCCCTGCGGGTCGAGATCGACCAGCAGCGTGCGCTGGCCGGCCTTGTGCAGCGCGGCAGCCAGATTGACGCAGGTGGTGGTCTTGCCGACCCCGCCTTTTTGATTGGCAACACAGAAAATTCGGGCCATTCAGTCGCTTCCCAGGATCAATAAGTTACGCTCGGCCTCGAGCCCCGGCACCGTCAGCCGGATGCGTTCGAGCAGCCGGACGTCGGGTGGCAGGGCGGCCAGCTCATCCGCAGGATACAAACCCTTCATTGCGAACCAGCGGCCACCGGGCACGAGCAGGTGGCGGGTCAGGCGGGTGAAGTCTTCCAGGCTGGAGAAAGCCCGCGAAATCACCCCGTCGAAACCCGGTTCTGCGGGCAGGTTTTCAACCCGGGCGGCGGACACGCTGAAGTTGTCCAGCCCGAGCTCAATGCGCGCCTGTTGCTGAAAGCTCGCTTTCTTGCCCACCGTTTCGACCGAATGCACCTGCAGGGCAGGCAGGCAGATGGCGAGCGGAATACCGGGCAGGCCACCGCCGGAACCCACATCGAGCAGACGCGTCACCCCCTGCAGGTGCGGCACGACCGCCAGCGAGTCGAGCAGATGGTGTGTGATGGCCTGCTGCGGATCGCGGATCGCCGTGAGGTTGTACACCCGGTTCCACTTCAGCAGCAATCCAGCATACGCCAGCAGCCTGTCGCGTGCCGCTGACGGAAGCACCAGCCCGAGCCCCTGCAGGCCCTCGTCCAGGAGCGCGCCGTTCATGCCGGATCCCGTTGTTGTGAGGCGGCCGACTGCAGGTCGCGCCGCTTGAGCCAGACCAGCAACAGCGAGATCGCCGCCGGGGTCACCCCCTGGATGCGTCCCGCCTGACCGATGGTTTCCGGACGGTGCTGGCTGAGCTTTTGCTGCACTTCCCGGGACAGACCGCGCACCTCGGCATAGTCGAGGTCGGGCGGCAGCCGGGTGGCTTCGGCCTGCTGCTGGCGGGCCACTTCGTCCTGCTGACGGTCGATGTAGCCCTGATATTTGGCGGCAATCTCGATCTGCTCGATGACCTGTGCATCGGCCAGCGGCGCATCGGGCGCACCGGGCAGGGCCATCAACTCCGCGTAACGGGTCTGCGGGCGTCGCAGCAGGTCGAAGAAGCGGTATTCACGCTCCAGCGCCTTGCCCAGCACACGCTCGGCCTCGGTCGCAGGCACGCTCTCGGGGTGCGCCCAGGTGGCACGCAAACGGGCCGTTTCGCGCTCGATCATCTCGCGTTTCTCGCAGAATGCGGCCCAGCGGACATCATCCACCAGCCCCAGCGCCCGGCCGGCTTCGGTCAGACGCAGGTCGGCATTGTCTTCGCGCAATTGCAGGCGATATTCGGCGCGTGAAGTGAACATGCGGTAGGGTTCGGCCACGCCACGCGTGATCAGATCGTCGACCAGCACACCGAGATAGGCCTGATCGCGACGCGGACACCAGGCGTCGCGGCCCAGCACCTGCAGCGCCGCATTGGCGCCCGCCAGCAGGCCCTGCGCGGCAGCTTCCTCATATCCGGTGGTGCCGTTGATCTGACCGGCAAAGAACAGGCCCTCGAATGTCTTGGTTTCGAGCGACGAGCGGAGGTTGCGCGGATCGAAGTAATCGTACTCGATGGCATACCCCGGGCGCAGGATGTGGGCCTGCTCCATGCCCCGGATGGAGCGCACGACTTCGAGCTGCACATCGAAGGGCAGCGAGGTGGAAATTCCGTTCGGATACAGCTCGTGGGTGTCCAGCCCTTCCGGTTCAAGAAAGACGTTGTGGCTGTTCTTGTCCGCAAAGCGGTGGATCTTGTCCTCGATGGAGGGGCAGTAGCGCGGCCCCACCCCCTCGATGACACCGGAGTACATCGGCGAGCGGTCGAGGTTGGCGCGAATGATGTCGTGGGTGCGCTCGTTGGTCTGGGTGATCCAGCACGGCAGTTGCCGGGGATGCTGCCCGGCCGAACCGAGGAAGCTGAACACCGGCACCGGATCGTCCCCGGGCTGCTCCTGCATCACCGAATAATCCACCGTGCGGCCATCGATGCGCGGTGGCGTGCCGGTCTTCAGACGGCCCTGCGGCAGGGCCAGCTCCTTCAGGCGGCGACCGAGCGAAATCGACGGCGGATCGCCCGCGCGGCCCGCTGCATGGCTTTCCAGGCCGACATGGATCAGACCGTTCAGGAAAGTGCCCGCCGTCAACACGACGGTGGGCGCCTCGAAGCGGATGCCGAGTTGGGTGATGACGCCAGTGACACGGTTGCCCGACACGGTCAGGTCATCGACGGCCTGCTGGAACAGGGTGAGGTTGGCCTGATTTTCCAGCCGCCTGCGAATCGCCGCCTTGTACAGCACCCGGTCGGCCTGGGCGCGGGTGGCACGCACGGCAGGGCCTTTGGAGGCGTTCAGGATGCGGAACTGGATGCCGGCCTCGTCGGTAGCGGCCGCCATGGCCCCGCCCAGCGCATCGACCTCCTTCACCAGATGGCCCTTGCCGATGCCGCCGATGGACGGGTTGCAGCTCATCGCCCCCAGTGTCTCGATATTGTGGCTGAGCAGCAGGGTGCGAACGCCCATGCGCGCAGCGGCCAGCGCGGCTTCGGTGCCGGCGTGACCGCCGCCAACCACAATGACGTCAAAACGGGTGGGATAGAGCATGGCGCGTGCGCACCTCGGGTGCGAAAGGAGACAAAAAACAGCGAAGGCCGGGATTTTACGCTGTTGCAGCGCGAAATCCTAGCCTCCGGATGTTCGTTGGACAGAAAAACTGTCCTTCAAACAATCACTTGCAATTGAAAACCGACGTTTCAGAAGCGCATCTCCAGTCCGCCGCCAATCGCCCAGCTGGAGCTCCGCTCGCTGTACTCGTCCTTGCGCGGCCAGAAGTGACCGAAGACAAGCTCTCCGATCAGCCAGTCACGATACACCGGTTGCTGCCACTTGATGCGCACACCATACTCGCGCACACCGACGCCGATCCCGGTTTCACCATTGACCAAGGCCTCTGCCGACAACAGCTTGTCATCGCCGAAAGCCTTGTACATGCCCGCACTGCTCGACCAGGCAAAACCGTCGGTTTTCTCGGACACCGTTCCGGAGTTCAGCCAGCGGAAGGCCAGAGAAGGGGAATAGAAATGCTCGTAATCGAATGAGGTGGTCGAGCCGAAACCTTCGCTGACCGTCCAGAAGATCGTTTCCCGGAATTCAGTGCGGTCACGCTCGGACAGCATCCACTCCTTGGTATAACGGGCCTGGGTGTAAATCTTGTAGCCCCCCCGCACGCCCACGCGAAGATCGATGGAGTCGCGCAGGGCCACGCCCAGCCCGGCAAAGAAGGTGTCATCCTGGTTGCGGTCTTCGGACAGAAGCTGCTGCTGGCGCGAAAAAGCGTCGGGCTTGTCGGTCACCAGCTCGCGCTCGTTCTCGCGCCCGATGATCAGGTAGGCACGGTCGCGCGCATTGGGCAACTCCATACGGACCCGGAAACGCAGATTGAAATCGAAACCATCGTCCTGCCGCCACAAGGTGCGCAGACCGAGGCGGCCTTGCGAAATCCGGCCACCGTCCTCGAAAGGCCTGTCGCCAAACCAGCTGTCAATGCCACGCGCAGCCCATTCAGTGGCGTTGTAGACTTTCTCGCGGGCCGTCTCCAGCAGGGGCAGGCGCAATCCCTGACCATCGTCCTCGGCCATGCGATGAGCGCCTGAGGTTTCAGGCGCTGTTTCATCGGCGGCCCCGGCTTGCGCCAGCAGCACCGACGCCGGCCATCCTTGCTGCACCGTCTGGCTGGACAGCCCTGCTGCACCAGCGGAACCGAGCGAAGCGGCCAGCAAGGCCAGGATCGAAAAAACTCTCGCTATCAAAATCATCTCCATGCACGCACGCCGGAAGCCAAAGCCAGCATCCGCACGAACCGGAAAGAGTGGTTCTGTTCTGAATTGTTCTTGTGAAAACCTGCCACAGGCGTGCCTGGCAGAGTATCCTTGTGCGTGATACTTGGGTCAATGACCTGCCACGCAGTCCCGCCACACGCCGTCTGGCCGGCCATCATTACATCACGAAACATGCACGCGCGATCAATCCTTTTACACGGCATGTTACTTCTGTCGTGCATTTTCGCCCTGCCGGTACACAGCGAATCGCTCACCGTGGCCACCGAGGGAAGCTATGCACCCTTCAGTTATATCGACGAACACGGTGAGCTGGCCGGTTTCGATGTCGACATTGCCCATGCGCTGTGCGCGGAAATGAAGGTGGCCTGTCAAGTGCAGGCCGCCCCCTGGGAGAGCCTGATCCCCGGCCTGGAGGCCGGGCGCTTCGACATGGTGGTGGCCAGCATGGCCCGCACCGACGAACGAGCCCTCCGGGTGGACTTTTCCGATCATTACTACCGCACCCATTCGGTGTTTGCCAGCCGTAGCGGACGATTCACCGTGACATCCCCCGAAGCCCTGGCAGGGCGCCGCATTACCACCGGACGGGGCACGATACAGGCCGATTTCCTGCAGGCCAACTATCCGGCAAGCACGCTGCTGCTCGCTGACGACACCGCACAAGCCCTCGAACTGCTCAAGCAAGGCGAAGCCGAGTTGATCCTTTCCGACACCATTCACCTGCTGGACTTTCTGGAAAGCCCCGAAGGCCGGGGCTTCGACTATGTCGGCGATCCGGTTGCCAGCGAAATGCTCAAGGCCGAAGCGCGCATTGCCGTGCGCAAGCACAACCACGCCCTGCTTGCGCGGATCAACGAAGCCCTGACCAGCCTGAGGCTGAACGGCCGTTACGACCAGATCAACCGCAAGCACCTGCCGTTCAGCGTGTATTGATTCGATGCCCTGGCCGCCATGACCGGATCCAGCCCTCCCCCCAGAACCGAACGGCGCTTCCAGCCGGGGCTGGCGATGACGATTTCTGCCAGTGTGCTGGCCATGATCTGCTTTCTGGCGCTCATTTCCGGCCTGGTGCTGCCGCGCCTGACCGAAATCGCGGCCAGCTCCGAAGCCACCTACCACCACTACCTGCCCACCATCATGGACAACCACCGCCATGCGGTGAAGGTGGAAACGCTCGGCAATTACCTGAACACCCTGTACTGGACCGACGACGCCCGCATCGCCCGCAACCTCCGGCTACGGGCCCAGGTGCTGATTCAAGGCTTTACCTTCGAGAACGACAGCTTTCTTGAGGAAAGCACCCTGGCACTGCTCGGCATCGTCCGCGAGATCGAGAACATCCGTACGGAACAGGCCGAACTGCTCGCTGAAATGCATGGACTGACCAGAACGCTCGATCTGGCGACCCTGGCCGGCAGCGGTGAAGCCGCTCGCCGCAACGGCCTGGCCGAGAATCTGCGCGCGCTGAACCACGCCTGGGGCTACATCAGCGGCCGCCTTCACGGATTGGGGCCTTTGTCAGGCCCCGCCGGGGAGGTGCGCGATCAGCTCATGGCGCTGCAAGATCGGCTGGACCGACTGCAAGCACTGACCCAGCCCGCTCAGGCCGGCAGTCTGCAATCGGCGATGATCCGCATGGACACCCTGGCCGAACTGCTCACCCTGCACGAAACACTGAGCCAGCGCTCGGCCAGCCTGCTCTCCCGGGGCAACGAGCACTATGAACGGATGGCCGACCATCTGAGCGTGGATGCCGCGCTCAAGGTGAAGGAGTTGTCCGCCCGCACCGCCGAGGATGCCGGTTCGATCAGCCGCTACATCCACGGCCTGATCCTCACCATCGCAATCACCTCGCTGCTCGCGCTGTGGGCGCTGCATGTGCTCGTGCTGCGTCCGATCCAGCAGGCGGTCGAGGGGCTGCACGCAATACACCGACAGGGGGGCGGCAAGGTCAGGTTGCCGGCTGCGCTGTTCATCGAGCTGGACATGATTCGCCACGCAGTCGAGGACTACGCCACCCTCACCGAAGAGCTGCGCAGCGCCAACAGCGAATTGCAGAAGCGCTCGGAGCAGGACGGCCTCACCGGCCTGGCCAATCGCGGGCATTTCGACGACGCGCTCTTGCAGGCCATCCACCGCGCCCGCCGCCATGGCAGCTGGCTGACCCTGATGATGCTCGACATCGATCATTTCAAGCGGCTCAACGACACCTATGGCCACCTGACCGGTGACAACTGCCTGCGCAGCCTTGCACACGTGCTGCAACACTACTCGCAGCGAGCAGACGAACTCGCCTCACGCTACGGCGGCGAGGAGTTCACCCTGTTGCTGCCCGGTGTGGAGCGTGACGAAGCCCTGCGCATCGCGGAACGGGTGCGTCAGGACTGCGCCGAACTGCAGGTGCCCCGTGCCGACGGCACGCCGGGCGAGGTCAGTTTCACCCTGAGCATTGGCGTGGCCAGCTGCCCGGGCACACGCCTGGACACGCCCACTCACCTGATCCAGCTGGCCGACAAGGCGCTCTACGCAGCCAAGCATGGAGGCCGCAACCAGGTCTGCGAAGCAAGCGGCAATACCGCTCCGGCACCGGCCCCGCTTCCGACCCATACCGTGCCCCAGCCCTGAGGCGGGGCGTTACACAGCGGGAGCGTCAGGCCCTCCGCAACAACGCGGCCTCGTCCACCTCGTCGATCTGCTCCGGCGACATGAAGCGCCGGGCATAGTCGAGATACGCCCGCGAAGTGACGAACAACGCGAAAAGCTCATCGTCGACATGACGCTCATCGCGCATTCTGGCCATGATTGCCAGGGCTTCGGACAGCTTCTTGCCGCGCTTGTAGGGCCGGTCGCTGGCCGTCAAGGCCTCGAAAATGTCGGCAATCGCCATCATCCGCGCCAGCGGGCTCATCTGCTCGCGGGTAAGCCCCTTCGGGTAGCCGCTACCATCCATCTTTTCATGATGGCCGGCCGCGATCTCCGGCACATTGCGCAGATGGCGCGGGTAGATGAGCTGGCGCAACATGATCTCGGTCTGCACGATGTGTTCGTTGATCTTGTAGCGCTCTTCATCGGTCAGCGTGCCGCGCTCCACCCCCAGGCAATGCAGCTCGCCACGGTCATACAACCACTCCGGCACGCGCATGTTGAAACCCCAGGGGTTGCCCGGGCCAAAGCGCTCGCTCTCGCGGCGGGGCAGGCAATGCTCAGGACGATCGGCAAGCAGCGGTTCGAACACCGGCAGGTCTGGCTCGGGGCTGACAGCCTTGCGCGCCAGCTCTTCAGCGGAAATTCCGATGCGGTCGCTCAGCGTGCGCAGCCAACTGCGCCGGGCAATGACCTGCAGGCGTGCACGCTGCGTGTCCGACATGCGCTCCGCGCCCTGGTTGCAACTGGCCACAAAGGCAAAATCGTCGTCCAGCGCCTGCCATTCGGCCTGCAGACGCGCTTCGGCCTGCCCGGGGTCGGCGCCATTGGCAATCGCCTCCAGACAGGCAATCCGCGCATCGCGCTTGAGCACTTCGAAGCGCATGCGCACCTCGTGGATGCGGTCATGCAGCGTTTCCAGTTTGGTGGCCTTGTCGATGACATATTCGGGCGTCGTCACCTTGCCGCAGTCATGCAACCAGGCCGCCAGGTGCAGCGCTTCCCAGCCCTGCTCATCGAGCTGAAAAGCCGCATACGGCCCCTCGCCGGCATCGCAGGCCGCCTGCGCGAGCATCCGGGCCAACTCGGGCATCCGGCTGCAATGACCCCCGGTATGGGCGCTCTTGGCATCGATTGCGGCCGCAATCACACGCACGAACGAGTCGAACAGGGCGCGCTGCAGCTTGATGAGCTGCTGGTTTTCCAGCGATACGGCGGCCAGCCCGGACATGGCATCCACAAAACCGATGAGGGCCTCTTCCAGCGGCGCATTGCGCAACAGCAGCATGGCGCCCACCTGCTGGCCGTCGCGCATGTTCAGCGGCACCGCAATCGCGTGCGCCCCCTGCCACTGTGCGGCATCCAGCCCGACACCGGCGGCATCGCGCGCGGAAAGGCGGATCGCGGCCGCCCGCCGCGCCCCCAGTGCCTGCACCACTGCAGCCTCGTCGGCGTGCTGCGGCTGCAGCGTGCGCAAGGCACCGGTGTCTGTCTGTCCTGCGATCTGTCCTGCGATCTGTCCCTCGGTCGCCCCCTGACGGACCATCGCAGGATTCAGCCGCCCCTTTTCATCGGTCAGATACAGCACGCCCAGACTGGCCGACGCAGCCGACAGGGTTTCGCCCAGCACGCGCTGCATCAGGCGGTCGAAATCGCGTTCGGCGGCAACCTGAGCGTTGAGGGACAAAAAACGCCGCACCGTGGCCTTCATCCCGTCCATGGTCAGGGCCAGTTCCTGTACCTCCTTCACAAAGGAGCGGACCCGGATCGGAGCCTCGAAATCAAAGTGGCGGATGGCTTCCGCCTCGCCGGCCAGCGCGCGCAGGGATTCGGACACCCGCCGGGCCAGCCACCAGGCAACCGGTACCGACAGGCAGATCACCAGCAGCGTCAGCAGCAAGGACAGATCGCGCATGCGTAGTGCATCGGCCATCAGTTCGCGCTCGGGAATCGCGATCACCAGATAATAGGGCAGACCGTTCGGCGACAGACGGTGGATGCTCGCCTTCCACACCGCCCCCTCCACGCTCAGGCTCAGGGCCTGCCTGTCGCCCCCATCCGGCAAGGCAGCGGCCAGCTGCGCGAATACCGGCACCCCCAGCGCCGCAGCCGGTGCAAGCATCGCACCTTCACCCTGCGGCTGCGGATGCTCCGGCAAAAGACCTGCATTCCCGCCCGCCGGCGCACTCCCCGCATGCGCCACGACCAGGCCGTCGGCATCGAGCAGTGCAATTTCGGTGCCCGGAGTCATCTTCTGCCCGGCCAGCACCCCGCTCAGGGTCTCAAGCAGGATGTCGGCACCGATCACCACCCCCTGCGCGCTGCCCCCTGCTGCACGCCCGGCCAGCGTGGTGCCAATGCGGCCATTCGAAAAAAACACATAGGGCGGCGTCTGCACAGCCTGCCCGCCCTCGCGTGCGGCCTGGTACCACATGCGCGAACGCGGATCGAACTGCTGTGGATAAGCCGGTCGTGCCTGCACCCGCAACACGCCCAAGTGTGCATCCAGATAACGATACTCACCGGCCACCGGATGCTGCCGATCTATGGACTGCACCATGTAGACGCTGCCCGGTGGGGCATCAAGCAACTGTCGCTCCTGCTCGTCCACCAGACGCCGCACCATGAAGAAATCGCCATCCGGATAGCCGACATACAGGGCCGACAGCAAAGGAGCATGCACCAAGGCCTCACGCACCCGCTCCAGACTCTCCAGGCGCTCATGCAGGCTGGTTGCCTCCACCAGCGCATCGCGTCCGAGCAGGCCAACCACCATGCGGGCGGGGGCCAGCGCGCGGTCGAGCTCGATCAGCACCTCATGGCTGGCACGTTCGGTCAGGGCATCGGCCGAGCGCTCCAGCACGCCCTGGCTGGAACGGTAGCCCAGCACTCCGACCAGGCTTCCCACCAGCAGGATCAACACCACAAAGAGTGTCGAAATATGTACATGCAATGGATAGGGATGCTTCATGACCTGCTCTCCCTGTGCCGCCACAGTGTGCCACCGGACGCCGCCCGGTCACGGAAATCCGTGCCGGGCATGTACCCGATCAGGCCAGCGCGGCAAGTGCGGCGGCGTAATCCGGCTCGTTCTTGATCTCGGACACCCGTTCCGAATGGAGCACGCGGTCCTGCTCGTCGAGCACGATCACGGCACGCGCCGCCAGCCCGCCCAGCGGCCCGGATGCAATCCGCACCCCATAATCAGTGAGGAACTCGCCCCCGCGCAGGGTGGACAGGCTGATCACGTTCTCCAGCCCCTCGGTTTCGCAAAAACGCTTCATCGCAAAGGGCAAGTCAGCGGAAATCACCAACACCACGGTATTGCTCAGCGCCGCTGCCTCGGCATTGAACTTGCGTGTGGACGTGGCGCAGGTGGGCGTGTCCAGACTGGGCACAATGTTGAGCACCTTGCGCTTGCCGGCATACTGCGCCAGCGACACATCGGACAGATCCACTGCCACCAGTGTGAAGCCGGGCGCCTGATCGCCAGGCTGCGGAAAACGACCGGCCACGTCCACCGGATTACCCCCCAAGGTCACGCTACTCATCGCACACTCCTCCGTATTGGTTTCTTGCATGTCATCGTCTGTCGGGCAGCGCATTGTGCCGCTGCCGATCGACAGCGTGCAGCAGAACACCGGCGCTGGCAAGCGGCCTGAAGAAACTTGGTGGGGCCTCCCGGATTCAGTAGCATGGCCGTTCATCACACCACACGACGGGACACGACATGCAGGCCACCTCCGACACTTCACGCCCGCTCATTACCGGCGTCATCCTGGCCGGTGGCCAGGGCCGCAGGATGGGCACAGTGGACAAGGGTCTGGTCCGGCTGCACGACCGCCCAATGGCACAGTGGGCCATCGAACGGCTGCGCCCGCAGGTCGACACCCTGCTGATCAACGCCAACCAGAACCTGGACAGCTACGCCCGTTTCGGCCATCCGGTGGTGAGCGATGTGGTGACCGGCTTTGCCGGCCCCCTCGCCGGGCTTCATGCCGCCCTGAGCCAGGCCCGGACACCGCTGGTGGTCACCGTTCCATGCGACTCGCCGCTGCTGCCCCATGACCTCGTCGAGCGCCTGCATCACGCCCTGCAGACAGCCCATGCCCGCCTGGCCATCGCCCGCAGCGAGGGACGCATGCATCCGGTGTTCTGCCTGTGCCGGCGCGACCTGCTGCCACACCTGAGCGCCTTTCTGGAGCAGGGCGCGCGTCAGTTCGCACACTGGGCCAACAGCCTGGACGCCGTGCCGGTGGACTTCGACGATCAACCCGATGCCTTCCGCAACATCAATACCGCTGAGGAGTTGCAGCAACTCGCAAGAAGCACAACGCCCCCTCCGGAATGAATCGGATGCCGCAGACATCCCCCTTCAGACCGGAACTTTTCGGCTGAACTGAGGACACTCAGCATTCAGCAACCCAACATCGGGCATTTTCCAAACCATGACAAGGAAATGAACATGAAAAAAACGTGCACGGCTGTCTTCACAGCCCTCGTTGCGTTTTCCTCCGTGGCTTCTGCGGAGGTTGTGAACCAGGCCATCGGCGAAAATGAAGTGCTGAATGCGCAGAATGGCTGGTGCCAGGCGCTGGTCGACATCAGCAGCACCCACACGCAAAGCGGTGCGGCCGCTGCCAAGGCCATGGCCGAAGAGGTGATTGATGCGGCCTATGGTTACCAGATGGGTGCGGTGCTGTTCAAGCCCACGCTCACGGTCAATCCGCAGACCTTTCGCACCACACGCGACGGCGCGCTGTCCTATTTCGTCGGCGGCGATCCGGCTTACCCCGGAGACGGTGGCTTTGCGCTGAAGGGCTGGACGAAGTGCGAGGTTGAAAACGCCGGCATGTTCATCGGCGGCAGGGTCGCCAGCACGATGGGCAAGGTTCATTTCACGGACAAGGACGGCAAGGTCACCACCGTGGACAAGACCTGGACCTTCGTGAAGGACGATGAGGGCCGGTTGCGCATCGTGGTGCACCATTCTTCACTGGAATACGCCGGACATTGATGTGCCAAACTCGGTCGCCACACTGCGGGGCCGCTTCGCCTCATCCACTGCGCGCCCATTCGGCACACTTGCGATCCAGCGTCTTGCGGGAGACGCCCAGGCGCCGGGCGGCTTCGGCCTTGTTGCCGTCGCAGGCGGCGAGGACGCGCTGGATGTGGCGTTTTTCCACCTCCTCAAGCGTCAGCTCAAGCGGCCAGGCCGGCGTGTCGGGCGCAGTGGTGACGGTCTGCGGCGGGGCGACTTGCGACGGGTCCGCTTGCGGCCCTGCAGCTTCGGCACAACTCAGCAGTGAATCCGGATCGAAGCGCCCCAGAATCAGCGAACGCTCCACAAAGTTGCGCAGCTCGCGCACATTGCCCGGCCACGCGTAGCGGGACAGGCAGTCCAGCAGCGCCGATGGGGGAAACAGGGTCGGCATGCCCAACCGCGCCGACAGGCGCGGGATGAAATGTGCAATCAGTGCCTGCAGGTCTTCGATACGCTCACGCAGGGGTGGAATGTGGATGTCGACCACCGCCAGCCGGAAATACAGGTCCTGACGGAAGCGACCGGCACGCACCTCGGCGGCCAGATCGCGGTTGGAGGCCGCCAGCACACGCACATCCACCGGCACCTCGCGCTCGGAACCGACCGGGCGCAGCTTGCGCTCTTCGAGCACACGCAGCAAACGGGTCTGCATGGCAAGGGGCAGTTCGCTGATTTCATCGAGAAACAGGGTGCCGCCATGCGCGTAGTAGAACAGGCCGTTGCGGCTTTCGGCCGCGCCGGTGAATGCCCCCTTCACATGGCCGAACAACTCACTCTCGATGAGTTCGGAAGAAATGGCGGCGCAATTGACCGGCACATAGGCACGACCAGCGCGCGGACTCATGCGGTGCAGGGCGCGCGCGACAACTTCCTTGCCCGTACCCGATTCGCCCTGCAGCAGGACCGTGCTGGGCGTCTGCGCAACCCGGTGCAGCAATTCGCGTAGTTTCTGAATCGCCGCAGAATGCCCCACCAGCCCATCGGTTTCAGTGCGATTCACCGACAGCTCGCGACGCAGTACAAAGTTCTCGCGGGCCAGCAGGCTGCGCTGCAGACAGTTGCGGATGGCATTGAGAATCTGGTCGAGCCGGAAAGGCTTGAGGATGAAATCCGACGCGCCCGCACGCAGGGCATCGATGGCGCTGTCCAGATCGGCGTAGGCGGTGATCAGGATCACCTCGCCGGCATACCCCTGGGCGCGCAATTCATGCAGCCAGCTCATGCCCGACTTGCCGGGCAGGGCAATGTCGAGCACCAGCAGGTCGAAATGGGCACGCTCCATCAGCGCCACGGCCTGCTCCACATCGGCCGCCGCCGCGACCATGCCGCAGCGGCTGCGCAGGGCACGCTCCAGAAAGCTGCGCATGCCTTCCTCGTCATCGACGATGAGCACCGAGTGGTTTGGCCAGTTCAGCTCACTGTCCTTCAACGAAGGGTTGGCATGGATCGCAGTTTCACGCTGCATGAAGTTCTCCTCTGTGCAGCCGGATGCGCCGGCCGCTGCGCCTGAAAGGGCCATGTTATCCGACCCGACGGCCGTTCGACAGGCAAACGGCGCAAGCCGCCCGGCGGCTTCAGTGCCCCCCCGCCCCCTGGACCACCCCCTGCCAGCGGGCCATGAAGGCCGGCGCTGCGGGCGATTCGCCCAGCCGTGGCTGCTCGCGCAGGCACACTGAAAACACCGTGCCCCGGCCGGGCACGCTTTCAACCGCGATCTGCCCTCCATAGCGCTGAACGATGGCGTAGCTGATCGACAGACCCAGCCCCGTTCCGGCCGCCTTCTTGGTGGTGAAGAACGGATCGAAGATGCGCCCCAGATGCTCGGCCGGAATGCCGGCACCAGTGTCCTGAACCCGGATGCACACGCCGGGCACCTGCTCGTCATCGTCACTGAGCACGTCCTCGCTCACCAAAGTGAGCGTGCCGCCCTCCGGCATCGCCTGCACCGCATTGATGATCAGGTTGATGAGCACCTGCTGCAGTTCGCTGCGGTTGATCTCCACCACCCGACGCGCCTCCAGCCGGGTCTCGAGGTGGATCGCACGCCGCTCCAGGTTGTGCCGGGTGAGCAGCAGACAGTCGGCAAGCAGTTCGTTGATGTGCACCGGCTCCAGGTAGCCGGCAAAATCTCCCGGCCGGGCAAACTGCAGCAAACGGGTGACGATTTGCCGGATGCGTTCGGTCTGCTGGTGGATCAGGCGGATTTCCTCGCGCACCGGCGCCGCCGCCTCGCCCAGCACCTCGCGCAGCAGGTCGAGGTTGCCCTGGATCACCGCCACCGGGTTGTTCACCTCATGGGCCACCCCTGCGGTCAGCTCGCCGATCGCGGCCAGCTTCTCGCTCATGATCAACTGCTGTCCGGCCTTCTTCAGGGTTTCGTTGGCCGTCTGCAATTCGGCGGTACGTTCGGCCACCTTGCGGTCGAGTTCAAACGCCCATTGCTGCAACTCGTGCTGCTTGGCCGACAGGGTGTCGAGCAGGTGATCGAACTCCATCGCCAGCCGCCCCAGCTCGTCCTGGCTGCTCAGTGGCCCCACCCGCGCGCGGGCATCGCCCTGCTCGACACGCTGGATGACCCGGTTCATGCGCTCCAGCGGCTCAAACACCCCGCGTGCCCAGCGCAGGCTGAGCAGGGCTCCCGCCACGCTGATGGCGATGAACAGCAGGAACAACAGGCCGGTAGCGGTGTACAGGGCCGTCCGTAACGGGGCCTCGAGAAAGCCGACATACAGCATGCCGACCCGTTCCCCAGCCGAATCCAGCAAGGGTTCGTAGCCGGACACATAGTCATCATTGACCACGAAGGCCGTCCCCAGCCAGCGCTCGCCGCGCCCCAGCACCTGATCGCGCACCGCCGCCGATACCCGTGTGCCCAGCGCCCGCTCTCCTTCGAACAAACGCACATTGGTGGCAATCCGGGTATCGCCGAGAAACAGCGTGGCCGTACCCTGACTGCCCAGGGGCAGCGAACCGTCGCGATACACGATGGCATTGATGCGATCGACCAGTTCCAGGTTGCCATTGAGCAGCAAGCCGCCTTCCAGCACACCAATCTGCACACCCGACGCGTTGTACACCGGGGCCGCGCTGTGTATCACCAGGCCACGTTCCTCAGCCTGTCGCGGGTCAGGTGCCGCCGCACGGGTCGGCATCAACGGCTGGCGGGCGCGGGCACGCAGGCTCAGCGCAACCTGATCCAGCGCTTCGGGTTCGAAACGTTCCAGCGAAGTCATCGCTTCGCCGGTGAGCGCCGCCTCCACCACCGGCCAGAGACGCCTGCCCGGGTCCCCGTCCGCATGCGCCCGGGCACTCGCACGCACCTGCCCCGAGGCATCCAGAAACAGCAGGAAATCCAGCCCCTGCCGCTCGGCCAGGCGCTGGAGCAGGGCGGAGAATGCGGCATCGGTTCGAGCGCCAGCCTGCGTCATGCGTGCCAGCGGATTGATCAGTTGTGCGGATTCGGCCAGTGCCGCCACATCGTGCCCGACCCCCAGGCGCACCCGGTCGAAGTACTCCTGCGCAGTGACCAGATCGGAGCCGACCTTGTAGGTGATCAGACGCTCATAGGCCTGATTGCCCCAGGTCCATACCAGCGCCAGCAACAGCGGCACGCCCACCAGCAGCGGGGCAAGAACCAGCGCCAGCAGCTTGAGCCGGACCGAGCGGCGAAAGCGTTCGAGGCAGGACGACAAGGTGCGACACACACGCTGGCGCGCACCGCCGTCTTCCCGCCGTGCCTGCATGCTGCCCGCTTCAGCGCGGCATTGCGCGCAGTCGGGCAATCCGCTCCTGGGTGGACGGATGGGTGGAGAACAAACCGCGCAGCCCCCCGCCGGAGAGCGGGTTCATGATCATCATCTGGGCGGTTTCGGGATGCGCCTCGGCAGTGCGCATCGGGATGCCCTGCGCATAGGCTTCGATCTTGGCCAGCGCGCTGGCCAGCGCCTCGGGGTCGCCGGAAATCTCGGCACCGCCCCGGTCGGCCCCAAACTCGCGGGTGCGAGAAATGGCCATCTGGATGATCATCGCAGCCATCGGTGCCAGAATCATCACCAGAATCTGCAATGCGGGGTGAGGGCGGTTTTCGCTGTTGCTGCTGCCGAACAACATGCCGAAGTTGGCGAGCATGGAAATGGCCCCCGCCACCGTTGCGGACATCGTGGAAATGAGGATGTCGCGGTTCTTCACATGCGCCAGTTCATGCGCCATCACGCCCCGCAGTTCGCGTTCGGACAGCATGTTCATGATGCCGGAGGTCGCCGCAACGGCGGCATTGTCCGGATTGCGACCGGTGGCAAAGGCGTTTGGCTGGGCCTCGTCAATGATGTACACCTTGGGCATCGGCATGGCCGCCCGGTGTGCCAGCTCACGCACCATGTTGTACAGATAGGGCGAGCTGGTCTCATCCACCTGGCGCGCGTTGTACATCTTCAGCACCATCTTGTCGGAGAACCAGTAGGCCCACACGTTGGTGGCCCCGCCAATCACCAGCGCAATCAGCATGCCCTGCTGGCCGCCGATCATTGCACCGACCGCGCCAAACAGCGCGACGATGCCCGCCATCAGAATCGAGGTCTTCATCCAGTTACCGAACATGGTCTGTCTTTCCCGTCAAGAAGGATTGTCCAAGGGATACCTGCCCAGATGGGGGCAGGGCCGCCGGCTTCAATGCCACAGTTCAGTCGAGCCGAAAGCGATCGCCCGGATTGACCGGAAAACCCCGCAGGAATTCCCCGGCCTCCATGCGCCGGCTACCCGGTTTCTGCAGCATCAGGATGCGCAGCACCCCATCGCCGCACGCCACCACGATGCCGTCAGCGCCGGCGGCCAGCACACTGCCCGGCTCACCGCTGCCGACTTCCGTGCGCGCACGCCAGAACTTGATCGGCGTCTCCCCCAGCTGCGCACTGACCCCGGGGAAGGGGTCGAAGGCACGCATCCGACGCTCGATCTCGCTGGCCGGCTGCCGCCAGTCGACCGCCGCCTCGGCACGCCCGATCTTGGCCGCGTAGGTCACCCCGCTGTCCGGCTGCGGCTCAGCCTGCAAGCGGCCCTGCGGCAGCAGGCGCAGGGTGTCGACGATCATCTGTGCGCCGAGTGCAGCCAGCCGGTCGTGCAGGCTGGCCGTGGTGTCGTCGGGCAGGATGGGCAGGGCGCGCCGCAGCAGCATCGCACCGGTATCCAGCCCCTCGTCCATCTGCATGATGGTGATGCCGGTTTCGGCATCGCCGGCCTCTATTGCCCGGTGAATCGGCGCCGCCCCACGCCAGCGCGGCAACAGCGACGCATGGATGTTGATGCAGCCCAGGCGCGGCAAGGCCAGCACCTCTGCCGGCAGCAACAGTCCATAGGCCGCCACCACCAGCACATCGGGCGCACAGGCCACCAGCGCAGCACGCTGCTCGTCGGTACGCAGCCGCTCCGGCTGGTCCACCGGCAAACCGTGCGCCAGCGCCAGACGCTTCACCGGACTGGGTGTGAGCTTCATCCCGCGACCGGCCGGCCGATCGGGCTGGGTAAGCACCAGCGGCACCTCGAAGCCCGCATCCAGAATGGCCTGCAGGGCCTGGACAGCAAATTCGGGCGTTCCGGCAAACGCCACTTTCAGTTCATCGCCGCCACTCATGCGGTGATCCGCGCCTTCTTGGCGAGCTTGCTCTTGATCCGGTTGAGCTTGAGCTGCGACAGGTACTCCACGAACACCTTGCCATCGAGGTGGTCGATTTCATGCTGCACACACACCGCCAGCAGGCCATCGGCCTCGAACTCGATCTGCTCGCCATGCTCGTTGAGCGCGCGCACCCGCACCCACTCGGCACGGGTGACCTTCTCGTAGATGCCCGGCACCGACAGGCAACCTTCCTCGCACTCCTTCTCGCCACGGCGCTCGATGACTTCCGGGTTGATGAGGGCCATCAGGCCCGACTTGTCCTCGGTCACGTCGATCACGACAACCCGCCTGTGCACATTGACCTGGGTGGCCGCCAGGCCAACGCCGGGCGCCTCGTACATGGTCTCGGCCATGTCGGCCACCAGGCGGCGGATATCGTCATCGACCTGCTCAACCGGGCGGGCCACGGTATGCAGGCGAGGGTCGGGATAACGGAGAATGGGTAGTAAAGCCATGTGAATGCTTGCCGGGTTAGTTCATTACGTGCAGAATTTAAAGTGTTTTGGCATGACTGCCACATCATGTACACTGCATCGGGCAGCCATACCTGTTTATTTCTGCACTTGGACCCCTTGCCGGGCACTGGTGTTCCGGCCTCGGGATGTTCAGCGGCTCCCATCGGAAGCGAGCAATGAACCGCATTATATTCCCTCTGATCTTCAGTTTCGCGACCCTGGTCGCCGGCACTGCCCAGGCGCAGTCTTCCATCGAGATTGCGGAAGACGCTCCCGACACCTACACCGTGGTACGCGGCGACACGCTGTGGGGGATTTCCGGACAGTTCCTCAAACAGCCCTGGCGCTGGCCGGAAGTCTGGCGCGCCAACCAGGACGAAATCCGCAACCCGCACCTGATCTACCCCGGTCAGGTGATCATGCTCGACCGCAGCGGTCCGTGGCTGTCCATCGGCCGTCCGGTGGGCGACAACCGCCTGTCGCCGCAGATCTATCACGAGACGCTGGATACGGCCCTGCCGAGCATCCCGGTGCACCTGATCGATCCCTTCCTGACCCGTCCGCTGGTGGTCGATGACGCCACCCTGGGCGACGCCGCGACCATCGTGGCCACCGAAACCCAGCGCGTGTTCCTGGGCAGCGGCGATACGGTGTTCGCGAAGGACATCGTGCCGGGCAACCCGAACTGGCAGATATTCCGTCCGGCACGGGCGATCACCGACCCCTACACCAACGAACTGCTCGGCTACGAAGCCCAGTACCTGGGCAGCGCCCGGGTGAGCAGCTATGGCGACGGCAACGAACCGACCACCCTGCGCATCCTCAGCGCAGTGGAGGAAATCGGCACCGGCGACCGTCTGGTGCAGAGCGAGACCCCGCAGATATTCGCCTACATGCCGCATGCCCCGCAGGGAGGCGACATCGAAGGCCGCCTGATCGGCATTTACCGGGGCGTGATGGAGGGCGGCCGCTACAGCGTGGTCACGCTCAACCTCGGCATGTATGACGGACTGGAACAGGGCCACGTGCTTGCGCTGCACCGCGATCGCGGCCAGGTTCAGTTCAAGGACCAGATCACCGGCAAGAGCGAGACCTTCAGCCTGCCGGAAAAACGTTATGGACTGGCCTTCGTGTTCCGCGTGTTCGACCGCATGGCTTATGCGCTGGTCATGGACGCAGACGGCCAGGTGACCGTCGGTGACTTCGTCCGCGCGCCCTGACCCTGCCCGCCCTTGAACACGTCGGAGGGTCTCGCAGCCTGGCTGCGTTTGACGCTGACGCCGGGGCTGGGGCCGGCCACGCAACGCCAGTTGCTGGCCGGCTTCGGTCTGCCGGACACCCTCTTTGCGGCCAGCCGCAGCACGCTCACCACCGTGATCAGCGCCGCTCAGGCAGACGCGCTGCTCCAGCCGCCCGACGAAGCGCTCATCGAGCGCACGCTGGCGTGGGCCGAAGCGCCTGACAACCACATCCTGACCCTTGCCGACAGTGCCTACCCGCGCGCCCTGCTGGACACGCCCGATCCCCCTACCCTGCTGTACGTGAAGGGGCACCCCGAGCTGCTGCAGATGCCGGCCCTTGCCATGGTCGGTGCCCGCTCGGCCACCCATCAGGGACTGGCCAATGCCGAAGCCTTTGCACAGGCCCTCGCCGGCAGCGGCCTGTGCATCGTCAGCGGACTGGCACTGGGCATCGATGCAGCCGCCCACAAGGGCGCGCTGGCCAGCCACACCGGACACACCATCGCCGTCATCGGCACCGGAGCCGACCGGGTCTATCCGGCCAGCAACAAGGCGCTGGCGCACGAGATCGCCCGCGCGGGCTGCATCGTCAGCGAATTTCCGCTTGGCACGCCCCCCGTCGCCCACAACTTTCCGAAACGCAACCGCATCATCGCCGGGCTGGCCCGTGGCGTGCTGGTGGTCGAGGCCGCCGTGGGCAGCGGCTCCCTGATCACCGCCCGGCTCAGTGGCGAGTACGGCCGCGAAGTGTTCGCGATCCCCGGCTCGATCCACTCCCCACTGTCGCGCGGCTGCCACCGCCTGATCAGGGAAGGGGCCAAGCTCGTCGAAACCGCCCGGGATGTGCTCGAAGAACTCGGCATGGCGCCCCCTGTTCAGCCGGACAGGCCACGCACGGGCCGCAGGCGTGGCCGCACCGCCCCCCCTGCCCCCGAGCAGAACACGCCGGATGCCCCCCAGACGCCCTCGCAGGGCACACCGGAGGGCATGACGCACCCCGAGGAAGCGGACGGGACGAGGGGCACGGACAGCCAGCGCCTGCTCGATGCCCTGGGGCATGACCCGGTGGATATCGACACGCTTGCAATGCGCTCCGGCTTGACGCTCGATGCACTCTACGCCATCCTGCTGCAGATGGAACTCGATGGCCGGGTCGGAAAACTACCGGGTGGCCGCTTCCAGCGACTTTGACGATAGCGGTATCCCCATGTTCGACATCCTTGTTTACCTGTTCGAGAACTACCTCCACGCCGAGGCTTGCCCCGAATCGGAGCAGCTTGCCCGCAAGCTGACTGCGGCCGGCTTTGAAGAGGAAGAAATCAGCGAAGCCCTGGAATGGTTTTCCGGACTGCGTGCCTCAGACAATGCGGTCGCCATGATCGGCACACCGACACCCGGCTCGATCCGCATCTACGCACCGGAAGAACTGTCCTGCCTGAGTGCGGTGTGCCGGGGCTTCCTGAGCTTTCTGGAAAGCGCCGGGATGATCGATCCGCTGATTCGCGAACGGATCATCGAACGGGCCATGGCCCTCAGCGGCTTCAACCTCACCCTGCACCGCTTCAAGGTCATCGTGCTCATGGTGCTGTGGCAGCAGGACTGCCAGTTCGACACCCTGATGCTCGACGAACTGCTCAACGACAGCGACGAAGAAGGCTGGCTGCAGTCTCACTGAGCCGGTGTGCCGGGCAGATCGGGCTTGCAGCCACGCCGGATGCCTGCTTATGATGCCGCGCACAGGCTCGCACCCGGCCAGGTCCCCGTACAACCCGTGGCATGTGCTCGCGCACACGCCCAAGGAACAAGCCCATACGCATGAGCAAGCAACTGATCATCGCGGAGAAACCATCGGTCGCGCAGGACATTGCGCGGGCGCTTGGCGGATTCACCAAGGAAAAGGACTATTTCGAGTCCGATGACTATGTGCTGTCTTCAGCCGTGGGCCATCTGCTCGAACTGACCGTGCCGGAAGAATACGAGGTGAAGCGGGGCAAATGGACCTTCGCCCACCTGCCAGTGATCCCGCCCCAGTTCGCCCTCAAGCCGATCGAGAAATCCCAGGACCGGCTCAAGCTGCTCACCCGCCTCATCAAGCGCAAGGACGTGGTCGGCCTGATCAACGCCTGCGACGCGGGCCGCGAAGGTGAGCTGATCTTCAATTTCATCGTCGAACACGCGAAAACCGGCAAGCCGATCCAGCGCCTGTGGCTGCAGTCCATGACGGCCGACGCGATCCGCAAGGGGTTTGCCAGCCTGCGCACCGCCAGCGACGTCGAGGGCCTGCGTCAGGCCGCCGTATGCCGTGCGGAAAGCGACTGGCTGATCGGCATCAACGGCACCCGGGCGATGACCGCCTTCAACTCGAAGACCGGTGGCTTTCACCTCACCACCGTGGGACGGGTGCAGACCCCCACGCTGGCCATCGTGGTCGAGCGCGAGGAACGCATCCGCAAGTTCAAGCCACGTGACTACTGGGAGCTGGAGGCGGATTTCGCTTGCCAGGCAGGGCACTACCCCGGTCGCTGGTTCGACGAAGGCTTCAAGAAACGCGAGGGCGACGAACACGCCACCGCATTCCGCATCTGGGAGCAGGCTAAGGCCGAAGCGATCCGTGCCCGATGCGAGGGCAAGCCGGGCATCGTCGAGGAAGAGTCCAAGCCCTCCACCCAACTGTCCCCGCTGCTGTTCGACCTCACCAGCCTGCAGCGCGAGGCCAACGGCCGCTTCGGCTTTTCCGCCCGTGCCACCTTGCAGGTGGCGCAGGCCCTGTACGAGCGCCACAAGGTGCTCACCTATCCGCGTACCGATTCGCGCGCCCTGCCCGAAGACTACATCGACACCGTGAAAACGGTGATCCGCGACCTGCCGGCCGCCTACGCCCCGTTTGCCAACGAAATCGTCAAGCACGACTGGGTGAAGCCGAACAAGCGGATTTTCAACAACGCAAAGATTTCCGACCACTTCGCAATCATCCCGACCGGCACCGTGCCCAAGAGCCTGTCCGAACCGGAACAGAAGATCTACGACCTGGTCACCCGCCGCTTCCTGTCGGTGTTCTACCCGGCGGCCGAGTACCGCATCACTACCCGCATCACCCGGGTCGAAGGCGAAGCCTTCAAGACCGAAGGCAAGATACTCGTCAAGCCGGGCTGGCTGGCGGTCTGGGGCAAGGAAGCCACCCCGGTCGATGACAAGGACGGCGCACAGCTGGTGGCAGTCGAGCAGGGCGAGCAGGTGGCCACCGAACAGGTGCTGGTGAAGGCCCTGCAGACCAAGCCCCCGGCACGCTTCAACGAAGCCACCCTGCTGTCCGCGATGGAAGGCGCGGGCAAGATGGTCGATGACGAGGAATTGCGCGCCGCCATGGCCGAGCGCGGGCTGGGCACACCGGCCACCCGGGCACAGATCATCGAAGGGCTGATTGCCGAGCAGTACCTGCACCGCGAAGGCCGCGAACTGATTCCCAGCGCAAAGGCCTTTTCGCTGATTACCTTGCTGAAGGGGCTGGGCGTGTCGTCGCTGACCTCACCCGAGCTCACCGGAGAATGGGAACACAAGCTCGCCCAGATGGAGCGGGGCAGCCTGTCGCGCAGCGCCTTCATGCACGAAATTGCCGACATGGCGCGCGACATGGTGGAGCGTGCCAAGCGTTACGAATCCGATACCGTGCCGGGCGACTTCGTGACCCTCGGCACTCCCTGTCCGAAATGTGGCGGGGTGGTGAAGGAGAACTACAAGAAATTCGCCTGCCAGTCTTGCGACTGGAGCACCTGGAAGATCGTCGCCGGCCGGCAGTTCGAGATCGACGAGATCGCGACCCTGCTGCGCGAGGGCAGGGTGGGGCCGCTGATGGGCTTCCGCAGCAAGATGGGACGACTGTTCAACGCCGAGATCCGCCTCAACGACGACAAGCAGCCGGAGTTCGATTTCGGACAACCGAAGGAAGGCGAGGAGGGGGCCGAAGCGCCCGACTTCTCGGACCAGCAGCCGCTGGGCCCCTGCCCGAAATGCGGCAACCGGGTGTTCGAGCACGGCCTGTCGTATGTGTGCGAGAAATCGGTGGGGCCGGAAAAGAACTGCGATTTCCGCTCCGGCAAGATCATCCTGCAGCAGCCCATCGAACGCGAGCAGATGCACAAGCTGCTCGCCGAAGGCCGCACCGAGCTGCTCAAGGGCTTCGTTTCCTCCCGCACCCGGCGCAAGTTTTCGGCCTTTCTGGTGCGCGATGCAAAGGGCAAGGTGGGTTTCGAATTTGAACCCCGCAAACCGCGTGCGGGCAAGACCGAAGAGGCCGCACCGGAAAAGACGGACAACACCGCCGAAAGCCCCGGGAGCGATGCCGCAAAGAAATCACCGGCAGCCCGCAAGCCACGTGCCACCACACGCAAGACTGTCGGCAAGACAGCGGGCTGATCTGAAAGGCCTTGAAAAAAGCCCCTCGCCATTGGTGAGGGGCTTTTTTACTGCGTTCCAACAGCGCTCAGGCCGGGCTCAGACGGGGTTCACTTCTCCAGCAGGCTGCGCAGCATCCAGGCCGTCTTTTCATGCACCTGCATGCGCTGGGTGAGCAGGTCGGCGGTCGGTTCGTCGCTGGCCTTGTCCACCAGCGGGAGAATGCTGCGCGCGGTCTTCACCACGGTTTCCTGACCCATCACCAGATGGCGGATCATCTCTTCCGCGCTCGGCACGCCCTTGGGCTCCTTCAGCGAAGACAATTCCACAAACTCGCGATAGGTGCCCGGCGCCGGGAAGCCGAGGGCACGAATCCGCTCGGCAATCGAATCCACCGCCAGCGCCAGTTCGTTGTACTGCGCCTCGAACATCAGGTGCAGCGTGTTGAACATCGGGCCGGTCACGTTCCAGTGGAAATTGTGGGTGGTCAGATACAGGGTGTAGCTGTCGGCGAGCAGGCGCGACAGGCCCTGAGCAATCTTTTCACGGTCTTTCTTGTTGATGCCGATATCGATATCCATGCTGATGACTCCTTGTGAGGTCCGCAGACCGAAGAATGATTGGGCAAGGGAAGGTTTTCAGTGTATCAGGACCGACTGTCGACCGTGGGCATGCCGCCCACCGGCCTGACGCCGGGCAAGGCGCTCTCGATGATGGCGGTGCGCAGAATGTCGATGGCACCGCTGCGCGGATAGGTGACCCGCCACGCCAGCGCCACCCGCCGCGTCGGCTCCGGACTGGAAAACGGCCGCACCGCCACCAGTGGATTGTGGGTAGGCAACTCGTCGGCCGCTGAACTGGGCAGCACGGTCACGCCCAGCCCGGTGGCCACCATGTGTCGTATCGTTTCCAGCGAGCTGCCTTCCAGTGTGCGCTGCAGGCCACCCACGTTGCGGCAGTGCGGGCACACTTCCAGCACCTGATCGCGGAAACAGTTGCCGGCACCGAGCAACAACAACTGGTCGTCGGCCAGCGTATCCGGATCGATATGCGTCTGCGCAGCCCAGGGATGACTCACCGGCAGCAGCACCCTGAAAGGTTCGTCATACACCGGCTGTGCCACGATGCCCGCCTCATCGATGGGCAATGACAGCACCACCACATCCAGCTCGCCCCGCTTGAGGCCCTCGATCAGACGCGTGGTGTAGTTTTCCTGAATCATCAGCGGCATGCGCGGTGCATGCCGATGCACCAGCGGGATCAGACGGGGCAACAGGTACGGGCCAATGGTGTAGATCACGCCCAGGCGCAGGGGCCCGGACAAGGGGTCGCGCCCGGCGGCGGCAATTTCCGGAATCTGCGCCGCTTCGAGCAGCACCTTTTCGGCCTGCGCGACGATGCGCTGGCCGGTGGTGGTGATCTTCACCTCGGTCGCGCTGCGCTCGAACAACTGCACGCCCAGCTCTTCCTCCACCTTCTTGATCGCCACTGACAGGGTAGGCTGACTGACGTGACACTTCTCGGCCGCCCGGCCAAAATGGCGCTCTCTCGCAAGCGCAACCAGATAACGCAAATCGGTAAGCGTCATGAGCGGGCAACCTCCCTGTATTGAACGTGTCGTGAAACGTGCTGCATTCGGATATTAACCCGATGATCGCCCCCGCGCAGCCTGAAATGCCACCTGAAACGCCCGCCGGATGCATTCATGCTCACATGCAGCCATGCTGAATGGTCACGATTTGCAACATACGGCAACTTGAAGCGGAAGCGCCCTGTCCCCACAGTCTCTTGCTGTCATGCCTGTCATGTTGCTTCATCGTTCGCTTCAGCATTACACATCGCCATTGCGCATCACGACTCATTTCGACCGGGATCATCATGAAGAACATTGTCCTCGCAAGCGCGCTCGCGCTCACCCTCTCGGGCTTCCTGCCATCGACCGTCACCAGCGGCGCAACCCATGCCCAGTCGGCCACCCCCGGCAGCACGCTGGTCACGCCCAACCGCTACGGCCTGCCTGACTTCGGCGATCTGGTCGAGACCGTCGGACCGGCCGTGGTCAACATCAGCGTGGTGCGTACGCGGCAGCCGGCCACCCCGGATGGTTTGTCCCCGGATGACCCGTTCTACGACCTGCTGCGCCGCTTCGGCATGCCGCTGCCCGGCATTCCCGGCCCGCAGCAGCGCGGACCACGCATCAGCCAGGGCATCGGCTCCGGTTTCATCGTCAGCGACGATGGCTATGTGCTGACCAACGCCCATGTGGTCGGCGAGGGAGACACCGAAGTCACCGTGCGCCTGATCGACAAGCGCGAGTTCAAGGCCACCGTGGTGGGCACCGATGCACGCACCGATGTGGCCGTACTGAAGATCGATGCGAAGGGCCTGCCCACGGTGCGCATGGGCGACGCCGAACAGGTTCGGGTGGGCGAGTGGGTGGTCGCCATGGGCTCGCCCTTCGGTTTCGACAACACGGTCACGGCCGGCATCGTGTCGGCCAAGGCCCGCCGCCTGCAGTCGGAAAACTATGTGCCCTTCATCCAGACCGACGTCGCCATCAACCCCGGTAACTCGGGGGGTCCGCTGTTCAATCTGGCGGGTGAAGTGGTCGGCATCAACTCGCAGATTTACTCGCGTTCGGGCGGTTTCATGGGCATTTCCTTCGCCATTCCGATCGATGTGGCACTCAACGTGAAGGAGCAACTCATCGAGCACGGACGGGTGCAGCGCGGCAAGCTCGGGGTGACCATTCAGGGCGTGGACAAGGAGCTGGCACAGACCTTCGGTCTGGACGAACCCAAGGGAGCGCTGATTTCCAGCGTGGAGCCCGACAGCGCAGCCGACAAGGCCGGACTGCAGGCGGGCGATGTGGTGATTGGCGTGGATGGTGTCAACATCGCCGACTCGTCGGACCTGCCCCGGGTGATCGGCGAGAAGCGGCCGGGCACTGCCGTGAAGCTGGAAGTGTGGCGCGACGGTCGCAGCCGCATCTTCAGCGCGAAACTCGACGAGATGCACACGCCTCAGCAGGTGCTGGCAGGCCGCTCGCAGCCCGGCGAAAGCGCCGACAGCCTTGGCCTCACGGTGCGCAACCTGAACCGCGACGAAAGCCGCCAGCTGGGCGTGCGCGGCGGGATTCTGGTCGAATCGGCCAGCGGTGTGGCCGCCGAATCGGGCATTCGCAGCGGCGACGTGATTCTCGCGCTGAACAACCGGGGCTTCAGCACGGTGGATGAATTCCGCCAGCTCGTCGACCGCGCCGGCAAGCGCTTTGCCTTGCTGGTGCAGCGGGGCGACGCGCGCATCTTCGTGCCAGTCCGCCTGCCATGAGTAGGCTGAACAGCACGGCTGCCTGAACACCACAGCAGGCGGCGCAACCGCATCGGCGGGCGGGGCAGGGTCCCCGCCCGTTTTTTGTTCGACGCGTTGTTACCCAACCCTGCCAACCGGCCACAGGCACAGCGTCCGGTACCCGCCCTTCTTTTCCGGCGCAGGCTGCATGCCGGATGGCTGATGCTATATTGAGCGCTCATAACGGACACAGCCGGCGGACACAGCCGCCGGAAACAGCAGCGATGAATCAGCCTTCTCTGGAAACCCGGGACATTCAGGACACACCCCGGGAGCCCCCTTCCTCTTCCAAAGCCTTGCAGGCCCTCGAAAACCTGCGCATGCGCCTGCTCGACCTCACCGCGCGCAACCGCCTGATCAATTTTCGGCATACCCGCACCAGCAGCCTGCGCGTGATCGACGAATTGCCCGACCAGCTCGCCGAGGCCCTGCTGGCGGAAAACGAGCTGCGCTTCGAGGCGATTCCCGAGCCGACCGAAGCGCAACTCGTCGCCGCTGGCTATCTCGAACCCGACCCGGAAGGCGGCGAACCCAAGCGGCTGCGCAACGACCCCAGCGCCGAAGAGTGGGCACGGCACCTCGGCTTCGCCACCGACTACGCGCTTCCGCTTCCCCCCGCCGCCAGCGCAAGTGGCGACCCCACGCAGCCGGACCCGGACGACGCCGCCGAATCGGCCGCTACCCGCCTCCCCGCCCGCCATACCGACCACGCCATCCAGACCCTGCTCTACCCGCACGAACTCGAAGCCCAGCTGAAGAGCCTGTCGCAGACCGCCGAATCCGCCATCCAGGAGATGGGCGCGAACATCCTCTACCTCGCCTTCGGCTTTCTCGAGTGGTTCGAAAGCAGCAGCAGCGACGCTGCCCGCCTCGCGCCGCTCTTCCTCGTGCCGGTGCACCTGCAACGTGGCCGGCTCAACCCGCGCACCCGCACCTACGAATACACCCTCAGCCACTCCGGCGAAGACATCCTGCCCAACCTGTCGCTGCGCGAAAAACTGCGTGCCGACTTCGGCATGGCGCTGCCCGACCTCGACGAGAACACCGCGCCCGAAGCCTACTTCGACGAAGTCCGCGCGCTGATCGAAACCACCCAGCCGCGCTGGCGGGTGCGCCGCTTCGCCTCGCTCGTGCTGCTCAACTTCAGCAAGCTGCTGATGTATCTCGACCTCGACCCCGCGCGCTGGCCCGAACACGCCCGCCTCGTCGACCACCCCGTGGTCTCCGGCTTTCTCTCCGGCTACGAGGACACGGAAGCTGGCAGCCAGGCCTCTGGCAGCGGCTTCGGCGAAGAACACCCGATCGACGAGATCGACACCATCCACATCGACTACCCGCTGATCGACGACGCTGACAGCTCACAACACAGCGCGCTGATCGACGCCGTCAACGGCCGCAACCTCGTCATCGAGGGTCCGCCCGGCACCGGCAAGTCACAAACCATCACCAACCTCATCGCCGCCGCCATCGCGCAAGGCAAGAAGGTGCTGTTCGTCGCCGAGAAGCTCGCCGCGCTCGAGGTCGTGCGCAGCCGGCTCGACCGCGCCGGGCTCGGCGAATTCTGCCTCGAGCTGCACAGCCACAAGACCCAGAAACGCAAGGTGCTCGACGAAGTCGAAGAGCGCTTGCGCAAGCACGGCCACTATCGCCCGCCCGAACAGATCGCTGCCGACATCGCGCGCTACGAAGAACTCAAGAACGCCCTCAAGCGCCACGCCGAGCGGATCAACCAGCCGTGGAAGAACACCGGCCAGACCCCGCACCAGATCCTTACGGCCGCCACCCGCTACCGCCTCGCTCCCGGGCTGAACCCACCTGGGCAATCCGGCCCGATCAACCCCGAAACCCTGCACCCCGAAGGGCACGACGGCAGCAGCTGGGACGCCGATACCCAGCGCCGCCACGCCGACGAGCGCGTTGCCTACCGCAGCGTGCATCAGGCCCTGATCCAGCAGCTCGGCGCCGATGCAAGCCTGGACCAGCACCCGTGGCACGGCGTGCGCAATGGCGAGCTGCAGCTGTTCGACCTCGAGCGCGTACGCGCCGGACTCGACCACTGGCAGACCGCCCTCACGCAATTGCAGGAACAGCACGCCGCGATTGCCGGGCGCCTCGCCTGCCCGCCCGCAACCCTTGGCGAAACCCTCACCGAGCTCGACGCCCTCGCCGCCGAACTCGACGCCATCCCGCCACTGCGAGGCGACGAACTGCTTGCGCAACTGCCGGTGTTGCATGGCGACGTACTGGAAAAGTGCCGCCGCTATCTCGAACTGTTCGAAGACCTCCAGCAGCGCCACGCCACGCTCGCCGCGCAGATCGGCGCCAACGCACTGCGCGAACTGGAACGCACCGATGCGCTCGACCCCCTACGCCAGGGCGCCGAGGCATTGCGCCAGCGCGTCACCCCCGACACCACGCTGGGCGCACTCGCCGAAGCCCTGCGCCGGCTCGGCACCATCGAACAGACGCTGACCGGACTCGACGAGACCTGGCGCGGCGTGCAATCGGCCCTCGGCGAGACCGCCGCACGTCATCTCCAGCCCAGCCGCTCGGGCATTACCGAACTGCGCACCCTGGTCGAACTCGTCGCCAGCCTGCCCCCGGCCTGCTGGGCCCACCGCGCCCCCCTGTTCGACAATGACGAGCTCGACACACTGTTGCCGCGCCTGCGCAGCGAACTCGAACAACTGCGCCCGCAACACGCTCAGCTCGCACGCTGCTTCGCGCTCACCGAGCGGCCCCCCGAAGACGAACTGCGCCAGCTGTCCGGCACGCTTGCCGCCGGCGGTCTGCTGCGCTGGTTCAAAGGCGACTGGCGCAACGCCCGCAAGCGCCTGCTCGGGCTGGCCGCCAACGGCGGCATCCGCTTCGCCGAACTGCTTGGCCAGCTTGACGCCTTTGCCGACTACGCCGGCAAGCGCCAACGCTTCGATGCCGACCCCGCCCTTCGCGCGGCGCTCGGCGCGCATTTTCGCGGGCTGGACACCGATCTCGACACCCTCGAAACACTGCGCACCTGGTACAAGCGAATCCGGCTTCACTACGGCATCGGCTTCGGACAGAAAGTCGCCCTCGGCGACGCCCTCATCGGTCTGTCCGCCAGCATCGTCCCGGCGCTGCGCTCGCTGGCCGAACGCGGCTTGCCCGCGCAGCTCGAAGCCCTGTGCGCCGACCTCGTCGCCGCGCGCGAAACCTTCGCCCCGACAACCGACTCCACCGGTTCCACCGGCTTTGCCGACGACCACGCCCCGCTGATCGGCGACCACGGCCTGCTTGCAGCGACCCGCACCGCCGTTCAGCACGCCATCGACGCCTGTGGCGCGCTCGCCCATCAGGACACCCTCACCGTGGCCGGGCTGCTGACTCACATCGAACAGTTCGCCCAACTGCGCCAGCGTGAAGACCTCTGGCGCAAGGCCGATTTCGACCGCCGCCTGTTCAACGGACAACTACGCCTGCAACCCGGCACCAACGCCGACAACCACGCCGGCCTGTCCCGCCTGCGCAACACGCTGACGCTGGCCACGGCCATCGAACACGGTCTGCGCACCCCCGCACTGCTCGCCGGAATCCGCACCCAGCCCACGCCGGAAACCTTCGCCGCGCTCGCCGAACTCGGCGCCGCGCTGCGCACTGCCTTGTCCGCACACCGGGAAGCCCGCGACGCATTCGTCGCGCTGGTCGACCTCGACCTTCCCGCCTGGAGCGCCGCCACTGGCGATCACGTCGCCGCGCTGCTTGCGCGCAACCGCCTCGCCCTCGACCAGGGCGAAACGCTGCAGAACTGGCTGGACTACGTGCGCGTGCGCGACCGGATGCGCGCGCTCGGCCTCGGGCGGCTGGTCGACGCCATCGAAAGCCGCGCCCTCGCCATCGAACAGCTCGAACCGGCCGCACTGACCGGCATCCACGACCTGCTCGCGCGCGAAATCCTGCGCGAAGACGCCGAACTCGCACGCTTTTCCGGCCACGCCCAGCAAGCCCTGCAGGAGCGCTTCCGCGAGTACGACAACCGCCTCAAGCGCCTGCAATGCGAGCAGATCGCCTGGAAGGTCGACCAGACAGAAATACCCGCGGGTCAGCGCGGCGCCCGCGTCAGCGAGCGCACCGAACGCTTTTTGCTCGAACACGAATGCGGCAAGAAGACCCGCCACCTGCCCATCCGCCAGCTGCTGCAACGTGCCGGTGGCGCCCTGGTCGCGCTCAAGCCCTGCTTCATGATGGGGCCGATGTCGGTCGCCCAGTATCTCGCGCCAGGGCAGATCGCGTTCGACCTCATCGTCATGGACGAAGCCTCGCAGATCAAGCCCGAAGACGCCCTCGGCGCCATCGCCCGTGGCGGTCAGCTCGTCGTCGTCGGCGACCCCAAGCAGCTGCCGCCCACCAGCTTCTTCGACCGCATGCAGGACGACGGCGATGGCGACAGCGACCTCACCGGCATCGAAGAATCCGAAAGCATCCTCGACGCCACCCTGCCGATCTTTCCCGCCCGGCGGCTGCGCTGGCACTACCGCTCACAGCACGAAAGCCTGATCGCCTTCTCCAACCAGTCCTTCTACGACGGCGACCTCGTGCTGTTTCCGTCCCCGCACAAGCACGACGAACACTTCGGCATCCAGTACAGCCGCGTGCAGGGCGGCTGTTTCATCAACCGGCGCAACCTCGAAGAAGCCCGCATCATCGCCGAAGCGGTGCGGGAGCACTTCGCCCACCGTGCCGACGAAACCCTGGGCGTGGTCGCGATGAGCGCCGAACAGCGGCTGCACATCGAACGCGCCATCGATGACCTTGCCCGCGACGACGCCCTGTTCCGGGAGCGCCTGGAGCGCGACGCGAACCATCCCGAAGCGCTGTTCGTCAAAAACCTCGAGAACGTCCAGGGCGACGAGCGCGACGTGATCTACATTTCCATGACCTACGGCCCGCAGGAACCCGGCGGCCGCGTCCTGCAGCGCTTCGGTCCGATCAACTCCGACGTCGGCTGGCGCCGCCTCAACGTGTTGTTCACCCGCTCGCGCAAGCGCATGCACATCTTCAGCTCGATGGGCTCGGACGACATCGTTGTCGGCGCATCGAGCAAGCGCGGCGTGCAGGCCTTGCGCGCCTTCCTCGCCTACTGCGAAACCGGCATCCTGCACCACACCCAGCATGCCACCGGCCGCGCACCCGACAGCGACTTCGAGATCGCCGTCATCGAAGCCCTGCGCCGCGAAGGTTTCGACTGCGTGCCGCAGGTCGGCGTCGCCGGCTTCTTCATCGACATCGCCGTCATCGACCCCGGCCGTCCCGGCCGCTACCTGATGGGCATCGAATGCGACGGCGCCACCTACCACTCCGCCAAATCCGTGCGCGACCGCGACCGCCTGCGCCAGGCCGTACTCGAGCGCCTGGGCTGGCGCATCCGCCGCATCTGGTCCACCGACTGGTTCAAGAACCCGCGCGGCGAACTCGCCCCCATCGTACGGGAGCTGCACTCGTTCAAAACCCCCGATCCGGAACCTCCAGAAGAGGCGAAGTCAAACAGCGCTCTTTCGCCCTGAGACCATACAAACCGGTCGAAGGGCCATCTCGTTATCCTCACACCCTGAAACGCGACACGGCCTCCTGCAGGGTGACGGCCAGGGTTTCCAGTTCGCGGGCGGCAGACAGGGTGCGGTCTATGGCGGCGGTGTTGTCCCGGGCCATGCGGGCAATGTCCTCGATGCTGCCGGCGACGCGGGTGCTGGATTCGCGCTGGGCATCGGTGGCGGTGGCGATCTGATCCAGCCCCTGGCCGACTTCGACCACCAGACCATTGGCGGCTTCGAGTACGCCTGACACGATGCCTGCGGCCTCCCGGCTGCTACCCAAGTGCTGCAGACCGGCCTGAATGGATGCCTGCACCGCGCGCGATTGCTGGGTGATGTCCTGGGTGATCGCATCGATCTCGCCGGCCGAGCGGGCCGACTTCTCGGCCAGCTTCCTGACCTCGTCGGCCACCACCGCAAAGCCCCGGCCGGCCTCGCCCGCACGGGCGGCCTCGATGGCCGCATTCAGGGCGAGCAGATTGGTCTGCTCGGCAATCTCGCGCACTTCGCTGGTCATGCCGGTGATCGACGCGGTGGATTTCACGAATGCCGCCACCAGTTCGGCCATGTTCTGCACCGCGTCCTCCACATGCGCCACTTCGCCAATCAACTGCTGCAGGCTGGCCTGGCCCTCGCCCGAACGGGCCAGGCTCTGGCGCGACAGGGTACGCACCCGGTCGGTGCTGGCCGCGATGTGGTTGATGTTCTCCGCCAGCCCGTCCACCGCTGCAGCGGCGCTGGCCGATTGCTCGTCCTGCCGGTGCGAACCTTCCGCAACGCTTTCCGCATTGCTCACCACGCCCCGGGCAGAGCCGGTCACCGTGGCGGCCGACTGCCCGACCTGACGGACGAGTTCGGCAATCGTGCCAAGCATGCGGTTGAACATCGAGGCGGTGTGGCCGATCTCGTCATGCGTCTCCACCTTCAGCCGGCGGGTCAGGTCACCGCCGCCCTGTGCGATCTCGCTCAGGCTGCCGGACAAGTGCGACAGGGGCTTCACCACCACCTGCCGGATGAAGAAGTACACAAAACCGAGCAGGGGCAGGGACGCCAGCACCGCAAACAGGATGCTCCTGTTGCGCTGGGTGCTGACGGCGGCATTCACGTTGTCCAGCGACACCCGCATCGACACCACGCCCAGCGGCGTGCCCTCGGGCACCTGATGGCACAGGATGCAGTCCTTGCCCAGATAATTGGGGCTGGCAACCGACGGAATCACCACCCGCAGATGTTCGCCGTGGCGCGCGTCCTGCTCCACCCGCATCACCTGCGTGCCGCTGTTCATCACCTCCGCTTCCAGCGCATCGGGCTGCATTTCGCCGCCGCTGCCCGGGCCGTAGATGCGCGTCACACCGTCGGCCCGGAGCACGCGCAGGTCGCGCACGGCGGTCAGCTCCTTGATCTGGTCAAGAAACACGTCTCGCTGGGCCACCGTACCGGTGATCATCATGCCGGTCAGGCCGGCCATGGTCATTTCGTTGATCGTGCTGGCAAAATCCTTCGCCTGATCGATCGCATTAAGCCGGTTGCTACGGGTTTCCCAGGCAATCATGCTGCCCCATGCCAGCACCAGCATCAACCAGATCACGCCAGTCAGCTTGATCCAGATCGGGGTATTCGATAAGCGGTTCATGTCTTTGTCCATTCCCGGCCTGCTTTCGCAGGACATTGCACGTCCAGCCACGACGCATGCCTCATTCTACGGCGCATCGCCGTGCAAACTTGAGGCCGGATTTAACGATTCGTAACCCGATCCATGGATAATTCCCGGGCGGGCCGGCCAACACAATATCCAGAATTGTTAATATGTTGCCTCAGGCCGCGAACCAATCCACTCCGGAAGCGTCCCAGAGGCGGACGCCAGTTGCGTAGCACATGCTGTGCAGCCGCAGTTCCGGCCTTCGTGTCTCACTCAAACGGGAGTACCCAATGATGAAAAAAACCCTGACCCGCATCACCCTCGGCCTGCTGGCCCTTTCGGCCGCCAGCGTGGTGTCTGCCCAGTCCGCCGAAGACATGATCAAATTCCGCCAGTCCGGCTATACGTTCATGAGCTGGAACATGGGCACGATCAAGGCCCATGCGGTCGATGGTTCGGTCGAATTCAACGCCGCCCAGGTCCAGGCCGCCGCCAACTCGCTGGCCGCCATCGCCAACTCGGGCATGGGTGCGCTGTACGCGCCCGGCACCGATCAGGGCACCGGCTGGAAACCCACCCGCCTGAAGTCCAGCTTCTTCGAAGAACAGCAGAAAGTCGGCGAAATCGCCGTGAATTTCGTGCAACAGGCGAACAAGCTGCAGGAAGTGGCTGCCACTGGCGACAAGGCGGCCATCGCCGCCCAGTTCGGTGAAGTCGGCAAGGCCTGCAAGGCCTGTCACGACAACTACCGCATCTCCGAAAAGTAAGCACGGCAGGACAGCCCGGCCGGTCCGCACGCATTGCGCGCTGCAGGCCGGCCGAAGAAACGGCCACCCGCAGTAACCTGCTGCGGGTGGCCGTTGTCATTTCAGGAGTGACCGGCGCTCACCAGCCCAGCGAAGGCGGCGGGGGCGGGGGCGGTGGAATCAGCGCTCCGCTGCTTGCCCACATCGCTGCGGCAGTGATCAGCACCGCAATCACGAAGGCCCCCCATCCACCGCCCCGGTTGCCCTCGGGCATTGCGCCGGTGCCGTCCTGAGCGCCTCCCCGGGTTTCGTCCCCGATCTCCTTGCGGCCGGTGATCATCGGCTTGATCAGGTTGTCCTTCTTCACATGGGTGTAGAACATCACGGCCGCCACATGCAGCGCCACCAGCGCGTAGATGAACCACTCTGCCTGGCGGTGCAGGCTGGTGAGCTGGCTGGCCAGGTCGCCACTCACCGCCCGGTACAGCGGTCCGGTGAAGGCAATGTCATCGGTGGTAAACAGGCCGGTGGTGGACTGGAAGGCCATCAGCCCCAGCAAACCCAGCACCGACAGGGCGCCCAGCGGGTTGTGGCCGATGCCCTGCCAGCGTCCCTTCAGATAATCGACGATGGCCCCCGGACCGCGCACGAAGCTGCTGAAGCGGGCCGTGCGCGAACCGATCACGCCCCAGACGATGCGGAACACGATCAGTCCGAAGATCATGTGGCCAAAACGGCCGTGCCAGACAATCGCATTGCCGCCAATCTTGATGCTGACGATCGCGCCGATCACCAGCGCCAGCAGCAGCCAGTGAAACAGCCGGACCGGCACATCCCACACCTTGATGGTTTTTTCAGTCATGTTGATGATCCTCGGTTCTTGCTTCGGGATTGGAATGTGCACTGACCTTCCGCAGTGCAATAAATTCACCCAGAATCCGCGCCGTATGCGATCCGGGCTGTTCGCACACCGCGTCCACCGGCCCCTGGGCCACAATGCAGCCCCCGCCGTCGCCCCCCTCCGGCCCTAGGTCGATGAGCCAGTCGGCCTCGGCCATTACATCGAGGTCATGCTCGATGACCAGCACCGTGTGACCCGCATCGGCCAGCCGGTGCAGCACATGAATGAGCTTCTCGACATCGGCCATGTGCAGGCCCACGGTAGGCTCGTCGAGCACATACAGGGTGTGCTTTTCAGGCGGCAGGGGGTGTCCGCCAGTGGCCGTGTCCTCGCCGGCACGGTTGCGCACCTTGGCGAGTTCGGCCACCAGCTTGATGCGCTGCGCTTCCCCGCCCGACAGCGTCGGGCTGGGCTGGCCCAGCGTCAGATAGCCCAGCCCGACATCCTGCAGCAAGCTGAGCGGATGAGCGATGGCCGGGTGAGCGGCGAAGAAGTCGACTGCGTCGTCGATCGGCATCGCGAGCACCTCGGCCACCGATTTGCCACGCCACGCCACCGCCAGCGTCTCGGGGTTGAAGCGTGCGCCGCCGCAGGCTTCGCAGGGCAGGCGCACGTCGGGCAGAAAGTTCATCTCCACGGTGATGCGCCCTTGCCCCTCGCACACCGGGCAGCGACCGGCGCCGGTGTTGAAGGAAAAGCGCGAGGCGTTCCATCCGCGCGTTCTGGCGTCGAAGGTTTCGGCAAAAAGCTTGCGAATCGGATCCCAGAAGCCGACGTAGGTGGCCGGGCAGGAGCGCGGCGTCTTGCCGATCGGCGTCTGGTCGACCTCCAGCACGCGGCCGACCTGCTGCCAGCCAAGCAACGCCCGGCAGCCGGTCGGAACCCCCAGGACCGTCTCCATCACCGTTCGGTCTGAGCCTGTCGAAGTACTTCCGACCACCGCTCGCGCTGAGCCTGTCGAAGCGCTTCCGGAGGCGCTCGACCGGCCTTCGACAAGCTCAGGCCGAACGGTTTCAGCCACTGCGGCGGTGGCTGCCTGCTGCGCCTTTTTCGCCCTCGCCCGGCCCGCCGGGCTGGCATCGCCCAGCCGACGCTTCAGGTTGGCGAGCAGCACGTCGCGCGCCAGCGTGGATTTGCCCGACCCTGAAACGCCGGTCACCACGGTGAGCCGGCCCAGCGGCACGCGCGCCTCGACCTCACGCAAGTTGTGCAGGGTGGCGCCACGCACGACGATGGACGGATGATCTTCCGCCACCGCCCGACGCGGATGCAGCGGATGCACCAGTGGCGCACGCAGGCAGGCCCCGGTCGCGGACTCGGGCGCAGCGATCAGCTCCGGCAGACGACCTTCGGCCACCACCCGGCCACCCCGCACGCCGGCCCCGGGGCCGAGGTCGATGACGTGATCGGCACGGCGGATGGTGTCTTCGTCGTGCTCGACCACCAGCAGGGTGTTGCCACGGTCGCGCAGGGCTTCCAGCGTGTCGAGCAGCAACTGGTTGTCGCGCGGATGCAGGCCGATGGTCGGTTCGTCGAGGATGTAGCACACCCCGCGCAGGTTGGAGCCGAGCTGCGCGGCCAGACGAATGCGCTGTGCCTCGCCCCCGGACAGCGTGGGCGCACCACGGTCGAGCGCGAGATAGCCCAGCCCGACCTTTTGCAGGAATTCGAGCCGCCCACGGATTTCAGCAACCAGATCGCGGCCGATCTCCTGTTCGCGACCGACGAGCTCCAGCGTGCCGAAAAACGCTGCGCAGTCATTCACCGAGCGTGCCGACAGGCGGTCGATGCCAAGATCGCGAAAGCGCACCGCGCGCGCGACCGGATTGAGGCGTGCGCCGTCGCACACCGGGCAGACCTCGGCATGCCTGTCGGCCCCGTCCTCGCTGACCTCGTCCAGCCCGGCCAGATCGAGCGCATTCGGGTCTTCCACCCGGCCGGAAACCTTGGCCCCCGTGCCATAACAGGCCGGGCACCAGCCATGTTTGGCGTTGTACGAGAACAGGCGCGGATCGGGCTCCGGAAAACTGGTGCCACAACACGGGCAGGCGCGCTGGGTGGAGAAGGTGAGCGGCGCGGCATCGGGCTTGTCCAGCGGCAGCAACCGAACCACCCCCTTGCCATGTTCGAGCGCAGTTTCGAGCTGCTCGCGCAACAGGCCCTCCTGCCCGGGCTGCAACATCAGCCTGCCCACCGGCAAATCGATGTTGTGTTCCTTGTAGCGGTCGAGGCGCGGCCATTTGCGCGTCGGCAGGTATTCGCCATCCACCCGCAACTGCTCAAAGCCCTTGCCACGCGCCCATTTGGCGAGATCGGTGTACAAGCCCTTGCGGTTGGACACCAGCGGCGCAAGCAACTCCACCGACTCGCCGGCAAAATCGCGCAGGATTTGCGCGGCAATCGCATCGAAGCTCTGCGGCAGCACCGGCACCTCGCACTCGGGGCAGTACTGGGTGCCGAGCTTCACGTAGAGCAGGCGCAGAAAGGGCTGGATCTCGGTCAGCGTACCCACCGTGCTCTTGCGCCCGCCACGGCTGACGCGCTGCTCGATGGCAACGGTGGGCGGGATGCCGAACAGCGCATCGACATCGGGCCGGCTCGCCGGCTGCACGAACTGGCGCGCGTAGGCGTTGAGCGACTCCAGGTAACGGCGCTGGCCTTCGCCGAACACGATGTCGAAGGCCAGCGTGGATTTGCCCGAGCCGGACAGCCCGGTGATGACCGTGAAGCGGTCGCGCGGAATGCTCAGGCTGACGTTTTTCAGGTTGTGCTCGCGCGCATGACGGATGCCGATCACCGGCGCCGGCAACAGACGCGGCGCGGCGGAATCGGCCGCCCGCAGCGCACCGGACGGACGGCGCACGGCCTCGTCCAGCGCTGCGAGGTAGTCGCGCAGCGCCCGGCCGGTGTGCGAGGCGGCACACGCCATCACCGCCGGCGGCGGGCCGGCCACCACCAGATCGCCACCGTCCTCGCCACCTTCCGGGCCAAGGTCGATGATCCAGTCGGCGGCGAGCAGTACATCCAGATTGTGCTCGATGACCACCAACGCATGCCCGGCCGCGAGCAGCTTGTCAAAGGCGCGCAGGAGTACCGCGACGTCCTCGAAATGCAGGCCGGTGGTGGGCTCATCGAACAGGAACAGCAGCCGCCCACCCCCGGCCCTCTTGTCCGTCTCGTTTGCTTCGGTCACCTCAGCCGACTTGCGCGGCCTCTTCGCCGCGAGCCGGGCCGCATCGGCAAGATGGCCGGCCAGCTTGAGGCGCTGCGCCTCGCCACCGGAAAGCGTCGGCACCGGCTGGCCCAGGCGCACATATTCCAGCCCCACATCGGCAAGCGGCGCGAGCACCGTCTGCACCTCGCGCTGGTCGGCGAAAAAGGCCAGCGCCTCGCTCACCGTCAGGTCGAGCACCTCGGCAATCGACTTGCCACGCCACTGCAGCGCAAGGATCTCGGGCCGGTAACGCTTGCCATCGCAATCCGGGCAACGCAGATAGACGTCGGACAGGAACTGCATCTCGACGTGCTCGAAGCCCGAGCCGGTGCAGGTGGGGCACCGCCCGGTACCGGAGTTGAAGCTGAAGGTACCGGGCGTGTAGCCGCGCTCCTTGGCCTCGGGCAGGTTGGCGAAAAGCTTGCGGATCGCGTCCCACGCGCCGATGTGGCTCACCGGGTTGGAACGGGCGCTCTTGCCGATGGGCGACTGATCGACCATCACCACGCCGGACAGCGCCGCCAACCCTTCGATACCCGCAAACGCATCGGCTGCCAGTTCGCTCGTCACCGACTGGCCGAAGTGGCGGGCGAGCGCCGGATACAGCACGTCCTGGATGAGCGTCGACTTGCCCGAACCGGAGACGCCGGACACGCACACCAGGCCGGCCAGCGGAAAACCCACATCGATGCCGCGCAGGTTGTGCTGGCGGGCGCCGAGGAGTTGCAGCATCGGCGTGCCGTCGCCGACCGGGCAGGGCGCGCGGCCGGCATCCACCCGCTTGCGGCCGGCAAGATAGGCGCCCGTGAGCGAGGCCGGGTTGGCGGCAATCTCGGCCGGCGGGGCGAAATCCACAATCTGCCCGCCGCGCTCGCCGGGGCCGGGGCCAATATCGAGCAGGCGATCGGCGGCGAGCATGATCTGCGGGTCGTGCTCCACCACCACCAGCGTGTTGCCTGCGTCACGCAGCCGCGTCATCACCCCGAGAATGCGGTCGATGTCGCGCGGGTGCAGGCCGATGGAGGGCTCATCGAGCACGAACAGGGTATTCACCAGCGAGGTGCCGAGCGCGGTGGTGAGGTTGATGCGCTGCACCTCGCCGCCCGACAGGGTGCGCGACTGGCGGTCCAGCGTGAGATAGGACAGACCGACACGGTCGAGGTAATCGAGCCGGCTGCGGATTTCGCCAAGCAGCAGCTCGGTGGCTTCATCGAGCGGCGCGGGCAGGTCGAGCGCCTGCATGAAGCCCCGCACCTTGCTGATCGGCAAGGCCATCAGCTCATGGATCGCCAGCGCATCACGCCCCAGGCGCCACAGCAGGGCTTCCGGCTTGAGCCGCGCGCCGTGGCAGGCCGGGCATTCCGTATAGCTGCGGTAGCGCGACAGCAGCACCCGGATGTGCATCTTGTAGGCCTTGGTTTCCAGCCACTCGAAGAAGCGGCGCACGCCGTACCACTTGCGCGGCCACGACGATTCCCAGCTCTTCCAGGTGTCGTCGCCTTCGAGCAGCCAGTGGCGGTGTTCGGGCGGCAGCTCGCGCACCGGAATGTCCATCGCCACGCCGTACTTCTTTGCCATCTTCGCCAGATCGTCCTGGCACTCGCGGAAGCTCTCGGTCTGCCACGGCTTGACCGCGCCCTCGGCAAGCGTCTTCGACTCGTCGGGAATCACCAGCGCAAAATCCACCCCGATCACCCGGCCAAAGCCGCGACAGGTGTCACACGCACCAATCGGCGAATTGAACGAGAACAGCCCCGGCGTCGGCTCGCTGTAGTGGATGTCGCAATCGGCACAGTGCAGGTCGCGCGAAAAGCGCCATACCGTCTCGCCCGCATCGTGCAGGGCACGTACCGCCATACGGCCCTTGCCCTGGTGCATGGCCACCTCGACCGCTTCGGCCACCCGTGCCGGATCGGCATTGCCCAGCCGGAAACGGTCCTGCACCACCTGCAGCACCTCACTGCCGGCTTCACGACCGGGTTCGCGTGCATGCACCCGGGTGTAGCCCTGCTGGGCAAGCAGCGCGGTGATCTCCGCCTCACTGAAGTTTTCCGGCACCGGAACCGGAAAGCTCACCACCAGGCGCGGATCGTCGGCCGCACAGTGGGCAGCCAGCGTGCGCATGATGCTGTCGGTGTCGTCGCGCCGCACCTGCGTGCCGCATCCCCGGCAATACAGGCGCGATGCGCGGGCATACAGCAGCTTGAAGTGGTCGGCCAGCTCGGTCATGGTGCCGACGGTGGAGCGCGAGGTGCGCACCGGGTTGGTCTGGTCGATCGCAATCGCCGGTGGCACGCCTTCGATGCGGTCGACCTGAGGCCGGTCCTGACGGTCGAGAAACTGGCGCGCATACGGCGAGAAGGTCTCGACATAACGGCGCTGGCCTTCGGCATACAGGGTATCGAACACCAGCGAGGACTTGCCGGACCCCGACACCCCGGTGACCACGGTGAAGGCGTTCAGCGGAATGTCCAGCGACAGGTTTTTGAGGTTGTTCTGACGGGCGCCAGCAATACGGATGGAGTCTGACATGGGGGGGCCGGGTGCGCGCAAGGAGCAAGGATTGGGAAGCGAGTTCGGATTCTAGCCCTGTATCGAAGGTTCCCGCGCGCTTCAGCCCCCCAGCCTGCGCAGCAAACGCCCGGCACCCTTGAGCTGGCGCCACAGCAGCTTCCAGTCCTGATCGCGGCGGCGGGCTTCCAGGCAACGCATCAGGCGAATGCGTTCGGCGGCGGGCTGGGCATCGAGCAGCGCAGCCCACAGCAGGTCACTGACATTGTATTCGCGGCCTTCGGCGGTGCACACCGGGATCACCCGCTCGGCCGGCAAACCGAGATCGGCGGACACGGCTTCGAGTGCAAGGCGGATGTTGCGCGCCTTGGGCGTATCGGAGGCGAGATCGTAGGGGGGCTGCCATTCGGTGACCGGGCGCAGCCGGTCGATGTGGCTGGCCACTACGATGAGCGGAGGCGGGCGGCGGTCGCTGCGCTGGGCAAAGGCGTGCTGCAGCGCATCGAGGCATTCGCGCTCCTGTTGCCGGTCGGGTCGATTCACCGCACTCACCCACAGGATCAGGTCGGCCTGCAAGGCCAGTTCGAGCAGGGCATCGCGCTGGAACAGGGGACTGTCGCAGCCGGGCGTGTCGAACACCAGCGCTTGGGTGAAACCGTCCCGCTCCAGCAGGTGGGGCATGACCTCGGCCGTGGTGTCGGCCACCGCATCGCTCACCGCCCGCAGGCTGCCGAACAGCGCATTCACCAGACTGGACTTTCCGGCATTGCTGCGCCCGAAAACCGCGATGCGCAGCGGTTCGCGTGTCCCACCCGGCGCGGCCTCGGCGCCCTCTGCCGCACCGGGCGCACCAAACTCTGCCGGCTCGCACGCCTCGGCCCAGGCCCGCGCCTGCTCGGTGTGGCGGGAGGATTCACCGGTCATCTGCCCGGCCTCGGTTCCGTCGTCCAGCGGCAGGCGACCGCTGTACAGGTCAATCGCGTAATACCCGATCTTGCGCACATAGGCCTGCAGCAGCCAGCGCTGCAACTCCTCACGCGCCACGCCGAAGCTGCGCCCCATCAGGTGACGCTGCACCTCGCCGATCAAGGCATCGAGCGGATTGATCACCACCCGGCCAGCGCGATACAGGTCGAACACCCGCTCTGCGCTTTGCTGCCAGCGCCGCGCGCGCAGCAAGTCGCCCACCTTCAAGCGATGACTGAACGGGACATGCTCGGTGATGTCCTGACGCAGATCGCGCGCCGCCCGTTCAACGATCATCAAGGTGTGGGGCAGGGTGAGTTCCAGCAACGGCCGGTCCACCGCAGGGTGATACACCCGCGCCACCCGCTCCAGCGTGGCACGACCCAGCTGGATTGCGGTGCCGGTTTCGGTGAGCGGCCAGTCGGCCGGCTGCACGCTGTCGGCAAATTCGCCCACCGCTGCCCAGGCCGGGTCGGCACTGGCCGGCCAGGCCGGATCGGGTTCGGTCACCGCATCGTCGAGCAGACGGCGCCGGGAACGGCGCAACAGATACTGCAGGCCATACGCCAGCCCGATGGAAGCAACCATCGCGGACAGCCACAGCATGCGCTGTTCCGACTGCCACAACCACAGCCCACCGAACACGAGCAGCATCAGCAGCGGCATGGACAGCAACACCAGCGCCAGCAGATGCAGCAGGTCGAGGCGCTTGAGCAGCGGCAGCACCCGGCCGCTCATGCGCCATCCTTCGGTTTGCCCCGCCCGACCAGGCGCTTTCCGGCCGTCACCGCCTCGTCATACACCCTGCGCAGATGCTCGGGATCGACCTCGCCCCCCCGGCGGCGTACCTCGAAATAATGCGCCGCCGCCTTGCCCAGTGCATAGGTGGTGGCGCCGCTGGCGCTCGCCCCCCAGACAGCCCCGACGGTCTGCCCCCACACCGGGATCAGCTTCACCACCGAACGGCCGAGCATGCGCCCCAGCAGGCTGCCGGCCAGTCCGGCCCCGAGCAGGGCGACGAATTCCGCCATCCGGCGCCGGTCCCAGCTCTGGCCATGGATGTGTGCCAGCGCATGCAGCAACTTGGCCTGCACGGCAGAAACCGCCACCAGATCCACCACCGGCATCGCCCCCAGCCCGGCCGCTGCCAGCGCATGCCCCACGATCTGCTGGTGCGCGGTGCGGGCATACACATCGCGCACCGCCGCATCGCCCATCAACTGACGGTGCAAGTCCAGCGAGGACACCTGCTCGATGGCCTGCCACAGCGCCTCCAGACCATAGTGCTCCGGCGCCAGTGCATCTTCCGGCTGGGTCAGGTCCACCGCCACCCACTGCACCGGTGCCTCACCCGGCAGACGCCCCAACCGGGCACGCTGGGCAAGCAGCACCCGGGCCAGATCGGGATACTCGGGCAGGGCATGCACGCCATCGTCGAAGGGATAGGGCTCGGGATGTCCCTTGCCGTGGGGATAGCACTCATGCAACCCGGTCTGCGCGATCACCACCGGCCAGTCCGGATGGCGCTCGCGAATTCCGGCCAGCAGACTGAAAATCGCCTCCTGACCCGGATCGGCCACTTTCATCACCGACAGCACCAGACTGGCATGCGATTCGCAATAGCGCAGGTCTTCCTCAGGATCGTAGGCCAGCTCACCCAGACCACGCGTATCCAGAAAACGCACCACCGGCATATCGGCCGGAAAGTCGTAAAAGCGCGAACTGCGGGTGCACGGCCGGAAGCCGTCGCCAATCTCGGCCCGCTCACTACCGGTGAGCGCGCGGATGATGGAGGTCTTGCCCGCCTGTGTCTTGCCCAGCAACCAGATGACCGGCACCGGCAACGCAGCGCGCGCCTGCTCAAGCGATGCCTGCAAGGCCTCGTCCGGCACACGCGGGCTCAGCAGGGCAGACTGCAACTGCGCCAGCCAAGTCTCCCATTGCTCGCGCCCGGGCATCACCACGCAACCTCAAACAGTCCGATCATGCGTGCCGGCATGCGTTTCACCGAAGCGTCACTGTGCCGACACTGACGGCGAGTCGGAGGCTTCGGAGGCTTCGGAGGTTTCGGAGGTTTCGGAGGTGTCGGCATGCAGGGCAGCATCGGCAGGCGGTTCGGACGCGGCAGCGTCGGGCGCTTCATTCGCGGCCTCCGGATCCTCGCGTACCGACTTCACCGCACCGATGCCAACCTCTTTCAGGCGGGAGGCGGCGCTGAAGATGCGTTTGGCAGCATCCTCGGCTGCTTCCTTTGCATCGCGCACTTCCTCGCGCTCGGGGGCCTGTGGCACGGCCGCAAGCTCCGTCACGGGGGCCTCGTCCTGTGCGTGCTGTACCTCCTCCCTGACAGGCGCGGCCGACCCTTCGGTCTCGGTCACGACGCGCGAAGCAGGCTCGACCGTACAGGCCGAGAGCAGGAGTGTGGTTACGGCCGCAATGGCCGCCACGGTCTTCATTTGATCTTCCTTGAAAGGGGTGGGTGAACACTTTGAACGCTAAACCCTTGACAGGAAAAATCAAGCCACAGTCTCATGAATACAACAGTGTGTTACATAAATCATACAAATCATGACACGGGAGTGTTGTATCGAGCGGACAACGGGGGCCGAAATTGCACAGATACGACCGGATGAAAGTTTGAGAAAAATCGGACTGGCGGGATCGACTGGCATAATCGTCCGTTTTCCAGTTCCTTGCCCTTGTTCCCCATGCTCAGGCTTGAAGAAATCCACAAAAATGCCGCGCTCGCCGGAATCGAACCGGGCCAGATCGTTCGCGTCATCGCCGTTGAGCCAGTGGGCACCGAAGCGCTCACAGTCGTCTACAAAACACCTGATGGCCACTTGGGCGAGCGCATGGTGTTTCGCAGCGACGAAGCATTGCTGGCGCTGGCCGAAGAGGGCCGTCCCTGGGCCTTCGACGCCCCCGGCGAAGCCTTCAAACTCGCAGCAGAAGCCTGGCGCATCAATCTAGCCCATCTGTTCGATCCAATGATGGCGGTGCATACCTCCAACGTCGAACCGCTGCCGCACCAGATCACCGCCGTCTACGAATCCATGCTGCCGCGCCAGCCGCTGCGCTACGTGCTGGCGGACGACCCCGGTGCGGGCAAGACCATCATGGCCGGCCTCTTCATCCGCGAGCTCCTGATGCGCGCCGACGCGCGTCGGGTACTCATCGTTGCGCCAGGCAGCCTGGTCGAGCAGTGGCAGGACGAGATGCGCGAGAAGTTCGGGCTGGAGTTCCGCATCTTCGGTCGCGACCTGGTCGAGAACAGTGCCAGCGGCAACCCGTTCGAGGACACCGATCTGCTCGTGGCGCGGGTCGATCAGCTCTCGCGCAATGAGGACCTGCTCGCCAAGCTCGAGCTCACCCGCTGGGACTTGGTGGTGGTCGATGAAGCGCACAAGCTCTCGGCCAACTACTTCGGCAACAAGATCAACAAGACCAAGCGCTTTCAGCTCGGCGAACTGCTGGGCAGCATCTCCCGGCATTTCCTGCTGATGACGGCTACGCCGCACAACGGCAAGGAAGAAGACTTCCAGCTCTTCCTGTCGCTGCTCGACTCGGACCGCTTCTACGGCAAGTTCCGCGATGGCGCCCACAAGGTGGATGTGTCCGATCTCATGCGCCGCATGGTCAAGGAGGACATGCTGCGCTTCGACGGCACCAAGCTCTTCCCGGAACGGCGCGCCTACACGGTGAATTACCGCCTCTCGGATCTGGAAGCCACGCTGTACACCGCCGTCACCGATTACGTGAAGACGGAGATGAACCGCGCCGACCAACTCGAAGACGGCGCGCGCCGCGGTACGGTCGGTTTCGCGCTCACTGCGCTTCAGCGCCGGCTGGCTTCCAGCCCGGAAGCGATCTACCAGTCACTGCGTCGCCGCCGGGCCAAGCTGCAGCGTCGGATCGAGGAAGAGAAGCTGCGCCAGCGCGGTGAAGTGCTGGCGGACAGCGTCTTTACCAATGGCGCCGGCGACGATATCTGGGATGCACCCGACAACCTCACCCCGGAAGACTACGAAGAGTTCGAGGAATCCGTCGTCGATCAGGCCACCGCCGCCCGCACCATCGTAGAACTTCAGGCCGAGATCGTCATTCTCGAAGGCCTGGAAGAACAGGCTCGCCAGGTGGTGCATTCCGGGCAGGACCGCAAGTGGGACGAGCTCTCGCGCCTGCTGCAGGACACGCCCGAGATGCACGACGCCGACGGCCGGCAGCGCAAGCTCATCGTCTTCACCGAGCACCGCGACACCCTCAACTACCTCGCCGTCAAGATTCGCGGCGTGCTCGGCAGCGAAGAGGCGGTGGTGCTCATCCACGGCGGCGTCAAGCGCGAGGACAGGCGCAAGGTGCAGGAGCTCTTCCGCAACGACCCGGTGGTGCGCGTGCTCATCGCCACCGACGCGGCCGGCGAAGGCGTGAACCTGCAAAACGCCAACCTCATGGTCAATTACGACCTGCCCTGGAACCCCAACCGCATCGAACAGCGCTTCGGCCGCATCCACCGTATCGGTCAGACCGAGATCTGCCACCTGTGGAACATGGTCGCCAACGAGACCCGCGAAGGCGACGTTTTCCAGCGTCTCTTCGACAAGCTCGAAGTCGAGCGCAAGGCCCTGGGCGGGCGGGTGTTCGACATCCTCGGTGAAGTGTTCGAGGAAAAGAGCCTGCGCGAGCTACTCATCGAGGCCATCAAGTACGGTGAAGACCCTGCGCGCAAAGCCGAACTCTTCCGCAAGATCGAAGGCGCCCTCGACACCGATCACCTGCAGACCATCATCCGCCGCAACGCGCTGTGTGAAGAGGTCATGGACCCGCAACGCCTCTACGCGGTGAAGGAAGAGATGGAAAAGGCAGAAGCCCGCAAGCTGCAGCCTTATTTCATCCGCGCCTTCTTCAATCAGGCATTCCAGTCGCTCGGGGGCGAACTGCGACCGCGTGAAGCCGGCCGCGCCGAGATCACCCATGTGCCGGCCATCATCCGCGAACGCGACCGCCAGATCGCAGGCAGGGACAGGCGCTACAACGAGCCGGTGCTGCGTCGCTACGAGCGCGTCTGCTTCGAGAAAGACCACGTTCGCGTGCCCGGTCGGGCGGAGGCCAAGATGGCGAGCCTCCTCCACCCTGGCCACCCGCTGATGCAGGCCGTCACCGACATCGTGCTGGAGCAGCATCGCAACAAGCTCAAGCAAGGTGCGGTGCTGGTCGATCCGGCAGACATGGGGCTCACGCCGCGGCTGATGTTCATCGTCGATCACGCGGTGAAGGAAGGCGCGGACCAAACCCGCATCGTGTCGCGCCGCATGCAGTTCGTGGAGATCGACCCTGCAGGCGAGGCCATCCATGCAGGCTGGGCGCCGCACCTCGATCTGGAACCCATCGCCGCCGACGACCTCGCGCGCATCCGCGACGTGCTCGATGCCCCCTGGGTCGCCACCGGCCACGCCAACCAGCTCGAACAGCGGGCGCTCGCCCACGCCTCCACCCATCTCGTGCCCGAGCACTTCGAGGAAGTCCGCGCCCGCCGCGTGCAGCAGGTCGACAAGACGCTCGCCGCAGTGCATGAGCGGCTGGTAAAGGAGATCAACTACTGGCAGGACCGTTCGATCAAGCTCAAGGACGACGTCGCCGCCGGCAAGCAGCCGCGCCTCAACTACGACAACGCCCTGCGCACCCTGGACGAGCTCTCCGCCCGGCTGCAGACTCGCACCGCCGAGCTGCAGGCCATGCGCCATGTCATTTCCAGCACGCCGACGGTGGTTGGCGGCGCGCTGGTCATCCCGCAGGGGCTGTTGCTTCAGCGTCGTGGCGAACCCGGCTGGAGCGCAGACGCCGCCGCCCGCGCCCGCATCGAGGCCATTGCCATGCAGGCGGTGATGAATGCCGAGCGCGCCCTCGGGTATGAGGTCATCGACGTCTCCGCACAGAAATGCGGCTGGGACGTCACCAGTCTGCCCAAGCCCGTCGATGGCCGCCTGCCGCCCGCTCGCCACATCGAGGTCAAGGGCCGGGCCAAGGGCGCCACCACCATTACCGTGACCCGCAACGAGATCCTCTACGGGCTCAACCAGGCCGACAAGTTCATCCTGGCGGTGGTGCTGGCCGACGGTAACAATGCAGAAGGCCCGTTTTACATTCGGCGTCCCTTTACCCAGGAGCCCGACTGGGCTGTCACCAGCATCAATCTGGATCTCAACGAACTGCTTGGCAGGAGTACGGCCCCATGCGCTTGAGCAAGATCACGCTGCGCAACTTCCGGTGCTTTCCATCACTGGAAATCGAACTCCATCCGCAGTTGACCGTACTCGTTGCCGAGAATGGTCAAGGCAAGTCCTCGGTTCTGGATGCAATTCGGATCGCGTTGTGGCCCTTCGTCAGCAGCTTTGATTTGGCACGAAATGCGTTCAGCGATCCGGGCAATGCGATTACCGTCGACGATGTACGGATCGTCAAGGGCCGCGACAAGGACATGCTGCGTCAGTTGCCGTGCGAGATTTCTGCAACGGGCGACTTCGGTTTGGGCTCCGAGAGAACATGGTCCAGATATCGTGAAAGTGAGGCAAAACGCAGCAGAACGAAGGATGCGGGCGATACCAGCTTCATGCGTCAATGGGCTGTCGCCGTGCAAGATCAAATTCGTGACCCTGACAAGAAAACGCTCGACCTACCCGTCTTTGGCTACTACGGCACGGGTCGGCTCTGGGCACAGAAAAAACTCACCGAGGCCAGCAAGGGCGCCGACGATACCAAATCGAGCGACTTCTACATCCGCACTTTTGCGTACATGAACTGCCTCGATCCCGCCTCGTCCTACAAGCACTTCCAGGAATGGTTCACGCTAATCAGCAAAATCTACTGGGAATCAGCGTTGAAGATGCTCGAAGGCAAAGGCAGCGAATCTGCTGTCTCACAGGCAGAGACCCCGCTTGCTGTGGTCCGCCAAGCAATCGATGCTTTGCTGCAGCCGGTGACGGGTTGGCATTCGTTGGAGTACAGCCACTCTCACGAAGAATCTCTTGTACTGCATCACGACCAGCACGGAGTCCTCAAAGTCGATCAGCTGAGTGACGGCATCCGCAGTGTTCTGGCGATGATTGGCGACATCGCCTACCGCTGCTACAAACTCAACCCCCATCTTGGACTGGAGGCTGCCCGCCAGACCCGGGGCGTGGTCATGATTGACGAGGTCGACATGCATCTTCACCCGCTCTGGCAGCAGCGGGTGCTTGAACAATTGCGCCAAGCCTTTCCAAGCGTTCAGTTCATCGTCACCACCCACAGCCCGCAGGTGCTCACCAGTGTCGATGCCTCCTGCATCCGGCTGTTACGTCAGGCAACCGACCCTGAAACTGGCACGACAGTCAGCGAGGTCGCCCCTGTAACGACACAAACTCGTGGCGTCTCCAGTGCCGATCTGCTCGCCCGGATCATGAATGTCGATCCTGTGCCCGCAGTGCCGGAGGCTCAGATGTTGGCCGACTACCAGGCGTTGATTCAGCAGAACCTGCATGACAGCGACGATGGCCAGGCGTTGCGTACTCAGTTGGTCAAGCACTTTGGCGCCGAGCATCCGGTCATGCGCGAATGCGATCGTCTGGTTCGCCTGCAGGGTTTCAAGCAGCGTTTGCCCCGCACGTCTCGTAACTCGGAGGGCTGACGTGCACCAACTCCATCGCGACGCTGTGCCGCCGGCCGGGCTGAGCAAGTACCGGCATGGACAGGATAAGTGGTCGAACATTTGCCCGACTCAGGCGGAACGTGCCGCGATCTGGGAAAAGCTCGTCGCCATGCAGGGCGAGCGTTGTGCCTACTGTGAAGGCCCGATGAGCGAAGACAATCGCCACATCGAGCACTTCCGTCAGCGCGACCGCTACCCGCAGGGCACCTTCGACTGGCACAACCTGTTCGGCTCCTGTAGCCGCCCTGGCACCTGCGGTGACCACAAGGACAAGTGCGGTGCCTACCCGCACCAGGACCTCATCAAGCCGGATGTGGAAGACCCGGAAGATTTCTTCGTCTTCACTCCGTACGGCACCATCCGCCCCAGGGCGAACCTGAAGCCACACGACCAGCATCGTGCCAAGGTGACTATCCGCATCCTGGGCCTCGACGGTGCGCTGAACCAGATCCGGCGATCCGAGGTGGCCGGCTACATCCAGACCGCCGAATACTTTGCCGAGATGGCAGCGACCTTCGGCGAGGACGAATGGCTGCCGCTGCTGCGGGAAGAAATCCAGAACACCGCACACCTGCCTTTTGCAACCGCCATCCGGCATGTGCTGACACGACAGAGCGAAACCGCATGACCCCCGTCACCCCTCCCCAAAAACTCATTGCAGCCGCACTTCCGTTCGATGCTGTGTCTGGAAAGCATCTTTGGGCAAGCCAGAAACAGAAACGCCTCCACAAGGGAGGCGTCGAGCCCGGGATACGATCCCGGGCGGGGCACAAACTAACCCTACAAACAGAGACGCCCCTTGCGGGGCGTCGGGCCGGAGATGCTATCTCCGGGGGGGTTAGCGGTTCAATTCTGGCCATGCGGCCCGCCATTGTCAAGAGTGCTGACTTCCTGGAGGGCAGTGCATGATGCAGCGCGTCATCACCTACATTGATGGATTCAACCTGTATTTCGGTCTCAAGCAGGCGGGTTTCAAGCGTTACTACTGGCTCGATGTCGCCGCGCTGGGCCAGCATCTGCTCAAGCCGGGGCAAACCCTGGTGGCGACCCATTACTTTACCGCCCGCATCCGCGACAATGGCCGCAACGTAGCCGACCAGAAGCGGCAGAACGACTATCTCGAGGCGCTTGCCGTGCAAGGTGTGCGCTGCCAGTTCGGTCACTACCTTGAAAAGGTCCGAGAATGCCGGGCCTGCCATGCCACCTGGCCCGACTACGAAGAAAAGATGACCGACGTGAATATCGCCATCCAGCTGATGACCGACGCTTTCGACGATGCCTTCGACACCGCGCTCGTCATCTCGGGCGACAGCGATCTGGTCACGCCCATCCGGCGGGTGCGCGAGCGATTTGCAAACAAGCGCGTCATCGTTGCCTTTCCGCCCCGGCGCCATTCCAAGGCACTCAAGCAAACCGCCAACGGCCATCTCGCCATTGGCGAAGACAAGCTGCGTGCCAGTCAGTTACCCGAACACATTGCCAAGCCGGACGGCTTCGTTCTGCACCGCCCGGCGAGCTGGAGTTGAAGCACCCCATGACCCCCATCAAAACCCCCAAAAAACTCATCGAAGTCGCCCTCCCGCTCGACGCCATCAACGTTGCCGCGGCGCGCGAGAAGTCGATCCGGCACGGCCACCCCAGCACGTTGCACCTGTGGTGGGCGCGCCGGCCGCTGGCGGCGGCGCGGGCGGTGATCTTTGCGCAGATGGTCAACGACCCCGGCTACGAGCGCCACCTGGGGCGCGGGGTGAACAAGGAAAAGGCCGCCATCGAGCGCGAGCGCCTGTTCAAGATCATCGAGGACCTGGTGCAGTGGGAGAACACCAACAACGAGGACGTGCTCGCCCGTGCCCGCGAGGAGATCTGGAAGAGCTGGCGCGAGACCTGCGCGCTCAACAAGGGCCACCCTCAGGCGGCCGAACTCTTCAACCCCGACACGCTGCCGGCCTTCCATGACCCCTTCGCGGGCGGGGGCGCGCTGCCGCTGGAGGCGCAGCGCCTGGGGCTGGAGAGCTACGCCAGCGACCTCAACCCGGTGGCGGTGACCATCAACAAGGCGATGATCGAGATCCCGCCGCGCTTTGCCGGTCGTGCGCCGGTGGGGCCGCGCCTCCCTGGCGACAAGCAGGGCAAGCTGATTGATGCCTGGTCCGGCGCCAAGGGGCTGGCCGAGGACGTGCGCCGCTACGGCGCCTGGATGCGGGCGGAGGCGGAAAAGCGCATCGGCCACCTGTACCCGAAGATCGAAGTCACCGCGGAGATGGTCGCCGAACGCCCGGACCTGACGCCGCTGCTCGGGCAGAAGCTGACCGTGATCGCGTGGCTGTGGGCGCGCACGGTGAAGAGCCCCAACCCCGCCTTCAGCCATGCTGAGGTGCCGCTGGCCTCGACCTTCGTGCTGTCGAGCAAGGCGGGCAAGGAGGCGTATGTGGAGCCGGTGGTTGAGGGGGATGGCTACCGGTTCACGGTGAAGGTTGGAATGCCGACCGAAGCGGCGAAAGCTGGCACCAAGGCCGCTGGACGCGGTGCGAATTTCCAGTGCGTGCTATCGGGTGCACCGATTGGTGGTGACTACATCAAGGCCGAAGGAAAGGCCGGGCGCATGGGCGCGCGCCTGATGGCGATCGTTGCCGAAGGCGTGCGCGGGCGGGTGTATATCGCCCCAACCGACGAGCACGAAGCTATTGCCCGACAGGCTCAATCAACATGGAAACCGTCCGGTGATGTGCCAGCTCGACTCACGGGTGGGACTTGCGTGCCCTATGGCCTCAAGGAGTGGGGCGACCTCTTCACCCCCCGCCAACTGGTGGCGCTGACCACCTTTTCCGATCTGGTACAGGAGGCTATCGAAAAGTGCCGGCAGGACGCGTTGGCCGCAGGATTGATCGATGACGGCACCGGGCTGGACGCCGGCGGCAGCGGCGCGACGGCGTATGCGCAGGCGGTGGGGGTTTATCTGGGGTTTGCTGTAGACAAAGCGACTGACCGAAACACGACACTATGTGCTTGGGAGCATCGGATGGACCGAATGCGCAACACGTTCGGTCGTCAAGCTCTACCAATGATCTGGGATTACGTGGAAACCAATCCCCTTGGAGGTGCAGGCGGAGACATCTACGGAACCGTCTATTCGCTCTGGGAAGTCTTGGATCGACTGAACCATGGGTGCGCTGGATACGCGCTGCAGGCAGATGCACAATCCCAAGAGATTAGCAAGAACAAGCTAATTTCCACCGACCCCCCGTACTACGACAACATCGGTTACGCCGACCTGTCCGATTTCTTCTACGTCTGGCTGCGCAAGAGCCTGAAGCCGATCTTCCCCGGTCTGTACGCCACGCTAGCCGTACCCAAGGCCGAGGAGCTGGTCGCCACGCCCTACCGCCACGGCACCAAGGACAAGGCCGAAGCCTTCTTCCTCGATGGCATGACCCGCGCTATCCATAACCTGGCGGAGCAGGCGCATCCCGCCTTTCCGGTGACGATTTACTACGCCTTCAAGCAGGCGGAAACCAAGGGCGATGCCGGCACTTCCAGCACCGGCTGGGAAACCTTCCTCGACGCGGTGATCCGCGCCGGCTTCGCCCTAACCGGCACTTGGCCGATGCGTACCGAGCTGGGTAACCGCATGATCGGTTCCGGCACCAACGCGCTCGCCTCCAGCATCGTCCTCGTCTGCCGCAAGCGCGACGCCGACGCTGCCACCGTCAGCCGCCGCGAGTTCATCCGCGAACTCAACGCGGTGCTGCCCGAGGCGCTGATGGACATGACCCGTGGCGGCATCAACAGCCCGGTGGCGCCGGTCGATCTGTCGCAGGCCATCATCGGCCCCGGCATGGCAATCTTCAGCCAGTACGCGGCGGTGCTGGAAGCCGATGGCAAGCCGATGAGCGTGCGCACCGCGCTGCAGCTCATCAACCGCTTCCTTGCAGAGGACGATTTCGACCACGACACCCAGTTCTGCCTGCACTGGTTCGAGGGCCAGGGCTGGGCCACCGGCAAGTATGGCGAGGCCGACGTGCTCGCCCGCGCCAAGGGCACCAGCGTGTCCGGTCTGACGGAGGCCGGCGTGGTCGAATCCGGCAAGGGCGATCTGCGCCTGTTGAAATGGGCCGAGATGCCGCGCGACTGGAACCCGGAAACCGACACCCGCGTGCCGGTGTGGGAAGCCCTGCACCAGCTGATCCGCGCGCTCAACCAGGACGGCGAAACCGCTGCCGGCGCGCTGCTCGCCCGCATGCCCGCCCGTGCCGAACCCATCCGCGCGCTGGCCTACCGCCTCTACACCTTGTGCGAGCGCAAAGGCTGGAGTGAGGACGCCCGCGCCTACAACGAGCTGATCACCGCCTGGAGCGGCGTGGAGCGCGGGGCGAGCGAGGCGGGGCATGTGGGGGCGCAGGGTAGTCTGGATATTTGAGGAGTCAAGCAATGCGCATCGAATCCGTCAGGCTCAAGAATTACAAAAGCTTCAAAGGCGCGGCTTTACAGGACATGCCGCGTCTGTGTGTGGTCGTTGGTGCCAATGGCACGGGAAAAAGTACGCTGTTTGGGGTCTTCGGTTTTTTGAAGGATTGCCTGCTGTTCAATGTCCGGCAAGCCTTGCAGCAGCGCGGCGGGTTTCGCGAGGTGCTGTCGCGTGGGGCGGATCCGGCAGAAGGGGTGGAGATCGAGATCAAGTTCCGTCTGGATATTGCCGGCATCGACCGTCTGGTGACGTATGCGCTGCATCTGGGCGAGGAAAAGGGCCGGCCGGTCGTGCTCCATGAAGTGCTGCGTTACAAGCGTGGCCGATATGGCTCACCGTTTCACTTTCTCGATTTCCGGCGCGGGGTGGGGTATGCCATCAACAACGAAGAGGATTTCAACCGTCCAGACGAGGAGTTGGAGCGTGAGGAGCAGAAGGTCGACCCGGATTCCCTGGCCATCAGTGGGTTGGGGCAGTTCGAGCGCTTCAAGGCGGCCAACGCTTTTCGCCGACTGATCGAAAACTGGCATGTCTCGGATTTTCATATCAGCGCGGCGCGTGGCAGCAAGGATGCCGTGGGGATCGATGACCATTTGTCGGTTACGGGCGATAACCTGCAACTGGTGGCGAGGAATATTTACGAGAATCATCCGGATGTCTTCGAGCGCATCGTGCAGCGTATGCGCCAGCGTGTACCCGGTGTTTCGGCGGTGACGCCGAAACCCACTGAAGATGGCCGGCTTCTGCTGCAGTTCAGGGATGGGGCGTTCATCGATCCATTCATCGATCGCTATGTGTCGGATGGCACGATCAAGATGTTTGCCTACCTGGTGCTTTTGCATGACCCACGCCCACATCCTTTGTTGTGCGTGGAAGAGCCGGAAAACCAGCTCTACCCATCGCTGCTGTGGGAACTGGCCGAAGAGTTCCGTGATTACGCCAAGCGGGGCGGACAGGTGCTGGTATCAACGCATTCGCCGGATTTTCTGAATGCTCTGGCGCTGGAGGAGGTGTTCTGGCTGGTGAAGCAGCAAGGCTATACGCAAATTCAACGTGCCCAGGATGACGCTCAGATTGCTGCCTACATGCGTGAGGGCGATCAGTTGGGTTATTTGTGGAAACAGGGCCTGTTCCCCGGTGTGGACCCCGCATGAGCACGCTGGTCTTTCTGCTTGAGGAGCCTTCGGCCAAGGCCATGCTGGAGGGCGTTCTTCCGCGGCTGCTACCAAGGCAGGTCGAGGTGCAGTTCATGGTGTTTGAAGGCAAGCAGGATTTACACAAGCAGCTGCCAAAACGCATGAAATTCTGGCAGAAACCTGACACCCGGTTTGTCGTGATGCGTGACCAGGATAGCGGGGATTGCCGTTTGATCCGCCAGGAGTTGCTTGCTTTGTGCGCACAGGCTGGTCGCCCTGATGCCTTGGTACGTATTGCCTGTCATGAGCTGGAAAGTTTTTACCTTGGGGACTTGCTTGCGGTGGAGCAGGGGCTGTCAATGAAAGGCTTGAGCAAGCAGCAGGAGAGCAAGAAGTTTCGTGCTCCCGATATGCTGAGCAATGCTGCCGAAGAGCTGCAGAAATTGACGCTCGGTCGCTACCAAAAGCTGGCTGGATCACGCGCCATCGGCCCCCTTCTGGATGTAGGGGGAAAGAATCGTTCCCACAGCTTCAATGCCTTGGTGGAAGGTATTCGCCGAGTCACGTCGGATTGAAGGGCAGATGCCTGAGTCTGTGCATCGGATCGCATAATGATTTCAACGAAAATCATCGATACTGCCTTGCTGAACGATCTGCGCGGCCTGATCGAGCAGGCGCGCCAGCATGTGGCGCAAACGGCCAACAGTGCGGTGACGCTGCTGTACTGGCATGTTGGCCTGCGCATCCGCAGCGAGGTGCTCAAGAACGAGCGCGCCGACTACGGCGAGCAAATTGTGTCGACGCTGTCGACACAATTGGTCCGCGAGTACGGCCGCAGCTTTGGCGTGCGTAGCCTGCGTCGCATGGTGCAGTTTGCCGAGGTGTTCCCGGATGAGGCGGTGGTGGCATCGCTATCGCCGCACCTGAGCTGGAGCCACTTCATCGAGATCCTGCCGCTGAAAAAGCCGCTGGAACGCGAGTTCTACGCCGAGATGTGTCGCATCGAGCGCTGGAGCGTGCGTACCCTGCGGGAACGCATCGGCAGCCAGCTCTACCTGCGCACGGCGCTGACCAAGCAGCCCGAGGCGCTGGTCGATGCCGAGCTTGCCAAGCTGCGCGCGGGCGGGCAGATGACGCCCGACATGGTGTTCCGCGATCCTTACATGCTGGACTTTCTCGGCCTGCCCGACGGCTACAGCGAGCGCGACCTGGAAGCCGCCATCCTGCGCGACATGGAGCGCTTTCTGCTGGAGCTGGGCGCGGGTTGGGGCAACAGCCTTCAAACCTTGATCGTTAACTGACTGGGGAACCTAGAACGATGCAGAACAAGAAACTCTCGATCCGGAAGATCGTGAGCTACCTGAATGACGAAGAGGCCGAGGGCGGCGGCTTCTGGCTGCCGAACATACAGCGGCCCTTTGTGTGGAGCGAGGAACAGATTGCGCGCCTGTTCGATTCGATCATGCGCGAATACCCGATCAGCACACTGCTGGTGTGGAAGACGAAGGAGACGGTAAAGCACCGCAAGTTCATCGACAACTACCGACGCGACATCAAACTCACCGACTTCTTTGTGCCGGACAATACGCGCTCCAAGATGATGGTGCTCGATGGGCAGCAGCGCCTGCAGAGCCTTTTCATCGGTCTACGCGGCAGCTATGAGGGGCGCGAGCTGTACTTCGACGTGCTGAGCGGCGGCGCGGCGGCGGCACCTGAAGATATTCGTTTCCGCTTTGCCTTCAAGGCGGCGAATCCGAACTGGCCTTGGGTGCGGTTCAAGGATCTGGTGTTTGAAACCAGGAAGCTCGACAGCCAGATCGCCAAGGACATCATCCGCTCGGCACCGGTAGCCTTGACCGATGACGAGGAGGACATGATCGAACTGAATGTTGGGCGGGCGAGGCAGGAGTTCGTCAACGACGACAACATCACCTTCCAGGAGCTGGACGGCATCGACAACCCGGATGCCTACCGCGTGGATGACATCGTCGAGATATTCATCCGCGCCAACTCCGGCGGCACCAAGCTGGGCAAGTCGGACCTGTTGTTCTCGTTGCTGGCTTCGAGCTGGGACGAAGCCGATGGCGAGATGGAAGCGTTGCTGGAGGAGCTCAACCAGGGTGGTTTCGATTTCGATCGCGACTTCGTGCTGAAGTCCTGCCTGACGATGCTGGGCAGGGGCGCGCGCTACGAGGTGGGCAAGTTCCGCGACGGCAAGACCAAGGAAGAGATCATCGCCAAGTGGGACGAACTGGCCGAGGCAATCAAGGCGGTGCGGGACCTGTTGGTTGCCAAGACCTATATCCGTTCCGACCGGGCGATGCCTTCTTATCTGGCGTTGATCCCGCTCATTTACTACCGCTTTCACTACCCGGCGAAGTTCGCGGCCAACCGGGACATGGCGGCCTACCTGCTGCGGGTGCTGGTTACGGGGGTGTTCGGTGGCAGCCCGGACAACCTGATCGACAAGCTGGTGCGCAACGTCCAGGAGCAACAGGATTTCGTGCTCTCCGAGGTCTATGGCGTGATCCGTGCAGAGGGGCGCAGCCTGGAAATTACGCCGGCGCTGATCTTCGACCAATACTACGGGTCGAGGACGATCCACCTCTTTTTCAATCTCTGGTACCGGGACTTTGACTACTCGCCCGCACTGGATGCCAATGGCCCGCAGGTGGATCACATCTTCCCGCAAAGCCTGCTGAAGACGGTGAAGGACATCAACCCGGAGAGCGGCAAGCGCAACATCCTGCACTATCGTGCCGAGCACCGCGACCAGATCGCCAACTGCATGCTGCTGACGGCCGATGAGAACGGGTTCGCGGGCAAGTGCGACACGCCACCGGAACAGTGGTTTGACCGTTCCCGATTCGCCACGGATGAGGAGCACAAGCGCTATCTGCAGATGCACCTGATTCCGGACGACCCCGCATTGTGGGCGCTGGAGCGCTACGACGACTTCATCGCCGCCCGCAGGGCACTCATCAAGGATAAGTTCGCCTACATGCTGCGCAAGGACGAAGAGGTGCTGGCGTGAGTGGTGCATGGATGCGGAATGACATTACGTGCGCTTTGGTCTGAAGGAGCCGTGCATGATCGAAAAGCTGGAAGTCCAGAATTTCACCGCGTTGCCAAATGCAGCGTGGTCGTTCGCCCCCGGTTTGAATGTGGTCGTAGGCGAAAACGGCTTCGGCAAGACGCATGTGCTGAAGCTCTTGTACGCCCTGCTGAAGGTGCAGGCCGATGCCAAGGACCTGAGCAAGGGCGTGCTCGAGCGGGCCTATGCTGACAAGCTGACCGCCGTCTTCCGCCCGGAGAGCCTGGGGCGGCTGGTCAAGCGTCGTCAGGGGCGCGGGCGCTGCGAGTTCCGGCTGGAAATGAGCAACGAGGGCCTGAGCATGGCAGGGGCCTTTGCATCGAACGCGAAGTCGCAGATCGAGATACTCAAGGTGCCCACTGAAGGCTTGGAGCGATCACCAGCCTACCTGCCAACCCGGGAGCTGGTGACCTTGTGCCCATGGTTCGTACCGCTTTACGAAAACTTCCACCTGGAGTTCGAGGAGACTTGGCGGGATACCGTGTCCTTGCTCGGCAATCCGTCGCTGAAAGGTCCTCGGGAGAAGCGTGCGGCCGAGCTGCTGGAGCCACTGGAAAAAGCCATGGGTGGCAAGGTGCAGGTAGATGCGGCGAGTGGACGGTTTTACCTTCAACTGGCGGGTGAAGGCCGAATGGAGATGCCGCTGGTCGCCGAGGGGCTGCGCAAGGTTGCGATGCTGGCGCGCCTGATCAGCACTGGCACGCTGCTGGAACAGGGCTACTTGTTCTGGGATGAGCCGGAAACCAACCTTAACCCGAAGCTCATCAAGGTCGTGGCGGCCAGCATCGTCGCCGTCGCAGCCAGCGGGGTGCAGGTCTTTGTCGCCAGCCATTCGCTCTTCTTGTTGCGGGAGTTGGAAATGCTGCTCGCCGACAAGCGCTACCGGAAGCTTCCCAGCCGATGGTTCGCGCTGGCGGCGAAGGGTGGTGAGGTCGCATTGGAGCAAAGCGACCGGATTGAAGATATCCAGACCCTGGTGATGCTCGATGAGGAGCTTGCCCAGTCGGATCGCTTCATGAACTGGGAGGGGGCGTGAATAAGACCATTACGGAAGGCGCGCTGACTTTCACGTTCGCTGTTGGTGCTAAGGCCGACAAATACGACGACTGGTCTTTCTATCGCAACCAGTTCCAGCAAGGTTGCTCTGTGGATAACAAGGCGGTCGATCTGCTGTGCGAGTTTGATCGCAATGCCTGGCTGATCGAGGTAAAGGATTACCGGTTGCATGCGCGTACCAAGGCGGTGGATCTGGCCGATGAGGTGGCGATCAAGGTGCGGGATACGCTGGCGGGCTTGGTGGCCGCAAGTGTCGGTGCCAACGACCCGCATGAGCGCGCATTCGCTCGCAGGATGGTACGGGCGCAACGTATGCGGGTGGTTTGTCACATCGAGCAGCCGGCCAAGTCCAGTCGGCTACGCCCACGGGTGATCGAGCCGGACAAGCTCCGGCTGAAGCTGCGCACGCTGCTCAAGGCCATTGATGCGCATCCGACCGTGATCGACAAGAACCGCAAGGATGCTAGCCTGCCGTGGCAAGTGACGTGATTTTGCATGAGGAGAAAATTGTGCCGACAGTGTCGACACAATCGCGCTGGCCGTGTTTCGTCAGCACCCGCAGGAGTGGAGAACAACAATGCATCTGAAACCGTGGCGTGAAATCGCCGTTCCGCACGAGGACGTGCTCAAGGGCACTTTCCAGCAGGCCGAGTTTGCGGCTGATCTGTCTCGCGTGCATCTGGGCACGGCGACGGCCGAGTATCAGGATCCGTCGCTGTTCTTCCAGCGCACGTTCATTACGGAAGGCATGCGCCTGTTGCTGGATTCAGTGGTTCGGCGTTTGACCGGGCGTGGCGGCGATCCGGTCATTCAGCTGCAGACCGCCTTTGGCGGCGGCAAGACGCACACGATGTTGGCGGTGTATCACTTGGCCAAAGGCGAAGTGACGGCGTCGAACATGCCGGGGATTCCATCGATACTGAATGCGGCTGGCGTCGTGGAGATGCCGCGGGCGCGGATTGCGGTGCTGGATGGTATTCGGCTGTCGCCCAACCAGCCGGTTCAGCGCGACGGGCTGGCTGTGCGCACGCTGTGGGGTGAATTGGCGTGGCAACTCGGTGGGGCTGATGGCTATGCCATGGTGCGTGAGGCGGATGAATCCGGCACCTCACCGGGCAAGGGCGTGCTGGCGGATCTGCTCGGACGCTTTGCGCCCTGCGTGATTCTGATCGACGAGCTGGTCGCGTATATCCGCCAGTTCGAGGAAGGCAAGACGCTGTCCGGCGGCTCATTCGATTCCAACCTCAGCTTTATTCAGGCGCTGACCGAGGCGCTGAAGGCGGTGCCGACGGCGGTGTTGCTGGCCTCGCTGCCCGAGTCCGACAAGGAAGCCGGCAGCCAGCGCGGGGTGACGGCGCTGGCGACGCTGTCGCATTACTTCGGCCGGGTGCAGGCGCTGTGGAAGCCGGTGTCGTCCGAAGAAGCCTTCGAGATTGTGCGCCGCCGTCTGTTCTCCGACATCAATGACAAGCTCGGTGCGGAGGCAGTGTGCCGCGCGTATGCCGACTACTACATCGCCAACGCCACGGACTTGCCGCATGAAACCCAGGAGGCGCGCTACTTCGAGCGCCTGATGCATGCCTATCCGATTCACCCCGAGGTCTTCGTGCGGCTGTACGAGGACTGGTCTTCGCTCGACAACTTCCAGCGTACCCGGGGCGTGCTGAAGTTGATGGCGAAGATCATTCACCGGCTTTGGAAAGACAACAATTCCGACCTGCTGATCATGCCGGGGAGCCTGCCGCTGTACGACGCGGACACCCGCAACGAGTCAATCTACTACCTGCCGCAGGGCTGGGACCCGGTGCTGGAGCGCGACATCGACGGCGAGCGGGCGGAGACGACCGAGCTGGAGAACATGGACACTCGGCTGGGCAGCGTGCAGGCGTGCCGCCGTACCGCACGGACGATCTTCCTTGGCAGCGCACCGACCACGGCGAGCCAGATGGTGCGGGGCATCGAACTGGAGCGGGTGCTGCTGGGTGTCGCGCAACCAGGGCAGCAACTGGGCGTGTTCAAGGATGCGCTGCGCCGCTTGAATGACCGTTTGCACTATCTCAACTCCGGCAATAACCGCTTCTGGTTCGACACGCGTCCGAACCTGCGCCGCGAGATGGAAGACCGCAAGCGTCGTTTCCAGGACAAGGACGACGTGATTCCGGCGGTGCGCGACCGTGTGCAGCGAACCTTGGCGCAAGGCGTGTTCGGTGGCGTGCATGTATTCACGGCCAGTGCCGACATTCCTGACGACTGGGCACTGCGCCTGGTCGTGCTGCCGCCGACAGCCGGCTACAGCCGCAGCGGCGACCAGTCGGCGATCCGTCACGCCACCGAGATACTCAAGCATCGCGGCGAGCAGCCACGCTTCAAGCAGAACCGATTGATCTTCGTGGCCCCGGATGCGGACAGCGTGAGCCGCTTGAGGGATCAAGTGCGCTCCGTACTGGCCTGGCAGTCGATTGTCGCCGACATCAAGGACCTGAAGCTCAACCTTGACCAATACCAGGCCCGCCAGGCCAGCCGCAGCCTGGACGACGCCAACGAGGCGCTACGCGGCATGGTGAAGGAGACCTACCGCTGGCTGCTGGCGCCGGCGCAGTTTGCCGAGCGGGGCAAGGGTTTGTCGGAGCTGCAATGGGAGCCGTTCCAGATCAACACCGGCGCACAGAACCTGACTCAAGAGATCGAGCGGGTGCTGCGCGAGAACGAGCTGCTGATCACCGAGTGGGCGCCCATCCACCTGCACAATGTGCTCAAGACCTGGTTCTGGAAGGACGGTAACACTGAGGTCAATGCGTTGAACGTCTGGCAGCAGACCTGCCAGCAGTTGTACTTGCCGCGCTTGCGCGACGACGGGGTGTTCCACAACACTCTGGCAGCGGGCGCGGAGAGCCGGGACTTTTTTGGATTCGCGCAGGGCAAGGAAGGCGACCGTTACCTGGGGTTCAGTTACGGCCGGCGCACGACCCCCATCTTGGACACATCGCTCGTCCTGATCGAACCGGGGGCAGCCGAAGCCCATGCAGACGCTGAACAAGGGGCGCAGGAGGCCGCTCAAACGGCCGGAGCAGGCAGCAACAAGCCCCTGACGTATCCAAACGATGGCGGACGCAGTGAGCAAGCTCAGCACAAGGCCGGAGACGCAGGAAGCGAGCAGGGACGGGTTTCCATACCCGCAACGGAGCTAAAACGCACGCACTTCTTCGGTATGATCGATCTCGAACCGGTCATGGCGAAGAAGCAATTCGCCGACATCGTGGATGAGGTTGTTTTGAACTTCACCACCAGACCGGGCGTGAAGGTGCGGATTTCCATCGAGATCGACGCCGAGAGCGATTCAGGATTCGACGACGGCCTGCAGCGCACGGTCCGGGAAAACTGCGGTGTGTTGAAGTTCAGACAGGCTGAATTCGATTGACCTGACCTTTCTCATCAATTCGGTTGACTCGGGGTGGCTCGGCAACCAATGGCATCCACCCACAAAAAAGGCCTGTGCGAACACAGGCCCTTTTGACCAGTACAAGCCAGCGCGGAGTTACTTCACGCGGTTCTTGTACTCGTCGGTACGGGTGTCGATCTCGATCTTGTCGCCGATTTCCACGAAGGCGGGGACCATCAGTTCGAAACCGGTGCCGATCTTGGCAGGCTTCAGGACCTTGCCGGAGGTGTCGCCCTTCACGGCAGGTTCGGTGTAGGTGACTTCACGCACCACCGAGTTGGGCAGTTCGACCGAGATGGCCTTGCCGTTGTAGAACACCACTTCGCACTGCAGGCCGTCTTCGAGGTACTTCAGTGCGTCGGTCATGTTCTCGGCTTCGACTTCGTACTGCTCGTAGTCGGCATCCATGAACACATACATCGGATCGGCGAAGTAGGAGTAGGTCACTTCCTTGCGCTCAAGGACCACCACCTCGAACTTGTCGTCGGCCTTGTAGACCAGTTCCGAAGCCGCGCCGGTGAGCAGGTTCTTGAGTTTCATCTTCACGACCGCAGCGTTGCGGCCGGACTTGTTGTATTCGGTCTTCTGGACCACGAGCGGGTCTGCGCCCACCATGATCACGTTGCCGGAGCGGAGTTCCTGAGCGGTTTTCATGCTGATTCCTGAGTCTGACTGAAGCGGCTCCATGCCGCAAGGTTTTGAAAAACCTCTCATTTTAGCATGTGTTCGGAAAACTCCATAAGATTCGTGGCCAGATCGGGCTCGCCCGCCAGCCGGTCGCACCAGCCGGCAGCATGCTGCACCAGCTCATTGCGCACCGCCTGAAAGGCCGTCCAGAGCGCGGCACAGGCAGCCACGTCCTCCTCGCCCTGCAGCGGCCGGCCCGCATTCCACACGGCCCACAAACTGGCAAGACAGCGCATCGCGTCCGGCGAACCGCCCTGCAGGTAGCGCTCCAGAAAGGCATCGAGCTTGACCCGATGGGCGTCGTCCTGCTGGCGATAGACCTGCCACACCATGGGTTTGCCGGCCCATTGCGCACGCACGAAGGAATCTTCCCCACGCACGAAGTTCAGGTCACAACTCCACAGCAAGCGGTCGTAGTCGGCCTGGCTCATGAAGCGCAGCACACAGACTTCCAGATTGCCGCGTCTGACACGCTCCCCGGGCTGCACCGGGCCGCCAAAATGGTGTGCCACATCGCCACACACCCGCCCTTCCGGCACCAGCAACTGCACCGTCCCGGCGCCCTGCTGCCAGACCTGCAGCAGCGCGGGCAGGGCGGGCTGTTCATAGGCGAACAGCGACACCCGCAGCGTATCGGCGGCGACCGGCGGCACGCCCAGCGCGTGCAGGAACCGCTCCCGCTCGCCGGGCGTGTGGATGAAACGCTCGCGCGCGGCGAGTAGACCGGGTTCGCGGATCAGGCCACCGGTGCGACGGTCGAAACCGGGAAAGAAGAAATGACGGGTCAGCGGCAGGCGCGGATGCGGGGAGGCCATGCGGTGACAGCCGGCCACCCAGTCCTCGGCGGACAGGTATTCGAGGTTCAGCCACACCGGTGGACGGGAACGCCGGGCCATGGCCTGCACATAGGCTTCGGGCAGTTCACAGGCAAAGGCTTCGATCACCACATCGGCGGGTTCGGCCTGCGCGGCGGTGTCATCCCAGTGCCGCACCTCCACCCCCTCATGCCAACCCTCCTGGGCACCATTGCGCGCCGCTGGATACAGCCTTGACCAGGTTTGCAAACAATCCACCCACAGCCTGACCACAACGCCCCGCGCCGCCAGATCGCAGGCAAGACGCCAGCACACACCGATATCCCCGAAGTTATCCACAACCCTGCAAAACAGGTCCAGTGAATAAGGGAAGGGCCTGGAACGGTTTTCGGGCATGTCGGGCATTTCCTGGTAGTCAGGGCTGAATCCGTTGTGGAAAAAGGCTTCCGGACGGAAAAACGGAAAAACGGAACACATTTCCCGCACAGCAGGAACAGTGTTTATCAAGAGACTTCAGGCAGCGAAAAACATTGACAGAACCTGCCCTCCGGAGACTTATCCACAGATATGGCAGGCCTATCTTTATCTTTGTCTTTTATATATAAGAAACTGTACACACACCAAAGCCACACAGCGGTGCTTCAACCTGCCGTCTTCAGAAACGGGCCAGGGCTGTATGGTCGGCTTCGCCGAGCCAGCGCCATGAGCCTTCAGGCAGATCATCCGGAAGACTCAATCCACCCACCTGCACACGCTGCAGGGCAGCCACCTGTCCCCCCGCAGCCACCACCATGCGCTTGACCTGGTGGTACTTGCCTTCGGTGATCACCATTTCAAGTTCATGCTCGCCGGTCTGGCAACAACTGCTGGCCTTGATGAGGGCAGGCTCGTCGTGCAGTTGCACACCTTCAAGCAATCGGTCGAGCCACCCGGCCTGTACGGCTTCGGTTGTGGTGACGCTGTAACGTTTCGGTGTCTGTTTTTTGCCCGAGCTCCACACATGGATGAACTGACCATCGTCCGAGAGCAGCAGCAGACCGGTGGTGTCCTGATCGAGCCGTCCCACTGGCTGGATGTCGCGGTTGGCAAACTGCGCAGGCAGCAGGGCAAAGATGGAAGGGTGAAAAGTTGGCTTGCGGGAACATTCGTAGCCGGCCGGCTTGTTCAGCATCAGGTAAGCCTGCTCGCGGTAGTGCCAGAGTTGGCCATCCACCTCGAAACTGAGGCCTTCGACCGGAAACTCGGCAAACGGGTTATCGACCACCTCGCCCTGTATGCGCAGCACGCCTGCGCGAATCATCGATCGGCATTCCTTGCGGCTGCCGAACCCCTGGGATTGAAGAATACGTTCGGTTTTCATCGGCGAATCTTACTCCGCGAGGCGTCTGTTACAAATTTTCTGTGGATGAAAGGCGGTGTTAACGGGGACAAGTCTGTGAACGAGTGCTGGGCGAGATGTACACAAACCCGTTTTTTCCGGCAAGTTGAAAAAGCGGGCACATTTCCCGAACACCTTCCGCATGACTTGTCCGCGTGTCGGTGCACAAGGAAAAGCTCCGGTAATTCATGAAGCTGACAAAGTTATCCACAGATTTTGCAAGACTATTGTTTACATGATCGTTTATTTAAGAATCTGTTAACAGAAGCGTCCACCCAAGCGGAGTTGCCAGGGGTTTTGAGCTGACGGGAACCGCGCTACACTCCGCCCCTCTCGTTCAGGAGACGTGTCTTGAAGTTCGAACACATCGTTGTCGTGAATGAACCGGAGAACCCGCTGGTCGACGATTTGTCCCGCGAGGAACTCTGGTTCGGGCTGCTGTGCCGGGCCGAAGATCCTGCAGCTTTCCTGCCTGGACTGGAGCGGTGCGTGATCGTCGAGCGGGCTGACAACATTCTGGTGCGCGACCTGCACTTCGGCAGTGTTTGCATCCGCGACACCGTGGCCATGCAGCCCATGATGTCGATCAGTTTCAGTTCCACGGCAACCCGTGAGCATGCCGGTGGACAACTGACCATCACTATCGAGGAACCCGAACCGGGCAGGCTGGCGCTGCGTTTCCAGTACCGAACCACCCTGCCTGACACGGCCACCGACCCCGATGGAAAATATGCCGAATATGTGAAGTCGGCTTACCACAGTGCCGACTTGGAAACGGTCAGGGTGATCCGACAGATCATTGACAGCGCGCGCATGCAGTGAGCCGCTTCGGTGGCAAGCGCCCCCCTTTTCATGACGGTCCGTTGTCCTGCGCTGCGAGGCGGAGACAGGACCAGCATTTACCGGAACAGGACTTATGTGGTTCAGAAATCTGCAGATTTATCGCCTGCCTGTGGGCTGGGAAATGACCGCCGAAGTGCTTGAGGAACAGCTTGCCCGCAAGCGTTTCCAGCCCTGTGGCAGTCAGGATCAGGAAACCCGTGGCTGGATTTCGCCCCTGGGCGACGATTTCCTGGTGCATCGGGTTGGCGGACAGTGGCTGATCACCCTGGGGTATGAACAGCGTTTGCTGCCCTCGTCGGTGGTCAGGCAGGAAGCCGATGACCGGGCGGAAGAACTGGCTGCCCGTCAGGGGTACAAACCCGGGCGCAAGCAGATGAAGGAGTTGCGCGAGCAGGTGATGCAGGAGTTTCTGCCGCGTGCCTTCACCCGCAGAAAGAAGGTGTTTGCCTGGATCGATCCGGTGAATGGTTGGCTGGGCATCGATGCGCCCAGCCAGGCACGGGCCGAGGATGTACTCGAAGCCCTGCGCCAGGCGCTGGACAGCCTGCCTCTGTCCTTGCTGCGCACCGAGCGTTCGCCCAGCGGGGCAATGGCCGACTGGCTGGCCGGCGGCGAGGCGCCCGCAGGGTTCAGCATCGATCAGGATTGCGAACTCAAGTCGGTCACCGAGGACAAGGCAGCAGTGCGTTATGTACGCCATGCTCTGGAGGGGGACGAAGTGCGCGGTCATCTGGAAGCCGGCAAGATGCCGACGCGGCTGGCGCTGACCTTCGATGACCGTCTGAGCTTTGTGCTCACCGAGAAGCTGGAGATCAAGCGGCTGGACTTTCTCGATGTGGTGAAGGAAGAAGTCGATCAGGCCGGCGCGGAAGATGCACGCGCGATATTCGATGCAAGTTTTGCGCTGATGACGGGGGAACTGGCGCAGTTGCTTCCGGCGCTGGTCGAGGCGCTGGGGGGCGAGTTGAAAGCGGACGCCGCACCGCTCGCCTGAAGTCGTTCCGACGGCGCAGCGGGAGGTTGTCGAGAGCTTGTGAGGATGGTGACACCATACGTCAGCGTTTGTCCCTATAATCCTGATTTCATCATGTAACGACCTGTGGATATTGATTTCAGGTCATCCGGCTGCATGGCAGCGTGCCGGCTTTGCGATGGAGTGCAGATGCAGGATCGATCAGGAAAACGCGGGTATGGCCGCCTGGCATTGCACCGACTGGGCGTGCTGGCCTTGGGCGTGTGCGCGGGTTTTGCCGTCCAGGCACAGGAGCTGGCGGCGAATGCTTCGCAGCTCAGGGTGTCCGGCTTTGCCACGCTGGGCCTCACCTATCATGACAATGGCGAAGCGGGGCCGATTTCCCGCTACAGCCAGAAGGCGCTGACTGGCGATGGCGTGTCGGGCAATCTCGATACGGTCGGCGGACTTCAGCTCGACTGGCGGCTGCGCGACACCACGACCGTGGTGCTGCAGGCGGTGAGCCGGGCAGGGGAAAACTTCGATCCCGAACTGCGCATGGCCTATGTGCGCCAGGAACTGGGTCAGAACACTGCCGTACGGGTCGGGCGCATTCGCAATCCGATGTATTTCGATTCGGATGTGAGCGAAATCGGTTATGCCTACCTGACTGCCCGACCGCCGATTCCGGTGTACAACATCGTCAATAGCGTCACCAGCCTGGACGGGGCCGACATTCAGTTTCGTCATTCATTCGGGTTGGCCGGTGTGCTGGTGCATGCCTTTTACGGCAGCAATGAATACGATCACCAGATGTATAACCTTCAGCCACGCGAGCATGCGAAGGTCGATATCGACGATATTCGCGGGCTGGCGCTGAGCTTGCACTTGCCGCAGGTCACGATGCGGGCCTCGCGCACCTGGGCCCATTCCTATCGCATGCGCTCGTCACGCATCGATCAGCTCAACGGTGGTATCCAGCAGATGTCCGGCGCCCTGCGCATGCTGGCGAGTCAGCCTGCGGTGCCCGATTTCATGCAGGGGGCATTGTCCGGCAAGGCCGATGCGATTGCCGCTTACCACAACGTGTATGACAACAAGCCCGTTTATACCAGCGTGGGTTTTGACGGCAACTACCAGAACCTGAGGGTGATGGGGGAGTGGGTGAAGCTCGATTCACGCAGTCCGATGGTCGGCAAGTACGAGGGCTATCAGCTTACCCTGGGTTATGCAATCGGCAATTTCACGCCGTATGTCGGTTATGCCCGTCAGGACCGGCAGGACCCGCTGCTCGATACCCGGCCCTTCGATCCCACCGGGCTGGGCGGGATGCTGCCGGCACAGTTCAACCCCGATCCGGCGCTGGCCATGCTGCAGGCCGGGCTGGATCAGGCTGCGATGTATGCCGATCTGTCCTCACGTTCGGTCACCGCCGGGGTGCGCTGGGATTTCCGCGAGAACATGGCCTTCAAGCTGCAGTATGACCGCATCCAGACGCCCGGAAGCAGCACTCCGGGCAGTTTTTCGGTGCTGAAGCTGCCTTTCGACAACAAGGTGGATCTGCTTTCTGCCACGCTGGACATCGTGTTCTGAGGGCCCGGAGATGAGTATCAGACACCTTGTTTTCCTGCTCGCCGGCCTCAGCCTTGCCGGCACTGCGCTGGCGCAGGGCTCGCTGGTGGTGATTGCAAACGAGTCGGTCCCGGTGGACAGCATCGACAGCAGCCAGGCGACACAGATTTTTCTGAAACAGATCAAGACCTGGCCGAACGGTCAGCCCATCCAGCCGATAGACATTCGCGAGGGTTCGCCGCTGCGGGCTGAGTTCTATGGTCGGGTGACCGGTCGCAGCCCGGGGCAGTTGCGCGCCTACTGGGCCCGTCAGGCCTTCACCGGGATGGGTTTTCCGCCGCGTGAGGTGCCCACCGCCGAAGAAGTCAGCCGGGTGGTGAGCAGTACGCCAGGCGCGATTGGCTACATCGACCGCGAAAATGTGGCCGAGGATGCCAAGGTGCTGCTCGATGCCGGACCCTGAGCCCCCGAGCATGGCCGAGCGCGGTTCCTGGCTGGCGCGCCTGCTCGCCCCTGCCGTCTGGCTGTCCGGGCAGCTGAGCTTTTCGCGCAAGTACCTGCTGATCGGGGTGCTGGTGCTGTTTGCGATGGTGACCCTGAGCATGCCCTTGTGGCTGGACATTCGCCAGAATGTGCGGGTTGCAGGTCAGGAGCGTCAGGGTCTGGAAGCCTTCACGCAGCAGGTCGAAGCCTTGGTCAGTCTGGTTGCGCTGCGTGACCGTGCGATGCGGGAGGCCCGTGGACCGGATGGGTTGGTCGATGCGCAGCAGGCACTCGATGCGCTCGGCGCCCAGGAGGTCATGACCCCCGAGAGCCGGCAACTGCTGCAGATGCACTGGGACAACGTGCTGCTGGCGGTTCAGGAGCACAATCCGCAGCAGCGCTTTGCGAGCATCACCGGTACCATCAACGGGGTGCTGGCACTGATCCAGTCCAGTGCGCGGGCGCATCGCCTGAATGTGGATGCCGAGCTGGATGCGGCTTTCGAGATGCTGACCCTGCGCCTGCCGCTGGTGTTCGACACGCTGGGCAAGCAGCGCGACGCGCTTGGCCTGCCTGCGGGCGACATGGCTTCGTATGCGCTGGGCGCGCAGGTGGTGCTGACCGAGTCGATGCCTGGCCTGAAGGCCGGTGTGGCGCAGTTGCGTGCCCTGCACGGCCAGGCCGGGGCGCTGGATGCGATCCTCGAACAGCTGCTGGAGGGCATTGCCAGCCAGCAGGATGTGGCCGACAAGACGCTTGACCAGCCCGAGGCGCTGGACGAGTTGCGCGTGCTGGCCGAGGCGAATCTGGCGCAGGCCCTGACCTTGCTCGAAGCGGCCGGAGAGGTGGCCGACCAGCGCCTGGTGCTGCGCATCGAGCACCTGAAGCGCACGCAATGGGTGATTGCGGCGCTGCTTGCGGGCACCCTCGCGCTGATGAGCTATCTGTTCGTTGGCATCTACTACTCCACCTTGCGTTCGCTGCGCAGCCTGTCCGATGGCACCAACGCCTTTTGTGCCGGCCGGCTGGATACCCGCATCCGCATCGATACCCGCGATGAACTGGTGCTGGTGGCGAACAATTTCAACTCGGTGGCCGAAGAATTCGGTCATTTGCTGGAAGTGATTCGCCGCCAGAACGAATCGCGCGAACAGGAGCTGGAAACCCAGGTGCGCGCGCGCACCAGCGAACTGGCCGAAAAGAACGAGCAGTTGCGCGCTGCCGGAGAGCGGGTGCAGGAAGAGCTGACCCTCGCCCGCAACATGCAGATGGCCATCCTGCCGCAGGTGTTTCCCAATGAAGCCGGCTGGGCGGTGCATGCCTGCATGTTCCCGGCCCGCGAGCTGGGCGGGGATTTCTACGATGGTTTCAGATTGCCGGACGGTCGCTATGGCCTGCTGGTGGCCGATGTATCGGGCAAGGGCGTCGGAGCGGCGTTTTTCATGGCGGTGGCGCGCACCGTGCTGCTCGATCTGGCGATGACGGGCCAGCCCCCGGCGCAGGTGCTGGCGCAGGCCAACCAGTTGCTGTGCGAACGCAACCCGATGGAGTTGTTCGTGACCGCCTGTTATGGCATTTACAGCCCTGAAAAGGGCCAGTGGGTATATGCCAGTGCCGGCCACCATGCACCGCTGCTGCGGCGTGCCGACGGTCAGGTGACATCGCTGCCCTGCGTGCAGGATCTGGCGCTCGCCGTGCTGCCCGACATTGCGTATGCCGATCAGCATTGCACCCTGCAGCCAGGCGACAGCCTGCTGCTATACACTGACGGCATTACCGAAGCTTTTTCCCGCACTGGCGAGGCGTATGGCGAACCGCGCCTGAAGCGCTGGCTGTCGGCCGTCGATCCGTCTGCCGATGCCGGTGCGAACCCGGCACGCAGGCTGGTGGCCTCTCTGGTGGCCGATGTCGAGCGTTTCGTGGTCGGGGCCGAAGCCTCGGACGATCTCACCTGTCTGATTCTCTGCCGCAAGCAAGGAGCCCCGCTGATGGAGCATCCGCCGATCAAGGACCAAAACAAGCATTTGTTGCTCGACTATCAGCTGCCCTGCCGGCTGGAAGAGATTGCACGGCTGGCCGCTGCAGTGGAAGCTGCATTGCCCGAGCGCAGCGACCTGGCGTTCTCCGCCAACCTGTGTCTGGAAGAGCTGATCACCAACATCGTCCTGCATGGGCTCAAGGGCGAGGACGGGCACATCATCAATGTGCGCATGAGCATCTCCGACGAGTGGCTGGAGATTGTGCTCAAGGACGATGCACCGCAGTTCGATCCTTTCTTCCAGGTCAGCGAACCTGATCTCGATCTCGATGTGGAGGACAGACCGGTGGGGGGGCTGGGCGTGCATCTGGTCAAGACCTTGATGGACGATGCCCGTGCCTACTACGACGGTAGCGGAAATCTGATCGTTTTGCTCAAGACCCTGTCCAAGACGGACTGAGCGGCCGACGCGCTTGCGCGAGCGCTCGAACCGTTTCTGAACAGTTCCCGATTCCTGCCTGGATCCAACACCATGTCCTTTGAATGCACTCTGAATGATCTCGATCAGGCCCGTGTGGTCAGCCTGCAAGGCCGTCTGGACAGCGCCACTGCAGGACAACTCGAAAAGCAGCTGCAGTCCCTGTTCGAAGCTCCGGTCCGTCATGTGTTGTTCGACATGTCCGCGCTCGACTACATCTCCAGCGCAGGGTTGCGCATCGTGCTGATGACGGCCAAGCGTGCCAAGCAGGCGCAGGTCAGGCTGGTACTGTGCAGCATGCTGCCGCATGTGAAGGAAGTTTTTGAAATCAGCGGCTTCCTGAAGATCATCGAATGCACCGACACGCGCGAGGACGCGCTGACCCGTCTGGCCTGAGGATTTCCGCCAGCGTTTTTGCCAAGGCGTAGAATCTTCACTTTCCAGCTGAATCCGGGCATGGTGCCCGGAGCGTGCCGGGTGCGTGGAGATCGACATGAGCGCAGCGCAGCAATCCACACCTTCCCATCAATGGCGTTTTTTCCGGTCGGGCGGGTTCGACCAGGTCCGCATCGACACTGCGGACGATCTGCGTCACCTGGGCGAGCTCGATCAGAAACTCTGGTCGGTGCTTGCCTGCCCCACCTCGGGCCTTGAGATCGACAGCCATACCCTGAGACTGCTCGACCGTGACGGTGACGGCATGATCCGCGCCCCCGAAGTGGTGGCTACCGTGCGCTGGATGTGCGACATGCTCGCCGACCCCGGTGTGCTGTTCCAGCCCGGAGACAGCCTGCCCCTGTCAGCATTCGACACCACCCACCCGGAAGCGGCACGCCTGCAGGCCAGCGCGCGCCAGGTGCTTGCCTACGTGGATCGTGCCGATGCAGACAGCATTGCGCTGTCCGATGTGGCCGACACTACCCGCCTGTTTGCGCCCGAACACTTCAACGGCGATGGCATCGTGCCGGTGGCGCTTGCCCCAGATGAGCGGCTCGCCCATGCGCTTGGCCGCATGCTCGAATGCATGGGAGGCGAGACCGACCGCAGTGGCGAACCCGGCATTGGCGAGGCCACCGTGGAGGCTTTCTTCAATCAGGCACAGGCCTTGTCCGACTGGCAGGCGCAGGCCGATGGTGCGCCCAACCTGATGCTGCCCCTGGGCGATGCCACCCCCCACGCGGCGGCCGTGTTCGACGCTCTGCGCGGCAAGGTGGATGATTACTTCACGCGTTGCCGGCTGGCCGCGTATGACGAACGGGCTGCACAGGCACTCAATCCACAGGAAGCGGCTTACATGGCGCTGTCCGGCGAGTCGCTGGATGGGGCGACCGAAGGCATTGCCGCATTACCGCTGGCCCGGATCGGGGCGAATCGTCCGTTGCCACTCGACGCAGGCCTCAACCCGGCCTGGGCGGAACGCATCGCCCGCCTGCGCGATGAAGTGGTGCTGCCGGTGCTGGGGCCACGCGACGCGCTCAGCCTGGGCGACTGGGAAGACCTGTCCGCCCGGTTTGGTGCTTACCGTGCCTGGAGTGCTGGAAAACCCACCTTGCCGGTGGCGGTGATTCCGATCGATGAATTGCGCACCCTGCTTGCGGATGGCACCCGCGAGGCGCTGCTGGCACTCATCGCACGCGACCGTGAGGCCAATACGGCCGCCACCCAGGTGGAGGCACTGGAGCGCCTGCTGCATTACCGGCGCGATCTGGTGATGCTGCTGCGCAACTTCGTGAATCTGTCCGATTTCTACAGTGCGCGCTGCAAGGCGATTTTCCAGGCCGGTACGCTGTATCTCGATCAGCGCAGTTGCGAGTTGTGCCTGCGAGTCAGCGACATGGACCGTCATGCCGCGCTGGCGCCGCTGTCCGGCAGCTACCTGGCGTATTGCAGATGCACTCGCCAAGGCGAAGCCCCGATGAACATCGTCGCGGCCATCACCGGTGGCGATGCGGATGAGATGATGGTGCCCGGTCGCAACGGGGTGTTCTATGACCGCCAGGGGCGCGACTGGAGCGCCAGCGTCGTGAAGGTGGTGGAAAACCCGATCAGTGTCCGGCAGGCTTTCTGGTCGCCCTACAAGCGGATTGGCCGGATGATTGGCGAGCAGCTTCAGAAGTTTGCTGCGGCGCGCGACAAGTCTGTGGATGAACAGGCCGCCAGCGGCATTGCCGAAGCCGGCAAACAGGCTGCCGCGCCGGCCGTGCCGGCCCAACCCTTCGACATTGCCCGCTTTGCCGGTATTTTCGCTGCGATCGGCCTGGCGCTCGGCGCACTGGGTACCGCGCTGGCGGCGGTGGTGAGCGGTCTGCTGTCGCTGCCCCCATGGCAGATGCCGCTGGTGTTGCTGGGTATTGTGCTGCTCGTTTCCGGGCCATCGGTGTTGCTGGCGTGGTTCAAGCTCAGGCAGCGCAATCTCGGCCCGCTGCTTGATGCAAACGGCTGGGCGGTGAATACCCGCGCCCGCATCAACATTCCGTTCGGTGGCGCACTCACGGCCATGGCCCGCTTGCCGGCGGGAGCCGCGCGCACGCTCAGCGACCCGTATGCCGAAAAGCGCACGCCCTGGCGTGGCTGGCTGATGCTTGGGGTGGCGATCGCACTCGGTTGGGCAGCCTGGCAGCAGGGCTGGATGGCCCGCGTCCTGCCTTTCGCCGGACCGGAGACGCAGCAGACCGAGCCAGCACAACCGGCCAGTCCCGCCCCTGCCGGCGAAGCGGTATCGACGCAATGAAATAGGGGTGTAAACGGTTTGAAACCTGTTTTGTTGCTTGCATTGATTGCGGTGGATGGCAGAATGTAATCATTGCAAGCAGTCTGGAGAGGCGCCATGGCAACCAATCTCATTGTCCGCAATATCGAACCGGAGGTGGCACAGGCCTTGAAGGAGGCGGCCGCATTGCATGGACGCAGTGCGGAAGCGGAGCATCGCGAAATTCTGCGCGCCGCGCTTTTTCGGCGGACCCGTCGTCCCCTGAAGGATGTGCTGGCCAGCATGCCCGATGTCGGCTGCGATGACGACTTCAATGTCAGGCACGGTTGATGTATCTGATCGACACAAATGTCATCAGCGAGCTACGCAAGGGCAATCGTGCGAATCCGGGTGTGCGGGCGTTCTTTGCCGAGCTGGTGTCCGAGGATGTGTATCTCGCGGTGCAGACCGTCGGTGAAATCCGCCGGGGTCTTGAGCGTATCCGCAATCGTGGGGACCGCGAGCAGGCAGAGCGGCTCGAAGCGTGGCTGGATGATTTGGTCGCGGTATATTCCGACCGTATTCTCGGCTTCGATCTCGATTGTGCCCAAGTGTGGGGCAGACTCATGTCACCGCATCCCCAGCATGCGATCGACAAGCAGATCGCGGCCATTGCACTCATCTATGATCTGACTGTTGTTACGCGCAACACCGGGGATTTCTGCATGACCGGAGTGCGTACCCTCAACCCTTTCACGCAGGCATAATGCCCGGCTGAGCGGGGCGTGAATCGGTTACGCCTCGCTCGGGTCCGTCAAAAAACTCAGGAGACATGCTCGGATGGCCAGATCGACAATGCCCAAATGGTTGCCACGCGCAGGATTCATCCTGCTGCATGTGGTGCAGTACCTGGTGTCGTCCAGCGCCGGACTGGTGCTGTCGAGCATCGTGGCGGCGCTGATGATCGGCGCTCAGGTGCTGCCGCGCGAGCATTTCAGCAAGGTGTTCCGTACCCGCCAGAATCTGGTCAGCCAGCTTGGCAGTGTGCTGTGGCTGTTCGTGAGCTTTCTGGAGATGAGTGCCGGCAGCGGCATGGGGTGAAGCCCATGCGCAGCCGGTTCTGTGTCTGGTGCGGTGTGGCGTTATGCCACGCCCCCCATGCACAGATACTTGATTTCGAGATAGTCTTCGATGCCGTAGCGTGAACCCTCACGCCCCAGGCCGGAGGCTTTCATGCCGCCAAACGGTGCCACTTCGGTGGAGATGAGGCCGGTGTTGATGCCGACGATGCCGTATTCCAGCGCTTCCGAAACGCGCCAGATGCGTTTCATGCTCTCGGCGTAAAAATAGGCAGCCAGGCCGAATTCGGTGTCGTTGGCCATGCGGATTGCTTCGGCTTCGTCCTTGAAGCGGAACAGGGGGGCGACCGGGCCGAAGGTTTCCTCGCGTGCGACCTTCATTGCCGGGGTGACATCGGCAAGGATGGTGGGTTCGAAGAAGCTGCCGCCCAGTGCATGGCGTTTGCCGCCGGTGAGCACGCGAGCCCCTTTGCTGACGGCGTCGGCGATGTGCTCTTCCACCTTTTCCACAGCTTTCATGTCGATCAGCGGGCCCTGGGTACTGTCCGCGTCCAGCCCATTGCCCACCTTCAGCTGCGAGACTGCCACGGCCAGTTTGCTGGCGAAGGCGTCATACACGCTTTCCTGCACCAGCAGGCGATTGGCACATACGCAGGTCTGCCCGGTGTTGCGATACTTGGAGGCCAGCGCACCTTCTACCGCTGCGTCCAGGTCGGCATCGTCGAACACGATGAAGGGGGCGTTGCCGCCCAGTTCCAGCGACAGCTTCTTGACGGTGGGGGCGCATTGCGCGGCCAGCTGGATGCCGATTTCGGTGGAACCGGTGAAGCTGAGCTTGCGCACGGTGGGGTTGGCGGTCAGTTCGCCGCCGATGGCGCTGGCCGATCCGGTGACCACGCTGAACACGCCCGCCGGTATGCCGGCCTGTTCGGCGAGGGCGGCCAGTGCCAGTGCGCAATAGGGGGTCTGGCTGGCGGGTTTGAGCACCATCGTGCAGCCGGCGGCGAGTGCCGGGCCGGCCTTGCGGGTGATCATGGCGAGCGGGAAGTTCCAGGGGGTGATCGCGGCGCACACGCCGATCGCTTCCTTCAGCACCACGATGCGCTTGTCCGGCTGGTGGCCGGGGAGGGTGTCGCCGTAAATGCGCTTGCCTTCTTCGGCAAACCACTCGATGAAGGCGGCGGCGTACAGCACCTCGCCACGGGCTTCGCTCAGTGGCTTGCCCTGTTCGCTGGTCATCAGCACGGCCAGGTCTTCCTGGTGGGCGACGATCAGTTCGAACCATCTGCGCAGGATGCGGGCGCGGGCGCCGGCGGTGAGGGCACGCCAGGCCGGCAGGGCGGCATCGGCGGCGTCGATGGCGCGGCGGGTTTCGGCCGCACCCATGTTCGGCACGCTGCCCAGTTTTTCACCGGTGGCCGGGTTGTGCACATCCAGCGTGCTGCCGTTGTCGGCCTCCAGCCATGCACCGCCAATCAGGCAGCGCGTCCGGAAAAGCTCGGGCGTGTTCAGCTTCAAGGTCATCTAGGGATCTCCGTGCTTGCAGGCTTGTCGGGGGGCGCCGGGGCGGGGAGGTCGCGGGTGGCGAGCCGGTGCAGCGTGTGGAATACTGCTTCGGCCCCCAGCGCGGCCTGTTCGACATCGTGTGTGTCGAGCAGTGCCGAGCGCAGTGCGTCCTGTACCGCTTTCCAGTGCGCATCGACATTGTGGGCATAGTGGCTGAAGAACGCTACTTGCCCGGCCAGGGCGCTGCCCAGGCGTTCGTGCAGCCGGCGGTCGATCAGCCGGCCGCCCAGGGCGGAGCCTTCGACTGCATAGATCACGCCGAGCAGACCCTGAGGGCTGTCCGGAAAATCGTCGATGGTGGCGGCAGGCGGGGGCGGGTGCGCCAGCCGCTGCAGGTCGGCGGCAAGCAGGGTTGCGCGGGGTTGGTAAAGGGGCGCAAACGGGTGCTCGGCCAGACCATGCTGTTGCAGGCGGGCTTCCAGCCCGAGATAGAAGGCACACTGGATGTGCAGCAGCCATGTCAGGTCGTCCAGGGTGACCGAGGGCGCGACGATGCGCCGCACGGCCGGGCTGTGGTCAAGCTGGCGGTGGGCGGCCAGTACGCGGGTGCGCAGACGCTCAAACAGGTCGTTCATGCTGCGCCAGTCCGAGCAGCAGTTCCCTCAGCCTCAGTGCCAGCAGCCGGGTTTCGTTGCCCCATGGGCGACAGCGTCCGACGCATTTTTCCACCCATTTTTCGAATGAACGACGGGGCGCAATGCCCAGCTGGCCGTCATGGTATTCGACGGGCTTGTCCGGGTTGCCGCCCCAGGCGACTTCATGAATGTATTCCAGCCGTCCGAGATAGACGCGCAGGAAGCGGCCATCCGGGAGCCTTGCCTTGAAGGCCAGCACACCGGCCACCTGCGACAGTGGAAACAGCGGCATCTGGCGGCTCAGGCTGTCGGCCATCCACACCGGGTCGCTGTGGGTACGCACAAACCAGTGGTCGATGGCGGCCAGGGCTTCGGCTTCGAGCCCTTCGCCCCAGTGCGCCTGTTCCTCGCCGAGACAGATCTGGGCGCTGTCGACGCTGAATTCCTCACCCAGCCAGACGCCCAGTTCGGGCCAGGCGGTGAGCAGGCTGCCTGCGCGATGGATGATCTCGCTGGCGGGGGTGAAGCGACGCATCAAACCATCGACCAGCTGCATGCGGTGTTGCGCCAGCGTTGCGGTGACCTGCATGCCATGCGCGCGCACCATGCCGGCCAGCGTTGCAAGGGTGGCTACCGGGGGGTGGCGTACCCGTGTGTCGTGGCAGGTGAGCAGGCCCCAGAGCTGGCCAGCCACGGTGATCGGGAATGACAGCGAGGCGCGCACGCCCATGTTGCTCATGTAGATCGCGTGAATCGGGGACACGCTGCGCAGGTCGGATCGGCTCAGGTCGGGCGGCTCGGGGAGGCCGGTGAGCGCCACTGCCGGAGCGCTGGCATCGGAGATCAGCCGCCACGGGTTGAGCAGGTAGAGCTGTCGGGCAATCTGTGGAATGTCGCTGGCCGGAAAACGCAGCCCCAGATAGCTGCCGTAGTTGTCCGGGCAGTGCTGTTCGGCGAGTACCTCGCCGTCACCGTCGTCGCGAAAGTGATAGTAGAGCACCCGCTGGAAGCCGCTCAATGCAAACACCTGTTCGACCAGGGCCTGTTGCTGGGCGGCCAGTCCGGCCAGGCTGGGCGGGCGGTTGCCGCTGGGCGAGGCAGGGGGCTGGGAGGGGGGCGGGGTGTGCAGGGTGTCTGCATCCTCACCGTGCGACAGTTCGAACAGCAGCTGGCCGTGCGTGCCACGGATCAGGGTCACGTCCAGAGGGAGGCTGTCGGGTCGGCCCAGCACCTGATCGAACTGCTGGCGTGGGCTGCCTTGCGCAACGCTGCGGTCGAGCACTGCGGCCAGCGCCTGGGGCAGGGGACAACCGGGGCTCAGGGGACCTGCGTCCGGCAGGAACTCCGGCAGGTTGTGCGACCAGTGGGTGACCTGCCGTCGCTCATCGCAGATCAGCAGCGCGCCGTGTGCCTGAATGGCTCCGGACAGGTGCAGGGCTTCGCGTTCGCATTCGGCTATGAAGCGTTTATCCATGTTGCGTTCCTGCTATAAGGTCCTCGAAAGCGACGACATCCAGCGGACGGCCGAGCAGATAGCCCTGTGCGGCATCGCAGCCATGGGCGATCAGCCAGTCGAGCTGTTCGCGGGTTTCCACGCCTTCGGCCACAGTCTGCAGTTGCAGGGCGCGGGCCAGACTGAGTACTGCGCTGGCAATGGCCTCGTCTTCCGGGTCATGGCCCAGGCCGTCCACAAAGCTCTTGTCCACCTTCACCTCGGTGAGTGGCAGACGCTTCAGGTAGACCAGGGAAGAATACCCGGTTCCGAAATCGTCCACACTGATCCGGATGCCGTGTTCGGCGAGGATGCGCAGATTTTCGATCACTGTCTGGCTGTTTTCCAGCAAGGCGCCTTCGGTGATCTCCACCAGCACCATCGTGGCCGGTACTGCAGCCTCGTGCATGGCCTGCACCAGTTTTTCAGCCATGTCGGGTTCGCGCATGCTGCGCGGCGAGCAGTTGAAGGCGATGCACGGCGGGGTGAGTCCCAGCGACCGCCATTTGGCGATCTGGTCGAGCAGCAGGGTCTGCACCTCGCGTCCCACATCCAGGATCAGTCCGCTGGCCTCTGCAACCGGAATGAAGTCGGCGGGGGAGACCTCGCCAAGTTCCGGGTCGGTCCAGCGCAGCAGGGCTTCGGCGCCCATCAGCCGGCGTTCTGGGTGGAGGGCGTACTTGGGCTGGAACACCAGCCGCAGGCGCTTGTGGTCGAGCGCACCGCGCAGTGCGCGTTCCATCGTGGCGCGCCGCAGCAGCCGGACATGCAGGTCGGGAACGAAAAACTCCACCCGGTTGCGCCCCAGTTCCTTGGCGCGGTACATCGCGGTGTCGGCGGCCTTGATCAGGGCATTGCTGTCGCGGCCGTCCTCGGGGTAGAAGGCAATCCCGACGCTGGCCGACACGAACAGCTGGCGTTCATTCACGCTGAAGGACGCGGACAGTTCATCGACCACCCGCTGGGCCACCAGGCTGGCGCCGTCGGCGTCGCAGTCGGACAGGATCGTGGTGAATTCGTCGCCGCCGAGCCGTGCCACGGTATCCACATCGCGCATGATCTCCATCAGTCGTCCGGCGGCCTGCTTGAGCAGTTCATCGCCGACATCGTGTCCCAGCGTGTCGTTGATGTCCTTGAAATTGTCCAGATCGATGAACATCAGCGCCACCCGGGTATTCTTGCGCCTGGCCTGGGCCAGAGCATGACGCAGCCGGTCGTGAAACAGCGAACGGTTGGGCAGGCCGGTGAGCACGTCGTGGGTGGAGAGGTATTCGGCCTTGCGTTGCGCGTTCTTGATGTTGGTGATGTCGGAGAACACCGCAACGAAGTGTTCGGCATCGCCGTGACTGTTGTCCACCCGGTTGATGGTCAGCCATTCGGGATAGATTTCACCGTTTTTGCGCTTGTTCCAGATTTCCCCCTGCCAGAAACCATTGTCGCGCAGGGACTCCCACATGGACTGATAGAACTTCTCGGTGTGGCGACCGGATTTGAGCAGGCGGCCGACCGGTTTGTGCACCGCCTCGTCGCTGGTGTAGCCGGTGATCTGGGTGAAGGCCTTGTTGGCGGTCTGGATCACGCCGCGCGGGTCGGTGACGACGATCGCTTCGCCGGCCTGATCGAACACCCGTGCGGTGATGCGCAGCTGGTCTTCTGCGTGACGGCTGATCGTGATGTCTTCGGCTTCCAGGATCAGCGCCATCGGTTTGTTGTCTGCATCGAACAGCACCTGATGGGTGGCGCGCAGGAAACGCCGGGTGGGATGGCCCTCACGGTCGGTTTCGTGAATTTCGTATTCGCGCGCCACGCTGTGCTGCTGGCGCAGAGCGCTGAGCGTGCTGTCCCACAGGTCTGCTGCCATTGCGGGGTCGAGCAGGTCGAAGTCGGTCTGGCCGATGATGGTCTTGTCCTGAAGCCCGAAGAATTCCCGGAAACGCCGGTTGGCGTAGATGTACTTGCCCCGGATGTCACGCATCGCGAACAGCACATTGGTCTTGTCCATCAGCGCGTTGAGCCGTTGTTCGGACTCGGACAGGGCGGCCTGGGTGCGCACGATGTCGGTGACGTCGATCAGGCTGACCACCAGTACGTTGATGTCGCCGTTCTGGCCCACGCCGGGCGAGATGTTGATGCGCAGGTTGCAGCCGTCGAGCGTGACCATGAGCTGCTCCCGGTCGCCATGGGCGAGCACCCGGCTCAGCCAGGTTTCGAGCGCGGCCAGCTCCGGGGGCAGGCGCAGCCGGGTCACATGCTGGCGCTGGGCAGTGTTGCGCAAATCGAGGCGACGTGCGGCCGAGGCGTTGAAGCGGGCCAGTTGCAGGCCATGGTCGAATACCAGTACCGGAAACTCCAGCGCGTCGTACAGATGGGCGTATTCCTCGTACAGTCGCGACAGCTCGCCGGTCTTCACGTTGAGTTCTTCGTTCAGGCTGACCAGCTCTTCATTGGTGGCCTGCATTTCCTCATTGGCGGCTTCGAGTTCCTCGTTGGTGGCCTGCAACTCTTCGTTGGACGCTTGGGCTTCCTCGTTGAGGGCCTGCATTTCCTCGTTGGCGGTGGCCATTTCCTCGATCATCGACTGCAGATGCTCGCGGGTGGCCATCAGCTCGTCTTCCAGCGTGGCATCGACCGTCGAGGGGGCGCCCGCCGCAGTGGCCGAGGCTGGATCGTTGCCGGTCGGGGCGCCCTGCGAGCCGGGTTGTTCGGCTTCGGGTGCGAAGATGAACAAGTACAGCTCGTTGTGCTGGTCGCGTATCGGCTCGACCAGCACCTGCAGCCATTGCTTGCCCACCCGCCGCCGCCGGCTTTTTTGCCCGCTGTGCTGCTGCTGGCAGCGCCGCATCAGGGTGACCACCTCGCTGCGCAGTTCGGGGGCCACCAGGTCGGGCAGGGCAAGCCGCGATACCCCGCGCGGAAACTGCAACAGGGTGTCCACCTCCCCCGCCGTGTGCAGCACGTTGGTATCGGCATCGCAAATGGCCACGATCAGCCTGAAATGGGCCACCAGGCCGTTGAGCAGCGACTCCAGGTGCGAGTCGCGTCGCCGTGCCGGGGTGGGGGCACGCAGCATGCCGCCGGCGCTGACCTGGCGTGCGTGGGACTGGCCGGTTTTGCGGAACAGCCGTTCGCGCCGCTCGACCGGCAGGAACAGTTGTTCGGCCTGGGCGATGCTTTCCGAACGGCCGAGAAACAGGCAGGCATGGGGCAGCATGCCGAAGTGGAAAGTCTGCAGCACCTTGCCCTGCAGCGGTGCGTCGAAGTAGATCAGCACGTTGCGGCATGACACCAGGTCCAGCCGCAGGAAGGGGGGATCGCTCACCAGGTTGTGGCGGGCAAACACGATCATGTCGCGCAGCAGCTTGCCGGCTTCGTAGTTGCTGCCGGTGTGACGGAAGTAACGTTCCAGTTGCGTGGGGTTGACCTCGGTCATCGAGGCCGCCGGATACACGCCGCGTCGGGCCACGTTGAGCGCTTCGTCGTCGACGTCGGTGGCGAAGATCTGGATGCGGTAGTGGCCGATCCGGTCGCCCAGGGCTTCGGCAAACAGCATGGCGATGGAATAGGCTTCTTCGCCGCTCGCGCAGCCGGCCACCCACACCCGGATTTCCGCACCGGGGGGTTTGTTCCTGACAAGCTCGGTGATGGCCTTGGCCAGTGCCGAGAAGGCCTCGCGGTCGCGGAAGAAGGCGGTGACCGAGATCAGGATGTCGCGGGCCAGCGACTCCAGCTCCTCGGGATGGCTTTCCACCCAGGTCAGATAAGCTTTCAGGTCGGCGCTTCCGGTGGCGAACTGGCGCCGGCGCACCCGCCGCATCAGGGTGCCCACCTTGTAGCCGGAAAAGTCGAACTGGAGCTGTTCGCGCAACCGCCCGAGCAGGCCCTGCAACAGGTCGGGCGGCGCATCGCCTTCGCCGTCGTCTTCGTGCCGGGGCAGAGCGAGCAGATTGGGCAGATGACGGGCGATATCCTCGGGGGACAGGACATGGTCGGCCACGCCTGCCTCGAGGGCTGCCCGGGGCATGCCGTCATAGCGTGCGGTTTCGGGTTTCTGCACCAGGGTGAAGCCGCCGGCCGCCTGCACCGCGCGCAGTCCGGCCACGCCGTCCGAGCCGGTCCCGGAGAGCACCACGCCGATGGCCGACTCGCCTTCTTCGGCGGCGAGTGAAATCAGGAACTGGTTGATCGAGGGCTTGGGCACCACTTCGGGCGGGGCATGCACCAGGGCCAGCCGACCCTCGCGGATCAGCGCGTTGGCGTTGGCCGGCACCACATACACCACGCCCGCCTGGGGAATGTCGCCCTGTTCGAGTTCCTTTACCTGCAGGGCGGTCTCGCGGCCGAGAATCTCCACCATCATGCTGCGATAACTGGGCGAAAGGTGCTGCAGGATGACATAGGCGCAGGGCAAATCGGTCGGCAGGTGACCGATCAGCTGCGTCAGCGCCTCCAGCCCGCCTGCCGAGGCGCCGATGCCCGCGATGTAGGTTTTGCCCATGTCACCAGAATCCACAGTATTCGTTGAAGGGAGGATACTGCAGCATTACCGGATGATGGGAAACCATGCCGTCATCCGGAGTGCGGGAGCCAGGGCCCGATGGGTCAGTGCCCGTGGTGCGGGTGCCCCTTGTCCTGTGCCTTGCCGGGGTTGAGCGGACGTGCTTCGGCGGTGATCTCCAGGGTTTGCTGCTGGCCATCCTCGCCCTCCACGATCAGGGTCAGTGGCACGGCGTCGCCTTCCCGTACCTGGTCCTTCAGGTCGATCAGCATCACATGGTAGCCACCGGGCTTGAGTTCAACGGTTTCGCCTGCAGGCAGGGGAAGGCCGTCGATGGCGCGCATTTTCATGACATCGCCGTCCATCACCATTTCGTGGATTTCAACGATGTTTGCCACCGGAGAACGGGCCTCCACCAGACGGGCATCGGTGGGGGTGCTCAGGTTCATGAAGGCACCGGTGGCTTTCTGGTGCGGCACGGTGGCACGCACCCAGGGTTCAGTCACATCGACTTGTGCCCAGACCGGGGCGGTCAGTGCGCAGGCAGCCACCAGGGAGGCGATACGAATCAGTTTGTGTGTCATGGTCTTTGACTCCTTGTGTTGTTGCGGTAAATAAAACCGGGTATCCGAAGGGCACAATCCGAACGGTACAAAACGGGTTCATGGTAATCCCAACTCGAAGTCCCCGCGCCACAGCAGGCGCAGCATTGCAAAGGGGTTGTGCTGGTCATTGATACGCTCGCGCCCTGCCTCGACCGTCAGTTGCAGGGTCGGCAAGTCGGGTACGGGCATCCAGCCGGCGGCCAGGCTGATGCGCTGTGCCGGCCTGTCGGATTGCAGCAGGCCGGTATCGCGCGCGAGCAAGGATGCACCGCTGCCGCTCAATCGGTTGGAGGCGGTCAGGCGTTCTGCCCGGGCACCCACGGTCCAGCGTTCCGTGGGCGACCAGCGCAGGTCTATCCACCCTCCATTCACATGCGAGCGGTAGCGGCCTGCACCGTTGATCGCGTGCAGATCGCCGTGTTCGCGGCGCGTCACCATGGCTGCAGACACTTCCAGGGGGTGTGCATCGGCATGCCAGCGTGCAGACAGGCCGGCCAGGGTGACGCGCCCTTCGAAGCAGGCCACTTCGGACAGCGACTGGTCGCACCCTGGGGCGCCGTGACTATGGGCGTTTTCGGACAGCATGATGAAGCTGCCACGCCCGGGGGCGCGGATGCGGGCGGCGAAGGCGTCGAATTGCCATGCGCCGGCTGTTGCACCCAACTGTAGCAAGGGTGACCAGCGCGCCTCGGGTGCGGCAGGAAACTTGCCTGTGCGCCACAGGCCTGCGTTCATGCGCAGTTGCCAGCGATCAAAGCCCTGCCAGTTCAGGTTGATGCCATCGTCAATCCACTGTCCATCGAAGGCAGCACGTTTGGCGAGCGGTTCCAGGCCGAACAGATCGAATTCGCCGGCTGCCTGTATTACATCGCCCACGGGCAGCAGGTTGCGGCCCAGCCCGAGCTGCAACTCACCCTGTTCGGAAGTGTGCCGTGCTTCGATCCAGGCAGATTCGACATGTACCTCGCCTTCGTCATGCCAGCCAGCCGCCACCTGCACTCCCAGCCAGTCGGTGGCGCGCAGACCGACCGAGAGTACCCCGTGTTCCAGGCCACTGCCATTGCGGTCGTCGGCCGCTGCGCCGGTGAGCAATACCCCAGGCAGGCGGGGTGAAGGCAAGGGGTGTTTGGCATCGATCCAAGACCAGGCGATGGCCGCCCCGAATTGCACGCCTGCCGAGTCCGGCAGCAGGGATTCCCCCGGGCTGTGCGCCTGAGCCGTGGCCGCAGAGAGGCCGCACAGTGCCAGCAGGAGACTCCGAAACTTAGCGGTCGGCATTGGCAAACGGGTCCGAGAAAGCGGGATTGGCAAGAAAGTCATGGTCGGTCAGGGTCTTCAGAAAGGCGATGATGTCGGCCTTTTCGGTCTCGTCGAGCTGGATCTGGGCAATCAGGTCACTCTTGAACGGATTCATGCGGCCATCGCCAGCGTGGGGGCCGCGCTGAATGACCCGGCCGCCGGCAGCATAGAAATCCAGCACTTCTTCAAGCGTGGCCATCGTGCCGTCGTGCATGTAAGGTGCGGTCACTTCCACGTTGCGCAGGCTGGGTGCCCGGAAGGCCCCCATGTCGGCCGGTCGGCCGGTCAGCTCGAACACGCCACGGTTGGGGTAGGGAAACCCTCCGTTACCGTCGATATTGAACAGGCCCGTATTGTGGAAGGGGGTTTCCACCACACGGCTGCTGGCATGCACCACTTGGTCGTTGAAGTTGAAACTGCCATGACAGTGAAAGCACTCGGCCTTCTCGCCAAAGAACAACAGGCGACCCCGTTCTTCGGATGGGGCCAATTGCAGTTCGCCACGCAAGAAGCGGTCGTAGCGGCTGTTGCCCGAGATCAGTGTGCGCTGGAAAGCCGAAATGGCTGCAATGATGTTGGGCCACTGGATGGGGGCTGGATCCCCCGGAAAGGCTGCCGCGAACCGCGCCGGGTAGTCGGCATCGCCTGACAGGCGTGCGAGCACCGTGGCACTGTTGGCGTCATTGACGCCCATCTCCACCGGATCTTCACCGAACAAGGGGGTCTCCATCTGCTTTTCGAGCGTGACCAGCGACGGGTTGGCCCAGGTCAGCGTGGCGTTGTAGACCACATTTGCCAGCCCTTGCGAGTTGCGTGGATGGGCCTCGCCAGTGGAACCGATGGCAACCGGCAAGCCATCGGTGAAGGCTTTGTCCTGGTGATGGCAACTGCCGCAGGATTGCGTGCCATTTCCGGACAGGCGAGGGTCATGGAACAGATGCCGTCCCAACGCTACCCGGGCGCGGGTCAGCGGGCTGTCCGCAGGGATGCGGGGGGCCGGAAAGAACTTCGGCACCTCCAGCGCGATGTCGCCTCCGGGAATGTGGATGCCCCGGTCCTCGATGCTCGTGCCCCCGCCACCGCAGGCGAGCAGTGCCGCACACAGCGGCACCAGCCATGCGGCACGCAGAGACACCGGAGCCATCGATTCTGCATGGCTCCGTTTCATCACCTGGCCTCTATGCGGAAGATGCGCTGGTTGCGGCCCCGATCAACCGTCAGGCCGCTCTCCATGTCGAGCGCCATGGTTTCGAACACTGCCGGGCACTCCGGATCGGTTTTCCCGGACATGCAGCCATAGGGTCCGCCCAGGTCGATGGAGAGATTGCTGCTGAGCAGCAGGGTTTGCAGGTCGAGGACCAGACGCTGGGTGTCGACATTGAAATTGTCGAAATGCAGCACGACCCGGTTGGGGGCGGCGCATGACACGGTTTCACCGCTAACCGGATTGCCGGTGCAGCCGGTTGAGCCCAGGTGCAGGTTCCAGCGCGGAGACTGGCCTTCGGTAATGGGGGGCGTGGCGTCCGGATTGGCGGGGCGGTACACCCCACCGACGGGGGCTACCTCGATCTTCACGAACTTGCGACCCGCCTGCCACGACCAGGCCATGGCCTGAATGTCCAGCGGTGCAGGCGCAGCGGCGGTGTCGGTGTGGTTGTGGCTCGACGGCACGCCCAGGGTCATGCGCAGGCCGGTGTAGTTGCCTGCCGGCACGGTGCCGGTGATGGCCGCATTGGTGGCGGCGGTACCACGGTCGGCGCAGGCGCCTGTGCCATCTTCGAGGTCAATCAGCGCCACCCCGGATTCCGGAAGCTGCCATTCGTTGGCGGCCAGTTGCACGGTTTCGGCGGTGCCGTCGGCCTTGACCAGTGCCAGTTCAGACACATAGAAGCGCAGATCGTTGAGTTCTGCCTGAACCGCACCGCTGCCCAGCGCAGCGATCGGGGTTCCGCAGCCGACCGGGGTCTGACCTGCCTGGGCCGAAAACTCGAGGCTGACCTGGCGGTCGGCGCTGGGCGGCGGATGGGTGTCGCCACCGCCGCTGCCACCGCCACCGCCACCGCAGGCAGACAGTGTCAGTGCCAGCAGGGTCGGTACAAGTGCGGCGAGAGGGCGGAGAGAGAGATCACGGGGTTTCGAATGAGCATTCATTTGGGTCGATATCCTTGCATGCGGGCAGACCACGCAGCCGTCCAGGGCAGGCGTGGTTTCCCATGTGTTGTCGTGTTGTGGATCAGGAACGGCAATGCAAGGGATCCGCAGGCGGTGCGCGTGCAGGCGGACGCGCAAAGGCCTGTTCTTTTGAAACGGGGGCATCCGGCAGGCAAGCCCCTTGAGCGGTGGCGTTGCTGCTCATGAGCAGCCGTGGGCTGCCCGTGTCCGGCAGGAGCAAGCGCTCTCCGGCAATGCATAACGGGCAATATCCTTGCGCCTTCGGGGCGGGTGTCTCGTCCGATGGCAGGGCGCGATTCAGGCCATCTTCGCGCTCGAAGCCGCTGCTGAAGCAGACGTCCGGGTAGGCTTCACCCTCGCCAATGGCGGCGATTTGCATGCTTGCCATCGTACTGAACTGTGCGATCCACAGCATCAGTACCGCAAGCAGCCAGTGGGCGTGCCGGCGGGCAGGGCGAGGACGGACAGAAGGCGGCAAGGCCTGTGTCTCCGGAAGAGTCTGAAGGCTGCCCGGGCGGTGTTGCATCCCGCCGGACAGAGAAGGTCAGAAGCTGATCAGGAGTGCTGAGGGGGCGCGCGTGAGCGCTGGGCCGACCACGCAAACAGCGGACGTGGGGCGAACAGGAAGGCAGGCGGTACGGCTTCGGCAGGCAGCCTCACCGAGAAAGGAGTCACCCCGGCACTCGCCAGCACCGGGGTGTGGCCGGCCAGGGTGCAGTATGGGCAGTGGTCCAGGGTGTGGGAGTGACCGTGCTCACCGGACGCGTCGTCGAGCAGCACATATTCCACACCGTTGCCTGTACATAACTCGGTCCAGACCAGGCCGTCACCCTCCCCAGACAGCGCCATGCGACTGATCGTCGGTGCCAGCGCAGCCAGCAGCATCGCCAGCAGGGCGATACGGGCAGTGACCAGCAAGAAGGCGCGCGTGGGTTGCAGGAACATGAATAGGCTGAAGATCTGGAGCGGAATGTATGCAGTGCGTATGAAATGGAATCAGGACGCCCGGATTCTAGCAGTTTGTTGCAGTTTTTACATATGGACAAAAAGAGCATTGGGCGGACCTGTTGATGGCGCCGAGGTGCGTGGTGCGAAGAATGTTCGGTGCGTTGAGTACATCAAAAAGTATCGTTTCAAGATACTTGACTGATTGTTGTGTAAGAAAAGTGTCTCGTGGATATATGCTTCGTCCATCCACTCACTTATTTGGACTTATCGGAGCCGGATCATGAGCACGACGGCCGATCTTGTGAACGTCATCAAACACGAACTGAAGGCCAGTGGCCTCACCTACGCCCAGCTGGCCGGGCGGCTTGGCATGGCTGAATCGAGCGTCAAGCGCATGTTCTCACGCAGCGGCGATCTGCCCTTGTCGCGGGTGGATGACATCTGCCGGGTGCTGGGGCTGGATTTTGCCGAACTGGCCCGTAAGGTGGCCGAGCAGCAACCGCTGTTGCTGGAGCTCACCCACGAGCAGGAGCAGGCGGTGGTGGCCGACAGAAAGCTGCTGCTGGTCGCCACGTGCTGCCTGAGCCAGTGGTCGGTGACGCAGATGGTGAGCACCTATCGGCTGAGCGAGGCCGAATGCGTGCTGTGCCTGAGCCGGCTTGATCGCCTGGGGGTGATCGAATTGCGGCCGCTCAACCGCTATCGCCTGCGGGTGGCGAAGGGGTTTCGCTGGCGGCCGCAGGGGCCGGTGATGCAGTTTTTTCGCAGCGAGGTGATGGAAGACTACTTTGCCGGCCGTTTCGATGGCGAGGCCGAAATGCTGATGATGGTGCACGGCCAGATCGGCCATGGTCTGGCGAACAGTTTCCGCGAGCGCCTGACCCGGGTGGGGCAGGATTTTGCCAACCAGCATCTCGCCGACCAGCGGCTGCCAGCCAGCGCACGGCGCCCCTATACGCTGGTGATCGCGATGCGTTCGTGGCTGATGGCTGCATTTCGCGACATGTTGCGCGATCCTGAACAATGGCCCGGCGAACACTGAGCCGTGCTTGTCATGCCCCTGAGATGAACCGTCCTGTGGAGTCCGAATCATGTTTCGCACCTTGCTGAAAACCCTGCTGCGTGGCCTTGCCCGTGTGCTGTTCCGTGTGCGGATGCACGGTCAGATGCCGGCGCAGCCCGAGCGCCTGCTGGTGATTGCCAATCACGAGTCCTTTCTGGATGGCCTGCTGCTGGGGCTGTTCCTGCCCATGCAGCCGGTGTTCGTGGTGCATACCACGGTGCTGAAAAATCCGCTGTTCCGGCTGGCTCTGCTGCTGGTCGATTATCTGACGGTGAATCCGTCCAGCCCGATGGCCATGAAGCGGGTGGTGCGGCTGATCGAATCGGGCCGGCCGGTGGTGATCTTCCCGGAAGGGCGCATCACCACCACCGGCAGTCTGATGAAAACCTATGACGGGCCAGCCTTCGTGGCAGCACGCACGGGCGCGACCCTGTTGCCGGTGCGCATAGACGGGGCCGCACGGACCTATTTCTCGCGCATGGGCAGCGGATTTCCGCGCCGTGTGCTACCGAAGATTGCGCTGCATATCCAGCCGGTCACCCGTATCGACATGCCGCAGGCACCCAGCGCCCGCGAACGGCGGCGCAAGGCGGGGGAAGCCATGCGCCGGGTGATGCAGGAGATGATCTTTGCCAGCCGCCCGCAGCAAACCCTGTTCGAGGCGCTGCTCGATGCCGCCGAGATTCATGGTCGCGCCCGCCGGCTGGTGGAGGATCTGCGCCAGGAGGAATATGCGTATCGTGACCTGATCAAAATGGCGTTGGCACTGGGCCGGCTGGTGGCCCGCGAAAGCGGCGAACACGAACATGTGGGCGTGCTGCTGCCCAATCTGGCGCCCACGCTGGCGCTGGTGATCGGCCTCAGTGCCCAGCAGCGGGTGCCGGCAATGCTCAATTACACCGCTGGTGTGGACGGCATGCAGGCGGCCTGCGATGCGGCCTGCATCCGCACCGTGCTCACCTCACGTGCCTTTGTGGAACAGGCCCGGCTGGCGGACAAGCTGGCTGCGTTGCAGGGGGTACGGCTGGTGTATCTGGAAGACCTGCGTGCCTCGATGACGCTGGCCGACAAAGTGTGGCTGATGCTGTGGGCGATGCCGTTTCCACGCCTGGCCACCCGCATCGGTCAGGCTGAGGATGCGGCCGTGGTGCTGTTCACCTCCGGTTCGGAAGGCAAACCCAAGGGGGTGGTGCTGTCGCATCGTGCGCTGCTCGCGAATGTGGCACAGATTCGCGCCGTGGCGGATTTTTCGGTCAGTGACCGCATTCTGAATGCGCTGCCGCTGTTCCATTCCTTTGGCCTGACCGCAGGCGGACTGCTGCCGGTACTGGCAGGGGTGAATGTGTTCCTGTACCCCAGCCCCTTGCACTACCGGGTGATTCCCGAACTGGCGTATGACCGGGGCTGCACCATGTTGCTGGGCACCTCGACCTTTCTTGCCAACTACGCCCGGCATGCTCACCCATACGACTTTCATCGCCTGCGCTATGTGATCGCGGGGGCCGAAAAGCTGGCCGATGCCGTGCGCGAGTTGTGGTTCGACAAATTCGGCATTCGCATCTTCGAGGGCTACGGCGCGACCGAGACGGCACCGGTGATCGCGGTCAATACCCCGATGGCCTACCGTCGTGGCACGGTGGGGCAGGTGTTGCCCGGCGTGCAGGCCCGACTGGTAGCCGTGCCGGGCATCGATGACCAGGGCGGTCATCAAGGCATGCTGCATGTGCGGGGCCCCAATCTGATGAGCGGTTATCTGAAGGTTGAGCAACCCGGCGTGCTCCAGCCGCCTGCGTCCGCATTGGGCGAAGGCTGGTACGAAACCGGCGATGTGGTGCACATCGACGACGAAGGCTTTGTGCGCATCGTTGGCCGGGTGAAGCGTTTTGCCAAGGTGGCCGGTGAGATGGTGAGCCTGGAGGTGTCCGAAAAGCTGGCAGCGCTCGCTTCCCCGGGCGCCGTGCATGCGGTGAGCACCCGCAGCGATGTGGGGCGGGGCGAAACCCTGGTGCTGTTTACCAGCGATGCCGCGCTGGAGCGTGAGGCCCTGCTGGCGGCTGCGCGTGCGCTGGGCGCCCCGGAACTGGCCGTGCCGCGCCGCATCGTGGTGGTGGACACGCTGCCCTTGCTGGGCACCGGCAAGATCGACCATGTGCGCCTGAAAGCGATGGCAGAGGCGATGTGATCTGCCCGTCGTGCGCTGCGATGTCATTCGCAAGCATGATCCGCTACCCTTCGCCTGCATCTGATTTTCCCGCCATACTCACTGCTGACCGGATACCATCATGAGCTCCCAATTCAGGCTGCTGGAAGAGCGCCGCTTCCTGCCCTTCTTCCTGACCCAGTTTCTTGGCGCCTTCAACGACAATTTCTACAAGAATGCGCTGGTGGTGCTGGTCACCTTTCAGGCGGCACGCCTCACCGAGCTGTCACCGGGGGTGCTGGTGAATGTGGCTGCGGGTCTGTTCATCCTGCCGTTCTTCCTGTTTTCGGCCACCGCCGGGCAGTTTGCCGACAAGTTCGAGAAGAGCCGGCTGATCCGTTTCACCAAGTTGCTGGAGATCGGCATCATGGTGCTGGCAAGCGTGGCCTTTGCGCTGTCGTCCCTGCCGCTGATGTTGAGCACGCTGTTTCTGATGGGTACCCAGTCGGCGATCTTCGGGCCGGTGAAATACGCAATCCTGCCGCAGATGCTGCATGAGGATGAACTGGTGGGGGGCAATGCGCTGGTCGAGTCCGGCACCTTCGTGGCGATCCTGCTCGGGACCCTTGTGGGCGGTCTGCTCATTGCCGTGCCGGACGGGCCGCTGTGGGTGTCGATGGGTGTTGTGCTGACCGCCGTGCTCGGTTATCTCGCCAGTCGCCGGATTCCGCCGGTTGCCGCAGCCGACCCCGCCATGCAGGTCGACTGGAACCCGCTGTCGCAGACTTGGCAGATGGTGCGTTTTGCGCGTGCCAACCGCACGGTGTTCCTGTCGATTCTGGGCATCTCCTGGTTCTGGTTCTATGGTGCGGTGTTCCTGTCGCAGTTTCCGGGCTATGCCTCCAGTGTGCTGGGCGGGGACGAGAAGGCGGTCACCCTGCCGCTGGCGGTGTTCTCGGTGGGCATTGCGGTGGGCTCGTTACTGTGCGAGCGTCTGTCGGGCAAGCATGTGGAAATTGGTCTGGTGCCCTTCGGCTCCATTGGCCTGACCCTGTTCGGGCTGGATCTGTGGTGGGCCAGCCCGGCGCTGGAGGCCGGGGCGATGATGCGTCCGTTGTCCGAACTGCTGTCCGAACCGGCCACCTGGCGCATTCTCTTCGATCTGGTGATGATCGCAATTTGCGGTGGTTTCTACATCGTACCGCTCTACGCGCTGGTGCAGAGCCGCTCCGAGGCCTCGCACCGCTCGCGCATCATCGCGGCCAACAACATCATCAGCGCGCTGTTCATGGTGGTGGCCGCAGGGCTCGGGGCGGGCCTGCTGGCGGCCGGCTTCAGCGTGCCGCAGGTGTTCCTGGTGGTGGCCCTGCTCAATGCAGCGGTGGCGCTGTACATCTACACCCTGGTGCCGGAATTCCTGCTGCGCTTCATCGTGTGGCTGCTGGTGCACACGGTGTACCGTCTGCGGCTACGCGGGGTGGAGCAGGTGCCCGAGCAGGGGCCGGCGGTGATCGTCGCCAACCATGTGAGTTTTGTCGATGCCCTGATCATCATGGCGGCCTGCCGGCGCCCGATCCGCTTCGTGATGGATCACCGCATTTTCCGCAAGCCGATCCTGTCCTTTGTATTCCGCACCAGCCGGGCGATCCCGATTGCTTCGGCCACCGACGATCCGGCGATGACGGAAGCTGCATTCGACGAAATCGCCCGTGCGCTGGAGGCGGGCGAACTGGTGGGGCTCTTCCCCGAAGGACGCATCACCGACAATGGCGAGCTTTACCCTTTCCGCTCCGGCATTGCGCGCATCGTTGCCCGTACTCCGGTGCCGGTGGTGCCGATGGCCTTGAGCGGCCTGTGGGGCAGCTTCTTCAGCCGCAAGGACGGCCCCGCCATGCGCCGCCCGTTCCGCCGGGGCCTGTTCAACTGCATCGAGCTGCATGTTGCCGCTCCGGTACCCGCCGAGGAGGTCACCCCGCAGGGTCTGCAGCAACAGGTGGCGGCCCTGCGGGGTGAAAAGCAGTGACCGAAGTTCTGTGAAACAATCGGCCTGTGTTCGCCCACGTTGTTTCAGGAGTCGTCATGTCCGCCACCCTGCCCCGCAAGAAACTGCCGATCGGCATCCAGACCTTTCGCGAAATACGCGAGGAGGACTTTTACTATGTCGACAAGACCCCCCATGCGCTGCGCCTGATCGGTGAGGGCAAGTATTACTTCCTGTCGCGTCCGCGCCGTTTCGGCAAGAGCCTGTTCATCGACACGCTGGCGGAGTTGTTCGCGGGCAACGAGGTGCTGTTTCGCGGGCTGCACTGCCACGACCGGTGGGACTGGTCGGTGAAGTATCCGGTGATCCGCTTCAGTTTCGGCGGGGGCGTGTTTACCGACCCGGACTTGCTCGCCCAGCGCATCGATCATCTGCTCGCCCACAACGCCCAATTGCTGGGCCTGGATGCGCTGCCCGACGGCCCGGTGTCCACGCGCTTCGGAGTCCTGATCGAGCGAGCGGTGCAGCGCCATGGCCAGCGTGTGGTGGTGCTGGTCGATGAGTACGACAAACCTATCCTCGACAATCTCACCCGCCCGGAAACCGCCCGCCGGATGCGCGACACCCTGCGCGATCTGTACTCGGTGATC
>JBAYOV010000007.1:0-89622 GCA_041678045.1 Rhodocyclaceae bacterium
CGATCAATTTGAAGAATATGGCCGTGAGTTCCACGGTTTCAGCCTGTGGAGAGGAAGGCGCTGGCCGCGCTCGCAAGAGCGCGGTGAAACCGGCCTCGGTGAAGCAGGAAGTCAGCTTTGTTCCTGTCTAGGCAGGAATGAGCAAGTCTGACGGAACGGCTCACGATGGATTTCCCCCGGATGAAACTTCTCGACCTGCTGGCCTCTGGCGACCGGAGGCTGATCTCGCAGTTGATCGCACTTGCCGCACTGTCAGGCGGCGGCAGTGCATTGCTGCTGGCGATCGTGAACGCTGCGGCACAAGAGATCGTCGACAACGGAGTGGATCAGGTCGACCTGTGGCTGGCCGCCGCGTTTGCCGGCGTGGCCACGCTCTTCTTCGTGGCCGAGACCCGTCTCATCGGGCGGGTCGGCCTGGAAATCGAGAACGGCATCCACCAACTGCGCACACGCCTGCTGGCCATGCTGGCACGCGCGGACTATGCCCGTATCGAACGCTTCGGGCAGGCACGGCTGTTCGAGAGCATCACCCACAGCAGCCAGGCCATCTCCCAGCACTCCCAGTATCTGGCTTCGGCATTTCGCTCGCTGGTGGTGGTGATCGCCGTGCTGCTGTATGTGCTGTGGCTGTCGCCGCTGGCCTTCGTGCTGGTGATCGCCACCACGGTCTGCGGGGCGTGGATCTACATGCGCCTCAACCATGGCCTGGTGGAAGCCTTCCTGCGCCTGGGGCGCATCGAGAACCGCATGTTCGAACGGGTGGCCGACCTGTTTGCCGGCATCCGTGAGGTGCGCATGTGGTCGGCCCGCAACGCCGCGCTCGGCCACGCCTTCGAGACGGCTTCCGCCGACAAGCGCGATGCCGGCACCACGCTGCACGGACTGGTATTCCAGCAGTCGGTGGTCGGCATGGTGGCCTTTTACATCCTGCTCGCGGTGGTGGTGTTCGTGGTGCCGGTGCATTCACCGGACTTCAGCGGCTCGGTCAGCAAGGTAGCCACTGCGGTGCTGTTCATGATCGGCCCAATCAGTGTGGTGGTGCAGTCCGCCTCGGTGCTGAACGCGGCCGAGAGCGCCGCCCGGCGCATGTTCTCGCTTGCCGACGAGCTCGCCACCATGGGAGAGGCGGTCGATACCGACCCCGCCACGATGCTGGACGTTGCCACCAACTTCACCACCCTGCGCCTTGAGGGCGTCGGCTATCGCTATGCCGGAGACGACCGGGCACATGGTTTTCAGCTCGGGCCGCTGGACCTGTCCATCCGGCGCGGCGAAATCCTGTTCGTGACCGGTGGCAACGGCTCCGGGAAGTCCACCTTCGTGAAGCTGCTCACCGGGCTGTACCACCCCACCGAAGGCCGGATGATGCTCGACGACAAACCGCTGGGCATGCGCAACCTGCAGTCCTACCGGCATCTGATTGCCACCGTGTTCTCCGACTTTCACCTGTTTTCCCGGCTGCATGGCTGCTCCCCCGAGCAACTGCACGAAGCCGGCGAGTGGCTCCAGCGGCTGCACATCGAGCATGTCACCTCGATCGACGACAGCGGCCGGATCAGCAACACCCGGCTGTCACAGGGACAGCGCAAGCGGCTGGCCCTGGTCGTGGCGATTCTGGAGCAACGCCCGATCCTCGTGCTCGATGAGTGGGCGGCCGACCAGGACCCGCACTTCAGGCGCGTGTTCTACCGCGAAATCCTGCCCATGCTCAAGGCACGCGGCATCACGGTGATTGCCGTCACCCACGACGACCACTACTTCGACGCCGCCGACCGTCGCATTCACTTTGAAAACGGTCGCCTGCAGGAACAATGACCATGCAGTTGCTCAAGCTCATCCGCGACGAAGCCAGGCTGGACACGCGCACGGTGCTCGCCCTGTCGGTGATGTCCGCAGTCTCCACCACGCTGGTGCTGGTGGTGGTCAACAGCGCCGCCGAACAGGCCGGCAACGGTGAGGTGGACCTGCGCCTGCTGCTGTTGATGGCGCTTGCCACGCTGGGTTTCGCCTGGTCGCAAAGGCTGGCCAACCTGCTCACCGCACGCGAAATCGAACGGGTGCTGCACGACATGCGGCTGCGCCTCTTCGGCAGCGCCCGCAACGCCCGGCCCGACACCCTCTCCGCCGTCGGCCAGGGCGCGCTGCAATCGGCCCTCACCCAGGAGATGCAGGGCATCTCCAACACCCTGCCAATGATCCTGCTGGGCGTGCAGCAACTCGTGATGCTGGTCTTCGTGAGCCTGTACATGGCCTGGATGTCGCTGATTGCCTTCCTGCTCACGATGGCCTTCTCGGTGCTCGCCACCTTGCTGCATGTGCAACGCATGCATGAAGTGCTGGACAAGAACCGGCGCGCCCGCGAGGAGGAAGGACGGCTGTTCGACGGGCTCACCGACCTGCTGCACGGCTTCAAGGAAGTGCGCATGAGCCGCGCCCGCGAAACGGCCCTGATCGACGCGCTGGATGGCTACTCCGCCGAGGCCCGCATCGCAAAGTCGGCCATCCGGCGGCAGTGGGCGCTGGAACTGGCGCTGGTGCAGCTGGCCTTCTACCTCATCATGGCGCTGATGGTGTTCGTGGTGCCGCTGTTTACCACCGACTTTCACGACATGGCCGTGCAGGCCACCACCGCCGCGCTGTTCATGATCGGCCCGATTGGCGCGATCCTGCAGACCATTCCCGCGCTCGGCGAGGCCAACACCTCGCTGCAGCGCATTGCCACGCTGGAGCAGCGCCTGCAGGCCCGGCTGAGCCAGGACGGTAGCGCCAGCAACGAGGCCATGCAGGCGCTGGAGGGGGCCAGCCCCCTGCATGAGATCGCCCTGAACGGCCTGCGCTTCGCGTACCCGGACGGCAGCGGCAGCCAAGGCTTTGCGATCGGACCGCTGGAGGCCTGCTTCCGGGCGGGAGAAATCAGCTTCATCACCGGCGGCAACGGTTCGGGCAAGTCCACCCTGATCAGCCTGCTCACCGGGCTGCGCCCCCCTGACGAGGGCTGCATCACGGTCAATCAAGCGCCGGTACGCCATGAACAGCTGCAAGCCTACCGCGACCAGTTCGCCACCGTGCTGGCGGACTACCACCTGTTTCGCGAACTGCACGGCCTGGACACGCCAGACCCCGAGCGCGTGCGCACCCTGCTGAAAACCATGGAAATCGACCACAAGGTGACGCTCGAAGGTCATGCCTTCTCCACCCTCGACTTGTCCCAGGGGCAGCGCAAGCGGGTGGCGCTGATCGCGGCCCTGCTGGAAAACAAGCCCGTGCTGGTGCTGGACGAATGGGCCGCCGACCAGGACCCGCATTTCCGCACAGTGTTCTACGAGCAGTTACTGCCTGAGCTGAAGGCGCAGGGCAAGATCATCATCTGCGTCACCCACGACGACCGCTGGTTCCACCAGGCGGACCGCCTGTATCAGATGCGCGACGGACGTCTGGCCTGCCTGCGCGGCTGAGCCACCCTCACACCCTGCCTTGCCCCCCGGCCCCCTCAGGCGCACAACGGCCCTTCGCTGTTGATCGCCAACACCCGGCTGCACGCATCGAGCCCCAGCGCCTCACGCAGTTGCCGGTCGCTCGCAGCCTGCCACAGCCCCGCCAGCCCGGCCACGCCCGTGTCGCCCGTGGCCAGCGGTGCATCGCCGAACGCCCCGGCAGACAGCTGTGCCTGCAACTGCGCAGCGGTCGCCTCCGGCACGGTCAATGCCGCACTCGCCCACCGCCGGAGCAGAGCAAAGGCCGACGCGCTCGGTCGCCCGCAGGACAGGCCGACCATGCGCGTCTCCAGCCCGCCCGGCACGCTCACCAACCGCCCGGTGCACAGGCTGTCGCGCACACAGGCTGCGCGCTCGGGTTCCACCGTGATGACCCTCGGCCGATACGTGCTGGCAGCAAACAAGCCACTCAACACCCCGGCCGCCACTCCGCCCACACCGCACTGCAGAAAGAAGTGCGTGGGGCCCTCACCCGAACCCGGACCGGCCAGCGGGTTATTATTAACCCGGCCCTTAAAGTCACTGCCAACCGTTCGGGCTGAGCCTGTCGAAGCCCAGTCCCGGCAGCGCCCTTCGACAAGCTCAGGGCGAACGGAAACAGCATGCTCAAGGGCCGGGTCAATAATAGCCAGACGATCATCCAGCTGGCTGGCCAGCTCGCTGCCCAGCAGTGCGTATCCGGCCATGATGCGCTCCACCACCGCATCGCCCGGCGTGTCATCGGTATCGCTCACCAGCAGGCATCCCGGAGCCCCGGCGGCGTGCGCGGCAGCGTGCACCGCATCGTCGTAGGTCCCTGCCACCGCCACCACCTCGGCGCCTTCGTCACGGATGCGCTGCACGCGCAACGCATCGACCCCTTGCCCGACAAAAATGCGTGCCCGCCCACCCAACCGACGTGCTGCCCAGGCCAGGGCCAGGCCATGATTCCCGTCGGTGGCCGCCACCGCGCACCAGTCCTCCCCCCCGCCATGGGTGCGCAGCAGACGTTGCAGGGCGTAGGGCGCCCCCAGCGCCTTGACGCCGCCCTTGCCGAAGCGGGCGCTCTCATCCTTCACCCACACCTGCCCCAGCCCCAGCGCACGTGCAAGGCCGGGCATGCCGAGCAGAGGCGTGGCGCGATACTCCGGCCAACCCCGCAGGGTGTGCGCGGCATCGGCCAGCAGGGCTTCGGGCAAGCCCCCCGCATGCTCACACGGCAGGACATCGACTGGCTGGAAGAACATGATGGGCATTCCATGAGCAAGCCGAACGGTGTGATGAGCGGCCGTGAAGGGAGCCGAAACGTATGGTAGTGTTTCAGCCTGTGTCAGAGGATTATGCCATCTTGCCCTCCATCGCCCCACAGCCCTCCCTCCCCGCGCCGGCACACAGCGCAACCCGACAGGCCAGCCGCGCGCAGACTGGCGTCCGGGCGCAGGGCAAACGGGGGACAGTACATCGCGGGGCCGGACGCCTCATGGTGCTGGCCACCCTCGCCTGCCTGACCGCCTTGCCGGCCAGCGCACAAGGCAGCCCCCCCCAACCCGGGCTGTTCAAGCCCGATGCCATTCCGCTGCAGCAGTACCAGGCATCGCGCAACGACGCTCGCCCCAGTGGCACCGCACCGACCAGCGATGAGTACTTTCTGGCGATCTACAGCGGCAGCACCAGCGGCTTCTATTTCCGCGCCGCCAGCACCATCTGCGCCCTGATGCGTCGCACCCACGAACAGCACCGCATCCGCTGCGTACCGCTGCGCTCGCAGGGCGCGGGCAGCAACCTGCGGCTGCTGCAGGAAGGCCGGGTACAGGTCGCGCTGGTGCAGTCCAACAACAACTGGGACCTTGCCCGCACGCCCGGGCAGGCCACCCAGGCCCGTTCGGTGATGTCCTTCCACGATGAAACCGGCCTGCTCGTGGTCCGCCCAGACTCGGGCATCCGCTCGCTCGCCGATCTGCGCGGCAAGCGCATCAATGTGGGGCCGGACAGTTCTGCCTCGAAGGCCTTGTGGACCGCCCTGCTGGAGGCCAGCAACATCGACACCGCCGCGCTGGGCCGCATCTACTCGGTGGCGCAGGACTACAACGTGATCGGTCTGTGCCAGAACTACATCGATGCCTTCGGGCTGTGGATCGGCCACCCGGCGGGCCCGGTGAATGAGGCCCTGAAGGGCTGCAACGCACGCCTGGTGGGCATGACCGGAGAAGGCGTGGACCGCCTGATTGCCGACAGCCCCTACTACTTCCGCCAACGCCTGCCGGCCGGCACCTACGCCGGTCAGCAGGCAGACATCGAATCCTACGGCTTCAAGGCCTCACTCATCGCGGATGCCCGCGCCAGCCCCTACGTGGTGTATTGGCTCACCCGCATCATTCACGAAAATGTGGACCGGCTGCGCGAGATGCATCCCGGCCTGCATAGCCTGGATGCGCAGGAGATGGTGCAGAAGGGCAATTTCCTGCCCTTTCACGACGGGGCCGCCTGCTACTGGCAGGGCGGCGCGCAGGCCTGCGCATGGCGCGAAGCCTACCCGGAGCTGGCCACCGAGCCGGCGCCCCATCCGGACGCCCTGTCGCGCTGAATGGCAGCACGCCCGCTCAACTCACCGGGTCAGGCCCAGGCCGGCGAAACAGCATCGCCGGCCCACCTGCCCACTCCGGCTGGGGCGCATCGTCCCGGCCGGCAATGAGCGCACACCCCTGCCAGCCTTGCGCCAGCAGCGCGCGCTGGCCCTCGATGTCGGCGCACGACAGCGAACGAACCGCCTCCTGCCAGCGCAGCGGCGCGGCCAGCAGGTCGAGGCGCATCAGATAACGCCAGCCCCCGAAACGCTGCCGCAGGCCACGCGCACGAAGCCCGGCCTGCAGCAGGTTCAGGACACTCGCCGGGTTGTCCGGCGCGGCCGTCGCCAGCACAATGTCCCTGCCCTGCGCCCGCGCCAGAGTCAGGCGCAGCTCGATCAGCTGGCGCTGCAGCCCCCGACCGCGCCACGGCGGGCTGACCGCCACCCCGTCCAGATGCGCCACCCGGCGCAGCTCTGCCGCACTCAGGCCATGATCCTCGCCGAAATTCGGCGCCCCTTCAGCGGGCAGACCAAGCACCGCATAGGCCACCAGCCGGCCGTGCGCGAACACCCCGGCAATCCGGCCGCACTCGGCCATGTGTGCGGCAAAGAAAGCATCGTGCTCACGCGCCACCCGCCCGGCCGGCACGCCCCGCAGCGCCTCGGCATGCAGGGCGATCACCTCCGGCAGATGGCCGTGGTCCAGCCAGCGACATTCACTCACTCGATCACCTCCGCATAGTCCAGCAAGGGCAGCGGTGGATACAGCCCCAACCGGTGCGCGGCCGACAGGCGAATCAGATAGGCAAAGCGGTCCAGCGTTTCGATCGGGATGTCCTCAGGGGAGCGCCCGTCGCGCAGAATCTGCAACGCCTTTTCTGCCGCCAGACGGCCCACCAACTCATAGCGGCTGACCAGCCCGAACAGGGCCTGGCCGTCCCGCACCTCCAGCGCGGTGGCCGTGAAGGCCGGCAGACGGTACCTGAAACCGGCTTCGGTCAGCACATCCCGGTGGTTGCCGATGAAATTGTCGGGGCCGATATACAGCACCTCCACCCCACGCCCGGCCAGTTCCGCCACCGCCGGCGCAATGTCCTCCACGCGCGCCGGGCCGTCTTCCCCCAGCGCCCACGCCTCGACTTCGAAACCCAGTTGCCCACCCAGTGCCTTCAAAGCCGACAGACTGGCCCGCGAGGCCGGCTCGGCGAAGTTGTACACCACGCCCAGCCGACGCATCGGCAGATACGCCCGGATCGCCGCGATCTGCGCCTCCATCGGCGCAATATGCGAGACACCGGTCAGGTTTCGCCGGCTGCGACCATCCGCCGGAATCAGGCCGGTATCCACCGGAGCGGCCACCATCACGAACACCACCGGCACACCGTCCAGCCCGGGCAACCCGGCCAACCCGGCCAACGACTCCTCGTGGCGCCCCGCAACCCCGAGCGTCACCCCGGTGCCCCAGGTGTACACCAGCTCCGGTGGGTCGGCACGCAGGCGTGCCAGCACGCCGGGCAGCGCAGACAGGTCGCGCGCCAGATCATGCACTTCGATACGCAACGGCAGGCCCGCTTCGGCAATGCGCTCGCGAAACCCCTGCTCGACCTCGGTTTCGCCACGCCACAGCACCATCGCCACACGCAACGGCCGCGCAGGCCGGACGACCGCTTGCGGCTCCACCGCGCGCACCGTGCCGGGCAGCGGCCCCCAGACCGTCCCCATGAGGCCGGCCAGCCCCTGCAGGAGCCGACGGCGACGCGTACTGCGGAGCCCCGCCTGCTCACCTCGTTTCATGTGCACGCTCCCGAACGTCCGACTGTGTCCAGCGCAGGCCAAGCACGCACAACAAGGCCAGGGCCGCCAGCATCAGTACCGCCTGGTCAAACCCGAACCACAGGGTCAGTGCGGCCGCCAGCAAGGGGCCTGCCGCTGCGCCCAACCGCTCGGTCAGGCGCATCACCGCCAGCAGCGGCCCCGTGCCATGCTGCGCCACCAATGGCTGGGCCAGACGCATCGCCCCCGCCATCTGCGCCGGAATCGACGCCCCCTGCGCCACGCCCAGCACCACCACAGCAAGGGCCATCACCAACATGTCCGGGCGCAGACCGGCCATCAGCAGCGCCAACGCACTCACCGTCGCAGCCGCGCCGACCACCCGCAACTCGGCCTGCCGACGATCGCTCCAGCGTGCAATCAACCAGCCGGTCGCAAACGCGCCCAAGCCATACAGAATGATCACCCGTCCGACCTCGGCCATGTTCGCCCCAGCCTGATACAGACTCAACGGCACCAGGTAGTACAGGAAGCCACTCAGGATCAGTTTCGCCGGCACGGCCGCAAACATCAGCAGCCCCAGCAGCGGCCGGTTGCCCAGCAAACCGACGAAGGCGGCCCGTGTCGGGCGCGGGGGGGCCGGCACATCCGTCCGGGGCGGATCCATCAGCAGCAGGGCCAGCCCCACCGACAGCGCCGCCATCGCGCCTCCCAGCATGAACGTGGCCTCATGCCCCACATGGTTGGCCACAATGCCGCCCACGGCCGGTCCGCAGATGTCGGCCAGCATGATGCCCGCCACCATCATCGCCGTGCCCTGCGCGCGATTGGAGTCGTCGGTGGCCCCGAGCACATGCCCCTGGCAGGCCACAAAAGCCGTCGCGTAGCCCAGCGCGGACAGCATTCGGCACAGCAGCAGCCAGAGCAGGTCCGGCGCATAGGCCGTGGCGAACAGTCCGGCAGTGGCCAGCACCGCCCCGCTCAGATACATCCGCCGCGCCCCCATCCGCCCCTGCAGCAGACTGCACAGCGGCATGGCCAGCGCCACCGTGAGCAGCTGAACCGCCATCACCATGCCGGCAACCATATGCCCGTCCAGCCCGGCGCCGCCAAAACCCGCAAAAAACGCCGGCATCACCGGCCGGGCCAACTCCTCTGCAAACACGAACATGAACGCCAGCAGGCGCACGCCCACCAGCCTCGGCTCGCGGTGTGTCTGCGGACGGGCGCCCACCCTGTGTGCGGCACGGGCGATCAGCCGGTTGACGCCCTCCATCAGGCGCCCCACCTCGGAGGACAGGCCCTGCCCGTAACTGAGGTCGAAGCGTCCCCGTCCGGTGCGCTCCAGCACCCGGGTGGCGACCCGAACCGGCAGCACCACATTGAGCATGGTCACCAGCAGCATCCACTCGAAGGACAAGGCCAGGGCCACCAGCAGGATGATGCCGATATCGACCAGATTGTCGGTCACCGGCCGGCTCAGCGCAGCCCGGTCGTGCGCCAGCAGCAGACGGGCCCCTTCCGGCAGTACGCGCTCGGTCAATATGTGGGCCTCCACCAGCCAAACCCTGAAAGCCTCGTCATGCGCGCTCGCCGCAGCCACCTCCCCGGGCATCGCGCCGGCAACATGCAGCAGACGACCGTCGTGCGCGACAATCGCCGCGAACGCCAGATCGTCATCGCCCGCTTTCAGCCCGGCAAACACGGCCTCGAAACCCAGCAGACCCTCGAATGGAATGCCATACCCCAGCGCCCGCTCCAGCTTCTCGCCCAGCACCAGGCTTTCCAGCGCCGCCTTGCGGTTCATCTCGGCCCACAAATCCTGCTCGGCGAGCAGGATCGCCCGCCAGGAAATCCCCCCCAGCGCCAGCACCAGCGCCAGCGCGCCCACCACCATCAACCGCCTCAAGCTGCCCGGGGGGCGCTCACCGGCCGTCCCGGCCCGCCCGTCCTCCGTTCGGGTCGAGCCTGTCGAAGCCCAGTCTTCCGTCCGGATCGAGGCCCATGGCGGTACCTCACCGGCCAGCAGCGGTTCGCGCGCCTGCCGGTAGGCCGACAGCATGTTCCGCTCGTCCTGGGTGAGCGCCCCCCGCTCGTCCAGGGTGAAGGGCGCCGGCACACCGTTTTCCAGACTGTGCACATCGTCGAGCAGGCGCCGGAACAGGCGCTCGCGCTGGCGCATTTGCCAGAACAGCAAACCCCACACCGGCAGCAGGGCCAGCATGCCCCATGCCGCCGCGCGCCAGAGCGTCGCTCCGGCACGCGCCACCAAGGCATGCTGGGCGCCGGCATCCAGCGTCAGGCGCAGTGCCCCGGCACACTGGCTGAGGCCGTCGAGCAAAGGCACACTCGCCTGCACGTACGTCTCCGTGTACTGAACCGTACGTCCCACGGGCAGCGCTGCAAGCGGCTGCGGCCCGCCCGCCTGCGCACGTGCGGCACGCGCCAGCAGCCGCCCGTCGCAGGCAAACACCTCCAGCGCCATCAGATCCGGGTCCATCTGCAGCCGGCGCTGCAACATCAGCGGCAGGCTTTCCATGTTCGCCAGCCGCAACCCCAGGTCAAGCCCGCTCAGCAACTCCCGCTCAACCTCGACCAGCATCACCTCCAGACGCTGGCCGAGCAGGCGGTGCACCGTCTCCTCGAAGCGCAGCACGTTCAGGACCGTCGCCAGCGACAGCGCCGCAGCCAGCGCCACGGCCAGCGCCCAAGCGATCTTTGTGGATAGTTTCACGGCTCTCCTGCCATCCGGCTGTCGGTTCGGGCACACCGGGACGTCACCCCAACGCGCATTGTAGCGATGGCGCGGGGTTTCAAGTGCGCATGCTGCCAAGCATCGATTGCAGGCCTGCATACAAATGTTTACAGTGCGCAGTTCCATTCCGGACAACCGAATATCCGGAATGGGAGCCGCATTCGCTTGCCGCACGGCTTTCATCCACCCACCATGAGCCGTCCGGACGAGTCGATTCGCCGTCCGCCGATGGAGATGCCATGCCTATCGTCACGCTGGTTCTGTACGTCACCGCCTGCCTGCTGTGCGGCCTGATCGGCCGGCATACTGCCTTCGGCTTTCTGGGGCACTTCATCGTCGCGATGCTGATCACACCCGTCGGCGACTTCCTGATTCAACTGGTGGGCCGCCCGTCCCGCGAGGCCCGCAGACGCCTGAAAGACCTGAACCTGGACTGAAGCCACCGATGAGCGCAGGCACGACCCACAAGGAGCATCGCGATGGCTGACACGATGGATGCAGCCATCGCGCCGATGGAAAAACGGCGCTGGGCCGCCACACTGGGCCGCCCGTGGCAGGCCGTGAAACGCTGGCTGAAGCGCAATGCCACTTCGTTGTACATCTTCCTGTTCTTCATCGTGCTGGCACTGATCGCGCTGGCACCACAGATGTTCATCACCATTCCGGCCGGTCACACCGGTGTGCTGTGGCTGCGCTTTTTCGGCGGCACGGTGGTCGACCGAACCTATGGCGAAGGCATGCACCTGATCTTTCCGTGGGACGAAATGTACGTCTATGACGCGCGCCTGCAGAACAACGCCCGTATTTACGACACCATTTCCTCCAACGGTCTGGCGATGCAGGTCGACATCGCCGTGCGCTATCGCATCAACCCCGAAACCTCGGGCATGCTGCACAAGCTGGTGGGGCCCAATTACGCGGAAATCCTGGTGTATCCGGAGATTGGCTCACACGCCCGGGAGTTGATCTCGCGCTACACCCCGGAGCAGCTGTACACCGAAACCCGCGCCTTCATACAGGCCGAGATTCTGGAACGAATGGTCAATGAACTGGGCTCCTCGCTCATCAACCAGAGCTTTCAGGGGCGCCTGGTCAGCGTGGAGGATGTGCTCATCCGCAGCGTGGCGCTGCCCGAGCGGGTGGCCGAAGCCATCGAACGCAAGACCGAGCAGTATCAGGTGATGCTGGAATACGATTTCCGCATCGCCCGCGAAGAGAAGGAACGCGAACGCAAGCGCATCGAGGCCGAGGGGATTCGCGAATTCCAGGACATCGTGGCCAAAACGATCACCGAGGAGTACCTGCGACTGCGCGGCATCGACGCCACCATGGCGCTGGCCACCTCGCACAACAGCAAGATCATCATCATCGGTGGCAAGGACGGTCTGCCGGTGATCCTGAATACGGGTCAGGATGCCGCCTCCGAGGATGGGACTCCTGCCGGCGAGCGCCCCCCCGCCGTACTGATTCCCGGCCAGCCACCCGAGATGAACGCACGCCTCAACGACGCCGCTCCGCAAAACGCAATCTCACCCGGCCTGGACAGGCTGGACCGCAAGGAAGGCGCGCGCAGCGAACGTTTCCGAAGTCCGAACACGGAACCCCACTCCGGCACGGCGCCCACACAGGCAGCCGACAGTACGCCTCCTGCCCCTCACGAGCAAACCGGCAGCGCACGCGAAGGCACCCAGACACCGGCCACTCGCGAATCGCAGGCCAGGTGACACGCCGTTCAAGCCCCTGGCGGCCGCACGGCAGCGTGCGCAGGGGCTGCAACACCCGGTTCAGGCATGCCTCGCAGCCTACTCACGGGCCGTGGGCAGTTGCCTTAACGTGCTACAGTAATTCAGATTATGGATAGCCGGAATGGCTGAAGAACGACGGACGCGTGGGAGCGTCCTGGATGTCTGGTGCCTTGGGCGAGACTCGAACTCGCACGGCTTGCGCCACTACCCCCTCAAGATAGCGTGTCTACCAATTTCACCACCAAGGCCCGCCAGCCGGGATATCTGTGCGACGCATGCAGCGCGCTTCGTACGAGGCTGGAAAGGTCGCGAAGTATAGCCGAAAAGGCCGGGCATGGGTCAAGCCCCGGGCAGAAAAATTGTTTTCCGGGGGCGCGCTTTCATGCACAGCCGACACCGGACCATAGCATTCCTCAATGCCGCGTTTGCTGCCCATAACGCGCGGAGCTGCGCTAACATGCAGAACATCCCGACGCAAAGGCGTGCAGGTACTCTCATGATCCAGCCCCCATCCGGTCTTCCGCCCTGCCGTGCCTGCCAGAACGGTGAGGCCTTTCCGCTCGACTTCAGCATGGCCTTCCAGCCCATCGTCGATGTGAACTCACGCATGATCTTCGCGTACGAAGCGCTGGTGCGCGGCACCCAAGGCGGGGGCGCTGCCGAGGTGCTGGGGGCGGTCACCGATGACAATCGCTATGCCTTTGACCAGGCCTGCCGGGTGAAGGCCGTCGAACTGACCGCACGACTGGGCATGGACACCCATGTGAGCATCAACTTTCTGCCCAACGCCGTGTACGAGGCCGCCACCTGCATACGGGCAACACTGCAGGCGGCCGAGCGGTACAACTTTCCCACCCATCGGCTGATCTTCGAGATCACCGAAAACGAACGGGTGGTGGATCGCGAGCACCTGAAGCGCATCATCACCGAATATCGCCGGCAGGGCTTCATGACCGCCATCGACGATTTCGGCGCGGGCTACTCGGGGCTGAACCTGCTGGCGGAGTTTCAACCCGACATCATCAAGCTGGACATGGAGCTGGTGCGCCATATCGACACCAATCCGGTGCGTCAGGCGATTGTCTCCGGCATTCTGGGCGTGTGCAACAGCCTGGGCATCGGCGTCGTGGCCGAAGGCGTGGAAACGCCGGGAGAGCTGCAACACCTGCGCAAGGCGGGGGTATCCCTGTTCCAGGGCTACCTGCTGGCCCGCCCCGCTTACGAAAGCCTGCCCGAAATCAACTGGCCTGCGGACTGAGCTCGGCGTCCAGAAAGCCGTCTTCGAAGCTTTCCGGCGGCATCGGCCGGCCGAACAGGTAGCCCTGCATCACGGGGCAACCCTCATGGCGCAAAAAATCGAGTTGCTCGGCGGTCTCCACGCCCTCGGCCACCACATCCAGGCTGAGGCTTGCCGCCATCGCAATGATGGCGCGCACAATCACCGCGTCGTTCTGGTCTTCCGGCAGGTCGCGCACAAAGCTGGCGTCGATCTTGATCTGATCCACCGGCAGGCGCTTCAGGTAGGTCAGGGATGAATAGCCGGTGCCAAAATCGTCGATTGCCAGCCCCACCCCCAGCCCACGCAACGCGTGCATCTTGGCGATCGAATCGTCGAAGTTTTCCAGCACCACGCTTTCGGTCAACTCCAGCTTGATGCCAGCCGGGTCGGCCTCGCTGTGCCGCAGGGCCAGTGCCACCCGGTCGACAAAATCCACGCTGCGAAACTGGCGCGCGCTGACATTGATCGCCACCACCGGCAGGCGCCCGTGTTGTTCGGCCACCCGTAGCTGCCAGCGCCGTGCCCAGCGGCAGGCCTCGTGCAGCACATGCTCGCCAATCGGCACGATGAGGCCGGTTTCCTCGGCCACCGGGATGAACTGCACCGGCGAAACCAGCCCGTGGCGCGGATGCGGCCAGCGCAGCAACGCCTCGGCCCCCACCACCACGCCCTCGCGCACCAGCGGCTGAAAGTGCAGCAGAAACTGGCGCTCGCGCAACGCCTGGCGCATGTCGGCCTCCAGTTCCGTGCGTGCGCTCAGGTTCGCCTGCATGCGCGGATCGAAGAAGCGCACCGCATTGCGCCCGCCCGCCTTGGCCTCATACATGGCCATGTCGGCCCGCTTGAGCAGTTCGTCCATGCTCGCCTCGGCACCACGAAACACGCTCACCCCGATGCTCGGCGTGCCATGATAATCGCGCCCGTCAAGCATGTAAGGCTCGGCCAGCCGGGCATGAATCGCGCTGGCCACCCCGGCCGCATGCGCGTGTGCTGGCGCGCTTTCGGCCGGCAGCGCTTCCAGCAGCACCACGAACTCATCGCCACCAAAACGAGCCACCGTTGCACGGCCGTCGAGCAACACGCGCAGCCGGTCGCTCACCTCAACCAGCAGACGGTCGCCGGTATGGTGCCCCCGGGTGTCGTTGAGCAGCTTGAAGTCGTCCAGATCGATGAAGATCAATGCGCCATGCTCGCCAGCCGCTGCCTTGCGCGCCCGGAAATCGGCCAGCTGGTCGAGCAATCGCCGCCGGTTGGGCAGGCCGGTAAGCGAGTCGTAAAAGGCAAGCATGTGAATCCGCTCTTCGGCCTGCTTGCGCTCGGTGATGTCCAGCGCGGTGACCAGCACCTGACGCTGGTCTCCCCGCTGTCCTCCCAGCTCTACCGGCGAGGCATTGAAGATCACCGTCGCAATCCCGCCTTCCGCAGTGGAATGGGTCGCTTCAAAGGACGTCACCCGGCCGCGCAGCGCATCTTCCAGTGCCGCCCGCAGGCGCGCCTGCTGCTCCGGGTTACCCGCCCACCAGGGCGTGTCGACAAAGGACCGACCAATCACATCCTGCTCACGCGCGGCGATCATGCTCAACGCAGCCTGATTCACCGACAGCAACACACCATTGCGGTCCACCATGCCGGCCAGCAGGAAGCCCTGCTCGAACGCAGCCCGAAAGCGCTGCTCGCTGGCGGCAATCGACTGCACCAGCTGGTTGAAGGACCCCACCAGACTGCCGATCTCGTCGCCCGCATGCCCGGATGGCACGCTCAACCCGGCATCCGGATGCCTCGCCATTTCGCGCGCCTGCCGTGCCAGGCTGTTGAGTGGCACGGTGATCTGCCTGGTCAGCACCATGAACAGCAGGGACAACAACAGCACCACCGCCAGACCGAACAGCAGGGCACGCCCCCGGAATGCATCCGTCAGCCCGGCGCCTTCCGGCAGTGCCATCACAACATGCAACGGCTCGTCCAGACCGGGCAACGCCGCCACGCGCTCGGCCACCCGGTTGGCGTGCTCCGCACCGGACGGCAAGGGCGCGGCACTGCCCAGGGCCTCCGCCCACGCCGGAGGACTCACTGCAATCAGCGCCTCGCCCAAGCGCAAGCCCACCGCCTCCAGCCCGGCCGCCTGCCGAATGCGGTTGAGCAGGGTCAGGTTGCCGCTCAACTCCAGCCCGCCACGCAGGTGCGCAATCACCCGTCCGGTGGCGGCATCGGTCATCGGCCGGGCGTGCATCAGCAACACGCGCGGCATCCCCTCGCCATCCGTCCCGGAAAAGAGTGTCCATTCCCGCGACAGCACTTCGGCGGCACGGGCGGCTTCGTAGAGCTCGGGCGAACTCAGCGCCAGCCCGGCCTCCACCCAGCGCGGCACATCCGGCAGGCTCAGCAGCAGCACATCGAACAGCCCCCGTTCATCGAGGTCGCGCAACGCACGCAGCCGGTCCAGCGCCTCGGGGCGGTCCTGCCCGGCCACCGCCTGCAGCAAGGCCGCGTTGCCGGCCATCTCGGCGAGCAGACGCTCGGCACCGTGCAAGTCCTGCTCCACGATCAGGTTGGCCAGCGCAGCGCTGGTGTCAAAGCTCAGCCGAGTTTCATGCTGCACCAGATGACGTGCGCCATCGAGCGCCAGCCCCAGCGCCAGCGCCCCCAGCAACAGCATGGCTGCTGCCAGCGCGAGCCCGACCCGGCGAGTCAAGGTTCCGAGCAGCTTCACTTCAGCCCCTCCGGCACCCCCGAATAGCGGAAAGCGTGTGCCGCCAGTGCCCGCAGGGTTTCGCGGGCCGTCTCGCGGGTCAATACCGACAGGCCGCCCGCGAATACGGTCGGCACCTCATGACTCCGGCCCTGCGCATCCAGCGCGATGGCCTCGGCCATGGCCACACCGTTGTCATCATTGTGACGCATCACCGTCAGATCCAGCCGCCCCTGCATCAGCGCTGCCAATTCGGCCTCGCCGCCGCCCCAGGCACTCACCAGCAGGCTGCGCCGCCGGTAAGCCGGTTCGTCGCGCACCCTCAGCGCCCCCAGCGCCAGATCGGTGGTGGTGGCCACCAGCAGACGCAGATCGGCATGGCGGGTCAGCGCATCGCGGGTGGCCGCCTCGATGCGCTGCGCATCGAAACCGGTCACATACACCTCGCGCAACTGCAGCCGGCTGCCGTTCAGGGCCTCGACCAGAGGATCACCGCGCATGCGACCAAGCAGCGCACGGTCGGGCAGCAGCATCGCATAGCCCCCCGCTTCATTGCTGCCACGCAGCTCGGCCGCCAGCAAGCGGCTGCCCTGCGCATGGTCGAAACCCACATACAGCAGAGGCTGCATGCCGGCCCAGTCACGCACCGGAGTGGTGATGTTCTGCAGGATCACGCGGGGCCGCCCACGCGCCAGCAAACGCTCGACAATCGCCTTCTGCGCGGCGGTGGACAAGGTATAAATGAGGTAGTCGGGGTCGCTCTCCAGTGCCTGCCGCACCTGATCGAGCTGCTGATCCACCGCATTCACGCCGGGACCGCTCAAATACGTGTCCAGCTGGTAGGGCAGGTCCAGTTCATCGAGCCGTGCGCGCAGCACGCTCAGACTGCGCCACCAGTAATCGGAAATCTGCACGCCGGGATACACCACCGCGATGCGCAGCGGCCGCTCCAGACGCGGCGTGACAGGCCGGGCCGGCTCCGCCACCCGGTGGGCCAGGCGGGCACTCAACGCCTCCTGCCCCGGATGGGCACGCAGATACTCGACCAGCGGCCAGAACGCCCCAACCCCCATCACCTGCTGCTGCCCTGCCCCGGCCGGCAGACTGCTCATCAGCCCCCCCAGCAGCAGGAGCACACCCCGAACGAAACTCACGCCTCCTCCCGGCCAAAACCACGTCGCACCCGGTCGAGCAACACCGACTCCTTCAGCGGCGGCGCATACAAAAAGCCCTGCACCAGATCGCAGCCCATTTCCAGCAACCACAGCAACTGCTCGGGCAGTTCCACCCCTTCGGCCACGGTGGTGAAGCCAAAGTGCCGCGCCATGTCGATCACCGTACCGGTGAGGCGCTGGTCCTGTGGGCTACAGTGCAGTTCCTGGATAAAGGCCTTGTCGATCTTCAGCACCGACACCGGCAGCGACTTCAGGTAGGCCAGCGAGGAATAACCGGTGCCGAAGTCGTCTATCGCCACCCGCATGCCGGCGGCGGAGAGGGCTTGCAACTGGCGCATCGCCAGCTTCATGTCCTGCATCAACCCCGACTCGGTCACTTCCAGCTCAAGATTGGTGGGCGACACGCCGCTGGCCCGTACCCGCTCGATCAGGTTGGCCGCAAAGTCCGCGCGCATCAACTGCACGCTGGCCACGTTCACCGCGAGCGTGAACGCCGGCCCGACCGCGCCCTGCTGCTGCCAGCGCTTCAGGCAGGCGAGCGCCCGGTCGATCACCCAGTTGCCGATGGCCTCGATCTCGCCACTGGCCTCGGCGAGCGGAATGAACTCGGCCGGAGACACCCGACCCAGCGACGGGCTGTCCCAGCGCACCAGCGCCTCGGCGCCCATCACCGCGCCGCTGCGCGGGTCCACCTTGGGCTGGAACAACAGGAACAGCTCATTGCCGGCAATCGCATGGCGCAGCGCATCGCGCAACTCGGTGCGGCGCACCAGCGCACTTTCCAGCGCCGGGCTGTAATCCTGCCAGCTTTCGGCAGCGCTCGGCACAGGCAGCGCCAGGGCCGCACGGCGCACCAGTTGCTCGGCCGTGCACCCCGCATCGGCCTGCCCCACGCCGATGCGCGCATGCACATACAGCGACATGCCTTCCACCTCGAAGGGGTGGGCGCACAACGCGAGCACCTGCCGTGCGATGTCCTGCTGGGCAGCGTCATCGACCACACTGCACAACAGCAACCACTCGGCGCTGTTCCACACCCCGAGCACCCCCTCGGGCAGGCTGTCGGCAAACACCCCGAGCCGGCGGGCCACGGCCTGCCCCAGCGCATCGGCAATCGCATACCCATACATGCCGGCGATATCGCCCACGCCGTCGAAGGCCAGGAAATACACGGCTGCCTGCCCGGCCCGCACCCGGTCACCGATGCGCGCCAGCATGGCCCGCCGGTTGGGCAAGCCGGTGAGGGGGTCCTGATTCGACAACCAGGCCAGTTCGGCGGTGCGCTCGGCCACCAGATTTTCCAGCAGCTGGGCGCGTTCGCTTCGCTCGTTGAGCTGGCGGTACAAGTTGATCAGCAGCGCGCAGGTGGTCGTGAACGGTTCCAGCCAGCTCACCAGCGATGAATCGTAGTCATCGCGGGCGTTGGTGATCGCATACATGCCGATCACCGCGCCTTCGTCCATGATCGGCACCCCCAGATAACGGGTCAGCGCCGGATGGCCGGGCGGCAAACCGCTGCGGCGCGGATCGCTTGCGACCTCATTGCTCAGCACCACCTCGCCCCCGGCAAACACCCGTCCGAGCAGGCTGTGCGGGTTGGTGAGCATCATGTCGCCCCGCACCAGCCGCTCCATCAGGCGCTGCGACTCGTCGCTCCACGACAGGTCGGTGATGGCATGAAGCTTCAGCGCCGGCTCGCCATTCTGGCTGACCACCTCGCCAATCAGGCCATAATTGCTGCCGGTCAGCTCGCACAGGGCCTGCTTCAGGAAGCCCCACAAGGTATTGCCCGACAGCAGGGCACGATAATCGGTGAGACCCTGATGCAGCACCTGCAGCAACGCACGCTCATGCTGTTCGCGCGCCCGCGCTGCATGCACCTCGCGCAGATCGGACAGGATGCCGATGAATTCGCGCGACTCACGGGCCGCGCCCTGCGCCCCCTCCACATCGGCGTCCGCGCAGTCGGCATACACCACTTCGCTCACCGCCAGATGCACCGGAATCGCGTGACCGTCCCGATGCAGCGCCTCCACCTCTCGCCCCTTGCCGATCACCCGCGCCTGACCGGTGCGCTGGTACGCCTCCAGATAGGCATCATGCGACTCGCCCCAGCGCGCCGGCATCAGCATGCTGACATTGCGCCCCACCAGCTCATCGGCCCGGTAACCGAGCATGTCCAGCGCAAAGCGATTCACCTCCAGCATGCGTCCGCGTCCGTTGATGCGCACGATGCCGGCCGCAGCCCCCTGGATGATGGCCTGATAGCGCGCATTGCTGCGCAAGGTGTTGCGAGTTTCACGATCCAGCAATTGGCCACGCCGGTGCAGGCTGATGAGTTGCTCCACCTGCCGGGCGAGCAACTGCAGACGCCGCCGCGCGGCCTCGTCGAACACATGGGGGCGGCTGTCGAGCACGCACAGGGTACCCAGCACGAAACCGGCCTCGGAGCGCACCGGCGCGCCGGCATAGAAACGCAGGCATGGCCCACCGACCACCAGCGGATTGTCGGCAAAGCGCGGATCGGCCGCCGCATCCTCCACCACCAGCACACTGTCGTCACGCACCACATGCGTGCAGAACGACCCTTCCCTGGGCATCTGCGCCGCGCACAATCCGAAACGCGACTTGAACCACTGCCGCTCCCGGTCGACCAGCGACACCAGCGCCATCGGCGTCTCGAACAGATCCGCCGCAAGCTGCGTCAGGTTGTCAAAGGCCACCTCGGCCGGCGTGTCGAGAATACCCAGGCCATGCAACGCCGCCAGGCGCTCATTCTCGTTCTCGGGCAGGGAGCAGATCATCGAATCCTTCGTGGCACACAGTCACGGCAGGCGACATATTGTCACAAGGATGGGAGGGATGCACATGAAGGGATGCAGCCCCCCTGTCCGGCCATCACTCCACCGTCACGCTTTTTGCCAGATTCCGGGGTTTGTCCACGTCGGTCCCTTTCACCAGCGCGGCGTGATAGGACAGCAGTTGCAGCGGGATCACATGCAGCACCGGGGAGAGCATGCCGTAATGTTCGGGCAGTTGCAGGATGTGCACGCCTTCGCTTTCCACAATCTCGCAGCCCGCATCGGCAAACACGTACAGCTCGCCACCCCGCGCGCGGACTTCCTGCAGGTTGGACTTGAGTTTTTCGAGCAGTTCGTCGGCCGGCGCGACGGCGATGACCGGCATGTCCTTATCCACCAGCGCCAGCGGGCCGTGCTTGAGTTCGCCGGCAGCGTAGGCTTCGGCATGGATATAGGAAATTTCCTTGAGCTTCAGCGCACCTTCCATGGCAATCGGCCAGTGGCGGCCACGGCCGAGGAAGAGCGCGTGCTGCTTGGCTGCGAAGCGCTGCGCCCAGCGTTCGATCTCGGGTTCGAGTTCAAGCACTTTTTGCACCGCCACCGGCAGATGGCGCAGCGCATTGAGGGCCTGCGCTTCGGCCTCCTCGTTGAGCCGGCCCTGCTGCCGGGCCAGGGTCAGGGTGAGCAGCGCGAGCGCGGCGAGCTGGGTGGTGAAGGCCTTGGTGGAGGCGACGCCGATTTCGGGGCCGGCGCGGGTGATGAAGCGCAGCCGCGCCTCGCGCACGATGGCAGACTCGGGCACATTGCAGATCGCCAGCGTGCGCGTCATGCCGAGCGCACGGGCGTGCTTGAGCGCGGCCAGGGTGTCGGCAGTTTCGCCGGACTGGGAAATGGCCACCACCAGGGTGTCGGGGTCGGACACCGATTCGCGGTAGCGGTATTCGCTGGCGATTTCCACGGTGCAACGCAGGCCGGCAATCGACTCCAGCCAGTAACGGGCCACCAGGCCGGCATGGTAGCTGGTGCCACAGGCGATGATGAGCACCTGCCGGACCCCGTCCAGCCCCTGCCGGGCTTCGCTTCCGAACAGGTTGGGGCTGATGCCGGCGCCGCCGGCGATGATTTCCAGCGTGTTGGCAATCGCCTGGGGCTGTTCGAAGATTTCTTTCTGCATGTAGTGGCGATACGGCCCCAGCTCGACCGCGTCGGCAGACAGGCTGGACAGATGCATGTCGCGTTCGACCGGGCTGCCGTCGGGGCGCACGATGCGCCAGGCGTCGCGACGCAGTTCGGCAAGGTCGCCATCTTCCAGATACACCACCTTGCGGGTGACCTGCAGCAGCGCAGCGGTGTCGGAGGCGGCATACATCCCCTCCTCGCCCACGCCGAGCAGCAGCGGCGAACCGCGCCGGGCGACGATGACGCGAAACGGGTCGTGCTCCATGACCACCGCAATCGCATAGGCCCCGACCAGCTCGTTGGTGGCCCGCCGCACGGCCTCGAACAGATCTGCCCCCCCTGCCAGCATGCTGTGCACCAGGTGGGCAATGGCCTCGGTATCGGTTTCGGACTCGAAGACATAGCCTTCGGCCTGCAGGCGCTCGCGGATTTGCTCGAAGTTTTCGATGATGCCGTTGTGCACCACGGCCAGCCCGGCCGATACATGGGGGTGGGCGTTGCGCTCGCAGGGCACGCCATGGGTGGCCCAGCGGGTGTGCGCGATGCCGACGGTCGCGGACAGGGCATCGGCTTCGGCGCGCGCCGCGAGTTCGGCCACCCGTCCGGTGGAGCGCAGGCGCTTCAGGCCATCGGCGATGACGGCCACACCGGCAGAGTCATAACCGCGATATTCCAGCTTGCGCAAGCCTTCGATCAGGACTTGCACCACGTTTTGAGTGGCAATGGCCGCTACGATGCCGCACATGGCGAGGCTCTCCGTTCAGGTCGGGTCAGGGGGTGGTCTTCTTGACCGGCCGCTTCCAGTTGGGCAGGCTGATCTGGCGGGCGCGGGAGACGGTGAGCTGGCCGGCGGGTGCGTCCTTGCTCAGGGTGGTGCCCGCCCCCAGGGTGGCGCCGGCGCCGACGCTGACCGGGGCCACCAGCTGGGTGTCCGAGCCGATGAAGGCATCGTCGCCGATGGTGGTGCGGTACTTGTTGGCACCGTCGTAATTGCAGGTGATGGTGCCGGCACCGATGTTCACCCGCTTGCCGACATCGGCATCGCCCACATAGGCCAGATGATTGGCCTTGGAGGCGTCGTCGATGTGGCTGTTCTTGATCTCGACAAAGTTGCCGACATGCACTTCACGCCCGAGCACGGTGCCAGGACGGGTGCGCGCATACGGACCAATCACACAAGCCTCGCCGATCTGGCTGTGGTCCACATGCGAAAACGCGGCGATCTGGGTGCCTGCGCCAATGCGCGCATTACGGATGACGCAATGCGGACCGATGCGCACCCGGTCGCCCAGTTCGACCTGCCCTTCGAACACGCAGCCCACATCGATTTCCACATCCTGCCCGCAGGTGAGCTGGCCGCGCAGATCGAAACGCGCCGGATCGAGCAGGGTCACGCCCTGTTCGAGCAGCCGGTTGGCCTGTTGCAACTGGTACGCACGCTCCAGCCCGGCAAGCTGTTGCTTGTCGTTGACGCCGAGCGTTTCGGTGGCCGAATCGGGTGACACGGCCTGGATGCTCACGCCGTCGGCCACCGCCATGGCGATGATGTCGGTCAGGTAGTACTCGCCCTGGGCATTGTCATTCGACAGGCGAGCCAGCCATGCCCGCAGGCGGGCAGCAGGCGCGGCGAGGATGCCGGTGTTGACCTCGCGAATCGCGCGCTCATCGGCGGAGGCGTCCTTCTGTTCGACAATGCGCAGCACACGCCCTGCGCCATCGCGCACGATGCGGCCATACCCCTGTGGATCGTCCAGGGTGACGGTCAGCAGGCCCAGCACTTCCGGCCCGGACACGGCCAGCAGCCGGCGCAGGCTGGTTTCGGCCATCAGCGGCACATCGCCATACAGCACCAGCACCGTGCCTTCGCCATCGAGCAGCGGCATGGCCTGCTGCACGGCGTGCCCGGTGCCGAGCTGCGGGGACTGCAGCGCCCACAGCAGGTCGTCGCCCTGCATGGCCTCGCGCACCGCATCTGCGCCGTGCCCATGCACCACGCAGATTCGCCGCGCCGACAGCGCCCGGGCCGTATCGATGACATGGGCCAGCAATGGCCGTCCGGCCAGCGGCTGCAGCACCTTGGGCAACGCGGAACGCATGCGCGTACCCTTGCCGGCAGCCAGAATCACCACATCCATGAAAGCCGAAGACGCCATTCGTGAACACCTGCCGAAAAGGGCGGATTCTAGCACGCAGGCAGCTCAACCCCGACCCGATACGGGCGCAACGGACAGGCGCCCAGCGTGCCCTGCACGGCCTGTCGGTGGGCTTTTTTGCAACACTGCAAGCCGCTTCCACCCCCACCTTGGACGAACATGACCCTGGTCACACACAGGTTAACAAACAACGTTAGAATGGGCTTTGTTGCATTGCACACATAGAGAGAGCCAAGCATGGATAGCGCAGTCAAGGAGTTCATCCAGAACCGGACGTACGACGAGATCAAGGTCGGAGATCATTCACAGTTGGTGCGCACCCTGCGCCCGGACGACATCCACCTGTTCGCGGTGATGTCGGGCGATGTGAACCCCACCCATGTCGATACGGAATACGCACGTTCCAGCCAGTTCCGCGAGGTGGTGGGCCACAGCATGTGGGGCAGCACGCTGATCTCCACCGTACTGGGCACCGAGTTTCCCGGACCGGGCACGGTGTACGTTTCGCAGAACCTCAACTTCTGGCGTCCGATCACGATTGGCGACACGCTGACCATCACCGTGACCTGCCGCGAGAAGTACGATCACAATCACCATATTGTGTTCGACTGCCTGGCGGTGAATCAGGACGGGCTGAAGGTCATCGACGGGCAGGCCGAAGTCCAGGCGCCAACCGAGAAGATCAAGCGCGCACGCATCCATCTTCCGGAAATCACCATCTCCGACCGCGAACTGCGCTACCGCCATCTGCTGTCGATCACCTCGGGGCTGTCGCCGATCCCGATCGCGGTGGCCCATCCATGCGACGTGGAATCGCTGCGCGGCCCGATCCAGGCGGCGCGTGCCGGGCTGGTCGATCCGGTGCTGGTGGGCCCGGAGAGCAAGATTCGTGCGGTGGCCGAAGAGCACAACATCGACATCAAGGGTTTCCGCATCGTGGATGTGCCGCACAGCCACGCCTCCGCCGAAACGGCCGTGGCGCTGTGCCGCGACGGTGGCATGGAGGCCCTGATGAAGGGTTCGCTGCACACCGACGAGCTGATGAGCGCGGTGGTTTCCAAGGCGCACGGCCTGCGTACCGCGCGCCGCATCAGCCATGTGTTCCTGGCCGACGTGCCGACTTACCCGCACCCGCTGATGATCACCGATGCGGCGATCAACATCGAACCGTCCCTGGACGAGAAGGCCGACATCATCCGCAACGCCATCGACCTGGCCCACGATCTGGGGTTGATGGAACCCAAGGTGGCCATCCTCGCGGCGGTGGAAACCGTGAATTCCAAGATGCGCTCCACGCTGGATGCGGCTGCGCTGTGCAAGATGGCCGATCGCGGACAGATCAAGGGCGGCCTGCTCGACGGCCCGCTGGCCTTCGACAACGCGGTGTCACTGGTGGCCGCCAAGACCAAGGGCATCCGCTCGGCCGTGGCAGGCAATGCGGACATTCTGGTGGTGCCCGATCTGGAGTCCGGCAACATGGTGGCCAAGCAGCTTGAGTATCTGGCCAATGCCCTGATGGCCGGCGTGGTGCTGGGCGCACGCGTGCCCATCGTGCTGACCAGCCGTGCCGACACCGCAGAAACCCGTGCCGCCTCCTGCGCAATCGTGCAGCTGATGGCGCACAAGCGACGCGGAGCCACCCTCGCATGAAAGCCGTCCTCGTTCTGAATGCAGGCTCCAGCAGCCTGAAGTTTGCCTTGTTTCCGATGGAGAACGGCCTGGCCGACAGTCCGTGCGTGTCGGGCCAGGTAGAAGGGCTGGGTGCCAGCCCGACCTTCAGCGTGCGCAATGGTGATGGACGCAAGCAGACCGAAGCCGTCGCGACCTCCGGCGAACTGGGCACACAGCACCGCGATGCGCTCAGCCACCTGTTCCGCTGGCTGGAGACCAACAGCCCGGCAATCGACATCGTCGCCGCCGGCCATCGGGTGGTGCACGGCGGCGACCGCTACAGCGCGCCGATCCGTCTGGACAACGCCCTGCTCACCGAGTTGGACGCCTTCGTGCCGCTCGCCCCGCTGCACCAGCCGCACAACCTGCGCGCAGTGCGGGCGGTGGCGCAGTTGATGCCGGACATTCCGCAGATTGCCTGCTTCGACACCGCCTTCCACCGCACCCAGCCGGCGGTGGCCCAGGCCTTTGCGCTCCCCCGCGCACTGTCGGCCGAAGGCATCAAGCGCTACGGTTTTCATGGCCTGTCGTACGACTATGTGGCCCGGCAACTGCCCGAAATACTGGGCGAGCGCGCCCGGGGCGCAGTGGTGATTGCCCACCTGGGCAACGGCGCCTCGATGTGTGCCCTGCGCGATGGCAAGAGCGTGGCCTCGACAATGGGGTTCACCGCAGTGGAAGGGCTGGTGATGGGTACCCGCACAGGCAGCCTCGACCCTGGCGTGCTGCTCTATCTGATGGACGAGAAGGGCATGGATGCGAAGGCCCTGACCACCCTGCTCTACAAGGAGTCCGGCCTGCTCGGCGTCTCCGGGATCAGCCAGGACATGCGCACCCTGCTCGACTCCGAGGCACCCGAGGCGCGGGAAGCGGTGGATTTGTTCTGCTACCGCATTGCACGCGAACTGGGTTCGCTCGCTGCCGCCGCTGGCGGGCTCGACGCACTGGTGTTCACCGGTGGCATCGGCGAGCACGCAGCGCCGGTGCGCGAGAAGGTCGCGGCCCTGTCGGGCTGGCTGGGCGTGGCGCTGGATGCGCAGGCCAACGCCCGGCACGCGCAACGCATCGAATCGGCCGACAGCAAGGTGGCCGTGGCGGTGGTGCCGACCAACGAGGAACGCATGATCGCGCGCTACACGGTGGAGCTGCTCGGGGCCTGAGCCTGACCTCGCGCCACCGCGCTGCCTGACACCCCAACAAGAAGGGCGACCGTGAATCATCACGGTCGCCCTTCTTCCTTTCTGTCTTGCTTCGACGCTCAGCGCGGCAGAACGCTTTCGCCCATCAGGAACTCATCCACGGCCCGGGCACACTGGCGACCTTCGCGAATGGCCCACACCACCAGCGACTGTCCCCGGCGCATGTCACCGGCAGCAAACACCTTGGGCACATTGGTGGCATAGCAACCGGCGCCGTCCGTGGTGGCGCTGGCATTGCCGCGACTGTCGCTGGTCACGCCGAAGGCCTCGAGCACGCCACCCACCGGCCGGGTGAAACCCATGGCAAACAGCACCAGGTCGGCCTTCAGCTCGAACTCGCTGCCGGGCACCTCGCTCATGTGGCCATCCGTCCAGTCCAGCCGCACCGCCTTGAGTGCCTTGACCTTGCCGTTTTCACCGATGAACGCCTTGGTGGCGACGGCAAATTCACGTGTGCAACCTTCCTCGTGCGAGCTGGAGGTGCGCAGCTTGGTGGGCCAGTAAGGCCAGGTGAGTGCCTTGTCCTCCTGCTCGGGCGGCATCGGCATCAGCTCGAACTGGGTGACGGACGCCGCACCATGGCGGTTGGAGGTGCCCACGCAGTCCGAACCGGTGTCACCACCGCCGATCACCACCACATGCTTGCCGGAGGCGGAAATCGGATTCGGGCGATCCCCTGCCACGGCCTTGTTCTGCGGAATCAGGAATTCAAGCGCGAAATGCACACCGTCCAGCTCACGCCCCGGCACCGGCAAATCACGCGGCACCTCGGCGCCGCCGGCCAGCACCACGGCGTCGAACTCGGCCTGGAGGCGCTCGGCACCGATCACCTCGGTGGCGTCATTGATGATGCCCTCCGGCATGTCGCATTCGCCCACCATCACGCGGGTCCGGAAAGTCACCCCCTCGGCCTGCATCTGTGCGACGCGGCGGTCGATGAGGCTCTTTTCCATCTTGAAGTCGGGAATGCCATAACGCAGCAGGCCACCGATCCGGTCGTTCTTCTCGAACACCGTCACGTCATGACCGGCCCGCGCCAGCTGCTGCGCAGCCGCCAGTCCGGCCGGGCCGGAGCCGACCACGGCCACCTTGCGGCCGGTTCGGGTAGCCGGCGGCTGAGCGGTGACCCAACCTTCTTCCCAGGCCTTGTCGATGATCGCGTGCTCGATCGACTTGATGCCGACCGGGTCGTTGTTGATGTTCAGCGTGCACGCCGCCTCACAGGGCGCCGGGCAGATACGTCCGGTGAACTCCGGGAAGTTGTTGGTGGAGTGCAGCACATCGAGCGCGGCCTGCCACTGATGGCGATACACCAGGTCATTCCAGTCGGGAATGATGTTGTTTACCGGGCAACCGTTGTTGCAGAACGGAATGCCGCAGTCCATGCAGCGCGCGCCCTGCTGGGCGGCCTGTGCATCGTCCAGGCGAAAAACGAACTCACGATACTTCTTCACCCGTTCGGAAGCCGGCTCATAGGCTTCCGACAGGCGCTGATACTCAAGGAATCCGGTTGGCTTACCCATGTTAAGCGGCCTCCAGTTGGCTCTTGCGCTGCTCGGCCATCTCGGCGAGTGCGCGACGGTACTCATGCGGCATCACCTTGACGAACTGTTTGCGCCAGGTGCTCCAGTTATCCAGAATTTCACGGGCGCGCGGGCTGCCGGTGAGTCTTGCGTGACGCTCGATCAGCCCCTTCAGAATGAACTCGTCGCCCATTTCGAGGTGGTCGATGTCGACCCGGCCATGCGATTCCAGCTCGTCACCGGACTCCGACCCCTTGCGTGCCTCAACTTCGTCGGGCAGCGGTTCGAGCGCCACCTGTGCCATGTTGCAGCGCGTCTCGAACTGGCCGTCCTCGTCCAGCACATAGGCCACGCCACCGGACATGCCGGCGGCGAAGTTGCGCCCGGTCTGCCCGAGCACCACCACGGTGCCGCCGGTCATGTACTCGCACCCATGGTCGCCCACGCCTTCCACCACAGCCGTGGCGCCGGAGTTGCGCACCGCAAAGCGCTCCCCGCCGACACCGGCCAGATAGGCCTCGCCTTCGGTCGCGCCGTACAGCACGGTGTTGCCAATGATGATGTTCTCGGCCGTCAGACCACGGAAACTGGGGTCCGGGCGCACGACGATGCGTCCGCCGGAGAGGCCCTTGCCCACGTAGTCGTTGCCCTCGCCCACCAACTCCAGGGTCACGCCCCGCGCCAGGAAGGCGCCAAAGCTTTGGCCAGCCGTACCACTCAGACACACGTGAATGGTGTTTTCCGACAGGCCTGCATGGCCGTAGCGGCCCGCCACGGCCCCGGACAACATGGCCCCCACGGTGCGGTTGGTGTTGCGCACCGGCAGGTCAATGCGCACCTTCTCGCGCCGGGCCAGCGCGGGCTCGGCAAGGCGAATGAGTTCCTGATCGAGCGCCTGGTCCAGTCCGTGATCCTGGGTGTCGACATGCAGGCGCGGTTCGCTGGCCGGCACGTCGGGACGGTAAAAGATACGCGCGTAATCCAGACCCTTCGCTTTCCAGTGCTCGATGCCCTTGCGCATGTCGAGCAGATCGGCCCGGCCGATCAGGTCGTCAAAGCGACGGATGCCCAGTTCGGCCATCAGCTCGCGCACCTCTTCGGCGACAAAGAAGAAGTAATTCACCACATGCTCGGGCTGCCCGGAGAACTTGCGACGCAGCACCGGATCCTGCGTGGCCACGCCCACCGGACAGGTGTTCAGATGGCATTTGCGCATCATGATGCAGCCTTCGACCACCAGCGGTGCAGTGGCAAAACCGAATTCGTCCGCACCGAGCAGGGCGCCGATGAGCACGTCGCGACCGGTCTTCATCTGACCATCGACCTGCACCCGGATGCGGCCACGCAAGCGGTTGAGCACCAGCGTCTGCTGGGTTTCGGCCAGTCCCAGCTCCCACGGCGAGCCAGCATGCTTGATCGAGGACCAGGGGCTGGCACCGGTACCGCCGTCGTGGCCGGCAATCACCAGGTGGTCGGCCTTGGCCTTGGCCACGCCGGCAGCCACCGTGCCGACACCAACTTCGGACACCAGCTTCACCGATACATCGGCCGCCGGATTGACGTTCTTCAGATCGTGGATCAGCTGCGCCAGATCCTCGATCGAATAAATGTCATGGTGCGGCGGCGGCGAGATGAGACCGACCCCCGGCACCGAATGGCGCAGGAAACCGATGTATTCGCTCACCTTGTGGCCGGGCAATTGGCCACCTTCGCCGGGCTTGGCGCCCTGCGCCATCTTGATCTGGATCTGGTCGGCATTGGCCAGGTATTCGGCCGTGACGCCAAAGCGGCCGGAGGCCACCTGCTTGATCGACGAGCGCAGGCTGTCGCCGGGTTGCAGTTCGAGGTCACGCTCGATGCGTTTTTCGCCGATGATCTGCGACAGGCGCATGGCCTGGGTGATCGGCTTGAAACGCATCGGGTCTTCGCCCCCCTCGCCGGTATTGGAGCGTCCGCCGATGCGGTTCATGGCAACGGCCAGCGTGGTATGCGCCTCGGTGGAGATCGAGCCGAGCGACATCGCCCCCGTGGCAAAACGGCGCACGATCTCTTTTGCCGGTTCCACTTCGTCGAGCGGCACAGCCGGACCCGCCGGCTTGAGTTCGAACAGGCCGCGCAGCGTCATGTGACGGCGGGTCTGGTCGTTGATGATGCGGGCGTACTCCTTGTACGAGTCGTACTTGCCGGAACGGGTAGCGTGCTGCAACCGGGCAATCGCATCCGGAGTCCACATGTGCTCGTCGCCGCGCGCACGGTAGGCGTACTCGCCGCCTGCGTCGAGCATGCTGGCCAGCACGGGGTCGGGGCTGAAGGCCTTCTTGTGGAGCCGCATCACCTCTTCCATCACCTCGAACACGCCCATGCCTTCCACCTGGCTGGTGGTGCCGGTGAAGTAACGGTCGATGAAGCGCTTCTGCAGGCCCACGGCCTCGAAGATCTGCGCGCCGGTATACGACATGTAGGTGGAAATGCCCATCTTGGACATCACCTTCATCAGCCCCTTGCCGATCGCCTTCACGAAGTGCTTGATGTACTTGCTGGCGGTGTCTTCGTCACCGGCCAGCTCGGCCAGCGTCTCCATCGCCAGGTACGGGTGCACCGCTTCGGCGCCATAGCCTGCGAGCACGGCAAAGTGATGGACCTCGCGGGCACTGCCGGTTTCCACGACCAGCCCGGCACGGGTACGCAGCCCCTTGGTGACCAGATGCTGGTGGATGGCGGACAGGGCGAGCAGGGCCGGAATCGCGACATGCTCGTCATCGACATTGCGGTCCGAGATGATGAGGATGCTGTAGCCGAGTTGCACGGCATCCTCGGCCTCGGCGCACAGCGAGGCAAGGCGTGCCTCGACCCCTTCCTTGCCCCACGCCACCGGATAGCAGATATCCAGCACGGTGGACTTGAACTTGTCCTTGGTATAGCGCGCGATGTTGCGGATCTTCGCCATGTCGGCGAAATCCAGCACCGGCTGGGTCATCTCCAGCCGGAACGGCGGGTTGATCTCGTTGATTTCCAGCAAATTGGGCTTGGGCCCGATGAAGGACACCAGCGACATCACCAACTGTTCCCGGATCGGATCGATGGGCGGGTTGGTGACCTGTGCGAAAAGCTGCCGGAAGTAGTTGTAGAGCGGCTTTTCACGGGACGACAGCACCGCCAGCGGGGAGTCGTTACCCATCGAGCCGGTGGCTTCCTCACCGGCCTTGCCCATCGGCTCGAGGATGAACTTGATGTCTTCCTGGGTGTAGCCAAAGGCTTGCTGGCGATCCAGCAGCCCGGTGTCGCTCTTCGGCGAAGTGGCGTCGGCCGGAGCGGCCACTTCGTCGAGCTTGACGTTGATGCGGTTCAGCCAGTCGGTGTAAGGACGTGCGTTGGCGAGCGAGTCCTTGATCTCGCGGTCATCGATGATGCGTCCCTGCTCCATGTCGATGAGGAACATCTTGCCGGGCTGCAGACGCCACTTCTTCACCACCTTGCTGTCGGGGATGGGCAGCACGCCGGACTCGGACGCCATCACCACCAGATCATCGTCCGTGACCAGATAGCGTGCCGGACGCAGACCGTTGCGGTCCAGCGTGGCGCCGATCTGGCGGCCATCGGTGAAGGCCACGGCGGCCGGACCGTCCCACGGCTCCATCATTGCCGCATGGTACTCGTAGAAGGCGCGACGCTTTTCGTCCATGTGAGTATGAGATTCCCAGGCTTCGGGAATCATCATCATCATCGCGTGCGCCAGTGAGTAGCCGCTCATCACCAGCAGTTCGAGCGCATTGTCAAAGGCGGCAGAATCGGACTGACCGGGATAGATCAGCGGCCAGATCTTTTCAAGGTCGGCACCCAGCAGCGGGGACGATACGCCCTTCTCGCGTGCGCGCATCCAGTTATAGTTGCCGCGCAGGGTGTTGATCTCGCCGTTGTGGGCGATGTAGCGGAAGGGGTGTGCCAGATTCCACTTCGGGAAAGTGTTCGTCGAAAAACGCTGGTGCACCAGCGCCAGCGCGGACACCGCACGCGGATCGCGCAGGTCCGGGTAGTACTCACCCACCTGGGTGGCCAGCAGCAGCCCCTTGTAGTTCACCGTGCGGGTGGACATCGACACCATGTAAAACTCGCGCCCATGCTTGAGCTTGAGCGCATTGATCGCATTGGCTGCGCGGCGACGGGCCACATACAGCTTGCGCTCCAGCGCCTCGGGCACCATCACGTCCGGACCGCGCCCGACGAAAACCTGACGGATCACCGGCTCGGTCGCCTTCACTGCGGGCGACATCGGCATGTCGCGGTTTACCGGCACATCGCGCCAGCCCAGCACGACCTGCCCTTCGGCGCGGATCGCGCGCTCGATTTCTTCTTCGCAGGCCAGCCGCGAAGCCTGTTCCTTGGGCATGAACACCACGCCCACACCATATTCGCCCGGCGCAGGGAGGGTCACGCCGAGCGCGGCCATTTCTTCGCGGTACAGGCGGTCCGGTATCTGAATCAGAATGCCGGCTCCGTCACCCTGCAGGGGGTCGGCCCCCACCGCGCCCCGGTGATCGAGATTCTTCAGGATTTCGAGCCCCTGACTGATGATCTCGTGACGCTTCCTGCCCTTGATGTGCGCGACAAAGCCGACACCACAGGCATCATGTTCATTGACCGGGTCGTACAGACCCTGCTTCTGGGGGAGATCCATCATGCTCATCCTCAACACAAAACAACAACCGGGCGGCGCCGGGGTGGAATGGGGTCAGAAAACGAAAGCAAATATCAGGCCAGTTTTTGAAGGACGCAAAACCACCTCCGCCGCCCCGGCGGACAGACAGGCGCGCACTTCCTACAACGACACTTCGCCCACGGCAAACAGCCGTCGATGCTCCCTGATCGCATAGCGATCGGTCATCCCCGCGATATAGTCTGCAATTGCCCGAGCCTTGTCAGACTGCGCTCTTTGCTGGAAGCGTGCTGGCAACAGGCGGGGTTCGGTCATGAAGGCGTCAAACAGGTCGGTAATGATGTGCTGCGCCTTGTTGGTCATTCGAAGTACCTGATAGTGGCGGTACAGATTCTGGTGCAGAAAGCGCTTGAGCACGACAAGGCGCGGCTTGAGTGCATCGGAATAGCCCACCAGGGGCGGCGCCCGTGATACATCATGGTGCATCTGAACGCCGGAGCGCACAATATTGGTGCGCGTCTGCTCGATCAGATCACGCACCATCAGGTTGATCATCCGGCGGATGATTTCATGTACCTGCCTGCGCCCCTCCAGACCCGGCCAATCCCGTGCCACCTGCTCGCGCTGCTCGCGAAACAGGTCCACCTCATTGAGCTGATCCAGCGTAATCAGGCCTGAACGCAGGCCGTCGTCGATATCGTGATTGTTGTAGGCGATTTCGTCGGCCAGGTTGGCCAACTGCGCCTCCAGCGAAGGCTGCCGTCCGAGCAGAAAACGCTCCCCAAGCATGCCCAGTTTTTGTGCATTGACTGGCGAACAATGCTTGAGAATGCCTTCCCGGGTCTCGTAAGTGAGGTTCAGGCCGTTGAAGGCGGCATAACGCTCCTCCAACTCATCGACAATACGCAATGACTGAAGGTTGTGCTCGAAGCCGCCATGACCCTTCATGCACTGATTCAGTGCATCTTGACCCGCATGCCCAAAAGCGGTGTGTCCAAGATCGTGCGCGAGAGCAATGGCCTCGGTCAGGTCCTCGTTGAGCCCCAGGGTGCGTGCAATGCCACGGCTGATCTGCGCCACTTCGATGGTGTGCGTCAGGCGGGTACGGAACAGATCCCCCTCATGATTGACGAAAACCTGAGTTTTGTACTCCAGTCGCCGGAACGCGGTGCAATGCACGATGCGATCCCGGTCGCGCTGGAACTCGCTGCGAATTCCGGGATGGGGCTCCTCATGCCCGCGCCCGCGCGACACGGCCTCGCTGACTGCATAAGAAGCCAGGGCATTCATGGACTGCGCTTCCGGATGGCGTCACTCATCTGCGCCTCGGTCGCCCCCGCATGGATCACGCCCTTGCCCAGGGATTGCAGCAAAATGAGCCGCGACTGACCGCCTTCGACCTTCTTGTCCCCCGCCATGAGTTCAAGATACCGCGCAACCGGCAGGGCCGGCCCGGTCACCGGCAAACCGGCACGCAGGAACAGGGCCTCGATCCGGTTCACATCCTGTGCCGACAACCAGCCGAGTTGGTGCGACAGTTCGGCGGCCATCATCGTGCCCGCTGCCACGCCCTCTCCGTGCAGCCATGCGCCATAGCCCATGCCGGCCTCGATGGCGTGACCGAAGGTGTGGCCAAGATTGAGCAGTGCGCGCTCGCCCTGCTCCGTCTCGTCCGCTGCCACCACCGCCGCCTTGTTCGCACAGGAACGCTCGATGGCAAAGGCGAGCGCTTCCGTGTCGCGTGCCAGCAAGCGTTCCATATGCTCTTCCAGCCAGAGCAGGAACTCAAGGTCCCGGATCAGGCCGTATTTGATCACTTCGGCCAGACCGGCCTTCAACTCGGCATCCGGCAAGGTGTCGAGAGTGGCAATATCGGCAAGCACCAGCCTGGGCTGGTAGAAAGCCCCGATCATGTTCTTGCCCAGGGGATGGTTGATCGCGGTCTTGCCCCCCACCGAAGAATCGACCTGCGACAGCAGGGTGGTGGGAATCTGGATGAAGGGCATTCCACGCTGATAGGCCGAAGCCGCAAAGCCAGCCATGTCGCCCACCACCCCCCCACCCAGCGCAATCAGTGTGGTCGAACGCTCGCAGCGATCCGCCAACAGGGCATCGAAAACCAGGTTCAGGGTCTGCCAGTCCTTGTGCGCTTCGCCGTCAGGCAACACCACCCGGGTCAATCGCACCCCGGCGCGCTCCAGTGCCCCAGCCAGGCGCTCCAGATACAGGGGCGCGACCACATCGTTGGTGACGATGGCCGCACGGGGCTTTTTCAGGAAAGGCGTGATGAGTTCAGGTCGGTCGATGAGGTCACGACCGACATGAATCGGATAAGTGCGCTCAGCGAGCTCTACATTCAGGGTGCGCATGGCTGGACAGAAATTCCTCTACGGCATGTTCGATCTGCCGCACCATCCCACCGGGGTTGCCCCGGCCGCCTTCGATGATCACATCGGCGACCTCACGATACAGCGGATCACGCTGCCGGAACAGGCTTTCAATGCGTTCGCGCGGATTGGGCACCTGCAGGAGCGGCCGGGACTTGTCGTGGCGGGTCCTTTCCCAGAGGATGCGGGGCGGCACGTTCAGGTAGATGACGATACCACGTTCGCCCAGCAGTTTGCGGTTTTCCTCGGCCAGCACCACCCCACCACCGGTGGCCAGCACCAACCCGGAGCGGGTGGTGAGTTCATCGAGCAAGGCGGTTTCACGACGCCTGAAACCGATCTCACCCTCTACATCGAAAATGGTTGCGACCGTCACCCCCAAGCGCGCTTCGAGCTCGTGGTCACAGTCGATGAAGTCCAGTTCATGACGTCGGGCGTATTCACGCCCGACGGTTGTCTTGCCGGCACCCATCAAACCGATCAGGATGATCAGCGGGCGCTGGTCATCCAGCGGTTGAGACATGGTTGCTTAACGCAAGGTCAAATCATCGCTGACGATACGCGGTGTGATGAAAACGAGCAGCTCCCTCTGTGAAGACACATTGGTGCGACTCTTGAAGAGGTTGCCAACCACCGGAATATCTCCCAAAAAGGGAATCTGGTTTACGTTGTTGGTTTCCTCTTCTTCAAATATCCCGCCCAACACAACTGTACCGCCATTTTCAACCAATACTTCAGTTCTCACATTCTTGGTATCGATGGGAGGCACACCCAGTACTTCACGACTGTAGTCCGGCCGGTCCTTGTTGATGGCAACAGCCAGTTGCACCCGTCCATCCGGTGTGATCTGCGGGCGCACGGTCAGGGAGAGCACTGCTTTCTTGAATGCCACGCTGGTGGCGCCTGAACTGGTTGCCTCCTGATACGCGATCTCGGTCCCCTGCTCGATTGAGGCCTCAACCTGGTTGGCAGTCAATACTTTAGGGCTGGATATCACCCGACCGCGACCATCTGACTCCAGCGCGCTCAACTCAAGATTGATGAAGCGGGTGGCTGCGTTGTTCCAGAGCACCATTGATAGCGCACCGGCACTCCCCCCTGCAGGCAAATTCACGTTCAAACCGCCCGGAACCGAGTTTCTGTAATCGGATTTCCATGGTTCTGAATTCACGACCTGGCCTGCAGTCTGAGCCGTGCTTTCAAGCGCACCTCCTAGCGTACCCTTCCGAATGGGATTTCCGGCTGCATCATATCCAATGACACGCCCGCCCGATGCCCCAACGCCCAAGCGAACGCCGAGGTCACGCGCAAAGTCCTTGTTGGCCTCGACGATCCGTGCCTCGATCAGCACCTGGCGCGGCGGAGTATCGATTTCGTTGATCAGGCGGCGTACTTCGGCCAGACGGCTGCCCACATCGGTGGCAAACACCTTGTTGCTGCGATCATCGAACACCACGCTGCCACGCGAAGACAACACCGACTGGTCCTTGTTGCTCAGGAAGTCATGTATTTCCTTCGCCCGGTGATAATTGATCTGAAAGCTTTCGGTTTGCAGCGGCTCAAGATCACCAATCTGTGCCTGAGCCTCAAGCAGCATTTTTTCCCGAGCAGCCAACTCATCGCCCGGCGCAATCCAGATCACATTGCCATTCTTGCGCATGTCCAGGCCCTTGGCCTGAAGAATGATGTCGAGCGCCTGGTCCCAGGGCACATCCTTCAAGCGCAGGGTGAGGTTGCCCTGCACCGAATCGCTGGTGACGATATTGAAGTTGGTGAAGTCCGCAATCACTTGCAGCACGGAACGGACATCGATGTTCTGGAAGTTGAGCGAGAGCTTCTCTCCACCAAACTCGCCCGGACGCAAGCCCTGCACCAGACGGTTGGGATCTTCCACCACCTTGCGCACTTCGAGCACGAACTGGCGATCACTCTGATAGGCATTGTGCTCCCACATGCCCGAAGGCGAGACCACCAGCCGTACATTTTCGGCCGTCGCCTGCGCACTCATGGAAGCGATCGGCGTGCCGAAGTCAGTCACATCGGAGCGTCGCTTCAGGTGATCCGGCAGGCTGGCATTGATGAACTCAACCACCAGATTGCCACCCTCCGGCCGGATGTCGATCCCGGTCTCGGGATCGGACAACTGGACCACGATCCGACCTTCCCCATCCTTGCCTCGCCGGAAGGTGATGTCCTGAATGCTCTTCACGCCCAATCCCGGGTCGGCTGCACGCGAGGTGGCAAAGGTCGCGGTCGACTCGGTCACACGGGCCGTTGACACCGCATCGGCCATGTTCGGCGTCAGTGCGATGATCACCTCGCGCCCTTCGATGCGTGTCTCATAAGGGGAGACGCGGGTCATGTTCAGCACCAGACGTGTCCGGTCACCGACCTGAACGATGTTGGCACTGCGCAGGTCACCCTGGGCGATGTTCTGCTGGGTACGCCCCAGCGCATTCGCCGTCCAGGGGAAATCGAATGCAATGCGTGCGGGATTGGCCACGCTGAAGCTGGGCGGCGGAGAACTGAGCGGCTCCTTGAGACGAACACGGACATACATGGAGCCCGCCTGCTCGACCACATCAAGGCTCTCGATCTGGTTGGAGGCAGTGGCCACTTCGGCGGCACTCTGGGCCAGGACTGCAGGGGCAGGCACGCCGGTCACGGCAAACGCCGCCAACAATGCCATCATGGTTTCACGTTTCATCTCTAGACTCCTACTGCTCCTGCAATTGCAGCGTTCTGGGCTGTTCCACCCAGTCTCCGTTCATATCCTCGATCAGTTCCAGCAGCGACACTTCGGTTTCGTTGATGCCGGTAATGACGCCATGGTTCTGACCCATGTAATTGCCCACCCTGACCTGATGCAGGGTTCCGCTGACCGAGATCAAGGCTTCAATCTTGTCCTCCTGCATCAGCACCCCCACCATGGCAAGCGACTCAAGCGGATAGGCTTCGAGCGGCTCGCGTTGGCGAGTCAGGTCCGGGCCGCCAGTCACTTGGGTGCCACGGGACTCGGGCTCGATACGGTTCAGCGAGAAAGGACTTTCCTCCAACTCTGCACCATACTCAACCACCGGAAAAGGCTTGATCTCCGGCAGGGGGTCGACCCGTCCGCGCATGCCGCTTTCCTGCTGCGTCATCCAACTGCGCAGATCGTCCTGTTCCGTCGTGCATGCCACCAGCAGCGAGGCGCTCAGCGCAACGACAATGTATGACCTCACCATCTCACCTCCGTCTCTGTCCCTGCTGAGCATCGCTGGCTTGCCTTCTTGCGGCGAGCTCATCTTCATCGAGATAGCGATAGGTGACCGCCTTGGCGGTGAACTTGAGCCCGCCATCCTGCTGGTTTTCCATGGCAATGTTGTTCAGGGTCACGATTCGCGGCATCTTCGCGACATCGCTCGCAAACGCGCCCAGATCGTGATATTCGCCAAGAATGGTCACATCGATCGGCATTTCCGCATAGAAGTCCTTCACCTGGTCGGGACCCGGCTTGAACAGCTCGAACTGCAAACCCCTGCCCAGGCCGGCCTGGTTGATCTCGGCCAGCAGGGAATCCATTTCGGCACGATTGGGCAGTTGCTTGAGCAGAGTGCCGAACTGGCGATCAATTTCGTCGAGTTGGCGACGATACTGGTCAAGATTTACGGCCAGCCGCTTCTTCGACGTCCAGTCGGTACGCAGTTGCTGCTCCTCGCTCCGCACGCGTTCGAGTTGGGTAATCTGGTCGCGCCAGTCGAACCACCAGAAAGCCGCCACAGCCGCAGCCAGCAACCCGATGAATACCGCGATGCGCGGTGCAATCGGCCACTGCCCCGGGTCGTTCGGATCCAGCCCTTGGAAGTCTGCTGCAAGCTGCTGGAAATCTATGCTCTTTCGCTCGCTGGAGCCCTTACCGAATTTCATGGCCGGACCTCCTCGGGCGACTCTGCTTGGGGGGGCGTGATCGTGATGTTGAGCAGGAACTCGCTCACCCGCCGGTTGTTCAGGGAAGCCGACTTGACCTCGATCAGACCGGGCGAGGCGAGATAAGGCGAATCGTCAAGGTTGCGCATCAGATGCGACACCCGGGAGTTGGTCTGGGCATAACCGGATAGTGTCACGATCTGCCCGCTCTGGCGTACCGACTTCAGGTACACCCCTTCCGGCATGCTGCTCACCAATTCGTTGAATAAATGCACGATCTGCGCCCGATTACCTTGCAGCGACTCGATGACCTGCTTGCGTGCCAGCAAGGCTTCGATCTGCTCCCTGAGGGTGCGGATTTCTGCGATCTGCTCGTCCAGCTTCTTGATTTCGGCATTCAGGAAGTCGTTACGCGACTGCTGCTGCTGAATCTGACCGACGATCATGGTATGCACCACAAACCCGACCGCAGCCCCCAGCGCCAGCATCAGTACCGACACCACATAAAACTGCGTTCTGCGCTCTTTGCGCTTTTGCTCCCGGTGCGGGAGCAGGTTGATACGGATCATGTATCGAACCTCCGGAGTGCGAGCCCACACGCAACCATCAGCGACGGCGCAGCGGCGAGGAGACTCTTGGGCCTGACCTTGGACGACAGGGCCATTTCGGCAAACGGATTGGCCACGGTGGTTTCGACCTGTGTCCGCCCTTTCACGACTTCATCCAGCCCGGGCATGCCCGCACAGCCCCCGGCCAGCACGATGTGATGAACCTCATTGAACTGGGTGGACGTGAAGAAGAACTGGAGCGCCCGGGAAATTTCCAGAGCGACGCTGTCCAGGAAGGGGCGCATCAGGTCACGTTCGAAATCTTCCGGCAGATCGCCTGAAAGTTTGGCTGCTTCGGCCTCTTCGGCGGTCATGCCATACTGCCGGGCGATGTCCTGGGTGAGTTGGTTGCCACCCAAGGGCTGCTCCCGTGCATACAACTGGCGACCGTTGCGCAGGATGGTGACGCCCGTTCCGGTGGAACCGATGTCGACCAGCGCGACGATGCGATCCCGTGCCTCATCGGGCAACTGCCGGGTAACAAGCTCGAAGGCGGCTTCTGCCGCAAAGGACTCGACATCGACAATCGAAACCTTCAATCCGGCCGACTCCGCTGCAGCCACCCGGTCTTCGACCTTTTCCTTGCGCGAAGCCGCAATCAGCACCTCGACATCATCGAGACTCGCAGGCGAAGCTCCGACCACCTGAAAGTCAAGATTCACCTCATCCAGCGGAAACGGAATGTACTGATTGGCTTCCGACTCGACCTGCAGCTCCATGTCCTGCTCGCGCAGACCTTCAGGGAGCACGATTTTCTTGGTGATGACCGCTGACGCAGGCAGCGCGACCGCCACCTGCTTGACCCCCGCGCCCATCCGCCGGACCGCGCGCTTGACGGCATCGCCCACACCCTCAAGGTTGGCGATGTTTCCGTCCACTACTGCGTCGCGCGGCAATGGCTCGATGGAGAAACGTTCGATACGGTAGCCATCCTTCTCGGAACCGGACAACTCGACCATCTTGACAGATGAAGATGAAATATCGAGACCGACCAGAGGACGTACCTTCGAACCAAACAAATGGAAGTTGATCACAAAGAAAGTCCTGTAATTTCTTTATGTTAGACGCAAATGATACATGCTTACTTTAAATGCTAGCAACAAACGATACAGAGTGTAAAGCAAAAGCTTGACAGAAGGCACTGGAGGCAGCCATCCCCCCTCCGTATAATCCGGGCTCGACCCGATTGCTGGATTCCCAATGCGCTGGATTGTCTATCCCTTCATGTTGCTGTTTGTGCTCGCGGCCGTCGCGGCTGCCGCGCTCGGTACGGCGGTGATTCTGGCCTGGCCGAAACTGCCGTCGCTGGAGTCGCTGACCGACTACCGGCCCAAGGTTCCACTACGAGTATACACAGCCGACGGGCATCTGCTGGGTGAATTCGGTGAAGAACGGCGCGCGCTGGTCAGCATCAACCAGGTGCCGGTGATGCTACGGCAGGCCATTCTGGCTGCCGAGGACGAGCGGTTTTACGAGCACCCCGGCATCGATTTCATCGGCCTGGCGCGAGCGGCAATCGCAAACTTTGCATCGGGCGAACGCGGCCAGGGCGCCTCCACAATCACCATGCAGGTGGCGCGCAATTTCTTCCTTTCCCGTGAAAAGACCTATAACAGAAAGCTTTACGAAGTTCTTCTGTCTCTCAAGATCGAGCAGAACCTGAGCAAGGATCAGATTCTGGAGCTGTACATCAATCAGATCTTTCTGGGTCAGCGTGCCTACGGCTTTGCCTCGGCCGCCCGCATCTACTACGACAAGGAACTGGACGAAATCAACCTGGCCGAAGCCGCCATGCTCGCCGGCCTGCCCAAGGCCCCCTCTCTGTACAACCCGGTCAGCAATGAGCGGCGTGCCGTCCAGCGCCAGCAGTATGTGCTCAGGCGCATGCTGGACGCCGGCTTCATTGATCAGGCGCAGTTCGACGAGGCGCGCGACACCCCGATCCGGCTCGCCCGTGCGGCACGCAGGACCGCCGCACCCGCCGTCGAAAACCCGGTGCATGGAGAGTATGTGGCCGAAATGGCCCGACAGATTGCGGTCGAACAGTTTGGCGAGGACGCACACAATCTGGGCATCCGCATCATCACCACGGTCACCATGGCCGACCAGGCCGCCGCTTACAAGGCCCTGCGCGATGGCGTGCAGGCCTTCGACAAGCGGCGCGGCTACCGTGGCCCGGAAGCCTTTGTGGACCTCGGCAGCGCCACGACAGACCCCGACCGCATGGACGAATTGATGAGCGAATATCGCGACTTCGGCGACCTGCTCACCGCACTGGTGATCGAAGCATCGACCAAGGAGGTGAAGGTCTACCGCCATGGCGAAACCATCGCCATCAGCGGCAAAGGGCTGGCGTTCGCAGCCCCGATGCTGGCCGATCGCGCCCCACAGGCGCGGCGCATCCGCCCCGGTGCCGTCGTGCGCATCCGCAAGGGAGACGACCCGGCCTGGGAGCTCGTCCAGTTGCCCGAGGTCGAAGCTGCACTGATCGCCGTCGACGCCAATACAGGCGCAGTGCGCGCGCTGGTGGGGGGGTTCGACTTCAATCGCAGCAAGTTCAACCATGTCACCCAGGCCCTGCGCCAGGCCGGCTCCAGCTTCAAGCCCTTCATCTACTCCGCCGCGCTGGAGAAGGGTTTTTCACCGGCCAGCTATGTTGACGACGAGCCGCTCTATTTTCCTGCCGGCGTGACTGGCAGCAAGGCTTGGGAACCAAAGAACTACGACGGCAAGTTCGATGGCTCGATGACGATGCGCGATGCGCTGGTGCGCTCAAAGAACATGGTGTCCATCCGGTTGCTGCAGTCGATTTCCCCCGACTACGCCCAGGAGTACATCACCCGCTTCGGTTTCGAGGCGCAGCACCACCCCGCTTACCTGACCATGGCGCTCGGCGCCGGCTCGGCCACCCCCTGGCAAATGGCGGGCGGTTATGCGGTGTTTGCCAATGGCGGCTACAAGATCGAGCCCTACATCGTGAGCGAGATCATTGACGGCAATGGTCGCACGGTGGCCAAGGTCGACCCCCCGGTGGCCGGGCGCACCGCACCGCGCGTGCTCGACCCGCGCAATGCCTGGCTGATGGACTCGATGATGCGCGACGTGGTCAATCGTGGCACTGCCGGTCGGGCGCGTTCGCTCGGACGCAATGACCTCGCAGGCAAGACCGGCACCACCAACGATTATGTAGACGCCTGGTTTGCCGGCTACAACCCGGACCTGGTGGCCGTGAGCTGGATGGGCTACGGACAGCCACGCAACATGGGGCGCGGCGAAACCGGTGGCCGGGCCGCCCTGCCAATCTGGATGGATTACATGAAGGTAGCCCTGGAAGGCGCCCCGCAGCGTGACCGGCCGCGCCCCGACGGGTTGCTGCCGGTACAGCACCCCGACATGAAGACGCCGGACTACTACTACCGGGAAAACCCGCCGCCCGCTCCGCTGCAACCCGAACTGCCGGACATCCCGGAGTTGCGCTACTTCATGCCTGACTACACACCGTCGAACGACCCGTCGGTGAATGCACCCCGGGACCAGGCCCCCGCTCCGGTCGAGGAGCGCATGCTGGCACCGCTGCGCCCCTGATCGCCTGCAGGCCCGGCACCAGAGGGGAAACTCAGGCGCCGGGTTCGAGCATGACGGACGCTCCGCACTGCTCGGACAACACCCGCGACAGGGTCGCATACAACTCCGCACCGTCGCGCCCGGCAATCCAGCCCTGCTCGCCCGGGGCGAAGTGATACCCGCCCGAACGTGCAGCCACCCAGATTTCCCGGGCGGCTCCATGACGGTTGATGATCACCCTGGAGTCATTCTCGCATGTGATCTCGAGCACCCCTCCGGGCTTGGGCTCGATGTCGATATCGAGCCCAAGCCCTTCCAGCGCGGCCTCGATCCTGGCCAACTCCGCTTCGGCCAGCGCATTGAATACAGCCTCATCCATGATCGCTCCTTCTGTTAGCATTTCACCCTTTACACTTCTTGCCCGGTCATGCGCGCCCTTGTCCTGCTCCTGCCGGCCGTCCTGCTGCTGCTCCTGTCCGGCTGCGGCATCAAGGGGCCGCTTTACCTGCCCACGCCACCCGCCCATCCGGCCGCGCCGGAAGCTGCTGGCGATCATAGCAACACTGCCGAAAGCCGCAACGACGGCTGAAAGACAATGACGAATCCCACTCGAATCATGCCCGGCCTGCAAGCCGGCCCCAATGGGCTGCGCCTCGATGGCGTGGATCTGGTCAGCCTTGCCGACACACACGGCACACCGACCTACGTATACTCGCTCGCAGCCCTGCAACAGGCCTTCGATGCCTACCGCGTCGCCCTGCAAGGGCGCCGTGCGCTGGTGTGCTATGCGGTCAAGGCGAACTCCAATCTCGGCATTCTGTCAGCCTTTGCCCGCATGGGGGCCGGCTTCGACATCGTTTCCATCGGTGAGCTGCAGCGGGTGCTGGCAGCCGGCGGCACCGCCGACAAAGTGGTGTTTTCCGGCGTGGGCAAGCGCCGCGACGAAATGCGCACCGCGCTGCAGGCCGGCATCCGCTGCTTCAACATCGAATCGGCCGCCGAACTGGACCGGCTCAACGAGGTGGCCGGCACGCTGGGCGTACGCGCTCCGGTGGCCTTCCGGGTCAACCCCGATGTCGACCCCAAGACCCATCCGTACATTTCCACCGGCCTGAAGAGCAACAAGTTCGGTGTGGCCATTGAGGACGCTGCTGAACTGTACCGGCGTGCCGCCAGCCTGCCCAATCTGCAGGTCAGCGGCATGGCCTGCCATATCGGCTCACAACTGCTCGACCCTGCCCCCATTGCCGAAGCCGCAGACAAGCTGCTGGCGCTGGTCGACAGCCTCGCGGCGGAAGGCATCGTCCTTGATCACCTCGACTTCGGTGGCGGCCTGGGCATCCGTTACCGTGACGAAACCCCACCCACGCCCGCAGAATATCTGGCCCCCCTGCTGTCCCGCCTGGATGGGCGCCCTGAAGAAATCTGCTTCGAGCCCGGACGCTCCCTGGTCGGCAATGCCGGGTTGCTGCTCACCCGCATCGAATACCTCAAGCCGGGCAGCGAAAAGAATTTCGCCATCGTAGATGCTGCGATGAACGATCTGGCCCGTCCGGCGCTGTACGACGCCCATCACGAAGTCGTGCCGGTCGTGCCACGCGAGGTCGCCCCACGGGTGTACGAGGTGGTCGGCCCCATCTGCGAAAGCGGCGACTTCCTCGCCCACGATCGCCCGCTTGCCGTCGCCGATGGCGACCTGCTGGCGATTCTCTCTGCCGGAGCCTACGGCATGACCATGAGTTCGAACTACAACACCCGACCGCGCGCGGCAGAGTTGATCATCGCCGATGGCCAGGCGATCACCGTGCGCCGCCGCGAACGGGTCGAAGAGCTGTACGCACTGGAAACCCCCCTGCCCTGACGCCCTGCCATCAATGCACGCCGGCCCCGGATGCCGGCTGCACACGCCCGGCGCCCCGCTCGGACGCCTCGATCAAGGCGCGCCCGAATGCCTTCCAGGCCGGGCCGCCATGAGTGTGAATGCCCAACTCCGCACTTTCGGTCATCGTCCTGAGCATCAGCACCGACAAGGCATACAGCTCCGCACGCATGCGCTCCTGACGGTCGGGCGAGTGCAGCATGTCCCAATTGCATTCGGGCGTGCAGTTGAGCGCTTCTTGAGCATACTCGCGCAAACGTGCCTGGTCCGACCAGTCTATGCCCAGGGCAATGCCGCGCTTGACGATCTCCCGCTCCAGATCTTCCGCATCACGCGCAAAGTGTTCGAATCCGCTCATCCGTCCTGCTCCTTGTTCCGTAAGACATTCTGTCCTTCCTGTAGCCTAGAATACCGCTTTTAACCGATCATTGCGCAGCGCAACAAACCTGATCCATGCCCTTCTTCACGCGCACCCTGCTCCCCGCCGCCCTGCCACGCCTGCTTGCCAGGCTGGCCCTGCTCATCGCCCTCGCCACTGTGCTGCCTGCAGGGGCCAGCGCCCTGCCTGAAACCGTGAGCAAGGCCCTCGCCCAGGCGCAGATTCCGGAAAGCGCAGTGGGCATCTGGGTGCAGGGCGTCGACAGCGACCACCCCAGCCTGGCCCACAATGCCCATACAGCAATGAATCCGGCCTCGGTGATGAAACTGGTCACCGCCTATGCGGTGCTCGACGCGCTCGGCAGTCATTACACCTGGAACACCGAAGTGCTCAGCGAAGGCGAACTCCGCAACGGCATGCTGCAGGGCAACCTGTACCTGCGGGGCAGTGGCGATCCGGTGCTCGACTTCAAGCGCCTGTGGTCGCTGCTGCGCCAGGTTCGCGCCAGCGGCATTGGACATGTCACCGGCGACATCGTGCTCGACGCCTCGGCGCTGAACCTCCCCGGCCACGATCCCCACGCCTTTGACGGGCGTGGCCTGCGCCCCTACAACAGCGGACCTTACGGGTTGCTGCTGCATTTCAACACCCTGGGGTTGAGCCTCACGCCCGGCACGCGGGCCGGCGAGGCGGTCTCCCTGCAGCCACAACAACCACTGGCCGGCCTGAAGGTCGCTAACCGGCTGGTCACGTCAACCGGAAACTGCGGCGCCTGGTGGTACACAAATCTGGACGCCAGCCTGCAGCCCGGGGCCAACGGCGCTCCGCCCGAACTGGTCATTTCCGGCAACCTGCCTGCAGCCTGCGGCCGGCGCGAATGGGCCACCGCCCCGCTGCCACCGGAGGCCTATGCCAGCGCACTGGTGGCCGGACTGTGGGCCGAACTGGGCGGCACGCTGGATGGCCGCGTGCGCGAAGGACAGGCCACGACTGCCGCGCGTCGCCTGCTCACCGACACCTCGCCTGCGCTGGCCGAAGTCGTGCGTGAAATGAACAAATGGTCGAGCAACGTGATCGCCCGGCAACTGCTGGCCACGCTGGGCCGGGTGCACGGCGGCGCCGGCGGCATGCTCGATGCAGTCAGCGCAGGCGCCGGGGTGGTGAAGGCCAGGATGGCCGAAGACGGCATCGATACCCGCACACTGGTCATCGAGAACGGCTCCGGGTTGTCGCGCATCGAACGCATTGCGCCAGCCGCCCTGGGCCATGTGCTGCAGGTCGTCTGGCGCAGCCCCTACATGCCGGAATTCATCGCAGCCCTGCCAGTCGCCGGACAGGATGGCACCGCCCGCCGACGCCTGCAGGACAGCCCCGCGCGGGGACAAGCCCACATCAAAACCGGCACCATCAATGGGGTGCAGGCCATCAGCGGCTACCTGCTCGACCGCCACGGACGGCGCCATGTCGTGGTGATGATGGTCAATCACCCCAGGGCCGCAGACAGCCGGACCGCCCAGGATGCCCTGCTCGAATGGGTGTGGAGCCGCCCGCGCTGAGGCTGCGCCCCGGCCGGGCCACTGCACGCCCCCGTCCGTCACAGGCCATAGTCTTTCCAGCGCTGATCCACCCGGGTCTTCACCGCCTCATCCATCACGATCGGCCGCCCCCATTCGCGCTGGGTTTCGCCCGGCCACTTGTTGGTGGCGTCCAGCCCCATCTTGCTGCCCAGGCCGGCCACCGGACTGGCAAAATCCAGATAATCGATCGGCGTGTTATCCACCAGCGTGGTGTCGCGGGTCGCATCCACCCGGGTGGTCATGGCCCAGATCACTTCCTTCCAGTCGCGGATATCCACATCCTCATCGACGACGATGATGAACTTGGTGTACATGAACTGGCGCAGAAAGCTCCAGATGCCGAACATCACGCGCTTGGCATGACCCGGATACTGCTTGCGGATGCTCACCACGGCCAGCCGGTAGGAGCAGCCCTCAGGTGGCAGATAAAAGTCCACGATCTCGGGAAACTGCCGCTGCAGCAACGGCACGAACACCTCGTTCAGCGCCACCCCGAGCATGGCCGGCTCGTCCGGTGGTTTGCCGGTATAGGTCGAGTGGTAGATCGGGTTGCGACGCAGGGTAATGCGCTCCACGGTGAAGACCGGGAATTCGGCCACCTCATTGTAATAACCGGTGTGATCGCCATACGGCCCCTCGGGGGCCATGTCACCCGGATGAATCGCCCCTTCCAGCACGATTTCGGCCGAAGCCGGCACCTGCAGCTCGTTTCCGAGACATTTCACCAGTTCGGTCTTCGCACCCCGCAACAGTCCGGCAAACTGATACTCCGACAAGGTGTCCGGAACCGGTGTCACCGCGCCCAGGATGGTGGCCGGATCGCAGCCCAGCACCACCGCCACCGGAAAGGGCTCTCCGGGGTGAGCCTTGCCATGGTCACGAAAGTCCAGCGCGCCGCCGCGATGCGCCAGCCAGCGCATGATCAGGCGATTGCGTCCCAGCACCTGCTGCCGGTAAATGCCCAGGTTCTGGCGCTTCTTGTGCGGCCCCCGGGTCACCACCAACCCCCAGGTAATCAGCGGGGCAGCATCCCCCGGCCAGCAATGCTGGATCGGCAGCCGGGCAAGGTCCACCTCGTCCCCTTCCCACACCACCTGCTGACAGGGCGCAGAACGGATTTCCTTGGGGGCCATGTTGAGCACCTGCCGGAGCACCGGCAGCTTTTCCCATGCATCCTTCAGCCCCCGGGGCGGTTCAGGCTCCTTCAGATAGGCCAGCAACTTGCCCACCTCACGCAGCGGGGTACTCCAGTTGCCATCGGCCACATCCTCGCCCATGCCCATCGCCACCCGCTGCGGCGTGCCGAACAGGTTTGCCAGCACCGGAATGGCCTGCGGCACCCCCCGGGTCACCGGTTTCTCGAACAGCAGCGCAGGTCCGCCGGCTCGCAGCACCCGGTCGGCAATCTCGGTCATTTCAAGATAGGTGTCGACCGGCACGCTGATCCGCTTCAACTCACCCCGGGCTTCGAGCTGCGCGATGAAGTCGCGCAAATCCTTATAGTCCATTTCGATATCGTGTCTGGCAGATTGCTGGAAAATTCACACTCACGCACGCATTCTAAGGCGCGAAGCGACTCTGACCACGCAGACAGCCGACAAATTCCCGTCGCCGGCCAAGCGTTGTATCATGGCCTGCGCATAACTCATTCCTCACGAGGAGACACCATGATCCGCCCCCGCCTGCTCGCCGTGCTCACCGGCCTCTGTACCGCCAGCCTGTTCGCCCCTCATGCTGCAGCCACCCAAGCCAGCGCGGCCGTGTTCTTTGGTGACAGCCTGAGCGACGCCGGCAATTTCGCCCCGCTGCTCCCCCCCGGCACCGGACGCTTCACCACCAACCCCGGCCCGGTGTGGAGTGAAGTGTTCGCGGCAGGGCGAGGCTGGGATGCCACGGCCGCCAGCATCGGGGGTTTCAACTTCGCCACCGGCGGCAGCCGCATCAGCGAGCAGCCGGGTTTTCCGGCCAACCCGCCGACGGCGCTGGCGCCCTCGCTGCGCCAGCAAATCGACAGCTACCTCGCCCTCAACGGCGGGCAGGCGCGCAGCAATGCACTGCACTCGGTGTGGGCCGGTGCCAACGACATCTTCTTCATTGCCAACAGCAACCCCGCTCAGGGTCCTGCCTACATCCAGCAGACGGCTGCTGAAGCGGTCGCCGAAATTGCCCGGCTGAGCGCAGCGGGCGCACGGCACATCATGGTGTTCAACCTGCCCGACATTGGCTCGACGCCGTTCGGGCAGGCCCAGGGGCCCACGGCAGCGGTCGGACTCTCCGCGCTGGCTTCGGGCTACAACCAGCTGCTGTTCGCCGGGCTGGCCGCCGAAGGCATCGAAGTGATTGCGCTGGATGCCTTCGGTCTGCTGGGTGAAGTACAAAACAGCCCACTGCACTACGGTTTCCTCAACGCCATCGCCCCGGCCTGCGGCAGCACGCCGTCGCTGCTGTGCACCCAGGCGGATTTCGTGGCACCGGATGCCGATCAGGACTTCGTGTTCGCGGACGGCGTACACCCCGGTACCGCAGCGCATGCCCTCCTCGCGCAGTATGTCGAGGGCGTGCTGGGTTCAGCCCACTACATCGGCCAGCTGCCCGAGCTGGCCGTGCTCAACCAGCGTGCCCTGTCGCGCCAGCTGTGGCGCAGCGCGCAAATCGGCATGAGCACCACCCAGGTCGGCCAGTCCAGCGCCTGGGCAAGTGCCGGAGGCGGCAATGCCGGTATTGCACAGGCCGACGGCTCCGCCCTCAACCTCTCGGTGGGCGTGGAGCGCCGCCTCAGCGAACAGCTGCTCGGCGGCGCCGCCCTGTCGTTCTCCCGCATGAAGCCGGACTGGGGTACGGCCGGCGACTATCGGCTCAACGACCGCAGCCTGAGCCTGTATGGTGCCTGGCGGGCCGACGCCCTGTCAGTGAGTGCCGCCCTGTCGTATGCCGACCTGTCCTACCGCAGCAACCGCCAGATTCAACTCGGGGCGGCCACACGCAGCCTGCGTGGCGACACCGACGGCTCACGCCTGGCAGCCGGGCTGGAGCTGGCCTATGCCCTCGAACAAGGCAGTCTGCGCCACGGACCGCTTGCCAGCCTGCTCTGGCAACGGGTGAAGGTGGACGGTTTTGACGAGCACGCCACCGATGGCAGCCGCTCCAGCAATCTCACCCACACCTCGCAGAAACGTGAATCCACCGTGGTGTCGGCCGGCTGGCAGGCGATGCTGCATGCCGGCCGCTGGACGCCCTACGGCAGCGTGCTGCTCAACCACGACTTTGACGCCGGCACGCGCACCCTGCGCATGCGGGGCACGGCCAGCGATGCCTTCTTCGGCCTGAGCACGAGCGCCACGCCCGACACCTATGTCAGCCTGAATGCAGGCGCGCTGTGGCACATCGGTCAACAGGCCATGCTGGACATCAACATCGATGCCCAGCCCCGCCGCAAGGGCATGGAGGACACCCGGGTAACGGTTGGCCTGCGCATGCCTTTCTGAACATGGTCGGCGAACCCGGACACGTCGAGCGCGCCCTGCACGAGCAGATCGAACTGCAGGCTCACGATCCGCACTGGGCGCGTCTGTTCGAGGAGGAGGCGGCCCGGCTGCGCGCCCTGCTGCCGCCCGAGTTGATCGGGCGCATCGAGCACTTCGGCAGCACCGCCGTACCCGGCCTGAGTGCCAAGCCCATCGTGGACATGCTGGTGGAGGTGCGTTCGCTGGAAGAGGTTGCCAGCCGTATCGCACCGCTGCTGCAGGCGCAGGGCTATGAGTACTTCTGGCGTGCCCGCTCGAACAGCGATCCGCGCCCCGCCTACACCTGGTTCATCCGGCGTGATGCGCAGGGCCGACGTACCCATCACATCCATTGCCTGACCCGGGACTCTGCGGAATGGGCCCGCCTGGCCTTCCGCGACCATCTGCTTGCCCACCCGGAAACGGCCCGTGAATACGACCGGCTGAAGCGGCAGATTGCCGCCGAACATCCGAACGACCGGGTGGCCTACGCCCGCGCGAAAACCGACTTCATCCGCAGGGTGACCGCCCTCGCCTTGCGCGAGCGCAGCTGACCCCGCCGGCCGTTCCCTCCTCAGTCCCCCCGGAAGGAGGGTTTGCGCTTTTCGAGGAAGGCGCTCACGCCCTCGACGAAATCTGCACTGGCGCCACAACGGGCGAAAGCCTCCGCCTCGTCCTGCAAGGCGCTTTCGAGCTGGGTCTGGGGGTTGGCCGCAAGCAGGCGCTTGATCTCGCCATAGGCATGGCGCGGCCCGGCCTTCAGCCGTGCCACCAGATCGGCCACCGCACTGTCCAACTCGGCGAGCGGGACCACCCGATTCACCAACCCCAGCCGCTCAGCCTGCGCGGCATCGAAGCGTTCAGCAAGCAACAACAACTCCATGGCCTTGCGCCGGCCCAGCATACGCGGCAGGAAATAGGACATGCCACCGTCGGCCGGCAGGCCGATGGACGCATACGCGGTGGTGAACTTCGCGTTGTCCGCGCTCACCACCAGATCACAACCCAGCATCAGCGACAGCCCGAAACCCGCGCAGGCCCCGCGCACCCTGGCAACCACCGGCTGCGGCAGGGCCTGCAGGATTTCCACCGTCGGATTGATCTGCCGCTCGATCATCGCCTTGAATGTGACCTGACGGGCGGCAGGCGTCTGATCGAAATGGCGGGCGAAATCCTTCAGGTCACCCCCCGCCATGAAATGCTCGCCCGCGCCGGTCACAAGCACCACCTCCACATCCCTGCGCTCACGCAGCGCGCGCACCGCCACGTTGAGGTCCTCCATCATCTCCACCGACAGCGCGTTGAGCGCCTCGGGTCGGTTGAGCGTCAGCGTCGCCACACCTTCGGCAACGTCCAACAATACGGTATTCGCCATGTCGTCTCCATCGGGGCTTGCATGAGGGCAGCACTGCCGTGCGCACCTTCATCGGGTACTGCGTTGTTCGAGTTTTGCCTTGTAACATGCCTGAGTGGCGATGTAGACGGTTTTTTCAAGCTCCACATGCAAACGGCCTTGTGCATCGGTCAACGCCACCGAAAAACTGCGCTCGGTCTCGCCCGAGACCGCCAATGCCTTGCGCACGGCCTCGACATCCTGCTCGCTGACATGAAAATCGGCATACAGGTGGGTGCGCCCCGGCCGCCGGTAGCGGATGCTGCCGGCCTTGTCCCAGACCACATAGCCATCGCCCAGCCCGATGGCCAGGAGCATCGCGAACATCGGGTCGGTCGCCGCGTACAAGGCCCCGCCAAACAAGGCCCCGGCCGGATTCACCGTACGCCAGGAGTGACGTAGGCGAATCCGGATGGTGCGCAGATCGTCCGACACATGAATGACCCGCCCCCCACTGGCCCGGTACGATGGATAGAGATTGAAACCGAGACGCAGCAGACGCGCACGATAGCGCGCAGGGACTCGGTCGAGCAGCCTGGGTCGCATGTCCTGAGCCCCCGCCTGTCCCTCACACCCGCTCGAACACGCCGGCCGCGCCCATTCCGGTGCCGATGCACATGCTCACCATGCCGTAACGCAACTGTTCGTCGCGCTGCATGGCACTCATCAGGGTGGCCACACGGACCGCCCCGGTCGCTCCCAGCGGATGACCCAGCGCAATCGCGCCCCCCAGCGGGTTGACCCGGGCCGGGTCGAGATCGAGCTGGCGCATCACCGCAATGGCCTGGGCGGCAAACGCCTCGTTCAGCTCAACCCAGCCCACTTCCGCCTGCGGCACGCCGGCGGCCTTCAGCGCGCGCGGAATCGCCTCCACCGGACCGATGCCCATGATGCGGGGCGGCACACCCGCTACAGCATAACTGCGAAAGCGTGCAACCGGCGTCACGCCGTAACGCTGCACGGCGGCCTCGCTCATCAACAGGACCGCTCCGGCCCCATCGGACATCTGCGAACTGTTGCCGGCCGTCACCGAGCCCCGTGCGGCAAACACCGGGCGCAGTTTCGCCAGGCCTTCGAGCGAAGCGTCGTTGCGCGGCCCTTCGTCGCTGTCGCACACCCGTTCGACCACCCGGACCACGCCCCCCTCGCCGGGCACATGGGCGCGCACCGTGAAGGGCGTGATTTCGTCACGAAAATGACCCGCCGCCATCGCCGCACACGCACGCTGATTGGACTGCAGCGCAAAGGCGTCCTGCGCCTCGCGGCTGACCTGCCATTGCTCGGCCACCTTCTCGGCCGTCAGCCCCATGCCGAAGGCAATGCCGACATTTTCCTGCTTTGCGAAGATCGCCGGGTTGAGGCTCACCTTGTTGCCCATGATCTGGGGCATCGCGCTCATCGACTCGGTCCCGGCCGCGATCATCACATCGGCCTCACCCAGGCGGATGCGGGCAGCCGCATCGGCAACGGCCTGCAGACCGGACGAGCAGAAGCGGTTGATCGTAATGCCCGGCACGGTTTCCGGCAGACCGGCGAGCAGTAGTCCGATACGGGCCACATTCATGCCCTGCTCGGCCTCGGGCATGGCGCAGCCGACGATCACGTCGCCGATCTCCGTGCGCTCCAGTTGCGGCACCTTGTCGACCAGCGCCGACAGCACATGGGCCAGCAAGTCATCCGGCCGCACGCTCCGGAACATGCCGTTGCGCTTGGCCACCGGTGTGCGGGTGGCCGCAACGATGTAGGCATCCTGAATCTGTTTGCTCATCTTTCCTTCCCCATCAATTGCGCAAGGGTTTGCCGGTTTCCAGCATGTGCACGATGCGCTGCTGGGTCTTTTCGGTTTTCAGCAGATCGACGAACAGCGCCCGCTCGACATCGAGCAGCCACTGCTCGGACACCCGAGCCCCGGTGTCGACCTCGCCACCGCACAACGCGCTGGCCGCCGCCCGCGCCACCGTGTAGTCATGTCCGGAAATGAATCCCCCCTCGGCCATGTTCACCAGCAGCATCTCGCAGGTAGCAATGCCGTTTCGGCCGGCCACCCGTACATCGCGCTCGACCATCGGCGGACGATACGCCGCTTCCGCCATGGCCCGCGCGCGGCGAATCGCCACGTACAGCAGCTCGTGAGGGTTGAACAGCACATCGTCCGATGGACGGGCAAAGCCCAACGACACGGCTTCAAGGGCACTTTTTGCCACCGTAGCCATGGCAATCGTCTGGAAGGCGTTCTGCACATACAGGAACACGTCGCCACCGGCCGCACGCTGCGCCAGCCGGTGCGCCTGCAGGGCAAATTCCTTGCAGCCGCCCCCGGCGGGAATCAGGCCAACCCCGGCCTCGACCAGACCCACGTACGACTCCAGCGCCATCACACGATGCCCGGCATGCATCAGGAACTCGCAACCACCGCCCAAGGCCAGACCCTGCACCGCAGCCACGACCGGCACCTGCGCATGCTTGAGCCGCATCGACGCCTGCTGGAAGCGGGCGACCATCCGTTCGAGCAGATCGAACTGTCCGGCCTTACACGCTGCGGCCACCTGCTGGAGGTTGGCCCCCACCGCAAACGGCGCCTCGTGCCAGATCACCAGGCCGTCCAGCTCACGCTCGGCGCGCGCCACCGCCTCAAGCACCCCATCGAGCACCTCGTCGCCAATCGAATGCATTTTCGACTTGAACGACAGGATGCCAATGCGGGCATCCTGATCCGGGCGGCACCACAGCCGCACGCCATTGCGCGCATCCCCGCACTCCCACAGGGTGGCGCCACGCTCTGCCGGCGCCTCGCCCACCAGCCGGTCCGGATACAGCTGCCTCTGGTACACCGGCAGCGCCGAACGGGGCTTGAGCACGGCCTCCGCAGCAGAGTAGGCTCCGGCCGCCTCGTGCACACCAGCCCGCGCAAACACCCACTCGGGCAGCGGCGCACGGCACAGCGCGTGCCCCGCCTCGACATCGGCGCGAATTGCCTCGGCAATATCCCGCCAGCCCGCAGCCTGCCAGGTTTCGAACGGCCCCTGCGCCCAGCCGAAGCCCCAGCGCATGGCCAGATCCACATCGCGTGCGTTATCGGCAATATCGCCCAGATGCACCGCGCAGTAATGAAACACATCGCGGAAGATGGCCCACAGAAACTGCGCCTGCGGATGGGTACTGGCGCGCAGGCGGGCAAACCGCTCGGACGGATCGCGCACGCCAAGCACCTCCTCCACCTCAGTGGCCACCTCGGCACCGCTCGGACGATAATCGCCCGTGGCCGGATCGAGCACCATGATCTGCCGGCCCTGCTTGCGGTAGATGCCTGCGCGGGTTTTCTGCCCCAGCGCGCCCCCGGCAATCAGCGCCTGCAACCACGCCGGCTGACTGAACAGGGCATGCCACGGATCGTCCGGCAAGGTGGCCTGCATGGTGCCTACGACATGCGCCAGCGTATCCAGCCCCACCACGTCTGCGGTGCGGTAGGTCGCGCTCTTCGGCCGGCCGATGCGTGGCCCGGTGAGCGCATCCACTTCGTCAAAACCCAGCCCGAGCCGCGCGGTGTGATGCATCACGGCCAGAATCGAGAACACCCCCACACGGTTGGCGACAAAGTTGGGGGTATCCCTGGCCCGCACGATGCCCTTGCCCAGCCGGGTGGTGAGCCAGCCTTCCAGCCCATCGAGCATGGCCACATCGGTTTGCGGTGTGGCAATCAGCTCCACCAGCGGCATGTAGCGCGGCGGGTTGAAGAAATGCACGCCGCAGAAGCGGCTGCGCAGCCCGGCCGGCATCGCCTGCCCCAACGCCCCGATGGACAGGCCGGACGTGTTGGAGGCAAAAATCGCATCCGGACGCACATACGGGGCCACCTTCTCGTACAGGTCGCGCTTCCAGGCCATCTTTTCGGCGATGGCCTCGATGATCAGGTCGGCCTCGCGCAGCCGTTCAAGGTCGCTGCCATAGTTGGCGGCCTCGATGAACCCCAGCCGCTCCCGGCTGGCCAGCGGGGCCGGATCGAGCTTCTTCAGCGCAGCCAGTGCCTTGTCGACAATGGCGTTGGGCGGGCCGTCGCCCGGCAGGTCGAACAACATCACCGGCACATCGGCATTGGCACAGTGCGCGGCGATCTGCGCCCCCATCACACCGGCTCCCAGCACCGCCACCTTGCGGATCGTCAGTCTACTCACATGCTCCTCCTTGTATCGGGTGCAGGGCCGCCCGGCCCTGCACCCGGTTGCGCCCCTCTCAAGCCTCGGGGATGGGGCGCTTGCGCCCCTTGTCATCCACAGCCACATAGGTCAGGGTGGCCTCGGTCACCTTCACCACCACCGGATTTTCCGGATCGCGCTCGGCAAACACCTCAACATCGACGGTGACCGAAGTGCGCCCCACCGAAGCCACATCGGCATAAAAGCTCACCAGATCGCCTACCGACACCGGTTGCTTGAACACGAAGGAATTCACGGCCACCGTCGCCACCCGGCATTTGGCACGCCTGCGCGCGGGAATCGCACCGGCAATGTCGACCATCGCCATGATCCAGCCACCGAACACATCGCCGGCGGGGTTCAGGTCTGCCGGCATGGGCATCACCCGCAATGCGGGCTGGCGGCTGTCGGGCAGGCGTACGAGGCCAACGGTTTCATCTTGCTTGTCGCTCACTTCAGACTCCTTGAGGGGTTCAACGAAGCACAACGGTAGCACCCTCTGCCCGTTCCACCCCATCCGGCTGCGCCGCAGGCAGTCTGCCCCGGCTCGCAAGGTCGTGCATCGGCCCTCCGGTGAAGGGCGCAAAACCGGTCCCGAAAATCACCCCCGCGTCGGCCAGATCGGCATCGGCCACCACGCCGTCGCGCACACAACGCTGCACGGCTGCGAGCAAGGGCGCAACGATGCGTTCGGCCAGCCCGGACACCGCGGCCGGTGCCTTGCCCTGCTCACGCGACCTGACCGGCTTGCCCTGCACCCAGCGGTAAAACCCTTCGCCGCTCTTCTTGCCCAGTTTTCCGGCCTCGACGCGCACCAGCAGTTGCCGGGGCGGCGCGGTGGCCTCTCCGGTCAGCGCCTTGCCGGCGGCCAGCGCAATGTCCAGCCCGACGGTATCGACCAACTCCACCGGCCCCATCGGCATGCCGAAGGCGACCAGTGCCGCATCGATGGTTGCGGGTTCAATGCCCTCATCCACACAGCGCAAGGCCTCCAGCATGTAAGGACCCAGCACCGCATTCACCAGAAAGCCCGGCGCCGACTTCACCGGCAGCGGGAGCTTGTCGAGCGCACGCACGAACGCCGCTGCTGCCTGCAGGGCCGTGCTGTCGGACTGCTCGCCGGCAACCACTTCGACCAGCGGCATCATGGCCACCGGGTTGAAGAAATGGATGCCGATCAGGCGCGCGGGTTGCTGCAGCGCACTGGCGATGTCCTCCAGACGCAGGCTGGAGGTGTTGGTGGCCAGTAGCGCCTCCGGCCGGGCGCGACGCTCGATATCGGCAAACAGGCTGCGCTTGGCGTGCACATCCTCAAAGATCGCCTCGATCACCAGGTCGGCCCGCGCCACGCCCTGCCCCTCCGGATCCGGGCACAGACGATCCAGCGCAAAGCGTACCTGCCGGGCATCGCCTTTCAGCTTGCGGTCGAAAAAGCGGGCTGCGCGGGCGATGGCGGGGGCAATCCGCTCCACCGACTGGTCCTGCAGGCTCACCGTCATGCCCCTCAGCGCGCACAGGGCCGCAATGTCACCGCCCATCACCCCGGCACCCACCACATGTACATGGCGCACGGCACGCTCCACCTGCTTGCCAAAGCCCTTCAGCCGTTCCTGCAGGAAATACACCCGCAGGAGGTTTCTCGCCGTGGGAGAACGGAACAGGTTTTCCAGCGAAGCCGGGCTGTCGGCCGGCACGGCCAGGGCATGGCCACCATGACGCGCCCAGGTGGTGAGGATGGCGTAGGGCGCGGGGTAGTGCTCCGGCCTCGCCTTGCGTGCCACCTGCCTGCGCGCCTGCATGGCCACCAGTGGCCTGAGCGGCCCGTTCAGCACGCGCTGCAGCAGCGGCGGACGCCGTGCGGGTTGCCCGGAGCGCACCAGCATGCGGGCGGCGTTGTCCATCACCCGCACCGGCACACATTCATCGGCCAGGCCGATGCGACGTGCCTTGCGTGCGTCCACACTCCGGCCGCTGAGCATCATGTCCAACGCCACACCCGGCCCGACCACCTCGGGCAGGCGTTTCATGCCGCCCCAGCCGGGTACGATGCCCAGCATCACCTCCGGCAGGGCCAGCCGGGTGCCCGGCTCATCGACCACGATGCGATAACGGCAGGCCAGCGCCAGCTCCAGCCCGCCCCCCAGGCAGTGACCACGGATCAGGGCCAGAGTTGGAAAACGCAGGCGGGCCAGCCAGTCGAACAGGGAGCTGCCGCGTTCGACCAGCGCCCGCACCGCCTCGGCTGAATCGAGGTGGGTGAAGCTGTCGATGTCTGCACCGGCGATGAACCCGGACGTCTTGGCCGAGCTCAGGATCAGCCCGGCGGGCGGATGCTGTTCAAGCCATGCCAGCACATTGGCCAGCTCATCGAGCACCTCGGGCGACAGGGTGTTGGTACTGCTGTCGGCCCGGTCGAGCTGCAGGCAGGCCAGCCCGTCCGGCTCGCGGATCAGGTTCCAGTGTTTCAGCTCCGGTTTCATTGCACTCCCTCCAGCAGCATTGCGCCGCCCTGCCCCCCGCCGATGCAGATGCTCGCCAGCCCCCGCTTCAAGCCCCGCGCCCGCAGGGCATGCGCCAGGTGCAGGACGATGCGCGCGCCACTCGCGCCCACCGGATGTCCAAGCGCAATCGCACCGCCATCCACATTCAGGCGCGCTTCATCCACCCGCCCGGGCGAACCCTCCAGCCCCAGCTGTGTCACGCAATACTGTTCATCCTCCCAGGCCCGCAGGCAGGCCAGCACCTGCGCGGCAAAGGCTTCATTGATCTCCAGCAGGTCGACGTCCTGCAGGCTCAGGCCCTGCGCCTGCAGCAGCGGCGTAGCCGCATGCACCGGCCCCAGGCCCATCCGGGCCGGGTCGAGTGCTGCCCAGTGGCTATCGACGATCTCGGCCAGCGGACTCAGCCCGTGCCGTGCCACCGCAGCTTCGGAGGCCAGCAGCAGCCAGGCTGCGCCATCGGTGATCTGCGAGCTGTTGCCCGGGGTGACACGGCCATACTTGCGATCAAAAAAGGGTTTCAGCCGCGCCAGCCGCTCGGGCGTGGAATCCTCCCGCACGCCATCGTCGTGCCGGTACACCACACCGTCCCGGTCCACCAGCGGCACGATTTCTGCCGCCAGACGACCGGCCTCGCGAGCGGCCAGGACGCGCCGATGGCTGCGCGCGGCATGCGCATCCATGTCTTCCCGCGAAATATCGAACAGATGTGCCAGATTCTCGGCGGTCTGTCCCATCAGCTGTCCCACGACCGGGTCGGTGAGCCCTTTCATGATGCCGATCACCGGCGCGAGATCGCGCAGGCGGAAACGGCGCAACGCCGCAAGCTTCTGCGCAGGGGAGCGTGCAGCGCTCCACGCCGACAGCCAGCGCACGAAAGCCTCCGAAAACAGCAGCGGCGCACGCGACAGCGCATCCACACCACCGGCCAGCACCAGCTCCGAGCGCCCCGAGCGGATGTTGATGAGTGCCGAGTCGAGCGCCTGCAAACCACTCGCGCAGTTGCGCATCACCGTCCAGCCCGGCACCTTGTGACCACACCCCATGCGCAGCGCGACAACCCGCCCAATGTTGACCTCATCGGGCGACGGACTGGCGCAGCCCAGAATCACCTCATCGAGCTGCTCCGGCGCAAAGGGCTGGCGCAGCAGCAGGCTCACGCCCGCCGCAGTGGCCAGATCAGCAGCGGAGAACGGCCCGGGGGCGTTTCTCGCCTTCAGGAAGGGCGTGCGTGCGCCGTCGACCACATACACCTTGCAGACCTTGCCCATCACGCACCTCCTCAGGCCGCCACCGACAGCGGCCGTGCCGCCTCGCCCTGTTCCTGTTCGCCCCCCGGCTCGCCCGCACGGGTCCCGGTTTCGCACAGTGCTGCGCGCAGACCGAAGTCGTAGGGAAAGTCATCCACCCGGATCACCTTGTCGCGCATCCGGTTGCGGGTTTCGACCAACCGGTACTCCGACTCGTCGATGATGCCGGCCGCCAGGGCCTGCTTCCAGGGGGCATCCACATCGCCCCCGGGATCGGCCACCGGCGTGAAGCGGCCCTGCTTCTGCGCGGCCTTCACCTTGGCCTCGACCGGCTCGGCGGCAACGGTGGCCGCCAGTGCGGCCTCCAGGGCGCCCAGCGGTTGCTCGACATCGTCGGGCAGATGCACCCCGGCGGTCAGGCGATCGCGGGTGGCGGACGGCTCGATGAGCAGGCGTGCCACCTGATGCCCCAACCGGTCGGACGGCACCACATAAGGACGCCCGAGCGGAAACACCACCAGCCGGCGCAGCAAAAAGGCGAAGAAACGGTTGGGGAAGTTCGCAATCACGCCCTCGAAGGCGTTCTGCACCTTGAACATGCAGTCCCAGATCGCCCAGTGCATGAGCGGGGCATCGGCCGCCTGCCGGCCTTCGGCCTCGTAGCGACGCAGCGTGGCCGAAGCCAGGTACAGCAGCGACAGGATGTCGCCCAACCGGGCAGAGAGCTTTTCCTTGCGCTTCAGCGCCCCGCCCATGGAGCCCATGGAGAGATCGGCGAGAAAAGCAAAAGCCGCCGAAAAGCAGGTGAGCTGCTGATAGTAGCGGCGGGTTTCCGGTGCCACGCCGTCGGGCACCTTCACGAAATGCGAGCCGGTCAGCCCCATCACCAACGCCCGCGCGGCATTCATCTCGTCGAGCACATAAGGGTGGCAGCGCACCGCGCCCTGACCGAAGAGAATCAGACTGCGCGTCAGAATGTTCGCCCCCTCCACGGTGATGCCCACCGGAATCTGCTGGTAGGCGCGACCGAGGAAGTTCTGCGGCCCCAGGCAGATTCCCTTTCCGCCGATCACGTCCATGCCGTCGTTGACCGTCTGCCGGGCACGTTCGGTGACGTGGTATTTCACGATGGCCGACACCACCGAGGGCTTCTCCCCCAGATCGATGGCACTGGCAGTGAGGATGCGTGCCGCGTCGGACAGGTAAGTGTTCGCGCCGATGCGGGTCAACGCCTCTTCCACCCCTTCGAAACGGCCAATGGCGGTCTTGAACTGGTAACGCACCCGCGCATAGGCCCCCACCGCACGGGCGGTGAGCTTTTGCATGCCGGTATTGGAGCCGGGCAGCGAGATGCTGCGCCCGGCCGCCAGGCACTCCATCAGCATGCGCCACCCCTGCCCGGCCATTTTCGGACCACCGATGATGAACTCCAGCGGCATGAACACGTCCTTGCCGCGAATCGGCCCGTTCATCCACACGGCGTTGAGCGGCAGATGGCGACGACCGATGTCCACGCCGGGGTGGTCGTGCGGCACCAGCGCGCAGGTGATGCCGAGATCTTCGGTGTCCCCCAGCAGGTGCTCGGGATCGAGCAGGCGGAAGGCCAGACCGAAGACGGTGCACACCGGCGCCAGCGTGATGTAGCGCTTGTCGAAGCTCACCCGCATGCCGAGCACTTCCTGCCCCTGCCACAGGCCCTTGCACACCACGCCCGCATCCGGAATCGAGGCCGCGTCCGAACCCGCCCACGGGCTGGTGAGCGCAAAGGCGGGAATCTCTTCGCCACGCGCAAGACGGGGCAGGTAATGCTGTTTCTGCTCGGGCGTGCCGTAATGCAGCAGCAGTTCGGCCGGCCCCAGTGAATTGGGCACCATCACGGTCACCGCCGGCGCGGAAGAGCGGGTGGACAGCCGGGTGATCACCTCGGAGTGCGCATAGGCGGAAAAGCCCTTGCCGCCATACTCCCGGGGAATGATCATGCCGAGAAAGCCTTGCTCCTTGATGAAGCGCCACACCGACTCGGGCAGGTCCTGCTGCTGGGTGCTCGCCCAGTCGTCGGTGAGCCTGCACAACGCTTCGGTTTCATTATCGAGAAAGGCCTGCTCCTCGGCACTCAGCCGGGGCCAGGGGTAGGCCTGCAGCTTCTTCCAGTCGGGACGACCGGCAAAAAGCTCGCCCTCCCACCATACGCTGCCGGCTTCCAGCGCCTCGCGCTCGGTCTGAGACATGGAGGGCAGGGCCTTGCGGAAGGCCGCGAAGATGGGCCGGGTGACCCGTTCGCGGCGCAGCTTCGCGGACAGGAACACGGCGCACACCGCCCCCCACAGCAGCACACCCGTCAGGGTGAATGCGAACGACCAGGCCGCAACCCAGCCCATTGCCAGCAGCCAGGCGGCGCCGGCCAGTGCCCAGGCAAAAAATGGCGCTCGCCCGTAGGCGAGCGCACCTGCCAAGGGAGGGAGGGAAAGCAATAGGAACCAGCTCATCGTTGTCTCCTGCACGACTGTCCATGCATTGTGTGTGTTGGCGACCCGTGTTCTGAGACGGGTTCGCGGTCGGTCACGGCCGTTCAGGCCGCGTCGTCAAAGTCCGGCAGCGGTGCCCGCAACCCTCCCAGCAGGAAGGACATCAGTCGCGGCAGCATGCGTGCCGGGTCTTCATCGTCGAAATGCCCCGCAAACAGCTGCAAGGCATCGGTCCCCGCAATCGCGTAGGAGGTGGCCCCCATCATGAAATGGAAGCGCCACAGAATCTCGCCGCGCGGCACACCGGGCAACGAGGCATACAGCGCGGCCAGGAAGCGTTCCAGGGTTTCGGCATACTCCTCGGCGAGAAACTTGCGCACGAAGGCATTCGGCTCGGTGTAAGTTCGCCCCAGCAACTGCATGAAGGTGCGCCCGCCATGCTCGGTATCGGTTGCCAGCTGCAACGCGGGGGCGAAATAGGCCTCCAGCACCTGGCTGGGTTTCACCTTGCTGCCCCGGGCGTCGGCCTCCCGCTCCACCCGGTCCAGCGCGGCCAGACGCTGGCGGTTGAGCTCCGACAGGCGACGCTGGAAGACCTCGTGGATCAGGCTGTCCTTCGAACCGAAGTGGTAATTCACCGCCGCCAGGTTCACCCCGGCTGTGGCGGTGATCATCCTCATCGACGTGGCATCCAGCCCATGTTCCATGAACAGGCTTTCGGCCGCATCGAGAATCCGGTGACGGGTTTCCGGTCCGTGTCTGCCCTGCGGTGCGTTCATGCTGTCCAGGCTCCTGCCAGCGGGTCATGGGAAAACTTCATCGAAGCACTCATTGATGGGCTCATCGAAAAACTAATTCAAACGTTTGTTTGAATTCTAAGGCGATATGTCAGCGTGTCAAGCCTTTCGTGCGTCCAGTCACCCGGCTTCAGTGCCGCGGCTGGACGCCCTGTGACGGCCGTCCCAGCAGCAGGGCCGCCAGGGAGGGCAGCAACAGCAGCGCACCGAGCATGTTTACGATGAACATGAAGGCCATCACCAACCCCATGTCGGCCTGGAACTTGAGGGCCGAAAAAATCCAGGTCCCCACCCCCACGCTCATCGTGGTGGCGGTAAACATCACCGCCGTGCCGCGCTGGCGCAGGGCCTCGTAGAAGGCATCGGGCAGCGCATCGCCCTGGCTGAAGCGATGCGCCATGCGCTCGTAGAAGTAAATGCCGTAATCCACCCCGATGCCCACTGCGATGGCCACCACCGGCAGCGTGGACACCTTCAGGCCAATGCCCAGCATCGCCATCAGCGCATTGCAGAACACCGCCGCAATGAGCAGCGGCAGGACAATGCACAGGGTGGCCCGCCACGAGCGAAATTCGAGAAAGAACAGCAGCGCAATGGCGCCGAACACCAGCACCAGGATGGTGATGGAGGCTTCGTCCACCGCTTCGTTGGTGGCCGCCATGACCCCCACATTGCCCGAGGCCAGCAGAAAGTCGATCCGTTCGTCACGGTTCGCATCGCGGAAGGCTTTCACTTCACGAATGACATGGGCGATGGTGGGCCCTTCATGGTCGCGGGTGAAGATCAGCACCTGCATGGCCGAGCAGTCGGTGTTGAGCAGACCGGTGCCGGTATCGACCGGCGTCACCGACTGCGCCAGCACCGCCGGGTTGCGCGACAGCACCCGCCAGCGGGGATTGCCCTCGTTCCAGCCCGCGTTGATGGTCTTCGCCACACCGGGCAAGCCGACCACGCTCTGCACCCCATGCACGCCGCGCAGGGTGGTTTCGAAACGGTCGATGGTGTCCATCATTCCGAAGTCGGTGCAGGCCCCGTCCACACCGTGGGTCTGCACGATCACCGACAGCACATCCACACCGATCGAGAACGACGCCACAATGGCGGCCGCGTCCTGGTTGTAGCGTGAGTCCTCATGCAGCTCCGGAATGCCATGACCCAGGTCGCCGGTACGCAGGTCACGCGACTTCCACGCGGCCGCGCCGAGCAACAGCGCGGTGATCACCAGCACCACCACGGCACGCCGGGGTTCGGCCAGCGTGCGCAGGCGGCGCCACAGCCAGTCATCCTTGGTTTCCGCCCCTACCGTGCGGCGCATCTCGAAGGGGTTGAGGCGGGTCCAGGACAGCAGCACGGTGAGCAGCATCATGTTGGTGACGAGAATCAGCGCCACACCCAGCCCGGCGGTGAGCGCCAGCTCGCGCACCATGTCGATCTCGATGCGCATGATCACCAGGAAACCCACCGCCGTGATGGTCAGCGCCATCGCGCCGGGCAGGAACAGCCGGCGGAACGCATTCTGCGCGGCGGTCAGCGCCCCCGCTCCGTGCATCACCTCCAGCCGCCAGGCGTGAGTCATCTGCACCGCATGGCTGACCCCGATGGCAAACAGCAGGAAGGGCACGAGAATGGACATCGGATCGATGCCGAACCCCAGCACCGGCAGCAGGCCCATCAGCCACACCACCGGCACCATTGCGCACAGCAGGGTGAGCGCGGCCAGCTTCAGCGAGCCGGAGTAGAAGTACAGCAGCACCGCCGTGATCGCAAAAGCCACCAGGAAGAACAGCAACACCCCGCCGCAGCCAGGAAAAACCTGCGCCGCCTGAACAGCAGCAAGGCCATGAATTCAACACAACGCCCCAGCATCACGACCTCCCCGCCCCGGCAGACGGCAAGGGCATGCGCACCACCCCTTCCTCGCCGAACAGCAGCACTTCATCCTCAGCCACTTGCAGCACGGCCGCCCGGACCAGGCGATCCGGCCCGGGCAAGGCCGTCGCCGTCATGCCATCCTGCGCCACAAGCACCCCCTGCCCGCCCTGCCCCGTGAGCAACACCCGGCCATCGTCGAGCAGACCCGCGCCAAACAGCGAAGATTGCGCCTCGCTGGCAAGCGCCTGCCAGTGCTCACCGCCATCTTCCGAGCGGAACACATGGCCGCGCATGCCGAACACCAGCACCGCCCCATCGCGCATGCGCTGCACCCCGAAGAACGAGCCCTGATATGGACTGTCGAGCCGCTGCCAGCTGGCCCCGTCATCGTCCGAGCGCAGCAGCAGGCCGGCCTCGCCGGCAATCAGCAGACGCTGCGCATCCAGCCGGGCGATGGCGTTCAGATGCATCCCTTCCTCGTTCGCCGGAATTTCGGTCGCCGCCCAATGCCGGCCACCATCCCGGGTTTCCAGCAGCAACCCGTAGGCCCCCACGGCCCAACCCCGACCGTCTGCATCGAGCAGCACATCCAGCAGGGGCGCCTCGTCCTCAGGTGCCGCAAACACTTCCCGCCAGCTGGCCCCCTCATCCTCACTCAGCCATACCGTCGCGTCGTGGCCCACCGCCACCACCGCCCCAGGCAGCGCGGTCACCGCCGTCAGGGTGGGCGTGCCCGGGGTGGACATCCTGTGCCACTCGCGCCCCCCGTCGCTGGAGCGAAACACATGGCCACGCTCCCCGACGGCAACTATCTGCCCGCCCGGGGTACGCACGGCATCGAGCATCTGCAGCATCTCCATGCTCACCGCGCTGGCAGGCATGGGCGGCGTAGAGCGTCCGGAAAAGGCGTACGAAACCATCACCGCCGCAAAGACGATGAACAGCACTCCGATGATTCGATTCATGCCGAAACCTGGATGAAAGCGGACATTCAGGCCCGTCGCGCCACACTGCTCATCCAGCGCAGCGGCATGGCACGACGGGATGGAGACGGCAGGCAGGCGCTCAGCGCGTGCCCACCCCACGCAGGCCGGCCGGGGTGAAGCTGGCGGGCCGTGCGTCGATCACCTTGTAGACCTGCGCCTCGTCATTGCGCAGCCCCATCGCAATGTAGCGTCCCGACTGCAGGTCGTGATGCACCTTCAGCGACGGGTACTGCATCGGAATATCGTAAAAATTGATGTTGTGCTGCTCCGACACCCGCCACAGCTGGTCACGCGAGTCGTACTTGTCCACCACCAGCGTCATCCACGAATCCTCGTCGATGTAGAAGGTGCGGCGCTTGTAGACATGGCTGGTGCCGTCCTTCAGGCGCGCCTCGACCACCCACACGCGATGCAGCTCATAGCGTGCGTGCTCGGGGTTGAGATGCCCCGGGCGCAGCACGTCGGCCATGGAGACCGTCCAGATCGCCTCGGCCCCGTTTTGCGGAATCGGGAAGGGAATCCCCCCCGTGGTACCGGCAATCGTGCGCCCCCCATCGACCAGCGTCACCCGGGTGGCGTTGGCCATGGTCTGCTCGTAATGCCCTTGCGGAAAGGCCGCGCTGCGCCGGGTGGGATAGACATTCATCTTCCAGTCCGGATACGTCCGGAGCATCGCCACCTGACCGGGGGTGAGCCGGTCGGCGTACTGCTCGACATTGGACGCGTCGATCGTGAACAACGGCCGGTCGTCGGCAAACGGATCGGCATAATGACTGCCGGGCACATGGCCTGCCGGTGCGCTGTCCAAACCGCCTTCCCAGGCGGGGATGGTGCCTGCTGCATTGCCGGCGCGCTCGGCCCCCATCGGGGTAAGCGAACGCCCGAGTTCGGCTGCCTGCTCGGCAGACACCCCGGCATGCCCACTCGCCGCCCCGAAGGCCAGCACCAGCGCAGCCCCCAGAATACTTGCTGTTTTACGCATGTCTTGTCTCCTGCTATCGGTGTGGGCTCAGAAGGAATAACTCAGGCTGACGGCCAGGAAATCGCGGTCGGCCAGCGGATTGGAACCGCTGGCATACTCGGGCACCTGACCGGACGGGAAATTCGCAGCCGGCGTCGCGAGCGGGTCGCTGCCACCGTACTTCCTGCCACCGAAGTAGGTGGTGTAGGCAATGTCGGCCTGCCAGTTCTGCCGATAATTGAAGCCCACGCCCAGGGTGAGCGCCTTCACGCCCTCGTTGAAGGTCGGCCCGGAACCATTCACGTCATGCGCAAAACCGATGCGTGGCGACACGGTGGCCCCGGCGAAAGCATTCGGAAAGTCCATCCGGCCCAGCACGCGATAACCCCATGAGCTTCTGCTCATGAAGCATCCCGACGAGGTCGAGCCAAAGGCAGAGGCGGCGGCTGATTCTTGCGGAACGAGTATTCGCCCTGCAATGCGATGCCAGCCGGCCCGGCCGTGTTGAAGCTGATGCCGAACAGCTTGATGTCTTCCGGGTACTCCACAAAGTAGCTGCCCGGCCCGCCCCGTCCAATGCTGGCCGCGCAAGCGGCATTTGTCGCATTCAGCGCGGAAAGCTGGGTGGCAGCGCCTACATTGCCCACCACGCCGGCCAGCGCGCCGATGTTTGCCGGCGTGTGCAGTGCCCCGAAGGTCGGCACGTCGAATGCCGTGCAACCCGGCACACCTGTGGCCACCGCCGGAATGCCGGCCGCCGTCAGCGCGCCCGCCTGCTGCGCAGTGAGGTTGCCGGAAATCGTCGCGGCTGCGCTGATTCCTCCCCTGTACCCCGAAACAAAGGGGGTGCGGCTGTGGTAGTTGGCGTGGAAGAAACCCACTTCGGTGTAGTTCAGCTCGGGCAGAAAGGCGCGCAACGCGATGCCGTACTGCCCGCTGTCGCTCGCCTCCCGGTCACTGTTGCGCGGAGCCCACAGCGCGGCAGTGGCATTCAGCGGAAAGACTCCGGCCGGCCCGTTTGCATCGTTGCGCCGCCCGAAGCCGGTATAGGCCAGGTGGCCACCCCGGGCGACAAAGTCGTTGGTACTGAAGAAGGTGCCGACCGGATCGATCTTGGTCTTTTCCCACTCGGTGAGCAGCACGGCCTCAAGCGTGAGGTTGTCGGTGAGTTCCTGCGACGCCCAGGCCATGGTGGTCGGAATCAGCCCCTCGCGCAGTTCGGAGCCCGGCATGCGCAGGCGGGTGACATTCACCGGGTTGATCACATTGATGCCGTTGATGATGAAGGTGCTCTCGCCCCAGTTCACCACCTGCTTGCCCAGCCGCAGGTTGAGGTTGCGCCCGCCCACATCGAAACGGCCACGCACGAAGGCATCGAGGATCTCGGCATCCCGCCCCGCCTCATGCCGTGCCGCGCGGCTCAGCCCCCCCCTTGTTCATGACCGCATGATCGTAGAAATACGAAGCACGGACAAAGGCACCATAGTTTCGGTAGTTCAGCTCAAGGTCATGGGTGGCCTTGAGCACGGCCGACACCAGATCGCCCTTGTCATAGCGCAGATTGCCGTCGTCCGAGTTCGGATCGCGCGACGTGCCACCGCTGCTGATGCCGATCAGCGAAGCGTCCCGGTCCTGCATGCGCCAGGATGCACCAAAGGAGACGGTGGTAGTTTGACGGAAAATCGACCCCCGACGCACGCCCTGTCGAGCATGGTTCAGGACATTCGAATTGTCTTCTCGGGAAAACCCGTAGAAACAGGAGACCGCGAACCGTCAGCTTTTAAGTCAAACGTTTGTTTGAATCTTACAGCTGAAATTGCGCCTGTCAAGATTGAAAACGCACCGGACTTCGGTTGTTTGAATGACGCCCGCCACGCAAAGCGGATCTTCGCGTGGCGGGGCATGGGAAAGCGACCTGCATCGACGGAGCAGGCAGAACGGGAAACGACCGGACCCGCTTGCGCGGGGGCTGCGGACACCCGGCAAGCAGGCCGGACAACACGTCCGCCCGGAAATCAGGAGTGTTTCAGGGCCTCGGCATGCTCTTCGCTCATGCCGCTTACCGTGGTGAAACAGCCTGCCAACGGGCAATCGGTATCGGGGGCGCAGCCATGCTCACGGGCACACTCCTCCTGGGTTTCATCCAGCAGGACCATTTCATGCACCTCATCACAGCGCCCGACGGGGGAATCAAAGAAACTCATGGCGACCTCCTCGGATAGTCTGGCGCTCCCGCGCACGGGAGCAGCAACTCATGAACCGTCGCGTTTCTTTCACTCTAGTCCATGCAGCGGCGTAGGCAAGCGCTGCATGGACCGGCAGGCGCGGTGCGCTTACAGCCCCAGCATCAGCTGCAGGTTCTGCACTGCCGCGCCACTGGCCCCCTTGCCCAGGTTATCCAGACGGGCGATGAGCACGGCATGGCGATGCGCCTCGTTGGCAAACACCCGCAACTCAAGCTTGTTGGTGTCGTTCAGGGCAGTGGCATCGAGCTTGCCATTGTCGGTGGCCGGCTCCACGCTCACCCAACCGCCCTCGGCCTGGCTCGGTGCGTAGTGCGCCACGAGGGCATCGTGCAGGTCGGCCGCACGCGGCTTTCCGGGCAAGGCGTCCAGATGCAGGGGCAATTGCACCAGCATGCCCTGGCGGAAGTTGCCCACTGAAGGGGTGAACAGCGGCCGGCAACTCAGGCCGGTGTAGCGCATGATTTCGGGCAGGTGCTTGTGGGAGAGGCCCAGCGCATAGGTTTCGAACAACGGCGCCTCGCCTTTCTCGTAGGCTTCGATCATGGCACGACCGCCACCCGAATAGCCGCTCACCGACGGCAGGACAAGCGGAAAATCGGCGGGGATCAGGCCGGCCGCGACCAACGGACGCAGCAGCGCAATCGCGCCGGTGGCGTAGCACCCCGGATTGGCCACGCGTGCGGCCTGCTGCACCGCCTCGCGCTGCCCCGCACACATTTCAGGAAAGCCATACACCCAGCCGGGTGCGCAGCGATGCGCGGTGGAGGCATCGATGATGCGTGGCCGGTGCCCCGGCAGGGCGTCGACCATGGCCACCGACTCGATGGCGGCATCGTCGTGCAGGCACAGCACCACCAGATCGGCCTGGGCCATCAGCTCGCGCTTGGCCTCGGGGTCCTTCCTGCGCTCGGGGGCAATGCTGAGCATCTCGACTGCCGGCATCTGCTCCAGACGCTCGCGGATCTGCAGGCCGGTGGTTCCGGCTTCACCATCAATGAAAATCTTGGCCATGTCGCGGATCATCCCATGTGGTCAAAGTATGTACAGGTGGCCAATATAACAGCCGGACGCGCACTTGCGCAGCCATGCACGGCAGCCGGCTGTGTTATACATATCGGCTCCTGCCCCATTGCGGGGCCCACGCGAGCAGAGCCCGACATGCAAGCAACCCAAGTCGTTTTCGGCACCGAAGACCTGCTGATCAGCCTGTGCAACTCGGTCACCAAGGTGCTCACCAAGGCCAGCCAGAGCGAAATCCGTTATTCACCGATGGTGCAACGGATTCACAAGACCTGCCTGAAGCCGGACATCGGCTGCTTCGTGCTGTTCGATGGCGGTTTTTCCGGGCTGGTGGTGATCAACTTTTCCGCCGAATCGGCAATGGAGTTGTACCAGCGCTACATGCTGCAGATGGGCATGTCGCAGGCCGATCTGGCACAGTCATTCACCTCGGAAGAGGTCGGCAACGTGATGGGCGAACTGATGAACCAGATCGTCGGCGACTTCACCAGCAAGGTCGGGCGGGAACTGCAGACCCACATCACCCAGAACCAGCCCAAGATGCTGGCGCTCAACAAGCAGGTGATCCTGAGCGTGGACACCCACCTGGACCACCCGGAAGCACGCCGGGTGACCTTCTACACCGGGCGCAACAACATCTTTTATCTGGAGTTGGCGGTGGACCGTACCGAGTTCATCAAGCTGCACGAGTTCGAGCCTTGCGAGGAAGCCGACCCCGACCAGATCATTGCCCAGGCCGGCAACGAGCAGGCTAGCCCGCAGCCCCCCCTCTCCGCCCCGGCCGACGCCAGCGACACCGACGACCTGCTCAAGTCACTCGGCATGTAAGCGGGCGCCGCGCCGCACCCGCAGCGCGCGCCAGCGCGCCCCGCAGCGCTCGCCGAGCACCAGCATGCAGGGCGTGACGAGCAAGGTGAGCACGGTGGCAAACGCCAGCCCGCCGGCAATCGCACTGGACAGCTGGGTCCACCACTGGGTCGAGGGCGCCCCCAGGCCCAGGCTGGGTTCGAGCAGGTTGATGTTCACCCCCAGCGCCATCGGCATCAACCCCAGAATCGTGGTAATCGCAGTCAGCAGCACCGGCCGCAGGCGCAGGCAGCCGGTTTCCAGCGCGGCCTCGGCGGCAGCCATGCCTTCGGCGCGCATCTGGTTATAGGCATCGATGAGCACAATGTTGTTGTTTACCACGATGCCGGCCAGCGCGATGATCCCCATGCCCACCATGACGATGCCGAAGGACTGGCCATTGACCAGCAGCCCGAGCAGCACGCCGGCGGTGGAAAAGACGATGGCCGACAGCACCAGCGCGGTCTGGTACAGGCTGTTGAACTGGACCACCAGAATCAGCGTCATGAGCAGCACCGCCACCAGGAACGCAGTGATCAGGAAAGCAGCGGCCTCGCGCTGGTCGGCATCCTCGCCCGCCACCTTCACGCTGACCCCGGCGGGCAGCTCGGCAAAGTACGCCCCCAGCGCCCGCAGGCGTTCGTCCAACCGGTAGCCTTCGGCCAGTTCGGACTGCAGGGTGATGGCCCGCTGGCCATCGATGCGGCGCACGGTGCCCGTTCTGGGGGCCGGCTCCAGCGTGACGAAATTGGACAGCGGCACCTGGCCGCGTGGCGTATTCAGCGTGAGCCGGCCGAGCTGGTCGAGCGAACGCCAGGCATCCGGCAGGCGCACCCGGATGTCCACCTCGTCGGTGGCATCCTCGGGCCGGTAGGTGGCCAGCATCAGACCATGCGTGACCAACTGTATGGCACTGCCCACGCTGAGCACATCGGCCCCGAAGCGGGTGGCCGCCTCGCGGTCGACCCGTACCCGCCATTCAATGCCGGGCAGGCTGCGGTCATCCTCGATGTCGATGAAACCGCCCAGGGCCTGCATGCGTGCGCGCAATTGCTCGGTGACCTGCGCAGCCAGCGCCGGGTCGGCCGCACCGATCTGCAGTTCGACCGGCTTGCCGGTGCCCGGCCCCTGCTGCTGTTGCTGCATTTCCAGCACCACGCCGGGCAGGTCGGCGGTGCGCGTGCGCATCTCGTCGAGAATGCGTGCCGCCGGCCGGCGCAGATACCAGTCGATCAACTGGAACTGCAACACGCCGATGACATCCTCGCCCAGGCTGCTCGCACTGGCCGGCGACAGGGAGCGTGCGTACAGGGCCTGCACCTCGGTCATGCCCAGCAGGCGGGCCTCGACCTCGCGCAGAATGGCATCGCGCTCGTGGACCGACAGGTCACCACGCGCCCGCACCTGCACCTGGGCCGAATCCGGCTCGGCATCGGGGAAAAACTCCACCCCATGATTGAAACGTGCATACAGCGCATAGATCAGCGCGATGAGCACCAGCATGCCGCACAGGGTCAGGGCCGGCCGGCGCAACAGGGCAGCCAGCAGCCGGCGGTAGGCAAGCGACTCGCCCACATGGATGGCGCCCGCTGCGCCTGCCATGCGGCGTCCGCCGGAGACGCTGCCCAGCGTGGGCAGGAACACCAGCGCCATGGCCAGCGAGGCCAGCAGGCAAAGGATCACCGTGGCCGGCAGGTACTTCATGAATTCACCGACCACCCCCGGCCAGAACAGCAGGGGTACGAACACCGCCAGGGTGGTCGCCGTGGCAGCGATGATCGGCCACGACATGCGGCTCGCCGCCGCATCCCAGGCATCGGCCGGGGTCGCGCCTGCGGCCAGGTTGCGGTCGGCCAGCTCGCTCACCACGATGGCCCCATCCACCAGCATGCCGGCCACCAGGATCAGCGAAAACAGCACGATGATGTTGAGCGTGTAGCCCATCGCCCAGATCGCGAGGATACCGGTCAGGAACGCGCCGGGAATGGTCAGCCCGACCAGCAGGGCCGAACGCACCCCCATGGTGGCGACGATCAGGATCAGCACCAGCACCACGGCAGTCAGTACGTTGTTGAGCAGGTCGCGCAGCAGATCCTCGATCTGGCGCGACTGGTCCATGATGTAATCCACCTTCAGCCCGGCCGGCAGCTGCGTGCGCGCCAGCTCGATGACCGCCTTGACCTGGGCAATGGTCTCGATGATGTTGGCGCCGGCGCGCTTGGACACCTCCAGTGCCACGGCCGGCTGCCCGTTGATGCGCGCAAAGCCTTCCGGGTCCTTGAACGTACGGCGCAGCATGGCCACATCGCCGAAGGTGATCACGGTATCGCCCTCGACCTTCACCGGCATCGCCAGCACATCCTGCAGCGTCTCGATGACGCCGGGCACCTTCATGGTCATGCGTCCGGCGCCGGTATCCAGACTGCCGGCGGCCACCAGCCGGTTGTTGCGCGACACCAGCGTGGCGAGCTGTCCGTAATCCACCCCGTAGCTTTCCAGCACCTGTGGCGAGACGATGATCTCCAGCAAGTCCTCGCGGTCGCCACCGATGTCCACCTCGAGCACTTCCGGAATGCCTTCCAGCGCCTGCTTGATGCGCCGCGCAATGAACACCAGCTCCTGTTCGGCAAACGGCCCGGACAGGCCCACGGTGAGCACCGGCAGCAAGGCCACGTTGATCTCATGCACCTCCGGCTCATCCGCCTCGGCCGGCAGCTTGGTGCGGGCGGTGTCGACCTTTTCGCGCACATCCTGCAGGGCACGGGTCGGGTTGAAGCCGGCGTCGAACTCGAGCGTCACCGAGGCATGGCCTTCGGCCGCCAGAGCGCTCATCTTGCGCACCCCCGCCAGCGAACGCAGCTCCTGCTCCATCGGGCGCACCAGCAGACGCTCGCCATCCTCGGGGCTGATGCCCTCAAGCGACATCGACACATAGATGATCGGGATGGTGACGTCCGGGCTGGCTTCCTTGGGAATCGTCATGTAGGCCGCCAGACCGCCAAGCACCAGGCAAAACAGGGTCAGCAGCGTCGCCCGACCCCGGTCGATGAAGACGCGCACCAGGGATTTGCCGGCTTCACTCCTCACGATCGCCCGCCTGCGCCCGATCCACCGCGTGCACCCGCTCGCCCGGTTCGATGAATCCGGCCCCCCGGCTGATCAGCCGGGCCCGTTCATCCAGCCCCGATACCCAGGCGCCTTCATCCGTGACACTGAGCAGTTGCACGGCAGCAAAGCGCATCCGCCCCGCCTCATCCACCCGATACACCCCCAGCTGCCCGCTTGCATCCAGCGCCAGCAGTGCGGGCGTGATGCGATGCGCCTGCACCGGCGCCAGATGCACCTCCACGGTGGCACTGCCGCCTGCGACACGCCACAGCGCGGGGTTGTCCGCATGCACCTCGATGCGGAAACTGCGCGTGCCCGCTTCGGCCGCGCTCGCCACAAAGGCCAGCCGCCCCGTCAGGCGACGTCCATCGAGCAGCACCACATCGGCCTGTTGCCCGGGCTGCAGGCGGGCCACCTGCTGCTGCGGCACCTGCGCCACGACCTTCAGGCGATCCACCGCCACCAGCCGCGCCAGCGGCGTGCCGGGTTGCACGAAATCGCCCACATCCACCAGACGGTGATCGACAATCGCCTCGAACGGCGCCCCCGGACGGGTGTGCGCCAAGGCCAGACGGGCAGCCGCCAGCTCGGCCCGGGCGCTGGCCAGTTCGCTGCGCAGGCGGAAGGCTTCGCTCTCGGACTGCATGTTGCCGGCACGCAGACGCTCGATGGCGGTCAGTTCATGCTCGCGCCGGCGCACATCGGCTTCATGGCGGGCCACCTGCTCGCCGCGCGCATCCTCCGACAGGCGGACAAACACCGCCCCCGCCGCCACGCGTGCGCCCAGCGGCACCGTCCAGGCCTCCACCGTAGCCGCCACCTGCGCCGCCACCTCCACCTGCTGCCACGGCTCCACCTGCCCCTGCAGGGTCAGGCGTGGCGCATGTGGCCGGGCCTGCGACCAGTAAGTCTCGACGCTGCGCAGGGTGGCCTCCACCTCCTCGTCCGCTGCCGGCGGAACCTCAGCCTCCGGTGCCTGCGTCCCGAATGCATACATGGTGCCCGAAGCCATCCACAGCACCAGCGCAAGCGCAAGCAGCGTCGCCAACAGCACCGGCCCCGGCATGAAGCGTTTCAACATGATGATTTCCAAGCTGTTCAAGCCCCATTATCCGCCGCAGGGGGCGTGGTCCGGGCAATTTCCTCTGCCGTGGTGAAGCCGGCCGCCACACGCTGGGCCCCGGCCAGGCGCAGGGGCTGCATGCCCTCGCGCACCGCCTGTTCGCGCAGGGGCGGCACGTCTGTCTCGCTCATCACCAGACGGCGCAGCGCCGGCGTCATCACCAGCATCTCATAGACGCCGGTACGCCCCAGATAGCCGGTCATGCGGCATTCGATGCAGCCCACCGGCTCGCAGACCCGCGAGGGCAGGCGCGACGACCAGGGCTTCACCAGCTCGCGCCAGGTGTCCTCTTCCATCGTCACCGGCCGCTTGCAGTGCGGGCACAGCGTGCGCACCAGACGCTGGGCCAGCACCCCCAGCAGGGTGCTGCGAATCAGGTAGGGCGGCACGCCCAGGTCGAGCAGGCGGACGATGGCCGACGGCGCATCGTTGGTGTGCAGGGTGGACAGCACCAGATGGCCAGTGAGCGCGGCCTGCACCGCCATCTCCGCCGTTTCCAGGTCACGGATCTCGCCCACCATGATCACATCCGGATCCTGACGCAGCAAGGTGCGCACCCCCGCCGCAAAATCCAGCCCGATGCCGTGCTGCACCTGCATCTGGTTGAGATAGGGATAGACCATCTCGATCGGGTCTTCGACCGTGCAGACATTCGTTTCGGGCGTGGCCAGCTCGCGCAAGGTCGAATACAGCGTGGTGGTCTTGCCCGACCCTGTCGGGCCGGTCACAAGGATGATGCCGTGCGGCTGGGAAAACAGGTTGCGCCAGCGCAGCTCGTCATCGCGCCCGAAGCCCAGCTCCGAGAAGGGGCGCAACAGCACTTCCGGATCGAAGATGCGCAGCACCAGCTTCTCGCCAAAGGCCGTGGGCATGGTGGACAGGCGCAGCTCGATCTCCTCGCCGGCCGGCGAGCGGGTCTTGATGCGGCCATCCTGCGGACGGCGCTTCTCCACCACATCCATGCGCGCCAGCAGCTTGATGCGGCTGGTCATCGCCGCCATCACCGCCGCCGGCGCCTGGTACACCGAATGCATCACCCCGTCGATGCGAAAGCGCACATTGCCCGTCTCGCGGCGGGGTTCGATATGGATGTCGCTGGCACGCTGGTCGAAGGCATATTGCAGCATCCAGTCGACGATGTGCACGATGGCCTGGTCGTTGGCATCCAGCGACTTTCGGCTGCCCAACTGGATGAGCTGCTCGAAATTGCCCACCCCGCTGGGCACCGAGGCATGCAGTTCCACCGCCTGCTTGATCGAGCGCGCAAGGCTGTAGAACTCGGCCAGAAAGCGCACGATGTCGGCCGGGTTGGCCAGCACCCTGCGCACCCTCAGCTTGAGCGCCTGCTCCAGCACCGCAACCCACTCGGTCTCGAACGGCTCGGCGGTGGCCACCGTGATTTCCCCGGCCTTCACCTCGACCGGCAGGATGCGATAGCGCTCGGCGTAGGCATGCGACATGACGGTGCACACCGAGGCCACATCCACCCGCAGCGGGTCGATGTGCAGGAACGGCAGCCCGGTGCGCTGCGCCACCCATTCGGTGAGCCCTTCCGTGGCGAGCACCGCATGCGGATCGTCCGCCCGCGTCAGCCGGCGCTCGCCAACCACCACCAGCGGATGGCTTTCCGGTCCGCTGCGGGGGTGCGCGCCCGACAGCACGATCTTGCGATCCTCGTCCGAGATGACGCCTCCCTCGACCAGCATGTCGAGCACCTCGCGCAGGCTCAGACGGTGCTCGGCAGGTTTGTCGACGGGCATGTTGGCATTCATTGGCAGGCAACCGGAAGGAGAATCAGGAAAGCGGGGACGGCATACGCTATCTCATCCGCATCGTCCGGTCCAGCCGGAAACCCGCCAGCACCCGCCAGCAAAACCACGCTCCTGCCGGAACGTTTTCCCCGAACACACCTCAAACCCGCCGTGGATACTCTGACCCATGCTCTTTCCGGCGCCCTCGTTGGCCGGCTGCTCGCGCCCCGTCGTCCTGCCAATGCCTCCGCCTGCCCGGCCCGTAGCGCAGAGGCTTCACGCTCGCCCACGCTCCCGGTATGGCAGGCGGTGATCGCCGGCACCCTCGCGGCCATCTTTCCCGACCTGGACTTCGTGCTCGGCTGGATTTCCGAGCTGACCTACCTTAAAGGGCATCGCGGAGTCACCCACTCGCTCATCCTGCTGCCACTGTGGGGCCTTCTGATCACTTGGCCACTGCTGCACCTGTGGCGTCACCGCCACACCCCGGCCAGCAGGCCACGCCTGTATCTGATCGTCTGTGCCGCCCTGCTGGTGCACATTCTTGGCGACCTGATCACCCAGTTCGGTACGATGATTCTGTCGCCGTTTTCCGACCGGCGCTTTGCGCTGGGCACCACCTTCATCATCGACCTGCCCTTCACCGGCATCATTCTGGCCGGCCTGCTGGGCAGCGCCCTGTTGCGCCACAGCCGTACGCCGGCCGCACTGTCCCTGCTCCTGCTGTGTGGCTGGGTCGGCCTGTCGGCCATCGGGCGGAGCGAAGCCCTGCAGGCCGCGCGCGACCACGCCCGCGCCCTGGGCATCGACCCGGTGAGTGTGGACGCCTCGCCACGACCCGCATCGCCCTTCAACTGGACGGCCATCGTGTTCGACGGCACGTACTACCATTTTGCGCACATCAACACCCGACGCAGCACACCCATGCAGGCCACCCCGAAGGATCACTTCATTCGCCGCTTTTCCGCCCCCTATCAGCCGGTTTCCATGGCGCAATGGGAGCGTCGCGCACACCTTGGCGAAGGCCTGGACGAACCGGTACGAACGCGGGTCAACCAAGTGTGGCAAGCCGAGACCTTCGCCCTGTTCCGCTGGTTCTTCAGCTTTCCGGTGCTCGACCGGGTGGACCATGACCAGGCCACCGGCACGACCTGCATCAGCTTTCTGGACCTGCGCTTCCTCACCCCGGCCCGCGATCAACGCCCCTTCCGTTACGGACTGTGCGGCCAGGCCGGTGATACCCCTACCGACTGGCGCCTGTTCGAACGCACGACCGACGACAGCCCGCGCTGGATCAACCTGCGCTGACCTGCCCCCATGACCTCACCACCCCACACGCCCCCCGACCCGTCCGCCGGGCCATCCTCACCGCCTGCCGCAGCAACAGCAGCAGCAGCGGATGTGCCCGCCCGCAAGCGACCGCTCTGGCAGCGGCTGCTGCGTGACCTGCTCATCGTGGCGCTCATTTTCGGCGTGGTGAACTGGGTTCAGACCCGTTCGGTGCCCGACGGCCCCGCGCCGGCCTTCGAGGCGCGGCTGGCCACGGGCCAATCCATTGCGCTGCATGACTGGCTGGCCACCCACCCCGGGCAGGCCGTCGGCGTATACTTCTGGGCCGAATGGTGTCCGATCTGCAAGGCACAGGAATCCACCATCACCCGGCTGCGTGAAGACTGGCCGGTCCTCACCGTCGCCATGCAGTCCGGCGATGCGCCGGCGGTGCGTGCGCATCTTGCACAGCGCACGCTCGACTGGCCTGCGGTGGTGGATTTCGACGGTGCGCTGACGCGCAGCTTCGGGCTCAATGCCGTGCCAGGCTTTGTGATCATTGCCCCCGACGGCACGATCCGCTCGGCCAGCGTGGGGCTGAGCAGCAGTTGGGGTTTGCGGCTGCGGCTGTGGTGGGCTGAAACGATGTGAAGCAGTATGAGCCCGGAGGTGTTTCCGGCTACACTCACGGACACGTCCATGTCATCGCTCCGACACACATTCTTGACCTAAATCAGTCGGACTGTGCATCTTTAGGCGGATACTGGACAGTCCAGAGGATACAATCCCGGTGAATGCGCGCCCGGAGACGCACGCATCACTGACGCAAGGAGTCTGACAATGGCTGAACTCGTGTGGAGCGACGACCTGAATACCGGCATCGAGCCGATAGACATGCAGCACAGGCAGATCGTCACCTTCATCAATCAGCTCTACGAAGCACAGCTGGCGGGTGACCGCGATGCCACGGCGGATGTCATCGACGGTCTGATCGAATACACGGTATCGCACTTTGCGTTCGAGGAAACCCTGATGGAGGACGCCGGATATGAATTCGTGCGCCCTCACAAGAAGGTGCACGAGCTGTTCGTGCGCCGGGTCAGCGAGTTTCACGAGCGCTTCAAGAACGGCGAAGACGTGGCCCAGTCGCTGCACCAGTTGCTGGCACGCTGGCTGTTCAACCATATCCGTCACGACGATGCGTCCTACGTCGATTCGGTGAAGGCCAGCATGCGCCAGCTCACCGAAGAAAAGCACGAAGGCGGCTGGCTGTCACGCTCGCTGGGCCGCTTCTTCGGGCGCAAATGAGCGTGCCCCGGCCAGCGGCCCGCCCTGCTGCGGGTCTGCCGCACACCCCATGACGCCCGATGCCCGCACCTGAAGTCCTGCTGTCCTTTCTGGCGGTGTCGGTGCTGGTCACTCTGGCGCCCGGCCCTGACAACCTGATGGTGCTCGGCCAGAGTCTGTCGCGCGGCCGGCTGGCCGGCTTCGGGCTGGCGCTCGGCTGTGCGCTGGGCTGCTTCACACACACCCTGTGGGCCACGCTGGGCGTGAGCGCCGTGCTGGTCGCTTCGCCAAACGCCTTTCTCGCGCTCAAGCTCGCGGGCGCGGGTTATCTGCTCTGGCTGGGCATCCAGGCGCTGCGCAGCAGCGGCCTGTCGGCCGGGCAGCACACCACGGCCGGCACGCGCCCCCTCCCCTGGCACCGTTACCTCGCCCGGGGCTTCATCGCCAACGCCATCAACCCCAAGGTAGCGCTGTTCTTTCTCGCTTTCCTCCCCCAGTTCGTCCATCCGGGGCAGGGCACCGCAGGCATGCAGATGGTGGCGCTGGGCACCCTGTTCGCCCTGCAAACCGTCTGCGTGTTCGGCGCCATCGCCCTGGCCGCCGGCAGCCTGGGGCAAATCCTGCAGCGCAGGCCGGCAAGCGGCCTGTGGCTGGACCGTCTGGCCGGTGCCATCTTCATCGGCCTGGCCGCCAACCTCGTGCTGGGCGGTGAGCGCAACTGAACACCGCGCCCGGATGCGGCAACCCCCGCTTCAGCGGGTAGAATCCGCGCCATGAGACGCGCACACTCCACCCCCCTCCCCGGCCCCGAGCCCAGCCAGCGCCGCGACTGGCAGACCCTGAAGAGCCTGTTCCCCTATCTGTGGGCCTACAAGGGCCGGGTGCTGTTCGCCCTGACGTGCCTGATCGGTGCCAAGGCGGCCAACGTGACCGTGCCGATCATCTTCAAGGAGTTGATCGACGCGCTGTCGATCACCCCCGCGCAGGCCTTCATCGTGGTCCCGGCCGCGCTGCTGCTGGCCTACGGGGTGCTGCGCTTTTCCTCCTCGCTGCTCACCGAGTTGCGCGAGCTGGTATTCGCCCGCGTTACCCAGCAGGCCGTGCGACAGATCGCACTCAGGGTATTCCGCCATCTGCATGCGCTCAGCCTGCGCTTTCACCTGGAGCGCCAGACAGGCGGCCTGACCCGCGACATCGAACGCGGCACCCGCTCGATCAATTCACTGATCAGCTACACGCTGTATTCCATCCTGCCCACCCTGGTGGAAATCGGTCTGGTGATCGGCATCCTGCTGCACCAGTACGACAGCATCTTCGCCATCATCACGCTGGTGACCCTGACGATCTACATCGTGTTTACCGTGAAGGTCACCAACTGGCGGACCACCCTGCGCCGCCGCGCAAATGAGCTGGATTCGGCCGCCAATGCACGCGCCATCGACAGCCTGCTCAACTTCGAAACGGTGAAGTACTTCAACAACGAGGACTACGAAGCACGGCGCTACGACGAGCAGATGGGCAAATACACCCAGGCACAGATCGTGAACCAGTTGTCGCTGTCGGGGCTGAACATCGGCCAGGCAGCAATCATCGCCGTCGGCGTCACGCTGATGATGTGGCAGGCGGCCACCCGGGTGGCCAGCGGCGAGATGACCATTGGCGACATCGTGCTGGTGAATGCCTTCCTGATCCAGCTGTACATTCCGCTCAACTTTCTCGGTGTGATCTACCGCGAGCTGCGCCAGTCGCTCACCGACATCGAGCGCATGTTCGGCCTGATGCACGAACACCGCGAGATTGCCGACGCCCCCGATGCGCTCGCCCTGCCCGCCGGACCGGCCACGGTGCGCTTCGAGCAGGTCGGGTTCGCCTACGACCCCAAGCGCCCGATCCTGCACGCCGTGGATTTCGAGGTGCCCGCAGGGAAAACCGTGGCCATCGTCGGTCATTCCGGTTCGGGCAAGTCCACACTGGCACGGCTGCTGTACCGCTTCTACGATGTGCAGCAGGGGGCGATCCGGGTCAACGGCCATGACATCCGGCAGCTCAGCCAGCACAGCCTGCGTTCAGTCATCGGCATCGTGCCGCAGGACACGGTGCTGTTCAACGACACCCTGTTCTACAACATCCAGTACGGTCGCCCCGAAGCCAGCCGTGAAGAGGTGGAGGCCGCAGCGGCGGCGGCGCAGTTGAGCGCATTCATTGCGCGCCTGCCCGAAGGCTACGACACCCGCGTCGGCGAGCGCGGACTGAAGCTGTCCGGCGGCGAGAAGCAGCGGGTGGCGATTGCCCGCGCCCTGCTCAAGAACCCGGCCATCCTGATTTTCGATGAAGCCACCTCGGCGCTGGATTCGCGCACCGAAAAAGCGATTCAAGTGCAGATCGAACGCGCCGCAGAAGGCCGCACCGCGCTGGTCATCGCCCACCGCCTGTCGACCGTGATGCATGCCGACGAGATCATCGTGCTCGACCAGGGACACATCGTGGAACGCGGCCGGCACGCCGAACTGCTCGCGCACGGTGCCGAGTACGCACGCATGTGGGCTCTGCAGCAACAGGAACAGCAGGCACAGGCATGATGAACACACACTGCCGCCCCGGCCCGCTCAGGCATGCCCTGACCCTGGGGCTGGCCGTGTGCGCCTGGCTGGCGTCGGCGATGTCTGCGGTATCGGTGGCATCGGCGCAGGGCCTGCCGGAAACGGACACCTTGTCGCGCATCAAGCAACGCGGCTACATCACCGTGGGGTACCGCGAGGCTTCCGTGCCATTTTCCTTTCAGGGTGCGGATGGCCAGGTGATGGGCTATTCCCACGATCTGGCCATGCGGGTCGTGGATGCCGTGCGACGCGAGATCAACGAGCCCCTGCTGGTGTTGCGTCTGCAGTCGATCACCTCTCAGGACCGGATTGCGCGCATCCGCTCGGGCGATGTCGACCTGGAGTGCGGCTCGACCACCCACAACACCCTGCGCGCGCGACAGGTGGGCTTCTCGAACACCCTCTTCATCATCGGTACCCGCCTGCTCACGGCGCGTGATTCGGGCATCCACGACTTTCCCGACCTGGCCGGCCGCACCGTGGTGACCACCTCGGGCACCACCTCGGAACGCCTGTTACATCGCCTGAACCAGGAGCGCCTGCTGGGTGTGGACATCGTCACCGCCCAGGACCACGACGCCAGCTTCCTGATCTTGCAGCAGGGGCACGCCGACGCCTTCATGATGGACGATGCCCTGCTGTACGGGAAGATTGCCGGTTCCGGCGACCCCGCGCGCTGGCGGGTGACCGGCATGCCGCGCTCCTTCGAGGCCTATGCCTGCATGCTGCCGCACGGAGACAGCGCCTTCAAGCGCCTGGTGGACCGCACGCTCACGCAGGTGATGACCTCGGGCGAAGCCGAACGCCTGTACCGGAAGTGGTTCATGAGTCCGCTGCCCGGCAGCGGACTGAACCTCAACTTTCCGCTCTCCGACACCATGCGGGCGCTGTATCAGGCGCCCAACGACAAGCCCTTCCAATGAATACGCGAGCGCGCATCGCCCTGCTCGCCACCGGCGGCACGATTGCCGGCACGGCCGCATCGGCCACCGATGTCACCGGCTACACGGCAGGCACACAGGATGCAGCGCAACTGCTCGCCAGCGTCCCGCAAGCCCATGCCCTGGCCGAAGTGCACGCCGAACAGCCGTTCAGGCTGGACAGCAAGGACATGGGACCGGCGCACTGGCTGGCGCTGGCCCATCGCGTACAGACCCTGCTGGCGGACAAGCGCATCGACGGGGTGGTGATCACCCACGGCACCGACACGATGGAAGAGACGGCCTGCCTGCTCGATGCAGTGTTGCCCACACACAAGCCGGTGGTGCTCACCGGCGCCATGCGCCCGGCCAGCGCCCTGTCGGCCGACGGACCGATGAACCTGCTCGATGCCGTGCGCACCGCCGCCCACCCGGCCAGCCACGGGCGTGGCGTGCTGGTGTGCTTTGCCCAGACGCTGTTCGCCGCTTTCGGGGTGCGCAAGCTGCACACCGACCGGCCGGATGCGTTTGCCGGCGACATTCTCGGGCGCATCGAGCACGGCCAGCTGCACTACTTCAGCCCGCCCCCCGCGCCCCGCGCTGCACAGTACCGGCTTCCGCCCCCCGGCAACGCCCTCCCCAGAGTGGATCTGCTGCTGGTCGGCGCAGGCAGCACGCCGGACATTGTGCCCCTGCTGCTCGGCGCCGGCACCCGGGGGCTGGTGCTTGCCCTCCCCGGCCATGGCAGCCTGCCCGATGCCTGGGAAGCCGTGGTTGCAGAGGCCAGCGCACGCGGTGTTCCGGTGATCCGTGCTTCACGCTGCGGCACCGGCCCGGTGGCCGCCCTGCCACTCGACCAACGCCTGGGCAGCGGCCCCGCCGGCCGGCTCAGCCCCGCCTGCGCACGGGTACGCCTGATGCTGACGCTGGCCGCTCAGAGCGAGTAGTCCGCCCCGCCGCCGGCCATCGCCAGTTCCACGATGCGCCGGTTCAGATGCGGCGCAAAGCGTTCGATGAAGTCATACACATAGCCACGCAGCCACGCATTGCGCCGCAAGCCGATGCGGGTGGTGCTGGACTCGAACAGGTGAGCGGCATCGGCCATGCCCAGTTTCCTGTCCTCCTCCGGATCGAACGCCATGCGCGCCAGAATGCCGATCCCCAGATCCATCGCCACATAGGTCTTGATCACGTCCGAATCGATCGCGGTGAGCACCACACCGGGTTTCAGTCCGCGCCCCAGAAAGGCCTTGTTGATGAGGCTGCGCCCGGTGAAGGCGTCGTCATAGGTGATGAGCGGATAGCGGGCGATGGCTTCGAGGGTGAGCGGCCGCTCCTGCAGGATGGGGTGGCGGGGGGTGGCCACGATGCAGCGGTTCCACTGGTAGCAGGGGAGCATCGCCAGGTCGTCGTACTCGGTGATGGCCTCGGTGGCGATGGCCAGATCGGCCTCTCCGGCCAGCACCATCTCGCACACCTGGCGCGGACTGCCCTGGTGCAACTCCAGCGTGACCTGCGGCCACGCTGCGGCAAACCCCTTGATCACCGACGGCAGCACATAGCGTGCCTGGGTGTGCGTGGTGGCAATCGACAATCGACCGCTCGACTCGCGGCTGAACTCGTCGCCCACCTGTCGCAGGTTGTTCACATCGCGCAGCATGCGCTCGGCAATGGCAATCACTTCGCGTCCGGGCTCGGTGATGCCCACCAGCCGCTTGCCATGGCGCACAAAGATTTCGATGCCCAACTCGCTCTCGAACAAGCGGATCTGCTTGGACACGCCGGGCTGGGAGGTGAACAGCGCTTCGGCCGCTTCCGATACGTTCAGGCCACGCCGGGCCACTTCATGCACGTAACGCAGTTGCTGCAGATTCATGCCGTCTCACATATAGCCATTAGTTATTTAAGTTTAACGCAAAAGCCCTTCCATGGACTATATGCAGCCGATACGATTCGCCCTCAGTCGTGCCCCCAAGGACTGGCGGGCCGCCAACGGAGAACACCGGATGTACCAGTACGACCCCTACGATCAGGCTCTGGTTGATGAACGCGTCGCGCAGTTCCGCGACCAGACCCGCCGCTATCTGGCCGGCGAACTGTCCGAGGACGAATTCCGCCCGCTGCGCCTGCAGAACGGCCTGTACATCCAGCGCCATGCGCCGATGCTGCGGGTGGCCATCCCCTACGGCAACTTGCGTGCCGACCAGGTGCGCATGCTCGCACACATCGCACGCACCTACGACCGTGGCTACGCCCATTTCACCACCCGGCAGAACATCCAGTTCAACTGGCCGGCGCTGGAAGACGTGCCGGAAATCCTCGCACAACTGGCCACCGTGCAGATGCATGCCATCCAGACCTCGGGCAACTGCATCCGCAACGTGACCTCCGACCCCTTTGCCGGCGTGGCTGGCGACGAGCACATCGACCCACGCCCGTGGGGCGAGATCGTGCGCCAGTGGAGCACCTTTCACCCCGAGTTCGCCTTCCTGCCGCGCAAGTTCAAGATCGCAGTGAATGGCGCCGCCGAAGACCGCGCAGTGATCCAGGCGCACGACATCGGCCTCGACCTGAAGCGCGATGCCACCGGCCGCATCGGCTTTCGCGTGCTGGTGGGCGGCGGTCTGGGGCGCACGCCGATCATCGGCGAAGAGATCGCCGATTTCGTGCCCTGGCAGCACATCCTGTCTTACTGCGAAGCCATTCTGCGGGTGTACAACCTGCACGGCCGGCGCGACAACCTGTACAAGGCACGCATCAAGATTCTGGTGAAGGCACTCGGCATCGTCGAATTCCGCCGTCAGGTGGAAGAAGAGTTCGCCCACCTGAAGGACGGCCCGGCCACCCTGACCGAAGCGGAAGTGGCCCGCGTGGCGCGTCACTTCGTCGATCCGGAGTATGCCGAACTGCCCGCAACGGATGACGGCTTCGAGACGCAGAAAGCCGAAAACAGCGTTTTTGCCGCCTGGGTGAAGCGCAACGTGCGCGCCCACAAGCGCACGGGCTACGCCAGCGTGGTGCTGTCGCTGAAGCGCCCCGGCGTGGCGCCCGGCGACATCACCGCAGCCCAGCTCGACCGGGCCGCCGAACTGGCGGAACGCTACAGCTTCGGCGAGGTGCGCGTGACCCATGAGCAGAATCTGGTGCTGGCCGACGTGCGCCAGTCCGACCTGTTCGATGTGTGGCAGAGCGCCCGCGACGCCCGTCTGGCCACCCCCAACATCGGCCTGCTCACCGACATCATCGCCTGCCCGGGCGGCGACTTCTGCAACCTCGCCAACGCCAAGTCGATCCCCATCGCCAACGCCATCCAGGCGCGCTTCGACGACCTCGACCACCTCTTCGACATCGGCGAGATCGAGCTCAACATCTCCGGCTGCATGAACGCCTGCGGCCACCACCATGTCGGCCACATCGGCGTGCTGGGCGTCGATAAAAACGGCGAGGAATGGTACCAGGTCACCCTCGGCGGCAGCCAGGGCAACGACACCGCGCTGGGCAAGGTCATCGGCCCGTCGTTTGCGGCACACGAGATGCCCGACGTGGTCGAATCCCTCATCGGCGTCTACCTCGAACTGCGCCACGCCGACGAGCGCTTCATCGACACCGTGCGCCGTGTGGGCGCCGAACCGTTCAAGACCCGGGTGTATGCCGAGCGCGCCGCCCGTCAGGAAGAAAGGAAAGTGGTCAATGACTGAGATCATCAAACACGGCGCACTGCACGCCGACGACTGGGAAGTGCTGCGCCTGGCCGAGGGTGACGAAGCGGCCAAGGTGGAGGTACCGCATGGCCGCTGGATCGTGCCGCTGGCGGTATGGCAGGCCCAGCACGACACCCTCGCCGCACGCGCCGAGGCCGGCGTGCTGGGCGTGTGGCTGGCTGGCGGCGACGACCCGGCGCAACTTGCCGACGATCTGGTGCGCCTGCAGCTCATCGCGGTGGACTTCCCCAAGTTCGCCGACGGCCGTGGCTACTCCATCGCCACCCTGCTGCGCACCCGGCTCGGTTACGGCGGGGAACTGCGCGCCATCGGCAACGTGCTGCGCGACCAGTTCTTCTTCTACCGCCGTTGCGGCTTCGACGTCATCCAGCCGCAACCGGGCCGCTACACCACGGCACAACTGCAGGCCGCGCTCGCCAGTCTGCAGGACTTTTCCGAACCCTACCAGGGCGCAGTGGACCGCATCGAGCCACTGTTCCGCCGGGTGGGCCGGGAGGTGCGCGCATGAACACCGGCACCGTCTCCTCACTGCGCCCGGCCCCCGCCAACCAGACCAACCCGGCCACCCGCCCGGAACTCACCGACGCCCTGCGCGCCACGGTCGACGCCAAGGCTGCCGCTGCACTCACCCTGTTGCGCGACGCCGTGGCCGAATTCGGCCACGATGGCGAACTCGCCTTCGCCAACAGCTTCGGCGCCGAGGACATGGTGCTGACCGAGCTGATCCTGACCCATCGCCTGCCCATCGAGATTTTCTCGCTCGACACCGGCCGCCTGCCGGCCGAAACCTACACCCTGATCGGTGAGGTCGAGCAGCGTTACGACACGAAGCTCAAGGTGTACTTCCCGGATGCCACGGCAGTGGAAAACTTCGTGCGCAGCCACGGCATCAACGCCTTCTACGATTCGGTGGAACTGCGCAAGGCCTGCTGCGGCGTGCGCAAGATGGAACCGCTCGCCCGCGCACTGGCCGGCAAGAAGGCCTGGATCACCGGCCTGCGCGCCGCCCAGTCGGTGACCCGTACCGGGGTCGCGCTGCGCGAGTTCGACCAGGCCAACGGGCTGGAAAAGCTCAATCCGCTGGCCGACTGGAGCGAGGCCGAGGTGTGGGCCTACATCCGCCTCCATGAGCTGCCCTACAACGCGCTGCACGACCAGTTCTATCCCAGCATCGGCTGCGCCCCCTGTACCCGCGCGATTGCGCTCGGCGAGGATGTACGCGCCGGGCGCTGGTGGTGGGAGGACCCCGCCTCCAAGGAGTGCGGACTTCACGTCAGGAAGGGATAGCATCATGAACACTCAACCGCATCACCCGCACCCGGCCAGCGCGCCGCACACGGCTCCGGTCGGTGCCGCGCGACGCAGCCTGCAACAACGCCTGAAGGCGCTGCAGGCCGGGCTGCGCGCCGCGCTGCGCGCGTTCAAGACCCATCAGGCAAAACCAGCGCCCCGCGATTAACCCCAGCCCATTCGGGCTGAGCCCGTCGAAGCCCCACCCAGGCCCTTCGACAAGCTCAGGGCGAACGGGCATTGAAGACCAGAACACGGATACGACCATGTCCACGCTGACCAAACAGACCCTCTCCCACCTCGACTGGCTGGAAGCCGAAGCCATCCACATCCTGCGCGAAGTGGCCGGCCAGTGCGCCAACCCGGTGCTGCTGTTCTCCGGCGGCAAGGATTCCATCTGCCTGCTGCGCCTGGCCGAAAAGGCCTTCCGCCCGGGCCGCTTCCCCTTCCCGCTGATGCACATCGACACCGGGCACAACTACCCGGAAGTGGTCGCCTTCCGCGACCAGCGCGCCGCCGAGCTGGGCGAGCGCCTGATCGTGCGTTCGGTGGAGGATTCGATGGCGCGCGGCACCGTGGTGCTCAAGCACCCGGGTGAATCGCGCAACAAGCACCAGTCGGTGACCCTGCTGGAAGCCATCGAGGAATTCGGCTTCGACGCCTGCATCGGCGGCGCGCGGCGCGACGAGGAGAAGGCGCGCGCCAAGGAGCGCATCATGAGCTTCCGCGACGAGTTCGGCCAATGGGACCCGAAGAACCAGCGCCCCGAGCTGTGGAACCTCTACAACGCACGCAGCCACAAGGGCGAGAACATCCGCGCGTTCCCGATCAGCAACTGGACCGAGATGGACGTGTGGCAGTACATCGCCCGCGAGCAGCTGGAACTGCCGTCGATCTACTTCGCCCACACCCGCCCGGTGGTGATCCGCCAGGGCGCCATCGTGCCGGTGAACGTGCCGCTGGTCTCCGGCGAGCTGACCAACCTGCCCAGGCCCGGCGAAGAGATCGTCGAGCGCCGGGTGCGTTTCCGCACGGTGGGCGACATCTCCTGCACCGCACCGGTGGACTCCGACGCCGACACCGTGGAGAAGATCGTGGTGGAAACCGCGACGACCACGATCACCGAACGCGGCGCCACCCGGCTGGACGACCAGACCTCGGAAGCGTCGATGGAACAGCGCAAGAAGGAAGGCTACTTCTGATCGGCCGCCGTTCCCGGATTCCGGCCTGCGGCCTGCATCCGGGCTACACCACCCCGTAGCCCGGATGAAGCGCAGCGCAATCCGGGGCCACCAGCCCTTACCGAACTCAAAGCATTACAGGAATCATGACCATGTCCGCACCCGAAAACCTGCCGGAAATCGACAACGGCCTGCTGCGCTTTCTCACCTGCGGCAGCGTGGATGACGGCAAGAGCACGCTGATCGGCCGTCTGCTGTTCGACAGCAAGACCATCCTCGCCGACACCCTCAACGCCATCGAAAAGACCTCGGCCAAGCGCGGCATGAGCGCGGTCGACCTGTCGCTGCTCACCGACGGCCTGCAGGCCGAGCGCGAGCAGGGCATCACCATCGACGTCGCCTA
>JBAYOV010000008.1:0-81822 GCA_041678045.1 Rhodocyclaceae bacterium
AGATCGTCGAGCGGGGCTATGCGGACAAATACCGTGGCCGGGGCGATGCGGTGCACCTGATCGGGGTGGAATTCTCGCGCAGCCAGCGGCAGGTGGTGGGCTTCGAGACGCAGACGCTGTGAGCGGTGCAGGGTGCCGTCACGGCGCTTGTAGCAGCTTCGGAAGTTGTCGCAGTTGATTTTGCGCCGCGCTTCAACCAAGATCGCCGCATGAGTTCCGTCAGCACACATCCGTCGTTCAAGCAGCCCTCCAGTACGCCCTCCACTGCGTCGCTGAACCGATGCGATGATGTCGGCGGCCCGGCCTGTTTTGCCTTGCTCGATGACTGTACGGCCAGCGAGGAGCAGCCACGCAGCCGGTTGTATACCGGTCTGCGCGAGCTGTTGCAGTGCGACGATCCACAGCAGCTCGATGTATTCTGGCCGTCCGTTGAGCGAGCGCAGCGGGCGGGCTTACATGCGGTGCTGCTGGCGGACTATGAGTGGGGGGCGCGTCTGCTGCAGGCTGGGCATGAAGGTTTGCGATCTGCAGAGACGGGGGGGCTGCGGGTGCTGTTGTTCGCGCAGTTGGAGTACCTGAGCGCGCAGGCCGTGGATCGCTGGCTGGCAGCACGGGAAGCCGGGGTGACGGGCGCTGCGGCGGGCGCAACGGGAGTGGGCGATCCGGCCGTGGCCGGGGTGCGGGCGGTTCAGGCCGGGCTGGATGAGGCCGGCTTTGCGCAGGCCATTGCGCGGATTCATCGGGCGATTGTCGACGGTGAAACCTATCAGGTGAATTTCACCTTTCCGCTGGATTTCGAGGTTTTTGGTCATCCGCTGAGCCTGTACCGGCGCCTGCGCGCGTATCAGCCGGTGTCCTTCGGCGCCTTTATTGCGCTGCCGGAGGCGCTGGGCGGCGGTCATGTGTTGTCGTGCTCGCCGGAGTTGTTCCTGCGCAACGACGGGGGCGTGCTCACCGCGCGACCGATGAAGGGTACGGCGGCGCGCGCGCAGCCTGCCGATGCCACGCAGGATGCGCGGATTGCGCAGGCGCTGGCGCAGGACAGCAAGAACCGCGCAGAAAACCTGATGATTGTCGATTTGCTGCGCAATGACCTGGGGCGGGTGGCGCGCACCGGCAGTGTCAGCGTGCCGGCGCTGTTCTCGGTGGAAACCTATGCCACCGTGTTTCAGATGACCTCCACCGTACAGGCGACGTTGCCGCCTGCCACCCCGTTCCCGGAGCTGTTGCGGGCGCTGTTTCCCTGCGGTTCGATCACCGGTGCCCCCAAACACCGCACCATGCAGCTGATCGCACAGCTCGAACCGGCAGCACGCGGGCTGTACACCGGCAGCATGGGCTGGATCGATGCGCCAATGCCGGGGCAGGCGTGCGGTGATTTCTGCCTGTCGGTGGCCATCCGTACGCTTGAGCTGCGCCCGGCCGGGCAGGGCCGCCAGCGTGACGCCCCCCCCCAAGCCTGTCAGTCGCCCGCTGGTCATCGCGGGCGCATGGGGGTGGGCGCCGGCATCGTCATCGACAGCGAGGCGTCGGCCGAATACCGCGAATGTCTGCTCAAGGCCCGCTTTCTCACCGGGCTGGAGCCGGGATTCAGCCTGTTTGAAACCTTGTACGCCACCCGTGAAACGGGGGTGCGTCATCTTGACCGTCATCTGGCGCGCCTGCAGGGCAGTGCCGCCGAATTGCATTTCATGTTTCCGCGCGCCCGCATCGAGCAGGCTTTGCGGGCACAGTGCGCGCAGTGTCCGCCGCAGGTGGCGATGCGCCTGAAGCTCGTGCTGCACAAGCGGGGCGATTTCGAACTGCAGGCCGCACCGCTCGACCCCTTGCCTGCCGGGCCGGTGCGCCTGCTGCTGGCAGAGCAGCCGGTGGAGGACGCATGCGGCCTGCTGCGTTACAAGACCACGCTGCGCAGCGCCTATGACCGGGCGGTGGTGCATGCGCAGGCCTGTGGGGCGTTCGACATGCTGTTTGTGGATCGTGAGGGTTACCTCACGGAGGGGGCACGCAGCAATCTGTTCGTGCAACTGGAAGGGCAGTGGTTCACGCCGCCGTTATCGGGGGCGGTGCTGCCCGGCACGATGCGCGCCGTGCTGCTCGAAGATGCGCACTGGGCGGCGCAGGAGCACCGGTTGCGACCGAGCGACTTGCTGCGCGCGCAACGCATTGTGGTCACCAATGCATTGCGCGGAGCCTTGGATGCGTATTTACAACAAGAAGAGGCCTCCCTGACAGGGAGCGGAGCGGGAGACAAAAATGGAGTCGGGGCAGGAGCAGACCCAGGAGGGGAAACCGGACGCGGTTGATGCGCAGCTGTCGCTGACATTGACGGCCGACCAGTTGGCCGCGCACCTTACCATCACCCCGGCAGAAGGGGGCGGTGCGCGCATCAGCAAGGAGGCGGTGCTGGCTGCGCTGGCCTCGCGCGGAGTGATCATCGGCATCGATCTGGACGCGATCAATGCGGCGATTGCCGCCGGGCGGGCCGATGCGCTGGAGATCGCCCGGGGGCGCGACCCGGTGCAGGGTGCGGATGCGTGGTTCGAGTGCCTGCTGCCCGAGCCGCGCGACCGGCGTCCGCAACTCGATGCCAGTGGTCATGTGGATTACCGCGATCTGGGCGAAATCCAGGTGGTGAAGGAGGGGACCGCCCTGATGCGCCGCCATCCGCCCACTCCGGGTGAGCCGGGGGTGACCGTCACCGGGGGCACGGTTGCTGCGCGTCCGGGCAAGGATGCACAGTTTGCGCGTGGTCTGAGCGGGGTGATGCTGGACCCGGCAAATGCGGACTGTCTGCGCGCCGCGCTCAGCGGGCAGCCGGTTCAGGTCAGGAACGGCATGAGTGTCGAGGCGGTGTATAGCGTCGATGCGGTCAACATGAGTACGGGCAACATCCGCTTCGACGGCAGCGTGAAGATCCGTGGCGATGTGTCTGCCGGCATGACGGTGATTGCCAGTGGCGACATCGAGGTGGGCGGCGTGGCCGAAGCGGCCACGCTGGAGGCGGGTGGCAGCATCGTGATTCGTGGTGGCGCGATGGGGGCGCTGGGACGCAAGGAAGGCGGCGAGCACCACATCCGCTGCGGCGGCTCGCTGTCGGCCGCGTATGCACAGCAGTTGCGTGCCGAGGCCGGCGACAGCATTTTCATTGACGACATGGCGATGCAGTGCGAACTGAGCGCTTCCAATCACATCCGGGTCGGGCAGAAGCGGCGTGGGCAGGTCATCGGCGGGCAGTTGCAGGCGATGCTCTCCATTCATGCCAAGGTGCTGGGCGGTCCCAACCGCATTGCAACCCGGCTGGAGGTGGGCGTGTCACCCGAGCTGCACCGCCAGCAGAAGGCGCTGGCGCGCGAGCGCGACGGGCTGGAATCGAAGCTGCTGGAGGTGTCGCGCCTGATCGACTTTGCCGGCAAGCACCCGGACCGGGTGCCGGACGATACCCTGGAGCGCGCCCGGGCGACCGCCCGCGTGCTGTCCGACCAGATTGCCGAGCTTCGCGAGCAGGAAGGCGCGCTGGTGCATAAGACGCAGATCGCATCGCATGCCGTGGTGAGTGCCGACAGGCAGGTGCACGAGGGCGTGGTGGTCACCATGGGCTCGCAGCGCTTCAAGGTGCGCGGGGAGCTTCAGGGCAAGGTACTGATCGGACTCGGCCCGGACGGGCTGGGTGTGCTGGCGTCCGGGTGAGTGCCTATAATTTTCAGCGCGCGATCGGCTTGTAGCGGATGCGTCGGGGCTTGGCGGCGTCCTCGCCCAGGCGCTTCTTCTTGTCTTCCTCGTATTCGCGGAAGTTGCCTTCGAAGAAGGTCCATTGAGAATTGCCTTCGGCCGCCAGGATGTGGGTGCAGATGCGGTCGAGGAACCAGCGGTCGTGGGAGATGATCATCGCGCAGCCGGCGAATTCCAGCAGCGCGTCTTCCAGCGCGCGCAGGGTTTCCACGTCGAGGTCGTTGGACGGTTCGTCGAGCAGCAGCACGTTGCCGCCCTGGATCAGGGTCTTGGCCAGGTGCAGGCGGCCGCGCTCGCCACCGGAGAGGTTGCCGACGATTTTCTGCTGGTCGCCGCCCTTGAAGTTGAAGCGGCCGATGTAGGCGCGGCTGGGCATCTCGAAGCGACCCACGGTGAGCACGTCGGCGCCGTCGGAGATGGCTTCGAACACCGTCTTGTCGTTGGCCAGCCCTTCGCGGCTCTGGTCGACTGCGGCGAGCTTCACGGTGGAGCCGATCGCCACTTCGCCGGCATCCGGCGTGTCGCGCCCTTCGATCATCTTGAAGAGGGTCGATTTGCCCGCGCCGTTCGGGCCGATCACGCCGACGATGGCGCCTGGCGGGATGGCGAAGTTCACGTTGTCCATCAGCAGCTTGTCGCCGAAGGCCTTGCTAACGTTGTGGAACTCGATGACCTTGTCGCCCAGGCGTTCGCCGGGCGGAATGAAGATTTCCTGGGTTTCGTTGCGGCGCTGGTATTCGACGCTCGCCATTTCTTCGTAGCGTGCCAGACGGGCCTTGGACTTGGCCTGGCGGGCCTTGGGGTTGGAGCGCGCCCATTCCAGCTCGGTCTTCATCGCCTTCATGTGGGCGGCTTCCTGCTTGGCTTCCTGCGCCAGGCGGTCGCCCTTCTGTTCCAGCCAGGAGGAATAGTTGCCCTTCCAGGGGATGCCGTGGCCACGGTCCAGTTCAAGAATCCATTCGGCGGCGTTGTCGAGGAAGTAGCGGTCGTGGGTGACGGCCACCACCGTGCCGGGGAAGCGGGTGAGGAACTGCTCCAGCCATTCCACCGATTCGGCGTCGAGGTGGTTGGTGGGTTCGTCCAGCAGCAGCATGTCCGGCTTGGAAAGCAGCAGCTTGCACAGCGCCACGCGGCGTTTTTCGCCCCCGGAAAGGTTGCCGATGACGGCGTCCCACGGCGGCAGGCGCAGCGCGTCGGCGGCGATCTCCATCTGCGTTTCGATGTCGCCACCGGAGGTGGACAGGATGTTCTCGTACTTCGCCTGTTCTTCGGCCAGCTTGTCGAAGTCGGCGTCCGGTTCGGCGTAGGCGGCGTAGATTTCTTCCAGCTTCTGGCGCGCCTCGACGATCTCGCCAAGGCCGGATTCGACCTCTTCCTTCACCGTCTTCGCGGCATCGAGTTCGGGTTCCTGGGCGAGGTAGCCAATGCGCACGCCGGGTTGCCACTGCACCTCACCGTCGTATTCCTTGTCCGCGCCGGCCATGATGCGCAGCACGGTGGACTTGCCCGAGCCGTTGAGGCCGAGCAGGCCGATCTTGGCGCCGGGGAAGAAGGAGAGGGAGATGTCCTTGATGATCTGACGCTTGGGCGGAACGATCTTGTTCACGCGCAGCATCGACATTACGTATTGGGCCATGGAAATATTCTGTTCCGTCGCGTTGGGTGTGTTGCAAAGGGGGCAAGCATACCATTGCCGGCGACGCCCTGCAGTCGGGCAACCACAGGCAGGCGAGGACTGTTGTAATATACAGAGCATGACTCCTCACCTTCTGCGTTTGATGTTTCGTCGCCTCTCCAGCCTGATTTTTCGCTCATCCCGCAAGTCCGGTTCAGCCCGCAAGGCCGTGCGCGGTGCAGCCCGTGCTGCGCGCTCCGGATGGTTGCGCCGCCTGTTGTTCCTGTCGATGCTGGTCGGTACGCCGACTGCACTGTTCGTTGGCGTCGCGCAAGTGCCCGCGTCGCTGCTCGACCGCCTGCCTGCCGAGGTGAGGCAGGGGGTGCGCCAGGTGCAGCATGGTGTGGGAGAAGTGTATGGGATGCTTGAGCCCGTGGTGTCCGGGGTGCTGCCCGCAGGACGCTTCGAGGACCTGTCCGACCTGCTCGCCGCCGTCCTGCCCGAGGGCTGGCGCCCGTCGGTCGAGCCCGTGCCCCCCGGCGCCTTGCCGAAAACCGCGACCAACTGGGCGTCTACACGGCGCACCTTGTACGAGCAGGTGTATTTTGACCGTCGAAAGACGTTTTACTGCGGCTGTGCATATGGGGCCGATAGCAGTGTGAATCTCGACAGCTGTGGCCTGAGTTCGCTGATCACGCAAAGCCGTGCGCTGCGAGTGGAGGCCGAACATGTGTTTCCCGCTTCGCAGTTCGGCAATTTCCGGCGCTGCTGGCGCGAGCCCGAGCGTTTCAACGCTTGTCGTGACGACAACGGAAAGGTGTTGCCCGGGCGTGAGTGCTGCATGCGTACCGACCCCACTTTTGTGACGGCACACAACGATCTGCACAACCTGTATCCGGCAGTCGGCTACATCAACGCGCAACGCTCCAACCACAATTGGGGTTCGGTGAATCCGTTTGCGGAACAATACGGTCAGTGCGAGATGCGCATCAGCCCCTGGCAGCGCCGTGCCGAACCGCCCGAGTCCACGCGCGGCGCGATTGCGCGCACCATGCTGTACATGCGCGACACTTACGGCTTCCGGCTGAGCCGGCAGGACGAGCAGCTGTACCATGCCTGGAACAACCAGCACCCACCGGACGACTGGGAGCGCCTGCGCAACCGCCGCATCCGCGCGCTGCAGGGGCTGGGCAATCACTACATCGAGTCTTACCGGAGACTGCCGTGAATGCACCGGGGGAGGGGGGCGATCCCGCGCAGACCGGTCAGCTCGAAAATACTTCCATCGGCACCTTGAAACGGGCGGCCAGCGCTTTGACCTGGCGCAGGTTGAGGGCACGCTTGCCGGCCAGGACTTCCGACACCACCGATTGCGTGCCCACCTCGGGCAGGTCGCTCTGGCGGATGTCGTACTCGACCATCAGTTCGCGCAGCAACGCGTGTGCCGGCAACTCGGCCCACGGATGCTCGCGCGCCTCAAATTCGCGGATGCGGTCGGCCACGATCGAGACCAGTCCGAAAATCGGATGGGCATCGTCGTTGCCGAACTGTTCGAACGCCTCGTCGACGAAAGCCAGCAGTTCGGCATAGTGCGCTTTGTCGCGGATCGGTGCAGACAAGCCAAGGGCGTCATTGATTGCCGTCCAGGGCGCCAGGATGTCCGTCACGCTCATTTCCAGTCTCCTTCGTCATAGTCTGTGTGCGTGAGCACCGTCTTGACCCACAGTAGTTGCGGCGCAAAGGCAATGGCTGCAATCAGCCGGTACTTGTTGCCACCGATGTTGAACACGTAGCGTTCGCCCACCTTGTCGACACTGCGAAAAGCGGCACGCAGCGCAGCGAAGTGCGGGTAATGCCCCTTCTCGACCCGCCTCCGGAAGGCTTGCAGCGGCGCCTCGGCATCGGGGTGACTGGCGATGAAGTCTCGCAGCGCTTTGTTCGAAATCAGCTTCATGGAAATCAAACTATCGCATTTTGCGATAGCTTGCAAGACCGATAACCGGCTGTGCTTGCTGCCGCAACAGCCGGGCAGGGTTCCAGTGAAGGCGACAATTGGTAACGCAGTTGTGGTTAGATTGCACCCTTTTGGGGTGGGGCGCACTGCGTTGCGGCTCACCGTTGAAGGAAGCGTTGAGATGCATCATTACAAGTTGCTTACTGCAGCCCTGCTGTATTTTGTTCTGGGGGGCTGGCTGACGGCGGAACTGGGCACGGTTGGCAGCGGGCTGGCGATTCTGCTCACGATTGGCTGGCTCTGGGTGAGCGAGGCGCTGCATGTGAGCGTCACCGCGCTGCTGGTACCGCTGCTGGCGGCGGTGAGCGGGGTGTTGGCCTTCGATGAGGCCTTGCTGCAGTTCGCCGATCCGGTGATCTTCCTGTTCCTGGGCGGCTTTGCGCTGGCTGCGGGGCTGCACCGGCAGGGGCTGGATCGCTGGATGGCCGCGTGGGTGATCTCGCGCGCGGGCAACCGCCTGCACCGGGCCGCGCGCTGGCTGTTCTGGCTCACCGCCGGTCTGTCGATGTGGATCAGCAACACCGCCACGGCCGCCATGATGCTGCCGCTGGCCCTTGGCTTGTTGTCGCCGCTGTCCGCCGAGCGCTATCGCAGCACCTATCTGTATGTGCTGCTGGGGGTGGCCTTTTCTGCCAACATCGGTGGCATCGGCACGCTGGTGGGCAGTCCGCCGAACGCGATTGCCGCATCCAACGTGGGCATGGACTTTGCCGAGTGGATGCTGTGGGGCATTCCCATCGTGCTGGTGCTGATGCCGCTGATGGAGTGGGCCTTGCGATTGGCCTTCCGCCCGGCGTTGGATGTGGCGGTGGAAGCCCCCGAGGTACAGTTCTGCTGGACGTACAAGCACGGCCTGATGCTGGGGGTGTTCTCGGTGGCGGTGCTGCTGTGGGTGTTCGGGGCTCCGCTGGGCAAGGCGCTGGGTGTGGTGAAGGGCTATGACGCTGCCGTGGCCCTGCTGGCGCTGGTGGCGCTGCACACGCTGGGGCTGGCACGCTGGAAAGACATCGAGAAAAGCGCGGACTGGGGCGTGCTGCTGCTGTTTGGCGGCGGGCTCACCCTGAGCCGGGTGCTCGGTGACAGCGGGGCAGGGGCCTGGCTCGCCGGTCAACTCGCCGGACCGATCGAGGTGATGCCGGCGGTGGTGTGCGTGGCGCTGATGATCGTGTTTGCGCTGATTCTTACCGAGGTGGCGAGCAACACCGCCAGCGCAGCCCTGCTCATTCCGCTGTTCATCGGGCTGGCGCCGGAGATCGACAGCCAGCCGATGGCGGTGCTGGTGGCGGTGGCCACCTCCTGCGCCTTCCTGCTGCCGGTGGCCACGCCGCCGAACGCCATCGTGTTCGGCAGCGGACATGTACCGCAGCGTGCGATGATTCGCGGCGGGCTGTGGGTAACGGCGCCGGCGTTGTTGCTGATGTGGGCCATTGCGGCCCTCACCGTGTAAGCGTTCTCAGCGGTTGCCGCTCAGCTCACTCGTCGCCAGATCGCCCGCCAGCGGGCTGGAGAATGCGCTGCCGGCTACCGCCGGCAGCGGACGCTCCGGCAGGTAGGCGGCAACCTGACAGGCAATGCTGGCCACGTACGGAATGCTCTGCAGCGCCAGGATCGCCACCCACAGTTGGGTCTGCATGTTCTGCCAGCCCTGCGTGGCGATCAATGCGGCCGCACCGCTGAGAAGTGCGACCAGCATCAGCATTTCTTCGCGGATTGGCCCGAAGAAGGCCAGTGTGCCCCGCGCCTTCCAGGCTTTCGGTGTGCGCACGAATTCGCCATGGCGCTTCACCAGCCCGGCAAACACGCCGCGCGCAATCGCATGCGCCAGCCCCACCGACAGGATGGAGGCGCCGAGAATGTCTTTCCAGGGTGCATTCATGGTACGCCGGTAGAGAATCGGCCCAAGTGCCGCCTTGAACACCATGAAACCGAGCACCGGCAGCGCCAGGGCGGCCACCGGCAGGCCGAAGGCCTGCGGCATCAGCAGCATGCCCAGCGTCCAGGCCAGGCTGGCGAGGGCGAACACCAGTTGCAGCGCATCGCCCAGCCACGCAAACCAGCCGGTCAGAAAGTGGTAGCGCTGCGCCATGTTCAGCCGGCTGCGCCCCAGCATTGCGGGCAGGTGGTGCTTGAGAATCTGCATTGCCCCAAAAGCCCAGCGGAAGCGCTGGCTCTTGATTGCGGCAAAGTCCGAGGGGGTCAGGCCACGGCCGAGCACATGGTCTACATACCGGGTGTCGTAGCCCTTCTCGATCAGGCGCAGTCCCAGTTCGGTGTCCTCGCAGATGCACCACTCCGACCAGCCTCCCACCTCGTCGAGCGCGATCCGGCGCACCAGCGTCATCGTGCCGTGCTGGATCAGCGCGTTGCGCTCGTTGCGGTGATGCATGCCGATGCGGAAGAAGCCGTCGAACTCCCAGTTGCACATGCGCCGGAAGGCCTGGGTTTCCCAGTCGCGATGCGCCTGCGGCGCCTGCACCACGGCCACATCGGGTGCATCGAAATGCGGCATCAGACAGGCCAGCCAGTCGGGCGACACCACATAGTCGGCATCGACCACGCCGACCACTTCGGCACGCGGATCGGTTTGCGACAGGCCAAAGTTCAGCGCACCCGCCTTGAAGCCGGGCCAGTTTTCCAGGTGGAAGAAGCGGAAACGCGGCCCCAGTTCGGCGCAGCGCGCCTCCAGGGGTTTCCACAGCGCCTCGTCGCGGGTGTTGTTGTCGAGCACCAGCACTTCGAAGTGAGGGTAATCGAGGGCCGCCAGGCTGTCGATGGTGGCAATCACCATCTCGGGCGGCTCATTGCAGCAGGCCAGGTGAATGGAGACGAAGGGTGCGCGCTCCGCTTCATGCGCGGGCAGCGGCATGAAGCGGCGGCGCCAGCGGCGCTTGAACATCACCTCGCCAAACTCGAAACCGTGCGACAGCAGCACTGCAATGGTCAGCGACATCGCCACGATGAGCAGCCCCAGGCCGATCAGGTCGCGCTGGGTCAGGTAATAATCCGCCGGCACGCTCGCGCCGATCACCAGCGTGGCCGCACACGCCTGCACCAGCGACAGCAGCCACAATTTGCCCAGCGGTCGCCAGTGGCGCAGCGAAAATGCGATCAGCATCATCGGCATAAAGGCCAGCGCCCCGGCCGCCAGCGCCTTGGTTTGCCAGTGGATGTCGGAATACACCACGCCATCGAGCGGAAACTTGGACTGGCGGTCCGCATCGAACAGCCCCCAGTAAGCCCCTGCCCAGCCTTCCAGTTCGATTTTCCAGGGCTGGTCGATGGCTTCCATCAGAAAGTAATCCAGCTCGGCGCTGCGCGGATGGGCCAGAAACTCGCGCACGAAGCGCGCCGCATTTTCTACCGACGGCACGGCCCAGGTCTGTTCGGCCTGGTTGATGCTCGCCAGCGTGGGGCCATTCGTGGGCCAGCCGATTTCACCGATCACGATCTTCTTTTTCGGGAAGGTGCGCACCAGTTCGTCGTAACGCATCAGCGCATACTCCACTGCGCTGTCCACCGGAATGCCTTCGTGGTAGGGCAGCAGATGCACCGTGATGTAATCCACATGCCGTGCCAGCTCCGGATGCTTCAGCCACACATGCCAGGGCTCGGCGGTGGATACAGGCGTTTTTTGGCGCTTCAGCGCCTGTCGCACGGTGTTCAGATGGACGATGAGTTCATCGACCGTCAGATCTTCACGCAGCAGCACTTCGTTGCCGACCATCACCCGTTCCACATTCTTCATCTTGCGGGCGGTGTCGATCAGTGCCTCGATCTCGCGCTCGTTCGCCTGCGCATCGGCCGACAGCCATGCACCGGCCGTCACCAGCAGCTTGCGCTCACCGGCCAGCGGTGCAATCGACGGAATGTCGGTGATGCCGTAAATGCGGATGCGATCCGCCGTCAGCGACATCAGGTCCAGGTCGTGCGCAATCTCCACCTCGCTGGGCCGCTGGCCGCGCAGGGGGCTCTGATCCTTCTGGTAGCCGGAATACGCATAGCCCTTGATCGCGCCCTCCACCCCGACAAAATCGGCCGGGCGGTTGAGCTCCTTCCAGATCAGGTATTGCAGGCCTGCAACCAGGCTGGCGAGCAGACAGGCTGCGATCAGACGAAAGACGATTTTCGAGGTGTTTTTCATGGCTCCTGACGGTTCGGCAAGGCACGACTTCAATAAATGAACGTAGTGTCTGCATAAGCGCTGATGATGCACTGCGCAAACCCCGTGCGTGATGCAGACACGCCGGACCCCCCACCCTGCACAGATTTCAGCGCAGCGGAGTGTATGCCTTTTTTAAAGGGTTCAGGAGTCGATTTGTAGCAAGGTTTGAACGCCTCAAGCCACGGTTTTCAGGGGGCGGGAAGGCGTGGGAAAGAAGCTGAAATGTTGCGATGCAAAATGGGTGAGTGGCGGTGGTGGGCTACGCAGTTATTCAGGCGTTGCTTTCTGCGTATCTCACAAAACCATCCGGCTCTGGTTGCGGCCGGTGTGTTTGGCCTGGTAGAGGGCTTCGTCGGCGCGCTGGAGGACGTTGTCCATGGGTTCGCGGGGACGGGCCAGGGTGAGGCCGATGCTGACGGTCACGGTGTGGCCTTCGATGGGGGCGTCGTGTGAGAGGGCGGCGCGGATGCGTTCTGCGGCGGCCTGGAGGGCGGTGGCATCGTCCAGGGTGACCAGCAGCAGGAATTCGTCCCCGCCCCAACGGGCGGCAACTTCGTGGCCGCGTACTTCGCGGGCGAGCAGGTCTCCGATATGCTTGAGTACGCGGTCGCCGGCAGCGTGGCCGAAGGTGTCGTTGATTTCCTTGAATTCGTCGACATCGATCCAGATCAGGCCGTAGGCGCTGTCGTAGCGGGCGGCGCGGCTCCATTCGCGGTCGAGGGCGCGCTGCATGCCGTGGCGGTTGGCCAGGCCGGTGAGCGCGTCGGTGCGGGCCTGCACTTCGAGCGCTTCGGTGCGTTCGCGCACCTTGCTCTCCAGCTCTTCGGTGTGGCTGTGGATGGACTCGGCCATTTGGCGGAAGTGGTTGATGAGGCGACCGATTTCGCCGTGTGCCCGGGGCAGGTCGGAGGCGGGTTGACGGCCATCGCGCATGGCTTCCATGGTGTGTTCCAGTCGCGCCAGCGGATTGAGGATGAGGTGCTGCAACACGAGATAGAACAGTGCGAGGGCCAGCACCAGGGTGAGCAAAAACACGCCGCTGACCGGCAGGAAGTGTGCCAGCGGCATGTATTCGGCAAGATCGATGAAAGTGACCTCGTACCAGCCGATATCGGGCAGCAGCGCAATGCCGGCAAGCCTGCGCTTGCCTTCCACGTTGAAGAAGTCGCTGAGCACCCGTCCGGTCTGGTCGCTGCCGGTGCGCAACTCGGCCATCATGTGCGCGAAGCGCTCGCGGTCGGCCGGGATATCGAAGAGCCGGTCGATGGTTTTCTTCTGGCCTTCGGGCTTCACGATGCTGGCAAAGTCGATGTAGCTCTGGTTGCGGTGCAGCTGAATGGCGCCGTTCAGATCGACGAACAGGGTGGTGATGCCGCGCTGGCCGATGTCGACGATCTCGCGCAGAAAGCTTTCCAACTCCAGCCCGGTGCCGACCACGCCGAGGATGCGTCCGTTGTCGACCAGCAGGACATCGATCCACAACTGGGTGACGCCCAGTTCGGTGTCGGGGTTGACGTTGAGATGGTAAGTGCGGCCTTCCTCGATCAGCCGGTAGAACCAGGCATCTTCCGGGCGTTCGGGGTTCAGGCGGTAGCGCAGTTCGTTGCCCCGGAAGCGCTCGTCCTTGTTGTTGAAGTAGTAGGTGCCGGATTCGAGCAGGGCGACGAAGAAGTTCCGGTCGCGGAAATTGCGCCTGAAACTTTCCATTTCGGCCAGGGCGGCTTCGACAAGATCGGGGGGCGCGTTTTCGCCGGCCAGCGCCCAGCGCTTGAGCACGTTGGAGTCGGCCATTTGCAGGGCCAGTGCGATCTCGCGTTGCAGGGGTTCTTGCAGGCGGGCACTGTCGTAGCGCACCTGAATGTCGACGATGCGCCGTCCCCAGTCATCGACGATGTTTTCGCCGATGCGCTGGAACAGCAGCCCGGTGGCCACCGATGCGCCGAGCACCAGCAGCAGGGCCAGGGTGAGAAAGAGCTTCTTCAGGCTCATGGCGCAGGAATTGCGGGGTCGTGAGAATGTACTGCATGTTCTCACATGTCCGCACGCCTGCGCATGAGAAAAGGATGCGGCGCGGGTGGCGCATCGGGGCCGCCCGCGCCGCAGCCCGTGTGGTGCGCCTCAGTCCTGCTCGTAAGCGCTCATCGGCACGCAGGCGCAGAAGAGGTTGCGATCGCCATACACATCGTCGATGCGATTCACGCTGGGCCAGAACTTGTTGTCCGCCACCCAGGGCAGCGGGAACACGGCCTGTTCGCGGGAGTAGGCATGCGCCCAGTCGCCGACGATGTCCGCCTGGGTGTGTGGGGCATTCACCAGCGGGTTGTCGTCGGCGGGCAGGCTGCCGTCTTCCACGGCGCGGATTTCCTCGCGGATGCAGATCATGGCTGCGATGAAGCGGTCGAGCTCGGCGAGGTCTTCCGATTCGGTCGGTTCGACCATGATGGTGCCGGCCACCGGGAAGGACATGGTGGGCGCATGGAAGCCGTAGTCCATCAGACGCTTGGCGATGTCCACCTCGCTGATGCCGGTGGCTGCCTTGATCGGACGGATGTCGAGGATGCATTCATGCGCCACCCGCCCCTGGCGGCCGGTGTACAGCACCGGGTAGTGCGCGGCGAGCCGGCTGGCGATGTAGTTGGCGTTGAGGATGGCGATTTCGGTGGCGCGTTTCAGACCCTCGCCCCCCATCATGGCGATGTACATCCACGAGATCGGCAGGATGCTGGCCGAGCCGAAGGGGGCAGCCGAGACGGCGCCCTGGCCCTTGTTGGGCCGGTCCTGACCGCCGGTGCCCACCACCACATGGTCGGCCATGAACGGGGCCAGGTGCGCCCGCAGGGCAATCGGCCCCATGCCCGGACCGCCGCCGCCGTGCGGGATGCAGAAAGTCTTGTGCAGGTTCATGTGCGACACGTCGGCGCCGATGGTGGCCGGCGAGGTGAGGCCGACCTGGGCGTTGAGGTTGGCGCCGTCCATGTACACCTGGCCGCCGTGGGCGTGCACCGTGGCGCAGATTTCGCGGATGTTTTCCTCGAACACGCCGTGGGTGGAGGGGTAGGTGATCATCAGCGCGGCGAGACGTTCGGCATGCTGCGCGGCCTTTGCGTGCAGATCGTCCAGATCGACGTTGCCGTTGTCGTCGCACGCCACCACCACCACCTGCATGCCGCACATTTGTGCGGTGGCGGGGTTGGTGCCGTGGGCGGATTTGGGGATCAGGCACACGTTGCGCTGCGCCTCGCCCCGGCTGGCGTGGTAGCGGGCAATCGCCACCAGCCCGGCGTATTCGCCCTGGGCGCCGGAGTTGGGCTGCATGCAGACGGCGTCGAAGCCGGTGACGGCCTTCAGGTAGTCGGCCAGCCCGTCGATCATCTCGCGGTAGCCCGCCGTCTGGCTGGCCGGGGCGAAGGGGTGGATGTGGGCAAACTCGGGCCAGGTGATCGGGATCATCTCGCTGGTGGCGTTGAGCTTCATGGTGCAGCTGCCCAGCGAGATCATGGAGTGGTCGAGGGCCAGATCGCGGTTCTGAAGCTTCTTCAGATAGCGCAGCATCTCGTGCTCGGTGTGATGCGTGTTGAACACCGGATGGGCGAGGATGGCGTCGCTGCGCAGCAGCGCGGCGGGCAGGGTGGTGCAGGCGGCGCGGGTGTCGAGCACCTCAAGGTCGGTCGGGGCGCCGAACACCGTGAGCAGCGCGAGCACATCTTCGCGGGTGGTGGTTTCATCCACCGACAGGCCGAGGCGCCCGGCATCGACCGCGCGCAGGTTGTAGCCGGCCGCGCAGGCGTCGGCGAGCAGGGCCTCGGTGCGTTCGCCGGTGCGCACCACCAGGGTGTCGAAGAAGGTGTCGTGTTCCACGCCGAAGCCGGCGTCGCGCAGCGCGGTGGCCACGATCATGGCAAGGCGATGGATGCGCTGGGCGATGGTGCGCAGCCCCTGCGGGCCGTGATAGACCGCATACAGCCCGGCCATGTTGGCGAGCAGTACCTGCGAGGTGCAGATGTTGGAGTTGGCCTTTTCGCGGCGGATGTGCTGTTCGCGGGTTTGCAGCGTCATGCGCAGCGCGGTCTTGCCGCGGGCATCCCGGGACACGCCGATGATGCGGCCGGGCATGGCGCGCACGAAGGCTTCGCGGGTGGCGAAGAAGGCCGCGTGCGGACCACCGAAGCCCATCGGCACGCCGAAGCGCTGCGCCGAACCGAGGGCGATGTCCGCGCCCATCGCGCCGGGGGACTTGAGCAGCACCAGCGCCATCAGGTCGGTGGCCACGGCCACCACGGCCTGCCGGGCCTTCAGGGCGGCGATGGTGTCGCTGTGGTCGATGAGCCGGCCGGCGGCGTCCGGATACTGCAGCAGCGCGCCGAACACGTCCTGCTCGGCTGCCGCGTGCGCGGGGCCTGTCACCAGCTCGAAGCCGAAGAAGGCGGCGCGGGTGCGCACCACGTCGAGGGTCTGTGCAAAGCAGGCTTCATCCACGAAGAAGCGCATGGACTTCGACTTGCTCACCCGCTTGGCCATTGCCATGGCTTCGGCCGCAGCGGTGGCTTCGTCGAGCAGCGAGGCGTTGGCCAGCTCCAGCCCGGTGAGGTCGATCACCATCTGCTGGAAATTGAGCAGGGCCTCAAGGCGACCTTGCGCAATTTCGGCCTGGTAGGGCGTGTAGGCGGTGTACCAGCCGGGGTTTTCCAGCACGTTGCGCAGGATCACCGCCGGGGTATGGGTGCCGTAGTAACCCATGCCGATGAGCGATTTGACGATGTGGTTTTGCTGGGCAATGCCTTTCAGGCGGGCCAGGGCTTCGTGCTCGGGTTGCGCGCCGGCCAGCGGCAGCGGGGCGGGCAGCCGGATGTCGGCGGGCACGGTCTGGGCAATCAGTTCATCCACCGAGGCGGCGCCGATGGCGGCCAGCATGGTGCCGATTTCTTCGGCGTTCGGGCCGATGTGGCGGTGGATGAAGGCGTCGCGCTGCTCAAGGCAGGCAAGCGGGGCGTTGGCGTGCTGCTGCATGGTCAGGCCTTGGCGATCAGGTCGGCGTAGCCGGTGGCGTCGAGCAGGCCGGACAGGTCGGTGCCCTCGGCCGGGCGCAGCTTGAACAGCCAGGTGCCGTAGGCATCGCTGTTGACCGATTCGGGGGCGTCGACGGCGGTCTGGTTGGCGTCGATGACTTCACCGGCCACGGGGGCGTAGATGTCGGAGGCGGCCTTCACCGACTCGATCACCGCGCAGGCTTCGCCCGCCTCGACGCTGCGGCCGGCTTCGGGCAACTCGAGAAACACCACATCGCCCAGCGCTTCCTGGGCATGGTCGCTGACGCCGATGGTGAGGGTGCCGTCGGCTTCGACACGCACCCATTCGTGGGAGGCGGCATATTTCAGTTCGGCGGGAATGTTGCTCATGGTCTGGCTCCGTCAAGAGTAAGGGGTTCGAGGGTGTTCAGGGATGTTGGGCGGGATTGGGATGCACCGATGTGTTCCGTTCGCCCCGAGCGTGGGTGTATGGGGGCGGTCCGCTTCAGACCAGCGCCTTGCCCAGTCTGGCAAAGGGCGGTTTCACGATGAGGGCGTCGAGCTGGCGGCCACGGATGTCGACCTGCACCGTTGCTCCGGGCTGGCTGCCGGCGGGCAGGCGGGCCAGGGCGATGGACTTTTCCAGTGTGGGCGAGAAGCTGCCGCTGGTGGTTTCGCCTTCGCCCTGCGGGGTGAGCACTTTCATGTGCGCACGCAACACGCCTTTGCCGAGCAGCACCAGCCCCAGGAAGGCCTTGCGCTCGCCATGCGCACACAGGGTCGCCTTGCCGACAAAGTCGCGGCGCTCGTCCTTCAGGTCCACCGTCCACGCCAGCCCGGCATCCAGCGGCGAAACCTGTTCGTCCATGTCCTGCCCGTACAGGTTCATGCCGGCTTCCAGGCGCAGCGTGTCGCGTGCCCCCAGACCGCAGGGGCGCACGCCGGCTGCGATCAGGGCCTGCCAGGCGTCGGCCGCGCGTGCGGCCGGCAGGGCCACCTCGATGCCGTCTTCGCCGGTGTAGCCGGTGCGGCCCACGAACAGCTCGCCCACGCGGGCGCCGTGAAAGGTGGGCGGGATGCCGCGTGCGCTGTTCAGTTCGGGCAGGGCGCGGCAGGCCTTGTCGATGGCGTTCGGGCCCTGCACCGCGATCATGGCCAGATCGCGCCGGGCGTTGAGCGTGACATTCGCGCCGGTGGCGGCAATGCGCTGGCGCATCCAGGCGACATCCTTGTCGGCGGTGCCGGCATTCACCACGATGCGGTATTCGCCGTCGCTGATGCGATACACGATGAGATCGTCGATGACGCCGCCGGCCTCGTTGAGCATGCACGAGTACAGGGCCTTGCCCGGCTCGCGAAGCTTGCTCACGTCGTTGGCGAGGAGGCCGCGCAGGTAGTCGGTGGCACCGGCCCCGAGCAGATCGAGCGAAAGCATGTGCGACACGTCGAACATGCCGGCATCGCTGCGCACGGCGTGGTGTTCCTCGATTTGCGAGCCGTAGTTGACCGGCATTTCCCAGCCGGCAAAACCGACCAGGCGTGCGCCGGCGGCAAGGTGGCTGTCGTAAAGCGGGGTGCGCAGGGCGGGGGTGTGGCTCATGGCGGGCTCCAGGAAAACGGGTCAGGGTAAACAGCGGGCGACAGGCGGGGCGATACGGAGCTGGCGCGCGGCACCGCCCGGCGGTGTGTGCGTGATCAGCCCTGTGTTCGCCCCGTCTGTCCCTTGTACCTGAGAGATTCCGTGCAGCGTCGTGCGACGCCTGCCTGGGTGCCCCTTCGGTGGATGCCCTGACCCTGCGGTCCGGCATCGCTCTCCAGAATTGTGGTTCGTTCGCGGTCCTTTTGCCTGAGCGGTTCCGGGGGGTTACGCCTTCGGCGACTTCAACAGGAGGAAGTGCTCTCCCGCGAGACGGGCGCACGATACCACCATGTCGCTCCGGCGGCAACGAGCGTGCCGGGGTGGAGTTTGCTATTCTCGTTCGATGGATTCTTCAATCGGCCGTTCTTCGATCAGTCATTTTCCGGTGCTGCGTGGCAGGCGGCACCATGTACGAGCGTGGGCGACCTCGGCCGATGCGGGCGCGCCGTTGTTGTTCCTGCTGCATGGCTGGGGGGATGTGTCGGCCAGTTTCCAGTTCGTGGTCGATGCGCTGCAGCGGTCATGGCGGGTGATTGCGCCGGACTGGCGCGGTTTTGGCCTGTCCTGGGATGGGGATGCGTCCGGGGCGGCGGAGCAGGCGTACTGGTTTCCGGACTATCTGGCCGACCTTGAAGCCGTGCTCATGCACTATCAGCCGCACGGTCAGGTGACTTTGGTGGGGCACAGCATGGGTGGCAATGTGGCCTGTCTGTATGCCGGTGTGCGACCGGAACGGGTGCGCGCGGTGGTGGCGCTCGATGCCTTCGGTCTGCCCGCCCGCCCGGCCGACGAGGCGCCCGGGCGTCTGGCGCAATGGCTGGATCAGCTGGCTGCGCCGCAGGGGTTTCGGCGCTATGCGGACAGGCAGGCGTTCGTCGCCCGGTTGATGCGGGACAATCCCCGGTTGCGTGCGGACCGGGCGGCCTTCCTGGCCGAGCACATGCTGCTTGCGGCGACGGACGGGGGTTGGCGGGTGGCGATCGATCCGGCGCACCGGCATGTGAATCCGGTGCCGTACCGGCGGGCCGAGGCGCTGGCCTGCTGGCGTCGGGTGCAGGCGCGTGTGTTGTGGGTGGAGCAGGCCGATCCGGCCTGGCGGCGACGCCTGGGGTTGGACGATGCGAGCCATGCGGAAGGCGCGGCCTGTTTTGCGCGGCTGGAGCGGGCCTGGCTGGCGGGGACCGGACACAACATGCATCACGATCAGCCCGAGCGGCTGGCGCAATTGATCGAGCAGTTTGTCACAGGAGACACGGATGAGCGCGCAGCGGGCTGAGCGGGTGGAGGGGCCGGTGGTGGCCAGTGAGGGCACCAGTGAGGGGCGTCTGAATGTGGATCTGCATTGCCATTCGACGGTGTCCGACGGCCTGCTGGCGCCGGCCGAGGTGGTGCGGCGGGCGGTGGCCAATGGCGTGGACATGCTGGCGCTGACCGACCATGACGAAGTGTCGGGGCTGGACGAGGCCCATGCGGCGGCACGCCAGTGCGGGTTGCGACTGGTGAGCGGGGTGGAAATTTCGGTGTCCTGCATGGGCGAGACGGTGCATGTTGTCGGTCTGGGCATCGATCATCGCAATCCTGCGCTGCTGGCCGGGCTGGCACGGGTGCGCAGCGGGCGCGACGAGCGGGCGACACGCATGGGGGCCGAGTTCGACCGCATAGGCATTCGTGGGGTGCTCGAAGGCGCGCGTGCGCTGGCGCGCAATCCGGAGTTGGTGAGCCGTTCGCACTTTGCGCGGCAGCTTGTGGCGATGGGCGTGATGCCCGATGTGGCCACCGTTTTCCAGCATTATCTGGCGAAGGGCAAGCCCGGTTATGTGGAGCATGAGTGGGCCAGTCTGGAAGAGGCCGTGGGCTGGATACGCGGGGCGGGCGGCATTGCGGTGGTGGCGCATCCGGCGCGTTACCGCTTTTCCGAGGCGGACATGGCACGCCTGTTCCAGCGTTTCGTGGCGTGCGGTGGCGAGGCGGTGGAGGTGGTGTCCGGGGCGCATAGCGAGGACGAGGTGCGCGCCTTCGCCCGTCTGGCACGCCGGCTGGGCCTGCTGGCCTCGCGTGCGTCCGACTTTCATGGGGTGGAGGAGAGCCGGGTCGATCTGGGGGCGTGCGTGGATCTGCCCGATGATCTGGTTCCGGTGTGGTCGAGGCTGTTATCATGAGCAGTCCGTTCCGGACTGCATCGGTTTTGCTGCCATGTCGCAATTCTTCTCGCTTCACCCCGAACAGCCCCAGCCGCGTCTTGTCCGGCAGGCGGCGGAAATCATGCGTTCCGGGGGGCTGCTGGCTTTTCCCACCGATTCGGCCTATGCGCTTGGCGGCCATCTGGGAGATGCCTCCCTGCTTGAACGCATCCGTCGCATCCGCGACGTGGGGGATCGGCACCACTTCACGCTGATGTGCCGCGACCTGTCCGAAATTGCCACCTACGCACGGGTGGACAACAGCCAGTTCCGTCTGCTCAAGGCCGTCACGCCCGGGCCCTATACCTTCATCCTGGAAGCCACCAAGGAGCTGCCGCGCCGCATGCTGCACCCCAAGCGCAAGACGATTGGCCTGCGCGTGCCCTCGCATCCGCTGGTGTCGGCGCTGCTCGAAGAGCTCAACGAGCCGATCGTGACTTCGACCCTGATCCTGCCGGGCGAGACCTTGCCGATGACCGATGCCGAGGAGATCCGCGATGTGCTGGGCAAGCAGGTCGACCTGATCCTGGAGGCGGGCGCGTGCGGTCCGGAAGCCACCACGGTGATCGACCTCACTTCCGGCGCGCCGGAATTGGTGCGGGTGGGGCTGGGAGAGCTCGCCCCGTTTGGTCTGGAAGCGCCATGAACCAGCCCCTGTCTCATGGCCGATGCACCGGCAAGGCCGGAAAGCCCGGAGAGGAGGCTCCGTGGGGCCGCCCGCCTCTGATACAATGCCGGGTTTTCGCGCCCTGAAGCGATGGAAACCGTAATATCGACGCTGGCCATCTGGGCCTTGCCGGTGGTGCTGGCAATCACGCTGCATGAAGCCGCCCACGGTTATGTCGCCCGCCACTTCGGCGACCCGACGGCCCACTTGGCCGGTCGCATCACACTCAATCCGCTCCGCCATATCGACCCGGTGGGCACCCTGCTGGTGCCTGCGGGCATTCTCATCGTCTCCCTGCTGCTCGGTGGTGCAGGCATGCTGTTCGGCTGGGCCAAGCCGGTGCCGGTGGATTTTTCCCGTCTGCGCCGTCCCAAGGCGGACATGTTCTGGGTGGCCGGCGCGGGGCCGTTTTCGAACCTCATCATGGCGCTGTGCTGGGCCGCGCTGTTCAAGCTGGCCTGGGCGATGCCCGAAAATGCCTACACCGTGCCAATGCTGCGCATGGCCGATGCGGGCATGACGATCAATGCCATCCTGATGCTGCTCAACCTGCTGCCGATTCCGCCGCTCGACGGCGGGCGCATCATGGTCAGCCTGCTGCCGCACCGGCTGGCGCTGCCCTATGCGCGGCTTGAGCCCTTCGGGCTGCCGATCCTGCTGCTGTTGCTGTTTTCGGGGCTGCTCGGGAGCATCCTGTTTCCGCTGATCACGCTCTTCCGCCAGATGCTGGCTCTGATCTTCGCTTTCTAACCACACCATTCATCATGTACGCAGAACGTGTCCTTTCCGGCATGCGGCCCACCGGGCGACTTCATCTTGGCCACTATCATGGTGTGCTGAAGAACTGGGTCAAGCTGCAGGAAGAGTACCCCTGCCTGTTCTTCGTGGCCGACTGGCACGCGCTGACCACGGCCTATGACAACCCGCAGGTGATCGAGGAGAGCATCTGGGAGATGCTCATCGACTGGCTCGCCGCCGGGGTCGATCCGGCGCAGGCCACGCTGTTCATCCAGTCGCGGGTGCCCGAGCATGCTGAACTGCACCTGCTGCTGTCGATGATGTGCCCGCTGGGCTGGCTTGAGCGGGTGCCGACCTACAAGGACCAGCAGGACAGGCTGTCGGACAAGGATCTGTCCACTTATGGCTTTCTTGGCTACCCCTTGCTGCAGTCGGCCGACATCCTGATCTACAGGGCCGACAAGGTGCCGGTGGGGGAGGATCAGATTCCGCATGTGGAGTTCACCCGCGAGATCGCCCGCCGTTTCAACCACCTGTACGGTCGAGAGCCAGGCTTCGAGGACAAGGCGAAGGAGGCCATCAGGAAACTGGGCTCCAAGCGTGCCAAGCTGTATGCCGAGTTGCGCACCCGGTTCCAGCAAGAAGGCGAAGAGGCTGCGCTGGACCGGGCACACGCGCTGCTTGAGGAGGCGCAGAACCTGAGCATGGGCGACCGCGAGCGCCTGTACGGCTATCTGGAGGGCAGCAGCAAGATGATTCTGGTCGAACCGGAGTCGCTGCTCACCGAGGCTTCGCGCATGCCGGGGCTGGACGGTCAGAAGATGTCCAAGAGCTATGGCAACACCATTTTCCTGCGCGAGGACAGCGAATCGGTCACGCGCAAGATCCGCACCATGCAGACCGACCCGGCGCGGGTGCGCCGCACCGATCCGGGGACACCGGAGAAATGCCCGGTGTGGCAGTTTCACCTGATCTACTCGGATGACGCCACCTGCGCCTGGGTGCAGGAAGGCTGTCGCAGTGCCGGCATCGGCTGCCTGGACTGCAAGCAACCGGTGGTCGAGGGGGTGCTCAGGGAGCAGCAGACAATGCACGAACGCGCCCAGCCCTATGTGGAAGATCCTTCCCTGGTGCGCAACATCATTGCCGACGGGTGCGAGCGTGCGCGCAAGATGGCGCAGGAGACGATGCGCGACGTCCGCGAATCCATGGGGCTGGCGCATAGCTGAGCATGAGTTGTCCGTCGACCGGCCTTTCGGGATAAAATGAGCGCGCTTACCGATCTTGAACCGCTCGAAAGCGCCGGGCACAAGGCGGCGGTCGCCAGGCTGTATGGTCAGCCCTTGCTTGAACTGCCCCACGACCTGTACATTCCGCCGGATGCACTGGAGGTGATTCTCGAAGCTTTCGAGGGGCCGCTCGACCTGCTGCTGTACCTGATCCGGAAGTCGAACATCGACATCCTAGACATTCCGATGGCGCCGCTCACTGCGCAGTACCTGGTGTATGTGGAGGCGATGCGGCGCCACAACCTTGAGCTGGCAGCCGATTACCTGCTGATGGCGGCCATGCTGCTGGAGATCAAGTCGCGCATGCTGCTGCCCCGGCCGGTGCGCGAGTCCGCAGAGGACGATCTCGATCCGCGTGCCGAACTCGTGCGTCGGCTGGTGGAATACGAGCAGATGAAGCAGGCTGCGGTGCGACTCGAGGTGCTGCCGCGTGCCGAGCGCGATTTTGAATGGGCCAGCGTGTTCGTTGCCGAAAAGGTGGTCGAGCGCCTGCCCGAACTGAGCCTGCACGATCTGCAACTGGCCTGGCTGAGGATCATGAAGAAGGCCCGGCTGAACCAGCACCATCGTGTCGAGCGCGAAGAGCTGTCGGTGCGCGAGCACATGACGCAGATTCTGCGCAGGCTGTCGGCGGGCCGTTTCGTGGTCTTCGAGACCCTGTTCGATGTGCAGCTGGGGCCGGCGGGTCTGGTGGTGAGTTTCCTGGCTGTGCTCGAACTGGTCAAGGAGCGCATGATCGACGTGACCCAGAATGAAGCTTTTGCACCGATATACGTGAAACTCGCGGATGCATCCGACGACGCCTGACGAGTACAAGCGCGTGCTTGAAGCCGCGCTGCTGGCTGCGACCGCCCCCCTGGCGGTGAGCGACCTGCGCCGGCTGTTCGACCCCGACCCGGGCAGCGAACAGGTGCGCAGCCTGCTGGATGCGTTGCGCGCCGACTGGCAGGGGCGGGGGGTGGAGCTGGTGCAGCTGGCCTCCGGCTGGCGTTTCCAGACACGGCCCGAGTATCAGGTCTTTCTCGACCGGCTGAAGGAAGAACGACCGCCGCGCTACTCCCGTGCGGTGCTCGAAACCCTGGCGATCATTGCCTATCGCCAGCCGGTGACACGTGGCGACATTGAGGATATCCGTGGCGTCGCCGTGTCGCCGAATGTAATCAAGACGCTCGAATCGCGTGGCTGGATAGACACCGTCGGCCATCGCGAGACACCGGGCAGACCGGCTCTGTTTGCGACCACGCGACGCTTTCTCGACGACCTCGGACTGCGCAGTCTGACAGAGCTACCCGCATTGACCGAAATCGAAAGGATCATGGACCTTGTCGACACCAAAGAAATCGAGGCGGCCGCTACGCCCGCCGATGAAGAAGAACGCTGAAGCAGGCGGACGCAACCACGACGCACCGCCCACTCGCCCGGACGCACATGTGTCGGCGCTGGGCGTGGCCGACATGCGCCCGGCGCGCAGACCCCGGCCTGTTGGCCAGGGCGAACCCAGGCCCAAGGAAGCCACCCTCACCGAGCCCGAGCGCCTGCAGAAGGTGCTGGCACAGATGGGCATCGGTTCGCGGCGCGAGATCGAGGAGTGGGTGATTGCCGGCCGCATCTCGGTGAATGGCCTGCCTGCCGCGCTGGGGCAGAAGATCGGCCCGGGCGACCGGGTCAAGTACAACGGCAAGCTGTTGCCGCTGAAATTCACCCAACGGACCGCCAGGGTGCTGGTGTATCACAAGCCGGAAGGGGAGATCGTCTCGCGGGACGATCCCGAAGGCCGTCCGTCGGTCTTCGACCGTTTGCCGCTGCTCAGGAAAGGGCGCTGGATTGCGGTGGGGCGGCTGGACTTCAACACCTCCGGTCTGCTGCTGTTTACCAATGATGGCGATCTGGCCAACAAGCTGATGCACCCCCGCTACGAGCAGGAGCGCGAGTATGCCGTGCGTCTGCTGGGGGCGCTGACCGACGAGCAGATCGAGTCGCTCAAGTCCGGCATCGAGCTGGAGGACGGCCCGGCGCGTTTCAGCACCCTCACCGATCAGGGGGGCGAAGGCGCCAACCACTGGTACAAGGTGACCCTTTCGGAAGGGCGTAACCGCGAGGTGCGGCGCATGTTCGAGGCTGTCGGCCTGACCGTGAGCCGGCTCATGCGAGTGCGCTATGGTTCGGTACAGCTGCCCTCCAGGCTGAAACGCGGCATGTGGCTGGAAATGCCCGAAGCCGAGGTGCTCGCCCTGACCGGCGAGCCCAAGAACCGGCGCCAGCAGAGCAAGCCCGATGCCGCGCGTGCCAAGCGTGCAGGGCGGGTGCGGCGCACGGCACCGCGTCCGCGCGCCGAGTAGGGCACTGCGCCGGCCTGCTGGATTCTTCAACCTCTTTCACTGTCAGACCGTCTCGCATGAAACTGCAATCCGTCATCCTGTCCGGAGGCTCCGGCACCCGTCTGTGGCCCCTGTCGCGGGAGCAGTACCCCAAGCAACTCCTGGCACTGACCGGCACGGGCAGCATGCTGCAGGAAACCGCGCATCGCCTGGCAGGGTTCAAGGGTGCGGTCGAGGTCGATGCCGAGCCTGTGGTGGTGTGCAACGAGGACTACCGTTTCATCACTGCCGAGCAGATGCGTGCCGCCGGCCGGCCCACGCGCCGCATCCTGCTGGAGCCGGCGGGGCGCAACACCGCTCCGGCCCTCACCCTGGCCGCCCGACTGGCCATGCGCGATGCAGAAGATGCCGTGCTGCTGGTCATGCCGGCCGATCATGTCATTGCCGACCTGCCAGCCTTTCACCGGGCCATCGACAAGGCGGTCGCTTCGGCCGTCGATGGGGCGATGGTCACCTTCGGCATTGTGCCCGAAGGGCCGGAAACCGGTTACGGCTACATCCGGACAGGCGCCGAGCTGTCCGAGGGCGTGCGTCAGGTGGCCGCCTTTGTCGAAAAACCCGATCTGGTGACGGCGCAGCGCTATGTGGCCTCGGGGGAGTATCTGTGGAACAGTGGCCTGTTCGTGGTGCGCGCGTCGGTGTGGCTGAAGGCCATCGAAGCCTGCCGGCCCGACATTGCGCAGGCTTGCCAGCGGGCCTTCACCGACCTGCAGCAGGATGCCGACTTCATCCGCATCGGTCGTGAGGCTTTTCTGGATGCACCGTCCGATTCCATCGACTATGCCGTGATGGAGCGGTTGGCGGAGATGCCCGAGCTGGGCATTGCTCCGCATGTGGTGCCGATGTCGGTGGGCTGGTCGGACGTGGGGGCCTGGGATGCGCTGTGGAGCCTCGCGGACAAGGATGCCGACGGCAACGCGGCACGCGGCGATGCGCTGTTCGAGTCGACCCGCAATACCCTGGTGCATGCCTCCGACCGTCTGGTGGCCTGCCTCGGCGTGGAGGATCTGGTGGTGGTGGAAACACCGGATGCGGTGATGGTGGCCCATCGTGGCCACACGCAGGACGTGAAGAAGATCGTTGCCCGTCTCAAGGCCGAAGGTCGCGAGCAGGCCAGCGCTCACCGCAAGATTCACCGGCCCTGGGGTTTTTATGACTCCATCGACGCGGGCGAACGCTTCCAGGTCAAGCGCATCGTGGTCAATCCGGGTGCCTCGCTCAGCCTGCAGATGCATCACCATCGCGCCGAACACTGGATTGTCGTGAGTGGCACTGCGCTGGTGACCCGGGGCGAGGAAAAATTCCTGCTCTCCGAAAATCAATCCACCTACATTCCGCTGGGCATCACCCACCGGCTCGAAAACCCCGGCAAGGTCGCCCTGGAAATGATCGAGGTCCAGTCCGGCAGTTATCTGGGCGAAGACGACATCGTGCGTTTCGAGGATCATTACGGGCGCGGTTGACGAGGGGGCGCGGTTTCCGGCGTTTTCTTTCTCTTGTTTCTCTTGTATTACACTGATCGTTCATAGCGCACATTGAGAGCCGGTCTGCACGGCCAGGGCGCGATCATGTACTGCTTGCCTGCCCGCGCAGGCAAGCACGGGAGGAGGAAAACGCATGACTCTGCTGGACCCTGAACTGGCCGGGCCGGTCGAGGCCTTTGTCACGGCACTGGGCATCGGGCTGCTGATTGGCCTGGAGCGCGAGCGGCAGCCGGATTCGGCAGCCGGGCTGCGTACCTTTTCCCTGGTGGCGATGCTGGGCTGTCTGTTTGCCATGCTTGGCGAAAAGACGGCGGGGCCGTGGTTGCTGTCGGTGGGGCTGGTGGTGCTGGCGGTGGCCATGGTGGGGTCGAACTTTTCTTCGCAACAGGAAGAGAAATACCGGGGCTTCACCACTGAGGCGGCCATCATCGCCACGTACGGGCTGGGGGCTGCGGTGTGGATGGGCTATGCCACCCTGGCAGTGATGCTGGCGATTGCCACCACCGTGCTGCTCTACTTCAGGGCGGAACTCAAGCAGTTCAGCGTGAAGATGACCGAGCGGGACATCAACTCGATGCTGCAGTTCGGGGTGTTGTCGCTGGTCATCCTGCCGATTCTGCCGAATGACGATTTTGGTCCCTATGGTGCGATCAATCCGCGTCAGGTGTGGTGGATGGTGGTGCTCATCTCCGGCTTGGCCCTGTCGGGCTATCTGGCGCTGAGGCTGATCGGGGCACGCCATGGGGCGGCGGTGCTGGGCATCTTCGGCGGGCTGGCCTCATCGACGGCCACCACGATGATGTTCTCGCGCCATGCGGCCAACCATCCCCATCTGGTGAAGATGGCGTCCATCGTGATCCTGATTGCCAATGTGATGGTGATGATCCGCCTTGCGATCATTGCCGGCGTGGTGGCGCCTGGCCTGATTGGCCCCATCGTGACCGTGTTTCTGTGCGGCGTGGTGCCGGGAGTGGTGATGGCCGCGTATGGCTGGAAGATTCTGAACGATGCGGGCGACCTGCCAATGCCCGAGGTGAAGAACCCCACCGAGCTGAAGACGGCGCTGTCCTTTGGGGTGATCTATGCCATGGTGCTGCTGGCGGCAGCCTGGCTGCAGGACATTGCCGGCAACAGCGGCGTGTTCATCGTGGCGCTGGTGTCGGGTCTGACCGATGCCGATGCGAGCGTGCTGACCACCTTGCGCATGTTCAACCTTGAGCGTCTGGTTTCATCCGATGCGGTGATCGCGGTGGCGCTGGCGCTGGTGGCCAATCTGGTGTTCAAGATTGGCCTGGTGATCAGCATTGGCGGTCGTGCCCTGGCGATGCGTGCGCTGCCGGGGCTGGTGGCCATCGGTATCGGTCTGGGCGTGGGCGTGGTGGTGGTGTGAGGCTTGCGGTGTGAGATTTGCCAGCGCCCCGCTTACCAGAGCTGCCACCAGGGTTTGTCCTGTTGCGGGCCGCCGGAAAAATACACGCTGCCGGGGAAGTTCGCGCGCAGCACCCGGTCGGCATCGTCACGCGGGCCGGGCATGCCAAGCGCGTCGTAGCTCTTCACCATCAGGAACAGCGCCTCTTCCACAGCGGGCGTGTCCGGGTAGTCGCGCACGGCCGACTGGGCACGGTTGATCGCTGCGATGTAGGCGCCCCGCCGATAGTAGTAGCGGGCCACATGCACTTCATGCCCGGCCAGTGAATTGACCAGGTATTGCATGCGTTGCGCGGCATCTTCGGCATAGCGGCTGTTCGGGAAGCGGCTCACCAGTTCGCGGAAGGTTTCGAAGGATTCGCGGGCGCCCTTGGGGTCGCGCTCGGACAGGTCCTGATTGGACAGCCCGCCCAGCAGCCCGAGGTCTTCGTTGAAGGTGGCCAGCCCTTTCAGGTAGTAGGCGTAATCGACATGAGGATGGTTCGGGTGCAGGCGGATGAAGCGTTCGGCCGCAGCAATCGCCAGCGCAGGCTCGTTCGACTTGTAATGCGCGTAGGCAACCTCGATCTGCGCCTGCTGGGCAAAACGGCCATACGGGTAACGTGCCTCAAGGCGCTCATAGAGCTGGACTGCCCGGTCATAGGCGCCGGTGTCGAGCGAATCCTTGGCTTCGGAATAGATGCGTTGGGCGCTCCAGCCGGCGGTTTCGTCGATCTGTTCGGGCAGCAGGCCGCAACCGCCCAGCAAAAGGACGCCGATAACCGCTAAACTGCGCAAAATGGAACTTGCCATTTCAGAAACTCTCGTGAATGAATCGCCCGATTATAGCCCACTCGATGAGGCGCCCGATTTACTTCATCTATGCGTGCCCGATGAGCATGCCGGGTTGCGCCTGGACCAGTCGCTGGCCCGCTTGCTGCCCGAGCATTCGCGCAGCCGCCTGCAGGCGTGGCTGAAGGCGGGGCATGTCCAGATCGACGGGCAGCTGCGCGATCCCAAGTACAAGGTGTGCGGGGGCGAGCAGCTGCTGATTGCGCCACCCTGTTCGCAGGAAGCACAGGCCGGAGCCGCCGAGGATATTGCGCTGAACATCGTGTTCGAGGATGCGCACCTGCTGGTCATCGACAAGCCGGTCGGGCTGGTGGTGCATCCGGGCAGCGGCAACTGGAGCGGCACGCTGCTCAATGCGCTACTGCATCATGATCCGGCGCTGGCGGCGATTCCCCGCGCAGGCATCGTGCACCGGCTGGACAAGGACACCAGCGGCTTGATGGTGGTGGCGAAGACCCTGCAGGCACAGACCGATCTGGTGCGCCAGCTGCAGGCCCGCAGCGTGCGCCGGCATTACCTGGCCCTGGTGCTGGGGCAGTGCCCGGCAGCAGGGGAGATCGATCAGCCGGTCGGTCGTCACCCGGTGCACCGCACCCGCATGGCAGTGCATCCGTCCGGGCGTCCTGCGCTTACCCGTTTCGAGGTGCGCGAGCGTTTCGCACAGGCCAGCCTGGTGGAATGCCGGCTGGCGACCGGGCGTACCCACCAGATCCGCGTGCATATGGCCCATCTGGGCCATCCCTTGGTAGGCGATGCCACCTACGGTCGGCGTCATCCGCCGGATGCGCGGCTGGCGGCGTTTCCGCGTCAAGCGTTGCATGCTTTCGGTCTGGGGTTGGTGCATCCGGCCAGTGGCGAGGCGTGTGCATGGGAAAGCCCCCTGCCTGAGGATTTTGCCAGCCTGCTCGCCAGCTTGCGCGCGGATCAGCGGCAATGAGCGGGTTTTCGGCTGAAGACTGGCTTGTCCCGCAATGGCCGGCGCCGCCGCGAGTGCGTGCCTGTGTCACCACCCGCAACGGCGGGATGAGCACAGGGCCTTATGCCAGCCTGAACCTGGGCGGGCATGTCGGGGACGATCCGGCTGCTGTGCGGAGCAACCGTGTCTTTCTGGCGCAGACGTTGGGCGTGCAGGTGCGCTGGCTGGACCAGGTGCACGGCACCGAGGTGGTGGAGCAGACGCCGGCATGGCCGGATGGGGGGGCAGAGGGCATGCCACTGCGCGCCGATGCGGTCTTCAGCTGTCAGCCCGGGGTCGTTTGTGCGGTGCTCACGGCCGACTGCCTGCCGGTGCTGTTGTGCAATCGGAGCGGTAGTTGGGTGGCCGCAGTCCATGCAGGCTGGCGGGGATTGGCGGCGGGGGTGATCGAGGCCACGCTGGCCCGCCATCCGGGCCCGGCCAGCGAGCTGCTCGCCTGGCTCGGACCGGCCATCGGGCCGCAGGCATTCGAGGTGGGGGGGGAGGTCAGGCAGGCATTCATGGATGAACAGGCCGTGCTCGACAACCGTTTCCGGGCTGAGGTGGCGGATTGCTTTCGCCCGGGGGGGGCCGGAAAATGGTTTTGCAACCTGTTTGCGCTGGCCCGCTGGCGCCTGCTGCGTGCCGGGTTGCGGGATGGGGCGATTGCTGGGGGAGAGGTCTGCACCTGGCATGACGAGGCGCACTTTTTCTCATACCGGCGGGACGGGGTCACCGGTCGCTTTGCCTCGCTGATCTGGCTGGCCGATGATGATGACGGGGTTGGTCCCTATTGATCGGCGCTGCGTTCGGCATTATCGTCGGAACATTGAGCAGGGTTGCCCGCAGCCTGCAAGGCCTTTGCCCGCCGGCGTGCGGGCGTGCCGAACAGCCAAAGGAACAGGGCCAGGGGGCCCAGGCCCCAGAAGATCAGGGTCAGCACGCCGCCCACCACCGACGTGTCGGAGGCTGCGACGATGATGACCACGTACAGCCAGGCAATCGCGATTACATACATGCCGGAATCTCCATGGTATCGGGCTGGAACTGCGAAGGAAGTATGCGTAAAGTGTGCGTCAGGCGGATGCGGGGGCGGATCGGACGTGTCATGATCCGAATCTGCACCAACACATGAGTTTAGCAAAGCCTTGGGAGGGCGGATGTCGGAAATGAACGACGGCAGGACCAACGCTGCGGTTGAAGCAATGATCCAGTTTGGCAATACCATGGCGAAGAACTTCTTCGAGATGGTGCAGAAGAACCACGCGGCGATCGCGGACAGCAGCGGCACTGCGCTGCCCACGCCGCCCTTGCCCGATCCGGACGAGGCGCGTCGCCTGCAGGAGCAGTTTGCCCGTCAGCATGCCACCTTGTGGAGCGCCATGCTGCAGCGCAAGGCCGGCGAGAAGGGCGAGCCGGTGGTGAGCCCGGAGCCGGGCGACCGTCGCTTTGCCTCGCCGGAGTGGGAGCAGAGCCCGTATTTCGATTATCTGCGCCAGGCCTATCTGATCAACGCCCGCTATCTCGGGCAGATGTCCGATGCGGCGCAACTCGCCGACGGGCGTGCCAAGTCGCGCCTGCAGTTCCTCACTCGCCAGTATCTCGATGCCCTGGCGCCTTCCAATTTTGCTGCCACGAACCCCGAGTTCATCCGCACCGCGCTGGAGACTCAGGGCAAGAGCATCACCCAGGGGTTGCAGAACCTGCTGGCCGATCTGGAAAAGGGGCGCATCTCGATGACCGACGACAGCGCCTTCGAGGTCGGCCGCAATCTGGCGGTCACGCCTGGTGCGGTGGTCTTCGAAAATGCGCTGATGCAGCTGATCCAGTATGCGCCGCTCACCGAGACGGTTGCGCAAAAGCCGCTGCTGATCGTGCCGCCCTGCATCAACAAGTTCTACATCATGGACCTCCAGCCCGAAAATTCGCTGGTGCGCTTCATCGTGGAGCAGGGACATACGGTGTTCCTGGTGTCCTGGAAGAATCCGGGAGCAGAGGAGGCGACCGCGACCTGGGACGATTACCTGGAGCACGGTCCGCTGGCCGCGCTGGAGGTGGTGCGGCAGGTGACCCGGGTCAGGAAGCCGAACGTACTGGGTTTCTGCGTTGGTGGCACGATCCTGAGCTCGGCGCTTGCGGTGGCGCGTGGCCGGGGCGAAGACCCGGTCGAAAGCCTGACGCTGATGACCACGCTGCTCGATTTTGCCGAAGCCGGCGAGTTGGGCTGCCTGGTCGATGAGGCCAGCGTGACCGCACGCGAGGCTGCCATCGGCAAGGGCGGGCTGCTGAAGGGGCAGGAGCTGGCAAACGTGTTTTCGGCGCTGCGTGCGAATGACCTGATCTGGCAGTATGTGGTGGGTAACTACCTGAAGGGCAACAAGCCCCAGGCCTTCGACCTGCTGTACTGGAACTCCGACAGCACCAATCTGCCCGGCCCGTTCCTGACCTGGTATCTGCGCAACATGTATCTGGAGAACAATCTTCGTGTGCCCGGCAGGTTGCGCATGCTGGGCACCAAGGTCGATCTGGGCAAGATCGACGCGCCGGCCTATCTCATGGCGGCGCGCGAAGACCATATCGTGCCGTGGAACAGCGCCTATCTGGCCCGTCTGCTGCTGGGGGGGGAGACCACCTTCGTGCTCGGTGCCAGTGGTCATATCGCCGGTGCGATCAACCCGGCTTCGAAGAACCGTCGTAGCTACTGGGTGAATGATGCCAATGTGGCCGATGCGGAAGAGTGGCTGGAGTCGGCCGAGGAACGCAAGGGCAGTTGGTGGCTGCACTGGATCGAGTGGCTTGGCCAGCGGGCGGGCAAGCAGGTTCCGGCACGCGGACGCTTGGGCAGTACGCGCCACGAGCCGATCGAGCCAGCACCGGGCAGGTATGTGAAACAACGCTCCTGATGGCGTGCGCCGGTCGAAAAGAAGAACACTGAAAATGCACATTCGACAGCGGATACGGGGGGCGTTGTCGGAACCATTCATTACCCTTCGAAAGATAACGGAGAGGAGGAAACAACCATGTCAAGAGTGGCACTTGTGACCGGAGGTATGGGCGGACTCGGTGAAGCCATCTGCATCAAGCTGGCAGCGCTGGGGTATAAGGTGGTGACCACCCACTCGCCCGGTAACACGAAAGCCGCCGAGTGGCTGCAGTCCATGAACAACATGGGTTATGGCTTCAAGGCATTTCCGTGCGATGTATCCGATTTCGACTCCTGCAAGAGTTGTGTGGAGCAGGTGACCCGTGAGGTTGGTCCGGTCGATGTGCTGGTCAATAACGCAGGCATCACCCGTGACATGACCTTCCGCAAGATGACCAAGGCCGACTGGGATGCGGTGATCAGCACCAACCTCGACAGCGTGTTCAACCTGACCAAGCAGGTCATGGATGGCATGGTCGAGCGCAAGTGGGGGCGGGTGATCAATGTGTCGTCGGTGAATGGCCAGAAGGGCGCGTTCGGCCAGACCAACTACTCGGCGGCCAAGGCCGGCATGCACGGCTTCACCAAGGCGCTGGCGCTGGAGGTGGCACGCAGCGGGGTGACGGTCAATACCATTTCCCCGGGGTACATCGGCACCAAGATGGTGATGGCGATTCCGCAGGAAATTCTCGACTCGAAAATCCTGCCGCAGATCCCGGTGGCCCGTCTGGGCAAGCCGGAAGAGATCGCCGGCCTGGTGGCTTACCTTTCGTCCGAGGAGGCGGCTTTCGTGACGGGGGCGAACATCTCCATCAACGGCGGTCAGCACATGTTCTGAGTTTTCCGCTGTCGGTCGCACAACAAAACGCCGGTATCCCGGCGTTTTTTTTCGCGTCAGTGCCAACTACGTCACGAATCGCATAGTGCAATGCAACATTCGTTACATCGGAAGGCGTATACTCGCGCGTGCAGCAAACAGGTTCCGGTTGCTGGTGGCTGGCTGAAGCAGGCACGCTGCATTGCACCAGACCAACCGGATTGACACACACCAAACCCGATTCAGAAGGATTCGACAATGTCCCAGAAAGTCGCACTCGTTACCGGCGCCATGGGTGGTCTCGGTACTGCAATCTGCCAGGCCCTGGCCAAAGATGGAATGAAAGTGGTCGCCAACTGCCTGCCGGGCTTTCCCCAGCGCGATGAATGGCTGGCGGCCCAGAAGGCACTCGGTTTCGAGTTCGTGCCTGCCGAAGGTGATGTTTCCGATTACGAGTCTTGCAAGGAAATGGTTGCCCGCATCGAGGCCGAAGTGGGCCCGATCGATGTGCTGGTGAACAATGCCGGCATCACCCGTGACAAGTTCTTCCCGAAGATGGAAAAGGCGCAGTGGGATGCGGTGATCAACACCAACCTGAACAGCCTGTTCAACGTGACCCACCATGTTTCGCCGAAGATGGCCGAGCGCGGCTGGGGCCGTGTCATCAACATCTCCTCGGTGAATGGCGTGAAAGGTCAGGCCGGTCAGGCCAACTATTCCACCGCCAAGGCGGGCGTGCTCGGTTTCACCAAGGCGCTGGCCGCTGAGCTGGCCACCAAGGGGGTGACGGTGAATGCGGTTGCACCGGGCTATATCGGTACCGATATGGTCATGGCCATCCGTGACGACATCCGTCAGGGCATCATCGACACCGTACCGATGAAGCGCCTGGGCAAACCGGAAGAGATCGGTGCGCTGTGTTCCTACCTGGCTTCCGAGATGGCCAGTTATGTCACCGGTGCCACCATCAATATCAACGGCGGCCTGCACATGTGCTGATCGCCTTTCCCGTTCAGGGAAGGCATGCATGACCCATACCCCGCCCCTGGCGGGGTTTTTGCAACGGTCGCGCTATAATTCCACAAGGAGAGAGCGGCTGTTTCGTGCCGCCGAGGAGATGACAAGACATGGCCGAAAAAGCCCGCCTGATCAAGAAGTATCCCAATCGCCGTCTGTATGACACCCGTACCAGTTCGTACATCACCCTGGCCGACGTGAAGGAGTTGGTGCTCGCACGCGACGAATTCCAGGTCGTTGATGCGAAGAGCGGGGAAGACCTGACACGCAGCATTCTGCTGCAGATCATTCTGGAAGAGGAGGCCGGCGGCGCTCCGATGTTCACCAGCGACCTGCTGTCCCACATGATCCGTTTCTATGGCAATGCCACCCAGGGCATGATGGGCAAGTATCTGGAGAACAACATCAAGGCCTTCACCGAGATGCAGGCCAAGCTGCAGGATCAGGCGCGCTCGATCTATGGTGAAAACAGCCCGGTCAGCCAGGATTTGTGGGCACAGTTCCTGAACTTCCAGGGGCCGGCCCTGCAAAGCGTGATGGGCGCGTACGTCGAGCAGAGCCGCAAGATGTTCGACCAGATGCAGGAAAAGATCGAGAGCCAGACGCGCAACATGTTTACTGGCTTCTCCTTCCCGGGTTACCCCCAGCAGGCCGGCGAGCGGCCGGCTGAAGGGAGCGGGTCTGCGGCATCGGCTTCGGCCCCGCAGCCGGAAGACCGCAGCAAGAAGTGAGTCCCCAGCCCCGGATCGGGCAGGGCGTTCAGCGCCAGCCCTGTCTGGCCTGATGCGCCTGAAGAATTTCCTCCCGTATCAGACGGTAGTGCTCGAAGCGGCGTGGGTCGATCAGACCCTGCGCCAGCGCTTCGTTCAGGGCGCATCCCGGCTCGGCCTGATGCTGGCAGTTGCGAAAACGGCAACCGCCGTTGAACGGGCGAAACTCGGGAAAGTGCTCGACCAGGGCTTCCGGGTCGACATGGGCCAGTCCAAAGGCCTGCAGGCCCGGACTGTCGATCAGCCACCCGCTTTCCGGCAGGGTGTATAACCGTGCGAAGGTGGTGGTGTGCTTGCCGCTGTCGAGCGCAGCAGAAATTTCGCGTGTGGCCGCACCGGCCTCCGGGATCAGGGCATTGGTGAGGGTCGATTTCCCCATGCCCGATTGTCCGACCAGAATGCTGCGTCTGCCCGCCAGGTGGGCCCGCAATGCGCTGGTGTCCTGCAGGGCACTGACCTCCAGCACCGGGTAGCCCAGTTGCTCGAAGACGGCCAGCCGTGCTCTGGCCTTGTCCAGCCCGCTCTTCAGGTCGGCCTTGTTGAGCACGATCAGCGCCTGCATGCGCTCGCTCTCGGCTGCGACCGTGCAGCGCGAGATCAACAGGTCAGAGAAGCCCGGCTCGGTAGCCACCACGATGACGATCTGGTCGAGGTTGGCGGCAATCAGTTTCTGCCGGAAGGCATCGGAGCGCCATAGCAGGTTCTGCCGGGGGTGGAGGGCGTTGATCACGCCCTGGCCGTCTGCGGTGATGGCAATGTCGACTTCATCGCCACATGCATAGGGGCTCTTTTTGCCGCGCGGGTAGCAGGTCAGGCGGCTGTTGTCCGTGTCGTCGCCGGCATCGAGCCGGACGACCTCATACTGACGGCCGAAAGCGGCCACCACGCGGCCGTGCAACGAAGTGTTCACGGCGCTGCGTGACCGTGAGGCGCTGTTGGATTGAGTCACTCGAAGCGGTAGAAGTGTTTGTTGAGAAAACCGGCGATGTGGTATTCATCTTCCGGAAACAGGTCGAGATTGAGCATTGCAGTGCAGGCCGTGAGCTGTTGCTGCAGGCTGTCCGGGCTGCTCACGCGCCGGTCGCTGCGCGTGTAGATGTCCGAGCCGCCTTCACCGCCGAAGTTTCGGCCATGGCATTCGACGCACATCTCGCCGTGCATGCGCTCTCCCTCGAAGTGATCGGCATCGGGGAAGGGGTCGGATTTCGGATCGGCATGTGCCGCACCGGCCAGACAGAGCGCCAGCAGCGAGGCGCCGATGAGACGGACGCCGGCGCGTGAGTGGAGCCGGGGTTGTGACGTGAGCGGATGGTTTTTTTCGTACATGATGTGCTCTCCTCCTTGGGGTGGGCAACAAGCTGGTGATGGCGCACCGTGTTTGTGACAAAATCACGGCCTGTTGGGTTTCAAACATCGGCAAGGGATTATGGCACAGGACAAGAACCACCTCATTTGGCTGGACATGGAGATGACCGGCCTGGAGCCCGACCACGACCGGATTCTGGAAATCGCGGTGGTGATCACGGACGGCAACCTGCAGACGGTGGCCGAGGCCCCGGTGATTGCAGTGCATCAGCCCGATGCGGTGCTGGAGGCGATGGACGACTGGAACAAGAACACCCACGGGCAGTCCGGTCTGATCGAACGGGTGCGCAACTCGGGTGTGAGCGAGGCGCAGGCCGAGGCGCAGATGCTGGCCTTCATCCAGCAGTATGTGCCGGAGCGCGCATCGCCGATGTGCGGTAATTCGGTGTGTCAGGACCGCCGCTTCATGGCACGCTACATGCCGCAACTGGAGGCCTGGTTTCATTACCGCAACCTGGATGTCTCCACCCTCAAGGAGTTGGCCCGTCGCTGGCGGCCCGAAGTGTATGGCAGCCTGAAGAAACTCGGCAAGCACGAGGCGCTGTCGGATATTTACGAATCGATCAACGAGTTGCAGCACTATCGTGAGCACTTCCTCCGGCTCGATGCTTGAGCGCCTGCGCCGCCTGATGCGCTGGGTGCAGGTGCGACGGCGGCGCATCCTGATCGTGCTGGGGATCATCGTGTTCTTTTATCTGCTGGGGCGTTTCACCTCGCCGAGCAGCATTCCGAACACCTGCCTGATCTACGGCTGAGCCCGTTTGCGTTGCTGCTCCCGCAGTCGTGCCACCCAGGCCAGTTGTGCCAGGGTGCTTTCGTCATGGCGGGCGGTCTCGCCCCTCTCCAGGGCACGCGCCATGTCCTTGCCCAGTTCGACCCCGAACTGGTCAAAGCTGTTGATGCCCCAGACCCAGCCCTGCACGAACACCTTGTGTTCGTAAAACGCCAGCAACTGACCCAGGGAGCGGGGGCTGAGCGAATCCATCAGCAGCAGGCTGCTTGGCTGGTTGCCGTCGCACACCAGATGGGGGGCCAGCCGCTCGATGTCCTGCCCGTCAAGCCCCTGCCGGGCGAGCAGGATACGCGCCTCGTCCAGACTGCGTCCGTGCATCAGCGCGGCAGACTGGGCAAGGGCGTTGTTGATCAGAACGTTCTGACGTGGATCCCCTTCGTGGCCGACCGGCACGATGAAGTCCAGCGCGCAGCGCCGCGTGCCCTGAAAGAATAACTGATGAAAGGCATGCTGGCCCACCGGTTCGGCTCCGCCCCACACGATGGGAGCGGTGGGAACAGCCGTGCGGCTGCCGTCACGCAGGCAGTGCTTGCCATTGCTTTCCATCTCGAGTTGCTGCAGCCAGGCGGGCAGGCTGCGCAGGCCGTGCGCATAAGGCAGCACCGCCAGGTTTTCGATGTCGAGGAAGTCCGTGTTCCAGAGCCCGGCGAGGGCCGCCAGTACCGGCAGATTGCGCGCCAGCGGGGTGTGCTGGAGGTGCTGGTCCATGGTGCGGGCACCGGCCAGCAAATCGTCGAAGGCTTGTGGGCCGATGGCGATCAGTGCGGGCAGTCCAATCGTCGACCACAGGGAATAGCGTCCGCCCACCCATTCCGGGAGCGCGAAAATGTGCTCGCCGGCGATGCCGAACGCGGCTGCTGCCGCCGTGGCATTGCTCACTGCCGCAAAGTGTGCGCCCAGATCGCAGGCATCGCCCAGTCCGGCCTGCAGCCACTGCCGGGCGGCCCGCGCATTGGCCAGGGTTTCGGCGGTGCTGAAGCTCTTGGATGAGACGATGAACAAGGTGGTGGCCGGATCGGCGTCGAGCAGATGCTGATCCAGGTCGCGCGGGTCGATGTTGGCGACGAAGCGGACATCGAAGGCGGGCTCGGGGCCCTGGTTGAGCAGGGCCTCGCTGACCAGGCGCGGCCCCAGGTCCGAGCCGCCGATGCCCAGGTTGATGACTCGGTCGATGGGTTTTTCGCGACTCCCCGGGTGCTGGCCGGCACGGATGCGCTGTGCGAAGGCCTGGCAGCGTGCCCAGGTGGCGGACAGGTGCTCACGCTCGTCGGCAGGCGGGGGGGTACCGTTGCGCAAGGCCATGTGCAGGGCGGCCCGGCCTTCGGTGAAATTCACCCGCTCCCCGTCGAACAGGCTGCGCAGGCCCTCAGGCACCCCGCAAGCCTGTGCCAGTGCGATCAGGGCGTGCAGGGCTGCGCTGTCCATGTGCTGGCGCGAGAGGTCGAGCGCCAGTGTGCAGTCCCCGGCATGTTCGGCATGGGATGCGTCCCCGGTCTGCAGGGTGAAGCACAGTTGCTGACTGCGACCGGGCTCGATGGACGGAAGGTGTGCAAGTGGGGTCCGGGCGAGGCGCGCTGCATGGGTGCGCAGCGTGGACCACTCTGCCCGTTGCGAGGGGGGGGTGAAGGTTTCAGTCACGTCGGTATAGCCGGAATACTTCCAGTCGTTTGCCGCCACCATGCCGGTCTTCCCAAATTTGCTGCCATTGCCAGAGTGGCTGGATGTTCATCGGAAAATCGTCTTCACGCACCAGCAGGAAACGGCAGCTGGTTTCGTTGTCGTCCACGCTGTGCGTGCGGATGCCGGCGAAGTAGTCGAATGCCGCACGGTGGCTGTTGCCCAGGTTCATCGCGGCCACGCAGCCGGAAGATTCGCCCGCCAGCGCAATCGACAGCGACTCGGCCAGTGGCCGGTAATTTCGGTCGTGGTCGAACCATGGCATCAGCAGCGTGACTGTCAGGCACCATAACATGGTCATGCCCATGGCCCAATTCACCGGGCCACGGTCGGGCGTGCGGGGCAGGCGGATCACCAGTGCCAGCCACACAGCGCAGAGCAGCAGGCCGATGAGGGCCTGCAGGCCCGCGTTGCCGGGGACGAAATCGGGGGCGCTGCGCGCGAGGCTGCGTGCCAGACCGGGGGGCCAGGCGATCACCTGGGCGCTCCAGGCAAGCCACACCAGTATCCCGAACACCGAGAAGGTCATGACCGCAAACCAGTCGAAGGCATTCGCCGCTCCGCGCCGCAGGCTGGGCACGCCTGCGGCGGCGAGCAGGGCCAGCGGTGCGATGAGTGGCAGCATCCACTCAGGTTTGAACACGCCCATTGCGAGCATGCCGGCCAGGGCCAGCAGGAAGGCTGCGAGCGGGAGGAGGATCGACTGTGTGCCCCTCTGCTTGCGGGCGCGCCACAGGGTCCAGAGGGCAATGGGCCACAGGGGCCACAAGGACCATCCGGTCTGGCCAAGCACTGCAGGCAGGGCCTCGATGCGTGCGACTTCACGCATGAAGCCGACCCATTGTTCGTCCCACCACAGGGTCAGCAACTCGGGAGCAAGATGACTCAGGGTCACCGGCCACAGGCTGCTCAGACCCAGCGCCAGGCTGAGCCCGAGAATCAGCCCGCCGCTGGCGCGCGGGTCCCGACACTCCGGGCAGGCGACTGCGCAGACCAGAAACAGGGGCAGGGTGATCAGCAGGCCAAACGGGCCGGCTGCCAGAAAGGCCAGGCTGGCGCCGCATGCGGCCTGCAGGCCGCCCTTCACCGGGGCGGTCGGTACCCGGGCCAGCCCCGCCAGGCACATGGCCTGCATGGCCATCAGAGCAACCATCGGCTGTGCTTCATGCACATGGATGACCAGGCCCAGGGTGCCCAGCGTGAGCAGGGCGGCTGCAACCCGGGTGTGGCGGCCGTTCAGCCGGGTGGAGGCGCGGGTCAGCCAGAAGACGGTGAGGGCGGCAAACAGCGCCGTGGCCAGCCGTGCCGCATCGTGGACCGGGAGAAGCCAGCCGGTGAGCAGCACCAGCAGGGCGCTGACCCAGTAGTACAGCGGGGGGAACAGCGAGGCAGGCTCGCCCGCCAGATGCGGGAACAGCAGGGGCTCGCCATTGAGCATGCCCTGCACGATCGCAATGTGACGCACATCGTCACCGCGCCAGGGCTCATGCCCGATCAGTCCGGGCAGCAGATACAGTGCGGCGAGCAGGGCCAGCCCTGCCCCGCCGGACAGCAGGTGCCAGGGGAAGGTGCTTGAAGGTGGTGGGGGCGGGCTGCTCATGTGTGCTGCCATTTGCCTGCCGGCGGTTGGGGCGCTTGGATGATGCAATAAAAAGGGCAGCCCGGGCTGCCCTTTTCAGACTGCGACGACGGTGGCTCAGCCCAGACGCTGCACGTTGCCGTATTTCTGGCGGAAGCGCTCGACACGGCCGGCGGTATCGACGATCTTCTGCTTGCCAGTATAGAACGGGTGGCACTCCGAGCAGACTTCCACATGGTAGCTGGGCTTGCCCATGGTGGAGCGGGTGGTGAAGGTGTTGCCGCAGGAGCAGGTGACCTGCACGTCGGCGTAGTTGGGATGGGTATCCGCTTTCATCTGGCGTCCTTGGTATCAGGCGGGTGGTGAATGTGGCCACCCTGGGTAAACAAACAAGGGCGGGATTATCGGCCAAAGCACGCATGAACGCAAGAACGAAAACTCGGCGGAAGACGGGCGGCAGGCAGGGCAGGGGGAGGATGGGGGGAGGTGTCGCGCGTGGTGAGCGTATGCCCTTTTGCCCGGGCTGCCGGGTAGAATCCGGGGCTTTGCCCAGAGGCTTGCCGTGCGTCTGATTCTCGCACCGATGGAAGGTGTGGCCGATTTTGCCCTGCGTGAGGTGCTGACCCGCATCGGGGGTTACGATATGGCCGTGTCCGAGTTCGTCCGCGTGTCCGGCACGGTGCTGCCGTTGAAGACCTATGAGCGGATCAGCCCCGAACTTGCCCAGCAGGGCCGGACTGCGGCCGGCACTCCGGTGGTGGTGCAATTGCTGGGCAGCGACCCCGGGCTGATGGCCGAGAATGCGGCTCGTCTGGCGCTGCTCGCGCCGCACGGTGTGGATCTCAACTTCGGTTGCCCGGCCAGGGTGGTGAATCGCCACGGTGGAGGGGCGATGCTGCTCGATCGTCCCGAACTCCTGAACCGGCTGGCTTGTGCAGTGCGTGCAGCGGTGCCGCGCGACATTCCGGTGAGCGCCAAGATGCGCCTGGGCGTCAGCGACCCTTCGCAGGCTGTCGAGTGCGCGCAGGCACTGGCGGAAGGCGGCGTGGCCGGTATCGTGGTGCATGCGCGCACCCGCGATCAGGGGTATCGTGCTCCGGCGCATTGGGAGTGGGTGGCGCGCATCGATGACGGCGTGGCGGTGCCGGTGGTGGCCAACGGCGAAGTCTGGAGTGTGGCGGACTGGCAGCGTTGTCGCGCGGTCAGCGGCGTGCAGGATGTGATGCTGGGGCGTGGCGCCGTCTCCGACCCCTGGCTGGCGTTGCGTATTCGGGGGCAGCATGATCCTGGCCCGAGCCCTGCCGACTGGCTGCACCTGCGCCCGCATGTTGCCTTGTACTGGCGGGCGGTGCAGGCCCGCGCTGCACCGGTGCATGCGTGTGGCCGGCTGAAGCTGTGGTTGAACATGCTTCGGCGTCACTGGCAGGAAGCAGACGTCCTGTTCCTCGCCGTCAGGCCATTGACCGATGCGCCGACCATGACGGCTGTGCTGGCTGCGCATGGGGTGGTGACGGAATGAGCGCAACGCAGCGCTTGGGGGGTGAGCACCGGTTAAATCCCTGATCGGAAGGGATTTGCTGTGCTTACCCACAAAAGCTGTGGATAAGTCTGGGGATGAACTGTAGGCAGTGTTGCCAAACCCCTGTCGCGCAAGCGTTTCAGTTATGTTGCTGAATCCTTGTGCGATTTTTCAAGATATTGATTTTAAAGAATGTTTTGGTTTATGCCGAATGTGCGACGAGGGTGCCCGCAGACAGGAAACCGGTTTGGGGTCGAACAGGCATTTTGTGCATAAGTCAAGTCTTGACAGTGTTGCCCGGGGTGCATTCGTCCACGTGCCCGGCGACAGCCTTGATTGCACGCAGGATTTTGAATCATGAGTTATGCCAATTCGCGAATTCCGGTCAGTGCCCAGCAAGCGGCGCATGAGCAGTTGCTGGCGCGGGTGGACAAGCACCTGCGCGAACCCTTTCGCAAGCCCTGTCTCGAATACAACCGTGCTGCCCTCAGGCAGAGCCTTGCCGGCTGGGACGGACGGGCGCCGCTGATTCTGGATGCCGGCTGTGGCGTGGGGCACAGCACCATTGCACTGGCCCGTGCCCATCCGGACCACTGGGTGATCGGGGTGGATCAGTCGGAAGACCGGCTGAACCGCCGCAAGCCCTATCCCGACGCCTTGATGCCTGCGAATCTGGTGTTTGTGCGTGCCGACCTGGTCGACTACTGGCGCCTGCTGGTCGAGGAGGGGGTGAGCCTGTCGCGCCATTACATCCTGTACCCCAACCCCTGGCCAAAGATCGGTCATCTGGGGCGGCGCTGGCATGCGCATCCGGTGTTTCCATTCATTCCCAGGCTGGGGGGCGTGCTGGAGTGCCGCACCAACTGGCAGGTGTATGCCGAGGAGTTTGCGCTGGCGCTGGGCAGGGCCTGTGCGACCCGGGTGGTGTGGGCGCCGTTCGAAACCGACCAGCCCCTGACGCCCTTCGAACGCAAGTACCGGGATTCCGGTCAGACGCTGTACCGCATCGTGCTCGACCTGACGCAGCCTGCTGCGCATAATCCGTTACAAGCCTGAAGTGACACGCCTGAAGCCTGCGCGGGCAGCCGCCCCTGACGAACGGGGTGCCGCCCGCGCCCACCCAAGATGGAGTTCCCCATGAGTGACCACGACAACACCCCCGTAGCCGAGCCTGCAGCCCATCCGTATGAGCTCGACGACGATGCCTTCGATGCGCTTGAAGAACTGCTGGTGTCCGACGCCGTTCCCGAAGACTGCATGAACCTCGAAATGCTCGATGGCTATCTTGCCGCCGTCGTGTGCGCACCGCAGGTACTGCCGGCCTCTGTCTGGATGCCGCCCATCTGGACCGCCCATGCGGATGAGGCCTCCTTTGCGGCGGGCAGCCGGATGCAAAAGGTGATCGGGTTGGTGCGTCGCTATTACAACGAACTGGCCACCACGCTTGGCGAGCCCGAAGGCTGGGAGCCGTTTTGCTATGCAGGCCAGGCCGACAGCGACTTTGAAGTGGGCGAAGAGTGGGTGGAAGGTTTTGCCCAGGGGCTGGAGTTGTGGCCCGCCGACTGGCAGGACGGTTTGCCGGAGGAGGTGGCCCGGAGTGTTCAGCAGCGCATTGAGGCCATGCTTGCCCCCTGGCAGTCCGACGCTGAAGAGGGCGGAGAGGCGGTGGGTGAGGTGGCGAACGCGGCGGTGGATGAAAACGACCGAATCCGCTGGCTGGAGGGGGCTCGCGACACGCTCGGAACGATCATGGCCGAATGGCGCCAACTCGGGCTGCCCCGGCCGCAGCCCCTGCCGGAGGTGGCTGAGCCTGTGCGCCGCAGCGCGCCTTCGGTGGGGCGCAACGACGCCTGCCCGTGCGGCAGCGGCAAGAAGTTCAAGAAGTGCTGCGGCGCCCATGACTGAAATGCGTACTCCGCGCAGTGATCCGTGCACCCGGTGTGGCGCCTGCTGTGCCGCTTTCCGGGTGGACTTCCATCCCTCCGAGTTGGCCAGCCGCCAACCGGCGGGGGTGCCGGATGCGCTGGCACTGCCCTTGACCGCCACGCTGTGGCGCATGCGCGGTACCGATGAAGCGGCGCCGCGTTGCGTGGCCTTGAGCGGAGAGATCGGCGTGCAGGTGGGCTGTTCGATCTACGCCTCCCGCCCGTCGCCCTGCCGGGATTTTGCACCCTATGCCCCCCTGGGCATCGGAGATGACGCCTGTCACCGGGCACGCAGGCGCCATGGCCTGCCGCCTCTGTAGCCCCTCGCCCCTGTCTGCTCCTGCTGCTTTCCTTGCTCCGGACGTGTCCCCTGACATGCTTGAACTCGACAACCTTGGAAAATGCTTTGCTGAAGCAACCGGAAAGGCGGCCCAGCGCACCCTGTTTGCCGGTGTCTCCCTGAGCCTGCGCGCAGGTGAGTGTGTCGCGATCATGGGCGAGTCCGGCGTGGGCAAGTCCACCCTGCTCAACTGCATTGCCGGCCTTGAGGCGGCGGACAGCGGCCAGCTCAGGCTCGATGGGCAGGACCTGCGCGCGCTCGATGACGATGCCTTCGCCGGCCTGCGCCGCCGTGCCTACGGATTTGTTTTTCAGGCATTTCACATCCTGCCGCATCTCAGCATTGCGCAGAACGTGGCCTTGCCCCTGTGGTTGCTTGCCTGCATGCAGGACGAGGCCGACCGGCGTGCGCGCGCAATGCTGGCACGGGTGGGGCTGGAGGCGCGTGCAGATGATTGGCCGGCCATGCTGTCCGGCGGGGAATTGCAGAGAGTGGCCATTGCCCGTGCGCTGGTGCACCGCCCAAGGCTGGTGCTGGCGGACGAACCTACCGGCAATCTCGATCCGGACAATGCCGACGAGGTCCTGAACCTGCTTCTCGACTGCGTCCGCAGTGCCCAGGCCATCGGCATCATCGTGACGCATTCCCGCAAGGCGGCTGCGCGCGCGGACCGCTGTCTGCGCCTGACCCGTGAGGGCTTGTTCGATGCAGACTGAGTGCCCGGAAGGGGCGTTTGCGCAGGGCGAGGTGACCGTGAGGGGGAGGGGCGGAGTGTGAATCCGGGGCTGTGGCAGGCGCTGTTGCGCGTATTCCTGGCGAGCCTGTTGCAGCGCCGACTGGCCACGCTGCTGTCCCTGTTGGCGATTGCGCTGGGCGTGGCGCTCGGGCTGGCGGTGCAGCTGATTCATGGTGCGGCAATCAACGAGTTCGGGCGTGGCGTGCGTCTGCTCAGCGGTGACGCACATCTGCAGGTGAGCGGTCCGCGCAGCGGTTTTGCCGAGGAGGTGTACCTGGCGGTGGCCATGCACCCGGATGTGGCCGAGGCCAGCCCGGTGCTGGAGATCGAGGCGCGCCTGCCCGCGCATGCGCAGAGTCTGCGTATTCTGGGGGTGGATCGTTTCCGGCTGGGGGCGGTCACGCCAGTCCTGTTGCCCGAGGTGGATCCGGACTGGGGAGCCCGGGATGGCCGGGATCAGCGCATGCTGGCGCTGCGCGAAGACAGCCTGTTCCTCAGTGCTGCGGCCAGTGCCGCCCTGGGCCTGTCGCCGGGCGACACTCTGGAGATTCAGTCAGGCACCCGGGTGCTGTCCCTGCGGGTGGTCGGCGGTGTGCCGGCCGCAGGGCACGGACAGGTGCTGGGGGTGATGGATGTGGCGGCCGCGCAGCGCCTGTTCAGTCAGCTTGGCCGCGTGAGCCGTATCGATCTGCGGGTGCGCGAGGGTGCAGACCCGGCCCAGGTGGCTGCCCGGCTCGCGGCCAGCCTGCCGGCCGGGCTGAGTGTGCTCACCCCTGAAGCCAGCACCGAGCAGGTGCTCGGCCTGTCGCGTGCTTACCGGGTGAACCTGACCATGTTGGCTGCGATTGCGCTGCTCACCGGCGGGTTTCTGGTGTTTTCCGCGCAGTGGCTGTCGGTGGTGCGTCGTCGCCAGAGTCTGGCCTTTCTGCGCGCGCTCGGTCTGGAGCGCGACAGGCTGATGCAGGCCCTGCTGGCCGAAGGGGCGTTGCTGGGGCTGTTGGGCGGGCTGTTCGGGGTGGTGCTGGCCCACGGACTGGCCTGGAGCGCCTTTCGTCTGATGGGCGCAGACTTGGGGGCAGGGTATTTTCAGGGGGTACGCCCGGAGCTGCATAGGGACCTGCTGACCAGTATCCTTTACCTGGGCTTGGGCGGGCTGACGGGGGTGGTGGGCGCCTGGCTGCCGGCCCGCACGGCAGTGCGCATGCCGGTCGCGCGTGCCCTGCGGGCCAGCGAGGCGGTGGAGCAGTTTCGCATGCATCTGCATCCGGCCTGGGCCTTGCTGTGCGCAGCCCTGGCGGGCGCGCTGTGCCTGCTGCCTCCGTTCGCGGGCATTCCGGTGGGCGGGTATCTTGCAGTGCTGGCCAGTCTGGCGGCGGCCGTGTTGCTGCTGCCACTGGGGGTGCGCAGTGTGCTGCCCCTGTTTGCAGGCTCATCGTCGTTGCTGATCCGGCTGGCCCATGCACGCCTGCAGGCCTTGCCCGGGCAGGCAGTGGTAGCCGGGGCGGGGGTGGTGGCCAGCGTTGCGCTGGCGGTGTCGATGGCGATCATGGTGAGCTCTTTTCGGGACTCGGTGGACGACTGGCTGCATCAGGTCTTGCCGGCCGATCTGTATGTGCGCGCCTCTTCCTCGGCCGCCTCGGGTTTTCTCGACGAAGCGGCACAGGCCAGGGTGGCCGGCATTGCAGGCGTGCGGGCAGTGCAGCCGATTCGCTACGATACGGTCAGGCTTGCGGATGAGCAGTTGCCGTTGACGCTGATTGCCCGGCCGGTGCAGGGTGGCAGCGGCATTCCTCTGGTGTCGGGAGGCGTGGCGCTGGCCGAGGGAGAGGTGCCCGACGGGGCGGGACCGCGCCCGCGTCCGGTCTGGGTGTCGGAAGCTGCAGCCGATCTGTTCGGCCTGAGCCTGGGCGTGGATGTTCAGTTGCCGCTGGGCGGTATGCTGCATGACTTCCGGGTGGCCGGGGTGTGGCGCGACTATGCCCGCCAGCACGGTGCGGTTCTGCTGGAGCTGGAGGACTACCGCATGCTGTCCGGCGACCGCCTGATCAACGACCTGGCCGTGTGGCTCGACAGCACGGCCGACAGCGGCGAGACGGTGATGCGGGCCGTGCGCGCCGCCTTCGATGACGGGGTGGTGGAGCTGACCTTGCCGGCCGAGATTCGCGCCGTGAGCCTGGCGATCTTCGATCGCACCTTCCTCATCACCTATCTGATGGAGGCGGTGGCGGTGATGATCGGCCTGTTCGGCATCAGCACCACCTTTGCAGCACTCGCCGGCAGCCGGCGCAAGGAGTTCGGCATGCTGCGTCATCTGGGGTTGAGGCGCAGCGAAGTGGGGCGCCTGTTGACGCTTGAAGGGGCGATGACCGCGCTGGTCGGGGTGCTGATCGGTTTGCTGGGCGGCGGGGCGATTGCCTGGATCCTGATCGAGGTGATCAACCGGCAGAGTTTCCACTGGAGCATGGACATGAGCGTGCCCTGGCCGGCCTTGCTGCTGTTTGCGTGCGGACTGGTTGCGCTGGCCGCCCTCGCCGCACGGCTGGCCGGGGCGCAGGCAATGCGCGATTCGGCCGTGAAGGCGGTCAGGGAGGACTGGTGATGAACAGGGTACGCTGCGCACTGCTTGTCGTACTGCTGTGCCTGCAGTGGATCGTTGGGACGGGGGTGGTCGCTGCCGGAGGGGGCTATCCGGTGGTGCGTGACGATGTGGCGCTGGTGTTTCCGGACGATACCGGGGCGCATCCCGAGTATCGCACCGAGTGGTGGTATGTGACGGGCTGGTTGACCGACGATGCCGGTGTGCGGCGCGGTTTTCAGCTCACTTTCTTCCGGGTGCGCACGCTGATCGGCGAGGACAACCCCAGCCTGTTCGCCCCCAGTCAACTTCTGCTGGCGCATGCCGCAGTCGCCGACCCTGCGCATGGTCGGCTGTTGCACGCCGAGCGTGCCGAGCGTGCCCTGCCGGGGCTGGCAGGCGCGGCCAGCGGGCGAACCGATGTGTTTGTGGGGGACTGGTTCCTGCGTCTGGAGGATGAAGAGGGCGAGTCTGCGGATGGGACGGCCAGCTACCGCAGCCAGATTGCCACCGAGCGTTTTGCGTTTTCGCTGAACTTTCGCACGCCGCATGCCCCGGTGCTGAATGGCCGTCAGGGCTTCAGCCAGAAGACCGGCAATCCGCTCAATGCGAGTTACTACTACAGCCGCCCGCAACTCAAGGTGAGTGGCGAGCTGACCGTGGACGGGCGGGCACGGCCGGTGACCGGCCATGCATGGCTGGACCATGAATGGTCGAGCGAGATCCTGCCCGAAGAGGCCGGCGGCTGGGACTGGCTGGGCATCAATCTGCACGATGGGGGTTCGCTCATGGCCTTCCAGATGCGCGACCGGCAGGGGCAGGCGCTATGGACCGCCGCGACGCTGCGCGAGTCCGGCGGGCGCGAGCGCGTGCTGGCGCCGCATGAAGTGAGCTTCGAACCGTTGCGCCTGTGGCAATCGGCCCGTACCGGCGCGCGCTACCCGGTGGCCTGGCGGGTGCGTGTGGCAGAGCACACCTATCTCGTCGAGCCGCTGATGGACGATCAGGAGCTCGACAGCCGGCGTTCGACCGGGGCGGTGTATTGGGAGGGCGCGGTGCGTCTGCGGGCTGCGGACGGCACCGCAGGCAGTGCGGAGCTCGGGCAGGGCTATCTGGAAATGACCGGCTATCTCGACCGGCTGCGCATGTAACCGGTCGAGCCTGCAGGCAGTCTTCAGCTGTGGTCGCTGTTGTGCCCGGTCAGCCCGGCCTGTCCGGCATCGTGCCCGTCGCTCATGGGTGGGAGGTCGCGCACATGAAAGCCGAACTGTCCGCGACGGCGATCTTCGAAGAAATGGCGCAGGCTCATCGAGATGGTGCGAAAGGCGATGTCTTGCCACGGAATGTCGGCCTCTGAAAAAAGGGCCACTTCGAGGGACTCCTCACCGGGCGAAAACGCCAGATCGAGCAGCCGGGCGCGGTAGATGATATGCACCTGGCTGATGTGTGGCACATTGATCAGGGTGAACATCGGGCCCACCTCGATGCGTGCGCAGGCTTCCTCCAGCGTTTCACGGGCTGCAGCCTGTGCGGTGGTCTCGGCATTTTCCATGAAGCCGGCAGGCAGGGTCCAGTACCCGCTGCGCGGCTCGATTGCGCGACGGCACAGCAGCACGCGATCGCCCCATTCGGCAATGGCTCCGACGACCAGCTTGGGGTTGAGGTAGTGAATCGTCCCGCAGGCATTGCATACATGGCGGGGGAGGCTGTCCCCCGGCGGAACGCGCAACACCACACCGGCACCGCACTGAGAGCAGAAGTTCATGTGTTCAGACCCGGAAGCTGCAGAGCCGCCAGTGTATCAGCCCGGCGGCGGCCCGCATCCGTGCCGGGTGTGTTGCATCAGGCGGTGAGTGTGGCGCCCTGGTCGTCGTCGATCATGCTGGTTACGGTCCGGCGCGGCACGAATTCATCATCGAGCAGACGCTCGATGCGTGAAAACACTTCGAAGCGGGAGAACGGTTTCTTCATGAAATCGTCGGCCGCAATGCGCGAACCGAAGAAATGCTCGGTGGCCTGCGCGTTGCCGCTGATGATGATCACCGGGATGGCGCTGGTGGCCGGATTGCGACGCAGGCGGCGCAGGGCGGCAAAACCATCCATACCGGGCAGCACGATGTCGAGGAAGATCAGGTCGGGCGGGCGTTGTTCGGCCAGTTCCAGCGCGGTTTCGGCATCGCCGGCCTCAATCACCACGCAGCCCACCGACTGCAGCATGCGACCGAGCGCCTTGACGATGGTCGGGGAGTCATCGACCACCATCACACGGGTGCCCTGACGCGGATTGATTCGCGGGCGCTTGCGTCGCTCGTTGCGCCCTCCGGGCGTGGGCACCGTTGCCGGCCCGGCGGGGGGAGGCGCCTGCCTCGCGGGCGGCGTGGCGGATCTTCCAAAAAGCGAGAATAGCTTGTTCAGCATGTCGGTAAACGAAATTCCAGGCTCTGGGCGCAGGCTGTCGACTCGACTCCTGTGGTTTCTCACCCTGGGTTTGAGGGTGCTGACGGCTGGCGCTGTTGTACGTCATGCCATCATGCATTCTGCGTGTTCGTCAAACCACTCTTTTACAAGTGGACCGGGCTGGCCGCAAGGGTTTTCTCAAGAAAAACTGATCTGGGTCAAAAAAGTCATGCCGCTTGAGTCGGTCTGGAGAGGGTCTGGAAATGCCGGGCTGATGCTGTCGGGAAATTCATATATCTTGAGGGGATACTTGATGTGGGTTTTATGGGTTTTCCTGTGCGCTTCGTGCTGTCGGATTCACGCCACACTTTTGTCTTTTCGATTTGCAATTCCTGAGAAAGTACTTTAAGTTCAAGACAGTTGCCGTGGATAAAGTGCAGGAAAATGAAACGTCGCGATTTCCAGGCCGACATTCAGGAGCTGAATCTCGCCTTCCTGATGCTTGCGCAGCAGATGCTCCGCGATGACCGTGAGACCGCGATGTTCAGGCTGGGTATTGCCGCAGACATGGCAGACCTGATCGAGGGCCTGTCAGCGACCAGGATGGTGAAGATGGCCAGTGCGCAGATGGTGCTGCCGGCCTTTCGCTTCGACGATGCCCATTTGTCCGGCCTGCTGGCCGGTGAGGGGCGCGATCCCGCCAGTGCCGGGCTGCATGCCGCAATCATTGCGGCAGGAAAGAAGCCCGCCCGGCTGCATGAGGATGAAGACAATGAAGAATAAGAGTGTGATCAAGGAGGCCGACGAGATACAGCGCGCGGTCGAAATGGTGAGCCTGGGTGCGCGCATGCAGATGCTCGAGGCAGAGACCAATCTCAGCCGGGAGCGCCTGCTGAAGATCTACAAGGAGGTGCGCGGCATGTCGCCCCCCAAGGGCATGCTGCCGTTTTCCACCGACTGGTTCATGGCTTGGCAGCCCAACGTGCACTCCTCGCTGTTCATGGCCTTCTTCCGCTATTTCGAAGAGCACACCACGCTCAAGGGCCTGGATGCGATCCTGAAGGCTTATCACCTGTACCTTGATCACATCGAGGCGCAGGCGATGGAGCCGGTGCTGAGCCTGACCCGCGCCTGGACCCTGGTGCGTTTCTTCGATGCCGACATGTTGCAGCAGACGCCCTGCACCCAGTGCGGCGGCCAGTTCATCACGCATGCTTACGATCCGGCAGCGCAGTTCGTGTGCGGCTTGTGCAACATGCCGTCCCGTGCGGGCAAGGGCAAGAAAGCCGCGCCCGAAGTCCGTTCGGTGGCCAAGACCCGCACCGCCAGCCGCAAGCGCGCAGCCACCCCGGTTGAATGACCCCCTGTGGGGGGTGCCGGCCGAAAGACCGCCCGGAGCGGTCTTTTTTTCGTCCGAAGCTGTCAAGTTTGCCTGCGGGTAGTCGATAATTCCGCTTACTGGCGGTTGACTGCATGCCCGGGCGGTCGCTTTGCGAACCCGCCCGGGATGATGGGTGCCACAGGCACGGATTCGAGTGAGGGGCTTCAGCAGTGTTTCTTCTTGTTGGCTATGTGATCGTCCTGCTGGCATCGATCGGCACATACTCGCTGCACGGTAGCCTGATGGCGCTGTGGGTGCCGGTGGAATACGTTGCAATCATCGGACTGATGATCGGTGGCTTTGTCGCCAGCAATGGCGGCAAGGCGATGAAGGCTACCCTCAAGGCCCTGCCCGGTGCGCTGAAGGGGTCGCCTTACAACAAGGCGATGTACATGGACCTGCTGGCGCTGATGTACGAGTTGCTGGCGAAGGTGCGCAAGGAAGGTCTGATGTCCATCGAAGGTGACATCGAGAACCCTGAGCAGAGTCCGGTATTTTCCAAATATCCGAGCGTGATGGCCGACCACCATGCGGTCGAGTTCATGACCGACTACCTGCGTATGATGGTGGGGGGCAACCTCAACGCGTTCGAGATCGAGTCCCTGATGGATATGGAAATCGAGACCCATCACGAAGAGGCGCACGGGCCGGCACACGCCGTGGCAAAGACGGGTGATGCCTTGCCCGCATTCGGCATTGTGGTTGCGGTGATGGGCGTGGTGAACGTGATGGGGTCGGTGGGCGAACCTCCGGCAGTGCTCGGCAAGATGATCGGTGGGGCGCTGGTGGGTACCTTCCTCGGCATCCTGCTGTCCTATGGTTTCGTGCAGCCGATTGCCGGTCAGCTGGAGCAGCGGGCAGAGGAAAGCGGCAAGATCTTCCAGTGCATCAAGGTGGTGTTGCTGGCCAGCATGAATGGTTATGCCCCGCAGGTGGCCGTGGAGTTCGGGCGCAAGGTGCTCACCTCCACCGAGCGGCCCACCTTTCTTGAACTCGAAGCCGACATCAAGAGCCGCAAGGGCTGAGTGGCGGCTGATGTGCACCCTCGCATGACTGAGCGCAACAAGGCATGAGCGACGATACCCAGCAGCCCATCATCGTCAAGAAGATCAAGAAGGTCGTGGGGGGCGGCCACGGTGGCGCATGGAAGATTGCCTATGCGGACTTCGTCACCGCGATGATGGCCTTCTTCCTGCTGATGTGGCTGCTCGGCTCGACCGCACAGGGCGATCTCGAAGGTATTGCCGATCATTTCCAGAATCCGCTCAAGGTGGCGATGCAGGGCGGTGCGGGCACGGGCGACAGTTCGAGCGTGATTCCCGGCGGGGGTGAAGACTTGTCGCGCACGGTGGGGCAGGTGCGGCGGGGCACGGTCCAGGGTCGCGACACACTGGCGCTCGATGCGGCCCGCGAGCGCTTTCAGGGCACCGCAGAGTTCGAGGCCGAGCTGCGCGAGCGCGGGCAACTGATCGACCTGAAGGGAAAGATCGAAGCCATCATCGAGGCCGATCCGCAGTTGCGCAGTTTCAAGAACCAGATACTGATGGACATTACTTCAGAAGGTTTGCGCATCCAGATCGTGGATGAGCGCAACCGGCCGATGTTCGCGCTGTCCAGCGCCGAACTTCAGCCTTATACCCGCACGCTGCTGAGAGCCATCGGGCGGGCCTTGAACGATGTGGAAAACCGCCTCAGCCTGTCCGGCCACACCGATGCCACCCCCTTTTCGGGCGGGGATCGGGGTTTCTCCAACTGGGAGCTGTCCAGCATGCGGGCGAATACCTCGCGCCGGGAGTTGATCGCGGGTGGCCTGGAGAGCGGCAAGGTGGTGCGGGTGGTGGGGCTGGCCGATACCATCCCGTTCAAGAAGGATGACCCGTTCGATGCCTCCAACCGGCGCATCAGCATCATCGTGATGAACCGCAAGACCGAGGAGGCTTTCCGCGCCCAGGGCGAGGAGGGCGTGGATCAGGACGAGGTCGATGTCGCACCGGCTTTTGATGCCGATACCCTGCGCCGCTCGATCGAAGAGCGGGCGCGTCAGCCCGGTTGAGCGATCCTGCTTAAGTTGGCGTGCGGGCGGCCGTTAAACCGTCTGTACCCACAGCACGCGGCCAACCGCAATGTCACTCACACCAGAATCCATCCAGCAGACCTTTCTGACCGAGGGCGAGGAACTCGTCGGCCTCGCAGAGCGCTGCGCATGGACGTCGGCTCCGGACGAGCAGGCGGTGTCCGAGCTGATCCGCTGCGTGCATGGTCTGAAGGGCGCAGCTGCGTCGGTGGGGTTTGGTGACTTCGCGGATTTTGCTGCAGCGCTGGAGACCCAGTGCCGGCGGATGGGGGCGCATGGCGATGATGCGCTGCGCGAGTGCGTGCTCGATGCGCTCGCCTTCCTGCAGCAGTGGCTGGGCGCCTTGCGAGCCGCCCAGGCCCCCGGCGTGGCACGCATCCGTGCCCAGCGTGCGCGTCTGGAGCGGGGCAACGATGCTGCCCCGCCGGCCGGTGACCGCTTGTCGCCCGCCGTGCAGCCTGCTGCATCGACGGCGGCGCGGCACCTGCGCATTGTTTATGCCACCGGGCGCATGCTGATCGGCGCGGAGCTGATTCAGGAGCATGTGCTCGAGACCCTGGCGCAGGCAGGGCGTGTGCTGTCGGTGCAGCCGCCCGATGCAGAAACGGGTGACAGGCAATGGCAACTGGAGTGTGAAACTCCGTTGGATGACCGTGCGTTGAGCGCGCTTTTCGATCAACTCGCCGAACCCGGCAGCCTGAAGGTGGAGGAGGTGGGGCCGGAGCGCGCGCGTCCGGAGCCCGAACCCGGGCCTGCCTCCGCACAGGTACAGGCGTATGTCACGGTGCGTCTCGGGCAGCACTGGTTTGCGGTGGAGGACAGGGCAGTGCATTCGGCCCTGTCGCCCGGAGAGTGTCTGACTTTGCCCGGTGCCGGGATGGCCGTGGTGCTGGACGATCAGTTGCTACCCTTGGTCGTGCCCGTGCGTCTGCCGGAGCTGGAGATACAGATGCAGGCGGAGGCGGCTACCGTGAGCACGGTGCTGGTGCTGCGGGCGCAGTCCGGTCTGTTTGGTCTCCTGTGCGATGAACTGGGCGAACTCCTGCCCGGGGAGAACGACGACCTGAAACGTCTCGGTCGCGCCGCTACCCTCCATCAGGCACGCTTCATCGACGGCGCGCTGCGCCTTGAGGATGGCTGGCTGCCGGTGCTCGCACCGGACGAGTTGCTGGCATTGCACGCCGATGGCGAGGGCCTGCAGGAAACCATGGCACAACGGTCGGTCGAAGAGGCGGTCGGGCGTGTGCTGCCAGAATGCATCGCGCAGCTTGAGGCCCTCGGCAATCGCCTGGAGGCGCCTGCACAACAGGCCGGCCCGGACCTGCTGGCGGGCATGGGGGGGGTGCTGGCACGCATGGGGGCGCTCGTGGTGAATGCGCGCCTTGCACCGTCCGACGGTGCGCAGTTGTCTGTGCATGCGCTGGCCACCCGGATCAGTGCCGAGTTGGCCTGCCTGCGGGGGCTGCTCCATCCGCTTGAGCAAAGCCTGCACGAAGCGTCCGATGAGTGGCTGCGTGCCGGGGCGGCACTGCGCGCCAGTCTCGCACGCCTGGTCGGCCTGCTGGACACCGTGGACAGTTGTGCGCGCCCTGAGCAAGGCGTTTTGCCGCGCTCTGAACGTTTTTCGGTGCGAGAAACTGCGCGCTCGGCGACAATAGCGGCAGACGCGCAGAAATCCGTGCGCAGCAGCCGGGGCAAAAGCCGACCGCAGGCGCGTGGGCGTGCCGGTCACCCCGGCCGCTCCCTTGAGAATGAATGGAATGCACAGGACCCATGACCCTGAAAGATGACCGCCCCGGCCCGGGCGCCCGCCCGGTGCATTCGCTGACATCGGACGTGCTGTCAGCCGTGCGTGCCGCCGGCCTGGCCACCGCTTCCGATGCAAAGCGCGAGTTCGAATTCACTGCGGCCGATTTCGACCGCATCAAGCGACTCATTCACGAACATGCCGGCATCGTGCTTTCGCCGACCAAGCAGGACATGGTGTATGGGCGGCTCGCCCGTCGCCTGCGCGACCGTCGCCTGCGCAACTTTGCCGAGTATCTGGACCGTCTGTCGGGCGATCGCATGGAGTGGGAAGCCTTCGTCAATGCGCTGACCACCAACCTGACCTCCTTTTTCAGGGAGGCCCACCATTTCGACATCCTGACCGAGCGTCTGAAGAAACCCGGCATCGACCGCCCCTACCAGATCTGGTGCTGCGCTGCTTCCACCGGGGAAGAGGCGTACTCGCTGGCCATGACCGCGTGCGAGGCCTTTGCCACGCTGTCGCCGCCGGTGCGCATCGTCGCCACCGACATCAACACCACGGTGCTGGCCGATGCCCGCCGGGGTGTGTACGGTGAGGATCGGGTGGTCGGACTCAAGCCCGGTTACCTGAAGAAGTATTTCGTGCCTGATAGTGGGGGTACGTACCGGGTGAAGGCCGAGTTGCAGCGTCTGGTCACCTTTTCGCGGCTGAACCTGCTCGAAACCGGTTGGTCGGTGAAGGGGCCGCTGGATGCGATCTTCTGCCGCAATGTGATGATCTACTTCGACAAACGGACCCAGTACGACATCCTCAAGCGTTTCGTGCCCCTGCTCAAACCGGATGGCGCGCTGTTCGCCGGGCACTCCGAAAGTTTTCTGCACGCTGCCGACCTGTTCAAGCCACTCGGGCGGACGGTGTATCAGCGTGCGGATGTTGCGGGCAAAGCATGAATCCTCGGTGCATTGAACGATGAATCCGGCGTTGCGTGCCCCGCCCCGTGCGCTGATCTTTCTTGGTGCATCTACCGGTGGAACCGAGGCCATCAAGGTGGTGCTGCAGGCCTTGCCGGCATCCACCCCGCCGGTGCTGATCGTGCAGCACATGCCGGAAATGTTCACCGACGCCTTTGCGCGTCGGCTCGATGGGCTGAGCGCGATGCATGTGAAGCAGGCTGACGACGGGGAGGCCGTGCTCGGGGGGACGGTGTATGTGGCCCCCGGACACTCGCATCTGTCCATCGTGCGGGGACCCTCCGGTTACGCCTGTCGTCTGCGCAAGGAGCCTCCGGTCAACCGCCATCGCCCTTCGGTGGATGTGTTGTTCGAGTCGGCCGCCGCGCATGTGGGAGTACCGATGGTGGGCGTGCTGCTCACCGGCATGGGCAAGGACGGCGCCGGGGGCCTGCTGGCGATGAGGAAAAAAGGCGCCTGGACAATTGCGCAGGACGAGGCCAGTTGCGTGGTGTTCGGCATGCCACGCGAGGCGATCCGCTTGGGTGCGGCCTGCGAGGTGGTATCTTTGGATCAGGTGGCCAGTGCCATCGCGCGCAGGGTGGGTGAGCTGCGGCCGGTTGGCAGTGTGCCGACATCCGGTGCCTGACTCGGTGTGCCTGCATTTGCACAAAAAGATTAAAGAAACGCTGCAGATGCGCCGATAGGGTGTGCAAGGGTGAATGGAGTGAGTGAGGTGTGATCATGCCGCTTTGGATGATGGCCATCGTGTCGGGGGGTCTGGTAGCGCTTGCCGGTGGCGGCATCACCGCATCGGTGGCCCCGCTGGGGCCGTGGCTGGTGCTGGCGCATGTCGGGCTGGGCGGGCTGGTGATGCTGGTCCTGCTGCTGGTCGGTGCGTCGGCCAAACGGCCCATGACCGAGCTGGCGACCGTGATCGAGCAGATGCACTTCGATGGCGACCTGTCGCGGCGCGCACCCCGCCTTCCTGGCGCGGCCGGGCGTTGCGCGCAGGCCTTCAACCGGCTCATCGAAAGCTTTCAGGGCATCGTCGGAAAGGTGATCTACGATGCGCAACGGGTGGCCGAGGCTGCCGAAAACCTGTCGCGCGACGCCGGTCATGTGGCTGACGGCTCGACCCAGCAGCGCAGCGTGTCCGAAGGCATGGTGCAGTCCATCGAGCAGATGACCGCCGGGGTGGGCGCGGTCGCCGAGCATGCCCACCAGACGGCGGCAAATGCCCAGCAGGCGCGCGAGCTGTCCCAGCAGGGCGCGCGCATCGTCACGCAGGCCTCCAGCGAGATCGAACAGATTGCCCGCTCGGTGGATGAGTCGGCCCGGCTCATCTCCGAACTGGGCCAGCGCTCGGAGGCGATCAACGGCATCATCAAGGTGATCCGCGAGATTGCCGAGCAGACCAACCTGCTGGCGCTCAATGCGGCCATCGAGGCCGCCCGCGCCGGCGAGCAGGGGCGGGGTTTTGCGGTGGTGGCCGACGAGGTGCGCAAGCTCGCCGAACGAACATCATCGGCCACCAGCGAGATTGGCAGCATGATCGTGGCGATACAGGAAGGCACCCGCTCGGCGATCGAGGCCATCCACCACGACAGCGAGCAGGCGCGAGTGGGGGCCGAACTGGCACGCAACGCGGCGGCCTCGCTGGAGCAGATCAACATTGGCGCACAGGAAACCATGGAGAAGGTGGATGGCATTGCGGTCGCCATCTCGCAGCAAAGCCGTGAGGCCGAGAACGTGGTTGCCCAGGTGCGCGAGATCATGGACATGAGCGACCGCAACACCCAGGGGGCGGCTGCGACCCTGGACGAGGCCCGGCAGCTGGAGGGGCTGGCGGCAAATCTGCATGAAATCAGCAAGGTGTTCAGGCTGGGTGCGGCGGGCGAGCGCTCCATGCAGGTGCATCGGCGCATGCCGGAGGTGGTCACGGCCGCAGCCGGCAAGCTCGCGGCGGTGCTGGAGTCCGCAATCCGCAGTGGCCAGATCACCGAGGAGGCGTTGTTCGACCGAAACTACCGGCCGATTGCCAGCACCGATCCGCAAAAGTACAACACCCGCTTCGATGCGCTCACCGACAGGCTGTTTCCGGCGGTGCAGGAAGCGGTTCTGGAAACCGATGAGCATCTGGTGTATGCAATCGGTTGCGATCAGCGCGGTTACGTGCCGACTCACAACAAGCGCTTTTCGCAGGCGCTCACCGGAGACCGGGCGCATGACTTTGTGCATAACCGCACGAAACGCATTTTCGACGATCCGGTCGGAAGGCAGTGCGGTGCGCATGAACTGCCTTTCCTGATCCAGACCTACCGCCGTGACACCGGTGAGATCATGCACGACATTTCGGCGCCCATTCATGTGAATGGTCGCCATTGGGGCGGCTTCCGGATAGGCTATCGGGCCTGAGCGCACTGGACGCTGCAACACACTGAACGATGAACGAAACCACCATGACTTGCCGGATGCAACTGCCCGCTGGAGATACCCATGTCTGAACTTCTGAAGAACATTGACGCGCGCACGCGTCTGGCCGGCACCAACAAGCTGGAGATTCTGCTCTTCACGCTCGGCGAAGATCGCAGGACGGGGCGGCGCGAGATATTCGGCATCAACGTGTTCAAGGTGCGCGAGGTGATGCGTACCGGCACGATCACCGCTGCGCCCGAGATGCCGTCCTGCGTCGAGGGCATGGTGAGCCTGCGCGGCGCGCTGGTGCCGGTGGTGGATCTGGCCAAATATGTGGGCATCGACACCGAGGGCACCCGGGACATCATGATCGTGACCGAGTACAACGGCCACACACAGGGCTTTCTGGTCGAGGCGGTCGATACCATCCTGCGGCTGGACTGGTCGCAGATGCGCGTGCCTCCCGAGATGCTGACGGCCAACATGGGCGGGCTGGTGACCGCAGTGACCGAACTGCCGGGCAACAAGCTGGTCATGATGCTGGACGTGGAGAAAGTGCTGTCCGAGACGACCCGCTACGACGAGGATTTCCTGTTCAAGGGCATCGAACCGGTCGAGGGCGAGGAGCGCTTTGTGGTGTTTGCCGACGATTCATCGGTGGCGCGCAAGCAGATCGAGCGTACCCTGGACACCCTGGGGGTGCCCTATCGTGCGGCAGTGAACGGTCGTGCGGCGTGGGAAGTCCTGCAACAGATCGCCCGTCAGGCCGCTGCCAACGGACAGCATGTACGTGACCTGGTGAGCGTGGTGCTGACCGATGTGGAAATGCCCGAGATGGATGGCTACATCCTGACCAAGTCGATCAAGTCCGATGCCAGTTTCGAGGGCATCCCGGTGGTGATGCATTCCTCGCTGTCGGGCATGTCCAACCAGCAACTGGGCAAGTCGGTGGGGGTGGACGAATATGTGCCGAAGTTCGAACCTCAGCGTCTCGCCGATGTGTTGCGACGCCTGATCAAGTCCGCCCGGCGGCGCGGCGAACGCGAATGAAAGGGGTAAGCAATGAATAACGCCAACCATAGCGATTCCGAACTGTTTGGCAGCGTCGATGCCAGGGCCAGCCTGGCCGGCTCCAACAAGATGGAGATCCTGCTGTTCTCGCTGGGTACCAGCGAGGTGTTCGGGATCAACGTGTTCAAGGTGAAGGAGGTGTCGGCGACGCCGTTCATCACCAAGGCACCGAACATGCCAAAGGGGGTCGAGGGGCTCATCTCGCTGCGCGGCAACGTGATCCCGGTGCTGTCGCTGGCCAGGGTTCTGGGGCTGGACCATGGGGACAGCGATGGGCTGGGCGGTTCGATGATGGTCACCGAGTACAGCAAGCGCACGCTGGGCTTCCTGGTGGCGGAGGTCGACCGCATCGTGCGGGTGGACTGGGACAAGGTGCGCGCACCCGACAACGTGTCCGGCAACACCAACACCTACATCACCGCGATCACCGAGTTGCCCAACGGCACGCTGGTGTCGATTCTCGACGTCGAGACGGTGATGGCCAACACCTTTGGCGATACGGTGGTTGGCGCAATCTCACCGATTGTCGGCGGTCATTCGATGAACGTGTTTTTCGTGGACGACTCGGCCGTGGCGCGTCGCAAGATCTCCGAGGTGCTCGACAAGCTGGGGGTCAAGCACAAGCACGCGCTCAACGGGCTGGAAGCCTGGAACCGCCTCGATGCACTGGCGACCTACGCCAAGCAGACCGGCCACCATGTGGGTGAAGAGGTGGATGTGATTCTGGTGGATGCCGAGATGCCCGAAATGGATGGCTATGTGCTCACCCGCAAGATCAAGTCAGACCCGCGTTTCGACGGCATTCCGGTGGTGATGCATTCGTCGCTGTCTTCGGAGGCGAATCGGGCAATGGGTAAGCAGGTCGGTGTGGACGCTTACGTGGCAAAATTCGACGCCGACGTTCTTGCCGACACGCTCAGGCCGCTTCTGGCCCGCAGCGTGGCGGCGCACGACGTCGCTGTCAGGTGAATACGGAGAATAGGATGGCCGACCCCAAAACCAGATTTCTTGTCGTCGACGACTTTTCGACCATGCGTCGCATCGTGCGCAATCTCCTCAAGGAGCTTGGCTTCACCAATGTCGATGAGGCCGAAGACGGCGCCGTCGCGCTGCAAAAGCTCGAATCCGGAGGCTTCGACTTTGTCGTGACCGACTGGAACATGCCGAACATGGATGGCCTGACGTTGTTGCAGCGCATCCGCCAGTCCCCGTCGCTCAAGCATCTGCCGGTGCTGATGATCACGGCCGAGGCCAAGAAGGAAAACATCATTGCGGCTGCGCAGGCGGGGGCCAGCGGCTACATCGTCAAGCCCTTCACCGCAGCCACGCTGTCCGAGAAGCTGACCAAGATCTTCGAGAAGATGGGCAAATGACGGAACAGCAATGATCAGGTCGCCAGACATGTGGCCTGTGCAAAACGCAGGAGCCTGCATATGACACGCAAGCAGAATACGGGAGCCAACGTCGACTCGGACGAGCTCCAGGCCTTGTTCGACAGCATCGCATCGGCGCCGGCCGCCGTGCCGGAGCCGCCTGCAGCCTCGCCCGCTACCGACAGCAGTGGCGACGACGAGGAGCTGCAAGCCTTGTTCGATTCGGTTTCGGCCGGATTCGAGGCCAGTGGGCAGGGGGCCGCCGCCGGGGCCGCGCGCAGCGACGCGCCGCCGGCCGCAGCGGTGGAGGAGGCTGGCGCAGACGGCGGTGAGGACAAGGTCTTCAACCGGATTGGCCAGATGACCCGCCAGGTGCATGAGTTCCTGCGGGCGCTCGGCTCGGACAGTTCGCTGCATGAGGCGGTGCTGGCGATGCCCGATGCACGTCAGCGGCTCAACTACATCTCGCAGATGACCGAGCAGGCCGCCAGCCGTGTACTCAACGCCACCGACATCGCACGACCGATGCAGGAGCGCACCCAGCAGGGCGCGCAGGCGCTGCGCACGCGCTGGGATCGCCTGTTCGCCAATGAGCTGTCGGTCGATGAATTCAAGGCCCTGGCCAATGACACGCGCAACTTTCTGGGCGAGGTGGACACGACCAGCCAGCGCACCGGCGAGCAACTGCATGAGATCATGATGGCGCAGGATTTCCAGGATCTCACCGGGCAGGTGATCAAGCGGGTGGTCGATCTGGCGCAAACCCTGGAGCGTGAACTGCTCGCTGTCCTGCTGGAGGTGACGCCCCCCGAGAAGCTGGACCAGAAGCATGCCGGACTGATGAACGGGCCGGTGATCGATGCCAAGGACCGCGACGATGTCGTCACCACGCAGGAGCAGGTGGATGATCTGCTTGGCAGTCTGGGGTTCTGAGCCCGCAAACCCATCCGCGCGCTGCTTCGATGAGACGAAGTCAACGCAAGTAACCAATTAATTGCGAGAAGATCATGAGTGATTTCGCCGGAATGGAAGAGCTGCTGCAGGATTTCCTGATCGAAGCGGGTGACCTTCTGTCAGGTGTGGATAACAAGCTGGTCGATCTGGAGCGGGCGCCCGATGATCTGGGCTTGCTCAACGACATTTTCAGGGGTTTTCACACCATCAAGGGGGGCGCGGGTTTCCTCAATGCCAGCGAGCTGGTGACGTTGTGCCATCTGACCGAGAACCTCTTCGACAAGCTGCGCAACAAGGAGCTGACCCTCGGCCCCGAAGTGATGGACGTGATCCTCGAAGCGACGGCCTCCGTGCGCGACATGTTCGGTCATCTGGAGCGTGGCACCCAGCCCCACGCAGCTGACCCGGACCTGATTGCCCGCCTGCGCCAGGCGCTTGCCGGCGAGCTGAGCATGGATGGCGGTACGGCGGAAGACGATGCACCCGAGGTCGTGCAGAGGACGGCATCGGCTCCGTCCGGGGGAAGCGGCCCCGATTGGGAGCTGCTGCACGGTGCGGTCACCGGTGTGCCGGTGGCGAGCAAGGCCGCATCGGTGCCGGTGGTGGCCATCAAGGCGCCCGAGGAGATCATCCAGAATGCGCTCGGTCGCCGTGCCACGGACCGGCCGGGTGCGATGTCGGCCCCGGTCGGGCGGCGTGAATCGGAGCGGCAGCGGGACACCTCGATTCGGGTCGATACCACCCGTCTCGATCAGGTGCTCAACCTTTCGGGCGAGATCGGTCTGACCAAGAACCGGCTCAATGCCCTGCGCAGCGACATTCTCAGCGGCAACACCGACAGCGAAACCCTGCATGCACTCGACATTGCGGTGAGCCAGCTCGACCTGCTGGTGTCCGACCTGCAGAACGCGGTGATGAAGACGCGCATGCAGCCCATTGGCCGCCTGTTCCAGAAGTACCCGCGGATTGCGCGCGATCTGGCCCGCAACCTGGGCAAGGACGTGGAGTTGGTGCTGCAGGGCGAGGAAACCGAGATCGACAAGACGATGATCGAGGATCTGGCCGATCCGATCATCCACCTGATCCGCAACGCGGTCGACCATGGTGTGGAAGACCCGGAAGAGCGCCGCGCGAATGCCAAGCCGGCCAAATCCATTGTGAAGCTGTCGGCGCAGCAGGAAGGCGACCACATCGTCATTGAGGTGGCCGACGATGGGCGCGGCATGAATGCCGAGCGGCTGCGCGCCAAGGCGGTGGAGAAGGGGTTGATCACCGAGGAAGAGGCCAGCTCGATGGACGACCGGCAGAGCTTCAACCTGGTGTTCCTGCCGGGCTTCTCGCTGGCCACCAAGGTGTCGGACGTGTCCGGCCGTGGCGTCGGCATGGACGTGGTGCGTACCAACATCCAGAAGCTCAACGGCACCATCGACATTCGCTCGCAGCCCAAGGTGGGCACTTCGTTCATCATCAACCTGCCGCTCACCCTGGCGATCCTGCCGGTGCTGCTGGTGCGGCTCGATCAGCAGCCGTTTGCCGTGCCGCTGTCGATGGTGCGCGAGATCCTGCCGATCAATGTCGATGAAGTGAAGGAGGTCGGTGGCCGTGCCACCATGGTGGTGCGCGGCGAAGTCCTGCCGGTGCTGCCGTTGTCGTCCCTGCTGGGCTGGCCGCTGGAGCGCACGCCCGAGTTCGGTGTGCTGATGCAGACCGCCGAGCTGTCCTTCATCCTGGCCATCGACAGCTTTGCCGGACGCGAGGATGCGGTGATCAAGTCGCTGGATGCCTTCCGTCCCAAGGGCGTGGCCGGCGTGACCACGCTGGCCAATGGTCAGATCGTGCTGATCCTCGACATGAAGGAGCTGCTGGGCGGGGCCAACGAGCAGCGCGGCGTGCCGCGCCGGGAGCTGATCGCGCACTCCCTGAAGAAGGCCACCGCCTGAGGAACACACGGTCCGGGCGCAGGCCAGCACGGCCTGCGCCGGCTGGCCTTCAGCGCATCAGTGCGATCAGTCCGCTGAAGGCCTGGTCGAACTGGCGCAGCCCTTCGGCCTGCAAGTGTTCGCCAGCCGCTTGCAGATCGATGCCGAGCGAGTCGAGCGCGGAAAACTGCGCTTCGGCAGCGGCCACCTCCTGGTCCAGGGTGCGGACGGCCTTGCCATGGTCGCGCAGGGCGGCAAGCGTGGCGTCAGGCAGGGTGTTGATGGTGTCGGGGCCGATCACCGATTCCACGTACAGCAGATCGCTGTAGGCCGGGTTTTTCGTGCCGGTGCTGGCCCACAGCATGTACTGCGGTCGTGCCCCGGCTGCGCGCAGCGCGGCGAAGGATTCGCCTTCAAAGCGCGCCAGATAGCGCTGGTAGGCCAGGCGTGCCATGGCGACAGCCGTTTTGCCACGCAACGAGGTGTGCGTGTTGCCCAGCCCTTGGTCGAACTGCGCCAGTTGCGCGTCGATCAGCGTGTCCACCCGGCTCATGAACACACTGGCCACCGACATGATGCGCGACACATCGCCGCCGTTGCGCTGAAGGGCCTGCAGGCCCGCCACATACGCCTCGGCCACCGCATCCACATGCGCGAGCGAGAACATCAGCGTCACATTCACATTCAGCCCACCCGCAATCAACCCGGTGATCGCCTCCAGCCCGGGCACGGTGGCAGGTACCTTGATCAGCAGGTTGTCACGCCCCACGGCCTGGGCCAGCCGCTGGCCGGCGGCAATCGTGCCGGCTGCGTCATGGGCCAGCGCGGGGGATACCTCCAGGCTGACATAGCCGGCCTGTCCGCCGCTGGCCTGGAAGGTGGGCAGCAGCAGGTCGCAGGCTGCCTGTACATCGGGTATCACCAGCGCCTCGTAACGGCCTTCGGCATCGAGCGCTCCGGCCTTCAGTGCGGCCAGGTCGTCCTCGTAGTAGCGACCGTCGGCAATGGCCTTGTGGAAGATGGCGGGGTTGGTGGTGACGCCGCTGATGCCATCCTCGGCGATCATGCGTGCAAGATGACCGTCGCGCAGCAGGGTGCGTGAAAGATTGTCCAGCCAGAGCTGCTGGCCGAGTTGTCTGACCTCAAGCAGGGGATTCATGGTGTCGATCGCGGTGTGGTGTGTTCGTCGGACTCGTCATTGTGCATCGAATCCATGACGATCGAAAGGCTGGCGCGGGCGCTGTCTGTCCAGCCCAGTGCGTTGACCACCTGCATGAAGTCGGCTGAGGGCGGGGCCAGCAGCCGCAGCGGCTGGCCGGTCAGCGGGTGTGCCAGTTGCAGGCCGACGCAGGCCAGCAGCAGGCGCGTGCTGCCGAAGCGTTCGGCAAAGAAGCGGTTGTGCCGCCCCTTGCCATGGGTGGCATCACCGATGATCGGGTGGGCGATATGCTTCATGTGGCGGCGCAACTGATGGCGCCGTCCGGTGAGCGGGGCCAGCGCGACCAGCGCGTAGCGGCTGCTTGGATAGCGATCCACCGCGACCGGCAGTTCGGCCGTGGCCAGTGTGCGAAAACGGGTTTGGGCCGGTTGCAGCGCCGGGGTGAGGCGCTCACCCGGGTCGATGCGGTCGGGGTGCAGGCTCAGCGCGTGGTCGATCAGGCCATGCTGCGGAGGATGTCCGCGCACGATGGCCAGATAACGCTTGGTGACTGTCTGCTGTTCAAAGGCTTGTCCGAGCGGGGCCACCAGCGCGCGCTCCAGTGCAAACAGCAGCACGCCCGATGTGCCCTTGTCGAGCCGGTGCACCGGATACACATGCCGGCCGATTTGATCGCGCAGCAGTTGCACCGCAAAACGGGTCTCGTGCCGGTCTATGGTCGAGCGATGCACCAGCAGGCCCGAGGGTTTGTGAATTGCGACCAGGGCTTCATCGCGGTGCAGGATTTCGAGCATGACGGGTGGGTTGGGGCGAGTTCGGGCGACCGGCGTGGGGCAGACAAGACAGCGGCCCCGTGAGGGGCCGCCGGGCAGTGCCAATATACGGTGCGGTGGTGCCGCATCGGACGGGGAGCGATCAGGCGCTGAAGTTGGCCGAAGCGAAGTCCCAGTTTGCCAGGCTGTTCAGGAAGGTGGCCACGAAATCGGGACGACGGTTGCGGTAGTCGATGTAGTAGGCATGTTCCCACACATCGATACAGAGCAGGGCCGTGTCGCCGGTGGTCAGCGGGGTGCCGGCGGCGCCCATGTTGACGATGTCCACGCTGCCGTCGGCCTTCTTCACCAGCCAGGTCCAGCCGGAGCCGAAGTTGCCCACGGCCGAGGCGGTGAAGGCCTTCTTGAAGTCCTCGAAGCTGCCCCACTTGGCGTTGATTGCATCGGCCAGGGCACCGGTCGGCTCACCGCCGCCGTTCGGCTTCATGCTGTTCCAGAAGAAGGTGTGGTTCCAGACCTGGGCGGAATTGTTGTAGATGCCGCCGGCCGGTGCCTTCTTGATGATGGACTCAAGATCGAGGTTCTCGAACTCGGTGCCCTTGATCAGATTGTTCAGGTTGGTGACATAGGCCTGATGGTGCTTGCCGTGGTGAAACTCCAGGGTTTCTTCGGAAATGTGCGGGGCCAGGGCGTCCTTGGCATACGGCAGCTGGGGCAGGGTGTGTTCCATTGAGTCTCTCCTTTGCGGGTTCAAAGCCTGACAATTCTAGTCGGGATTAAGCGGGAATGGCAAATACCGATTGGCAAAATCCGGGTAAAACCCGGGCAAAAAACCACCACGCCCGGGCTGTGCCTCATTCTTCTTCGGCGCGTTCCTGTTCGGACGTTGCCCGCTGCGTCAGGTTCCGCACGTGCAGATGGCCATGGGCCAGCTCGATGTCCAGCAGCGCGTTGGTGGGCACGCTGGCGGCATCGCGCACGATCCGTCCGTCCCCGTCCCGGGTGATGCTGAAGCCACGGTTCAGCACGGCCTTCGGGTCGAGGTGGCGCAGGCTGTCCTGCAGGGCGTCCAGCCGGCTGGCCAGGCCTGCCAGAGTGTGGGTGGTGGCCTGACGCAGGCGGTGCTGCAGGGCGTCGATCTGTTCCTGTCGGGCGGACAGGACGGGGCGGGCATGGTGCAGTCTGAGCGCCAGCCGTTCCTGGCGGGTGCGCTGCCGTTCGAGCTGCTTGCCTGCGGCCCGTTGCAGGCGTTGCTCCAGCACCTGCAGTTCGCGGCCGGCCCGCTGCAGGCGCTCGCGCGGATGGAGCAGGCGCAGGGCGCAACGGTCCAGGCGCTGTTCCCGCCGGCTGAGTTGGTGCTCGAACGCTGCCCTGAGCAGGCGCTGCAACTGCGGCAGTCGCTGGCGCGCCTCATGGGTGGCGGCAGAGGCGAGTTCGGCGGCCATGGTGGGGGTGGTGGCGCGCTGGTCGGCAACAAAGTCGCTGATCGAGAAGTCGGTTTCGTGCCCGACCCCGGAAATCACCGGAATCGGGCAGGCCGCAATCGCTCTGGCCAATCCTTCTGCGTTGAAGGCCTGCAGGTCTTCAAGACTGCCCCCACCGCGCACCAGCAGCAACAGATCGACGCCGTCCAGGCTCGCCCGGCGGCTCACGGTGTGCACGGCCTGCGTCAGCTCTTCCGGGGCGCTCGCCCCCTGCACCGAGGCAGGGTAGAGCACCACCGGAATGTTCGGAGCGCGTCTGGACAGGCAGGCGAGCACATCCTGCAGCGCCGCCGCAGAGGGGGAGGTCACCACCGCGATGCCGGCGGGAAAGCGGGGCAGGGGGCGCTTGCGCTCGGGGGCGAAAAGGCCTTCGTGCTCCAGCTTCTGTTTCAGCAGCAGGAACGCTTCATACAGGCTGCCCTGACCGGCCCGGCTGAGCGCCTCCACCGACAACTGGAAGTCGCCGCGCACCTCGTACAGGGTCACCAGCGCCCGCACCGTCACCTGCATGCCGTTTTCCGGCCGAAAACCGAGCAACTGCGCCCGGTTGCGCCACATTGTGCAACGCACCTGGGCGCCCGCATCCTTCAGGGTGAAATACACATGTCCCGATGCGGCCCGCACCAGGTTGGAAATCTCCCCGCTGACCTGCATCAGCGGGAGTCCGCGCTCCAGCAACAGGCGCGCCATGCGGTTGAGTTCGGTCACGCTGACCGGTCCGCTGGGCGGAAAGGTGTCGGTATCGGGCATGTCGGAGGTGTGGAGGGTTCAAAGGCGGACGAGCATTTTACGCATCGACGGGCGCGATGCCAGCGACGGATCGGGTGGGGGGACGCATGCAAGGTCTTTGTCCTGCTTCTGTCCGTCCTGCAGCGGGAATTCACTTGTCCTTGCACGGCGGCGCTGCCAGCGCTAGAGTTCGTCCTTTGTCTTCCAGGAGATTCGTCGCGTGTTCGCGATCATTCAGGCGTCAGGCTGGCCGATCTGGCCGTTGCTGTTTGCTTCCGTCATTGCCGTGGCATTGATCATCGAGCGTTCCATGGCCTTGCGCCGTGCGAAGATCGCGCCGCCGGGGCTGCTCCAGAACGTGCTCACCGACCTCAAGGCCAAGGGGGTGTCGAGTGCCATGATAGCCAGCGTGGCCGCCCATTCTCCGCTGGGGCGGGTGCTTGCGGCGGGGCTGCGCAATGTAAACAGCTCGCGTGAGGTGATGAAGGAGTCGATCGAGGAGGAAGGGCGCGCAGTGGCGCACGAGCTCGAACGCTACCTCACCACGCTGGGCACGATTGCCGCCATCAGTCCGCTGCTCGGCCTGTTCGGCACCATCGTCGGCATGATCGACATCTTTGCCTCGCAGGGTGTGGGCGGGGCCAATCCGCAGATGCTCGCGCAGGGCATCTCGATTGCGCTCAACACGACTGGGCTGGGGCTGATCATCGCGATTCCCGCCACCATCTTCTGGCGCCATTTCCGCGCCCTGGTCGATGGCTTCGTCATCGAGATGGAGCAGCAGGCCGTGAAGCTGGTCGAGGTCGTCCATGGCGACCGCAAGGTCTGAGGCGGAGGCGTCATGAACTTTCAGCGAGGCCGTCAGCGGGCGGAGCCGGAAGTCAATCTGATTCCGCTCATCGACGTCGTGCTGGTGATCATCATCTTCCTGATGCTCACCACCACTTTCTCCCGCATTGCGACGCTGGAGATCAACCTGCCCGAAGGTCAGGCCGAAGAGGCGCAGGCCACCGCCGACGAGATTGCGGTGGCGATCACCGCCGCAGGCGAAATCATCGTGAATGGAGTGCTGGTCGGCTCACGCGATGTGACCGCAATCGCCGAAACGGTGGGCAAGGCGATTCCGCCCGGCAATCCCGACCCGGTGGTGGTGATCAATGCCGATGCCAAGGCCGAGCACCAGAGCGTGATCGACGTCATGCAGGCTGCCCAGCGGGTGGGCCTGTCGCATATCACCTTCTCGATCCAGATGCCCGAGCAATGAAGCGCCCTGACCGCCTGTCCGGGTCAGGGGCGGGTGCGTGAAACAGCGCACCCGCCCGGTCTTCTGGGAGACCGGCGGCTGGCCGGTTCCCGCCCTGTTGCCCGTGTCCTGCCTGTTCGGTGGCGTGTCGCGCCTGCGTGCCGCGCTGTATCGGCAGGGTGTGCTGCGTGTGTCCCGCTTGCCGGTGCCGGTCATCGTGGTGGGCAATATTGCGGTGGGGGGCAGCGGCAAAACCCCGGTGGTGAGCTGGCTGGTGGCGTGGTTGCGTGCGCATGGCCGCACCCCCGGCATCATCAGCCGTGGCTATGGCGGACGCCTGCGCGGGCCGGTGGCGGTCGGCGCGGACGCCCGGCCGGTCGATGTGGGTGACGAACCGGTATTGCTGGCCAGCCTGACCGGTTGCCCGGTGGTGATCGGCGCCGACCGGGTGGCGGCAGCACACCACCTCCTGCAGACCTTTCCCGAGTGCGATGTGCTGGTGTCCGACGACGGCCTGCAGCATTACCGCCTGCCGCGCACGGTAGAGATTGCGGTGGTCGATGAATCGGTGCTGGGCAATCACCGCCTGCTGCCGGCCGGCCCCTTGCGCGAAGCGGTGTCGCGACTGGCGAGCGTGGATGTCGTCATCGCGCATGGCGAGTTGTCCGTGCGCACGCAGCGGGCGGCAGGGCAGACGCCGGTCTTCGGCATGCGGCTGGAGGGGCAGCGGTTGTATCCGGTCGTTCCTGTGAGTGCAGGGCGTTTGGAGGGTGCGGGGCAGCGGCAAGCGCGTCCCCTTCCCCTGGAGGCGCTGCGTGGTCAGCGCGTGCATGCGGTGGCCGGCATCGGTCGGCCGGCACGTTTCTTCGATGAACTGCGCGCGGCAGGGCTGGAGGTGATCGAGCATCCCTTTGCGGATCATCATGCCTTCAGTGCCGGCGATCTGCGCTTCGACGATGCGTTGCCATGCGTGATGACCAGCAAGGATGCGGTAAAATGCCGGAGTTTTGCGCCGCCCGATACTTGGGAACTGCCCGTGCGCGCCGACATTGCCGATGCGGCGGGCGAACGAATACTGGAGATACTGACGCATGGACGCCAGACTGCTTGAGATTCTCGTATGTCCGATCTGCAAGGGGCCGCTCGATCATCTCAAGGATGAGCAGGAACTGGTCTGCAAGGCAGACCGGCTGGCCTTCCCGATCCGGGACGGCATTCCGGTGATGCTCGAAGACGAGGCCCGCGAGATGAGCGCCGAAGAAGTCGACGCCCTGCGGGCCTGACACGGGATGAAGTTTCATGTCGTGATTCCCGCCCGCTACGGCTCCAGCCGCCTGCCGGGCAAGCCGCTGGCGGACATTTGCGGACAGCCGATGGTGGTGCGTGTGCTCGAACGGGCCCAATTGTCGGGGGCTCGCTCGGTCTGGGTGGCAACCGACGACACACGGGTGCGCGATGCGGTGGAGGCGGTTGGCGGCCAGGCGATGATGACCCGGCCCGACCATGCGAGCGGCACCGACCGTCTGGCCGAAGTAGCCGAGTGCCTTGGGCTGCACGATGAGGACATCGTGGTGAACGTGCAGGGCGACGAGCCGCTGATCGACCCGGCGCTGATTCACAACGTGGCGGCAATGCTCGATGCGCATCCCGATGCAGCGGTCGCCACGGCCGCGCATCCGCTGCATGATGCGGCCGATCTGTTCAATCCCAACGTGGTGAAGGTGGTGTGCGATCGCCAGGGGCTGGCGCTGTACTTTTCCCGGGCACCGATTCCTTGGGCGCGCGATGACTTTGCCGCCACCCGCGACAGCTTGCCTCAGGGGCTGCCGGTGCTGCGTCATGTGGGCCTGTACGCCTATCGGGCCGGCTTCTTGCGCACTTACTCGCAGCTGGCGCCGTCGCCGCTGGAACAGTGGGAAGCCCTGGAGCAGTTGCGGGTGCTGTGGCATGGCGGGCGCATCGCCGTGTCTGTGATCGCCGATGCGCCTCCGGCCGGCGTGGATACGGCCGAGGATCTGGCCAGGGTGTGTGCAGAGTTTGACCGTCTGCAGAGAGTGCAGTAAGTTTCGGAATCCTTTTTTCACATAACGACGCAGCCGCAACTGGGCGGCGCATGACTGGGAGGGTATATGCGACTGATTCTTTTGGGACCGCCGGGCGCCGGCAAGGGCACGCAGGCCAACTTCATCAAGGAGCGGTTCTCGATTCCGCAGATATCCACCGGCGACATGCTGCGCGCTGCGGTGAAGGCGGGCACGCCGCTCGGCGTCGAGGCAAAGAAGGTGATGGATGCCGGGGGTCTGGTGTCCGACGACATCATCATCGGACTGGTGAAGGATCGGCTGCAGCAGGACGACTGTGCCTCGGGCTACATGTTCGACGGCTTCCCGCGCACCATTCCGCAGGCCGATGCGCTGAAGGATGCCAGCGTGGCGCTCGACGTGGTGCTGGAAATCGACGTGCCCGACGAGGAAATCATCGAGCGCATGAGCGGTCGCCGGGTGCACCTGGCCTCTGGCCGTACCTACCATGTCAAGTACAACCCGCCCAAGGTCGAGGGCCAGGACGATGTCACCGGGGAAGCGTTGATCCAGCGTGACGACGACTCCGAAGCCACGGTGAAGAAGCGTCTGGAGGTGTATCACGCCCAGACCAAGCCGCTGGTGGATTACTACACCCAGTGGGCCGCTTCGGGCGATGCCGCTGCGCCGCGCGTGTGCAAGATCTCGGGGCTGGGCAGCGTCGAGGAAATCACCGCCCGGGTGTTCGAAGCACTCAAGTAATCCGCTCTGACTTACGCCTGCCCGGCCTGCCCGTCAGTCCGGGCAGGCGCCAGGGACGCCGAAGACCCCGTACAAGGGGGCGATCGGCGTCCCTTTACTTTGTGAAGACCGACGATGAAGAAGACTCTGCTCTATGCGCAATCCGGTGGGGTGACTGCGGTGATCAACGCCACTGCGGCGGCGGTGATTCGCGCAGCGCGCGAGGACGCCCGGATCGGACAGGTGCTGGCTGCGCGCAACGGTATCCTGGGTGCGCTCGATGAAGACCTGATCGATACCGCAGTGCTGTCGCCGGAGGCGCTGGTGCAGCTTGCACACACACCGGGGGGCGCGTTTGGTTCGTGCCGCTTCGATCTCGACGACCCGGCACGCAACCCGGCGCAGTACGACCGCCTGTTCGACGTGTTTGCCGCACATCAGGTCGGGTTCTTCCTGTACAACGGCGGCAATGGCTCGATGGATGTGATCACCCGCCTGTCGGCCGAAGCGCGCCGGCGCGCTTATCCACTGGTGTGCGTGGGGGTGCCCAAGACGATCGACAACGATCTGATGCATACCGACTTCTCACCCGGTTTCGGCTCGGCGGCGAAGTATGTGGCCACCTCCATGCTGGAAGCGGGCCTGGACCTGCAGGCAATGGCGAGCCGGGTGGGTCGGGCCTTCGTGCTGGAAGTCATGGGGCGCAACGCAGGCTGGGTTGCCGCGGCCACGGCACTGGCCGGGCGCGACGACCGGGAGCCGCCCCATCTGGTGCTGATGCCCGAAGTGCTGCTGGATGAACAGGCCCTGCTGCAGCGGGTGGAGGCCATCGTCAGCCGGCATGGCTTTTGTGCAATCACCGTGTCCGAAGGCATCCGCAACCTGAAGGGCGAGGCGGTGATGGAGCAGTCACGCGACAGCAAGGGGCATGTGCAATTGGGCGGGGCAGGGCAATGCATTACGCGGATGATCACCCGTCACTTTGGTTTCAAGAGCCACTGGGCGATTCCGGACTATCTGCAGCGGTCGGCCGGGCATCTGGTGTCGGCCACCGACCATACTCTGGCCGGGGCGGTGGGGCAGGCGGCTGTGCGTTTTGCGCTGGACGGGCTGGACGGCATGATGGTGTCCATCCGCCGTCTCTCCGATCGGCCCTACCGCTGGCAGCTGGAGCCGGTGCCCTGCGCCAGTGTGGGTAACCTGGAGCGCACGCTTCCTGCTGAATTCATCCGCGAAGACGGTTTCCATGTCACCGACCGCGCTCGCGCCTTCCTGCAACCGCTGGTGGAAGGCGAGGTGCCACCCCCCTTCAGTGGCGGTCTGCCGGTGTATTTGCGTTTCAGTTTCACGTCCCTGCCCAGGCGTCTGCCTGTCCTCCAGACGGACTGAGCCATCTCGGGCGGTTCAGGGCTGACGGTGTGCGGAGGGCGCCTGTCTGGCGATCAGCTCCAGGATGACCTTGCGAAAAATGCCTGACACCAGCGCCTTGTTCAGCGAAGGATTGCGGATTGCACGCACGGTCAAGCCCTCGAACATGGTGGCGAGCAGCTCGCTCAGCGCGCGGATTTCCGCGTCGTCCGCTTCCTGACCCAATGAACGCTTGAGCGCGCGCAGCGTCGCATCCAGGCTCGCCAGACAGGCCCGGTCGGTTTGGTGTACGGTGGCGGCCACGGCCGGGTTGCGTGAGGCTTCGGCCAGAATCTCCAGCTTCAGTGCGGCGCAGTGGGGGTCGAGCTGATCGCTCACGCCGTTGTCCGCCTGATGCAGCATGGCGCTGAGCATGTCCGGCGCGCTGCGCAACTCTTCCGAAAGCTGATGCAGGTGGTCCAGGTCGCGCTCGACGATGGCCGCAATGATCGCTTCCTTGTTCTCGAAGTAGTGGTAGATGTGGCCGGCGCTCATGCCTGCCGTGCGCGAAATCTGCGCGATGCTGGCGCCATGGAAGCCGTGCGTCCGGAAGCAGTCCGCTGCAGCATCGAGAATCTGCATGCGGCGCAACTCGGAACGGGGGGACTCCTGGGGCGCGGGTGCAGCCTGCGCAGTGGGCGCTTTTACCATCGGACGGTGCTCTCCGGAAGAGGAAAAGAAAGGGCAGAAAATGACAAATGTATGATTCCGTTCGGTTTTTTGACAGCTGACCGGAGCCGGTTCGAAATAAATGCTAGCATAGAATGAACGTTCAAACTAGAATGATCGCTCTAAACCTGAGCAGCCACGAACCCGCGTACGCCGCATGACGGCCTGCGCGGGAGCTTTTCGTGTGCACTGAAGATATTTCACGGGATCAAGAATACAAGGACTGCCCCAATGAAACATTGCATCCACATCAATCCGGCAATGCAGCAAGCCACTCCGTTTGCTGACCGAGCGGGCGGAGTGAAGCATCTGGCGTTGGCGCTGTTGGCCAGCCTGACGCTGCTGGCCTGCACGCAGGAACAGGGGCCGGCAGCAGGGGGCGCGCAGCAGCAGGCACCGGCTCCGGTGGTGAGCGTGATCGTGACCGAGGCCGTCGATGTCCCCGTGGTCACCGAACTGCCCGGGCGTACGGCGGCCTCGCTGGTGGCCGAGGTTCGACCGCAGGTGACCGGCATCATTGAGCGGCGCGCCTTCGAGGAAGGCACCGAGGTGAAGGCGGGCGACCTGCTGTACCAGATCGATCCGGCCACCTACAAGGCGGCATTCGACAGCGCCCGTGCCTCGCTGGCGCGCGCCGAGGCGAATGCCGCATCGGCCCGTCTCACTGCCCGACGCTATGAAGGGTTGGCCAAGATCGACGCGGTCAGCCAGCAGGCCAGGGATGACGCCAGTGCCGCTCTGAGCCTGGCCGAAGCCGATGTGGCTGCGGCCAAGGCGGCACTGGAGCGCGCGCGCATCGATGTGGCCTACACCAAGCTCACTGCGCCGATTGGCGGGCGCATCGGCCGCTCCACGGTGACGGCCGGGGCGCTGGTGACAGCCAACCAGGCCAATGCGCTGGCCACCATCCAGCAGCTCGACCCGATTTATGTGGACCTCACCCAGTCGAGCGCCGAACTGCTGCGCCTGCGCCGCGACCTTGAAGCCGGTCGCATCATGCGTACCGACGAAGGTGAGGTGGCGGTGAGACTGGTGCTGGAGGATGGCAGCGAATACCGTGAAACCGGTCGGCTGGAGTTCTCGGAAGTGGCGGTCGACACCCTCACCGGCAGCGTGACCCTGCGTGCGCTGTTTCCGAACCCGTCCGGCGAGTTGCTGCCCGGCATGTATGTGCGGGCGCGCATCCAGCAGGGGGTGAAGTCCGATGTGTTCCTGCTGCCGCATGCGGCGCTCGGGCGCGACCCGCGTGGCAATGCCTACGTGATGGTTGTCACGCCGGAGGGCCTGGCCGAGTCGCGCATCGTGCGCGCAGACCGTTCTATGGGTGAGCACTGGGTGATCACCGAAGGGCTGAAGCCGGGTGAGCAGGTGATTGTCGAGGGGCTGCAGCGCGTGCGCCCCGGTGCCCCGGCCCAGGCTGAAGCGATGAAGCCGGCCGAAGGCTGAGGAGGCGGGGAACATGGCACGTTTTTTCATTGATCGGCCCATCTTTGCATGGGTGATTGCAATCGTGATCATGCTCTTCGGGGCATTGTCCATCCTCAAGCTGCCGGTTTCGCAGTATCCGGCCATTGCACCGCCGGCCATCGTCATCAACGCCAGCTATCCCGGGGCGTCGGCGAAGGCGGTCGAGGATTCGGTGACACAGATCATCGAGCAGAAGATGACCGGGCTGGACGGCCTGCTGTACATGAACTCGTCCAGCGATGCCTATGGCCGGGCGTCGCTCACCCTCACCTTCGAGGCCACGGTCGACCCCGACATCGCGCAGATGCAGGTGCAGAACAAATTGCAACTGGCACTGCCCCTGCTGCCACAGGCGGTGCAGCAGCAGGGCGTGCAGGTGGCCAAGTCGGCGCGTAACTTCCTGATGGTGGTGGGCTTCGTGTCTTCGGACAACAGCCTGAGCCAGTACGATTTGTCGGACTTCGTGGTGTCCACCGTGCAGGACCCGCTTTCCAGGGTCAGTGGCGTGGGCGAAGTGCAGGTGTTCGGTGCGCAGTACGCGATGCGGGTATGGCTGGATCCGGCCAGATTGCTCAACTACAAGCTCACCCCGGGTGATGTGCGTGCGGCGCTGGTCGCGCAGAACACGCAGGTCTCGGCCGGTCAGCTCGGGGGCACGCCGGCCGTGCCGGGGCAGGGCTTCACCGCAACCATCACGGCACAGAGCCGGCTGCAAACGGTGGAGCAATTCGAGGCGATCCTGCTGCGCACTTCGGCCGAAGGGGGCGAGGTGCGGTTGCGCGATGTAGCACGCATCGAGATCGGCGCCGAAAACTACGGCACCGTGGCGCGCTTCAATGGGCGTCCGGCATCCGGGCTGGGCATTCGCCTTGCGTCGGGGGCCAACGCGATCGAGACCGGTGCGGCGGTGCGGGCCGCGCTCGACGACATGTCGCGTTACTTCCCCGAAGGCGTCGAGGTGGTGGTGCCCTACGACACCACGCCCTTCGTGGCGCTGTCGATCAAGTCGGTGGTGATGACGCTGATCGAAGCGGTGATCCTGGTGTTCCTGGTGATGTTCCTGTTCCTGCAGAACATCCGTGCGACGCTGATTCCGACCATTGCCATTCCGGTGGTGCTGCTGGGTACCTTCGGAGTGATGGCGGCGCTGGGTTTCTCGATCAACACCCTGACCATGTTCGGCATGGTGCTTGCCATCGGTCTGCTGGTCGATGATGCCATCGTGGTGGTGGAGAACGTCGAGCGGGTGATGAGCGAGGAGGGGTTGCCACCCAAGGAGGCCACCAAACGCTCGATGGACCAGATCACCAGCGCGCTGGTCGGCATCGGTCTGGTGCTGTCCGCCGTGTTCGTGCCGATGGCCTTCTTTGGGGGCTCCACCGGCGTGATCTATCGCCAGTTCTCGATCACCATCGTGTCGGCAATGGCCTTCTCGGTGCTGGTGGCGATCATCTTCACCCCGGCGCTGTGCGCAACCATGCTCAAACCGGTGGAGAAGGGGCACGAGATTTCGGAAGGCGGCTGGTTTGCCGGCTTCTTCCGCTGGTTCAACAGCATGTTCAACCGCAACACCCAGCGCTACGAGTCGGCGGTGGCCGGCATCCTGCGCCGGGGCGGGCGCTTCATGCTGATCTACCTGGTGACCCTGGGGGTGCTTGCCTTCCTGTTCATGCGCCTGCCCACCTCGTTCCTGCCGCAGGAAGATCAGGGGGTGATGTTCAACCAGGTGATGCTGCCCGCAGGCGCCACCCAGGAGCGCACGCTTGCGGTGCTGGAGAAGGTCGAGCAGCACTTCCTGGAAAACGAGAAGGATACGGTGCGGGCCCTCTTCACCGTCGCCGGTTTCAGCTTTGGCGGCAGTGGCCAGAACATGGGGATCGGGTTCGTGAACCTGCATGACTGGGACTTGCGCAAGGCGCCGGGCATGAGTGTCAACGACGTGGCTGCGCGTGCGATGGGGGCGTTTTCGCAGATTCGCGAGGCCATGGTGTTCGCCTTCGTGCCCCCGGCGGTGATCGAGCTGGGGACCTCCAGCGGTTTCAACGTGCAGATGCAGGACCGCGCCGGCCTGGGGCATGAGGCGCTGGTGGGCGCGCGCAACCAGTTTCTTGGCATGGCTGCGCAAGATCCACGGCTGGTGGCCGTGCGCCCGAACGGTCAGGACGACACGCCCGAGTACGAACTGATCATCGACCATGCCAAGGCCTCCGCCTTCGGGGTGTCGATTGCAGACATCAACGACACGCTGTCTACTGCGTGGGGGGGCGCCTACATCAACGACTTTCTCGACCGTGGGCGCATCAAGAAGGTGTATCTGCAGGCCGATGCCCCGGCACGCATGACGCCGGAAGACCTCGACAAGTGGTATGTGCGCAATCGCGAAGGCGAGATGGTGCCGTTCTCGGCTTTCACCAGCGCGCGCTGGACCTACGGTTCGCCACGTCTGGAGCGCTACAACGGCCAGCCGTCCATCGAGCTGCTCGGCCAGGCCGCCCCCGGCCTGTCGTCCGGCGAGGCGATGCAGGCCGTGGAGGAAATCATGGCGCAGTTGCCGCCCGGCATCGGTTTCGAGTGGACCGGCACGTCCTTCGAGGAGCGTCGTTCCGGGGCGCAGGCGCCGGCCCTGTACGCGCTCTCCATTCTGGTGGTGTTCCTGTGTCTGGCCGCCCTGTATGAAAGCTGGTCGGTGCCCTTTGCGGTGATGCTGGTCGTGCCGCTGGGGGTACTCGGGGCGCTGCTCGCGGCCACCGGTCGCGGTCTGCCCAACGACATCTACTTCCAGGTTGGCCTGCTTGCCACCATCGGGCTGTCGTCGAAGAACGCGATCCTGATCGTCGAATTCGCCAAGTCGCTGATGGAAAAGGAGGGCAAGGACCTGATCACGGCCACGCTCGAAGCGGTGCGCATGCGTCTGCGTCCGATCCTGATGACCTCGCTGGCCTTCGGTCTGGGGGTGGTGCCGCTGGCGATTGCCACCGGCGCCGGTTCGGGCAGCCAGAACGCCATCGGCACCGGAGTGCTCGGCGGCACGATTTCGGCCACCGTGCTGGGCATTTTCTTCGTGCCTTTGTTCTATGTGCTGATCCGGCGTATCTTCAAGAGTGGCAATGAACAGGTGTCGGACGATGTGCGCAGGCTCCCGTCCGCAACCAGTACCGGTGTGACCGGGGAGGGCAAGGCATGATGGCTGTGACACGACTGGCTGCGGCGCTGTCCGCAGTGCTCCTGGGGGGCTGCGCCAGCATGATCCCCGACTACCAGCGCCCGGATGCTCCGGTGCCGGCGCACTGGGTGCTCACCGAGGCCGGCGCAGCGGAGGCCGATGCCGATGCGCGCGCTCCGCTGGAGGCGCTGGCGTGGAAGGAATACTTCACCGATCCGGCACTGCAGGCGCTGGTGGAGCGCGCCCTGGCGCACAACCGCGACCTGCGCATTGCCGCGCTCAATATCGAGCAGGCCCGCGCACAGTACCGCATCAGCCGGGCCGACCGTCTGCCGGGGGTGGATGCGGGGGCGCAGCAAAGCGCCCAGCGCCTGCCGGACAGCCTGAGCCCTTCGGGCGAGGCTGCGATCAACCGGCAGTATTCCGCCACGGTCGGGCTGGCCACTTACGAGCTGGACTTTTTCGGGCGGGTGCGCAGTCTCAACGAGCAGGCGCTGGCGCGCTTTCTGGCCAGCGAGGAGGCGCATCGCAGCGCCCGCAACACGCTGATTGCCGAAGTGGCGAATGCCTGGCTGAGGATGGGGGCCACCCGTGAGCTGCTGGAGTTGGCCAGCCGCACCTCGGAGACGCGCCGCGAGTCGCTGGAGCTGACCCGGCGCAGCTTCGAGGGCGGTGTGCTGTCGGCGCTGGATGTGACCCAGGCGGAAACCTCCATGCTCGAAGCCCGCGCCGATGTGGCCAGCCTGTCGGTGCAGCTTGCCGAGGCGCGCAATGCGCTGGCCCTGCTGGTGGGCGGGCAGGTGGATGAGCAATGGTTGCCGGCGCGCATCGAGACGGCCTTTGCCGCAGTGGCCGAGGTCGAATCGGGCATTGCCTCCAGCGTGCTCACCCGCCGCCCCGACATCCTCTCGCTGGAGCGACAGTTGCAGGCGGCCAATGCGAACATCGGCGCAGCCCGGGCGGCGTTCTTCCCGAGCATCACGCTGACCGCCAGCGCCGGGGTCGCCTCGTCCGAGCTGGATGACCTCTTCAGCGGCGGTGCGGGCATGTGGAGTTTCCTGCCGCGCATCAACCTGCCGATCTTCGATGGCGGGCGCCGTGCGGCTGGCCTGGAAGTGGCCGAGGTGCAGCGCGACATTGCGGTGGCGCAGTACGAACAGGGCATACAGTCGGCCTTCCGCGAGGTGGCCGATGCCCTGGCGCTGCGTGCAAGCCTGGCCGAACAGTTGTCGGTACGCACCCGCCTGCTCGAGGTGGCCACCGAGCATCACCGCCTGTCCGAAGCGCGTTACCGCTCCGGGCTGGACAGCTATCTGGGTCTGCTGGATGCGCAACGCACCCTGTATGCCGCCGAGCAGGCCCTGATCTCCACCCGGCTGTCGGAAGCCGGCAACCGGGTGATGCTGTACAAGCTGCTCGGGGGTGGCTGGAAGGACTGAACCGCGCGGGCCTCAGGCCGGCGGACGCACTGCCGGGTTGAGGCTGTACAGGCCGGTGAGCGAGGCCTGGGCCAGTACATGGCCCTCCATGGCCTTGCGCACCTCAGCGCCGTTGAAACGTTCGCCCAGCGTCAGGCTGGCGACATCCAGCGCATACACCGTGAACACGTAGCGGTGGCGCAGTTCGTCATTCCACGGGGGGCAGGGGCCGTCGTAGCCGTAGTAGTCGCCCCGCATGCTCTCGTCACCGGCAAACCAGGCCGTGTAATCGTTGATCCCCTGGCGGCTGCCCTGGGCTGCCTGTGGCCCCGGTTTGCCGCCGGGGGTGACGCCCTCCGAAAAGCTCCCCCGCGCCAGTTCGGTGACACTGGCGGGCAAATCCACCAGCAGCCAGTGGAAGAAATCCACCCGTGGCAGGCTGGCCGGCACGCTGCGCCCCTCCTGATTCACGTCGTCGCCCCTGGACGGAACGTCCGGGTCGTGGCAGATCAGCACGAAGGAACGCGTTCCCGCCGGCGCCTCCTCCCACGCCAGATGCGGGCTGATGTTGTCGCTCAGGCAGGCATGGCCGGTCTCGGCGGGCCTGCAGAATGCGTACTCGGCCGGAATCCAGTCCCCTTCGGCAAAACTCTGGCTGCTCAGTTTCATGCAAGGTCTCCTTTGGTATCGTGTGGCTGGTGCATTGACTTCTCCTCCCTGAAGATATGCGGAGTAAAACCGATCATGATTGCGCGTGAGTGAGCATCTACAGCACCTTCAAAATGCTAACAGTAATCAATCGTTCAAGCTTCACCCAGGGCGTTTTTTGAACCCTACACTGACCAAAGGCCGGCTGCCAGCCGCTTCAATGAGGCCACGGCATTTCGCCGTGGATGACAGCCGGGTGGAAGGCGTGATCTTCACCGTTTTTAATGCTTCAATGAGGCCACGGCATTTCGCCGTGGATGACGCGATGGGTGAATCTTAACGTGAAAGAGCCCTGCTTCTGAACGAGCGAAGTCCTGACCGCAGCAGGTCATCGGAGCGAAGGTGACCTGGAATCAGGCGTGTTGCGGGATGAAGCCGAACTTGGTCAGCGCCTTGATC
>JBAYOV010000009.1:0-77544 GCA_041678045.1 Rhodocyclaceae bacterium
ACCATCGACGTCGCCTACCGCTACTTCTCCACCGGCACGCGCAAGTACATCATCGCCGACGCGCCGGGCCACGAGCAGTACACCCGCAACATGGTCACCGCCGCGTCCACCGCCAACCTGGCGATCATCCTGGTCGATGCGCGCAAGGGCGTGCAGGTGCAGACCCGGCGCCACTCCTATCTCGCCAGCCTGGTCGGCATCCCGCACCTGCTGGTAGCGGTCAACAAGATGGATCTGGTCGATTACGACCAGGCCAGCTTCGAACGCATCAAGGCCGATTACCTCGCCTTTGCCGGCAAGCTCGGCATCAAGGACGTGCGTTTCATCCCGATCTCCGCACTGGCCGGCGACATGATCGTCGACCGTGGCGAGCGCCTGGGCTGGTATGAAGGCCCCACCCTGCTCGAAATCCTCGAAGCTGCGCCCGCCGCACATACCGAGCAGGCCGAGGACTTCCGCTTCCCGGTGCAGTTCGTGTGCCGCCCGCAGGACTCCGCCAACCCGGAACTGCATGACTATCGTGGCTTCATGGGTCGGGTGGAATCCGGCGAAATCGCCGTGGGCGATGCGGTCACCGTGCTGCCCTCGGGTGCGACCAGCCGCGTCAAGGCCATCGAGCTCGGCGGCACGCGCCTGGACCGTGCCATCCACGAGCAGTCGGTGACCCTGCTGCTGGAAGACGAGATCGACATCTCGCGCGGCGACCTCATCGTCAAATCGGCCGAAGCGCCCGAGCCGGTCAAGCAGATCGACGCCACCGTGTGCTGGCTGTCGGAAACTCCGCTGTCGCCCGCGCGCACCTACCTCGTGCGCCATACCACCCGCGAAGTGAAGGCCAAGGTGGCCAAGATCGACTACCGCCTGGACGTGAACACCCTCGCGCACGAAGAGGCCAGCCAGCTGGCGATGAACGACATCGCGCGGGTCACCCTCAAGCTCGCCCAGCCCATCGTCGCCGACCCCTACGCCGACAACCGCGCCACCGGCGCCTTCATCATCATCGACGAGAGCACCAACAACACCGTCGGTGCCGGCATGATCGCCTGACACCGCCCGCCGGGCCGGCCCCTGCAACACGCCGGCCCGGAACGCTTGACAGTCGTGCCACAGGCACACGACCCTGCCTTCAACCCCTCACACACCCCTCATCGGGCAGTCCACTCGGGCAAACTGCCCCCAGAACGGGTATCCTTCACCCCGGAGAGGAGAATCTTCGGGCACCGGCGGCCATTTCGTTGGTCTGCGCGGAGCCCTCCACCGTGAATTCATAATAATCAGCAGGACATCATGAAGCGTGTAGACGACTTTCGTCTGAAACTGGGTAAACAGGAACTCGTGCCGATCATGATCGGCGGCATGGGCGTCGATATCTCGACGGCCGACCTGTCGCTGATCGCGGCAAAGCTGGGCGGAATCGGGCATATTTCCGACGCAATGCTGCCCACCGTCAGCGACCGGCGTTACGACACCAAATATGTGCGCGACAAGCTCAAGCAGTACAAGTACAACGTCGCCAACACCGACAAGTCCGACGTCCAGTTCGACCTCGGGCTGATTGCCGAAGCCACCGAAACCCATGTGCGCCGCACCATGGAGCGCAAGCAGGGCGACGGGCTGGTGTTCATCAACTGCATGGAAAAGCTGACCATGAACAGCCCGAAGGAAACCCTTCGGGTGCGCATGCGCTCGGCGCTGGATGCCGGCATCGATGGCATCACCCTGGCGGCGGGCCTGCACCTGGGCTCGTTTGCGCTGATCGAGGATCACCCGCGCTTCCACGATGCGAAGCTGGGCATCATCGTGTCCTCGCTGCGCGCGCTGCAGCTGTTCCTGCGCAAGTCCGCACGCACCGGCCGTCTGCCCGATTTCGTGGTGGTTGAAGGCCCGCTGGCCGGCGGACACCTGGGATTCGGGCTGGACTGGGCAAAGTACGATCTGCATGTCATCGTCGCCGAGATCGCCGCCTGGCTGAAGTCCGAGCAGCTCGATATCCCGCTGATCGCTGCCGGCGGCGTGTTTACCGGCAGCGACGCAGTATCCTTCATGGAAAACGGCGCAGCAGCGGTACAGGTGGCCACCCGCTTCACCGTCACCCGCGAATGCGGCCTGCCGGACGATGTGAAACAGCACTACTTCAAGGCCCAGGAAGAAGAGATCGAGGTCAACATGATCTCGCCCACCGGCTACCCGATGCGCATGCTCAAGAGCAGCCCTGCGATCGGCTCCGGCATCCGCCCCAACTGCGAAGCCTACGGCTATCTGCTCGACGCGAATGGCCACTGTGCCTACATCGCGGCATACAACCGCGAGCTGGCCCTGCACCCCGAGGCCAAGCGCCTGAAGGTGATGGACAAGACCTGTCTGTGCACCCACATGCGCAATTTCGACTGCTGGACCTGCGGCCACTACACCTACCGGCTCAAGGACACCAGCGTACTGGGCGATGACGGCAATTACCGCCTGCTCGACGCCGAGCATGTGTTCAAGGACTATCAGTTCAGCACCGAAGGCCGCATCGCCCTGCCGGGCAGCGCCTTCTAGAGGCGCTACCCCTTCGGCAGCACCATGCGCCGCAGCCCCGCACAGGGGGCCCTGCGGCGCATGTCAGGCGCCCGGGGCCGCCCCGCGCGCTCAGGGCAGCACCAGTGCCAGTGCAATCGACAGGAACACCAGCGACATCACATTGCCGACCAACACCATGGACGCCACCAGTTGCGGCTCCTGGCGGTAACGTTCGGCAAAGATGAAGTTCAGCACCGCCGGTGGCAGCGCCCCGAACACCAGCAGCAAAGCTTCCTGCAGGGGCGGCAGTTCCATCAGCGCGATCAGCCCCCAGGCCAGTGCCATGCCGAGCAGGGGGCGCACCACAGCGACCATCAGACCCAGCCCCACAGCCGAAATGCGCGAATCGGCAATCCGCACGCCCAGCGAAATCAGCATCAGCGGAATCGCGATGTCTCCCACCATTTTGATCGCCACCATCAGCGGCGGCCAGATTTCGACCCCCAGCAGCGCCACCGCGATGCCGGCAAGGGTGGCCAGCACCGACGGCACGGTCCACACATTCCACAGCCGGATGTTGTGATCGAGCAGCCAGGCCCCGTAGGTAAAGTGCAGCAGGTTCGACACCATGAACATCATCACCGCCGGCGCCAGTGCAACATCGCCAAACGCGAGCACCGCCAGCGGCACCCCCAGATTGCCACAGTTGTTGAACATCATCGGCGGCACCAGCGTCTTCACCTGCAAACCGGTGGCTCGCGCCAGCAGCCAGCCCGCCAGCCCCGACACCAGCACGATGACCAGCGTCGCCAGCGACAGCGACAGATATTCGGCAATCCGGAACTCCTTGCTCGCCAGCGCTGCAAACACCAGCGCGGGCACGAACACGTCCATGTTCAGGCGATTCACCTGGGACAGGTCGGGCTTCAGGCGCCGGCCAATGAAATAGCCCAGCGCGGTGATCGCAAACAGGGGGAAAAGAATCGAAAGAATGCGGATCAGCATGGCCGGGACACAACGAAACAACGCCCATCAAACAGAACGCCGGCCCGGGGCCGGCGTTCCAGCAGCACACGAGACAGGTTCAGGACAGCCGCCTGTACCTCACAGTACTCACAGTACGTAACGCGCCAGGTCTTCGCGCTGCGACAAACCCTCGAGACGCTCATCGACGTAGGCGGCATCGATGTCCACCCGCTCCAGCCCGGCCTTGCCGGCGGAGAAGGAAACCTCTTCGAGCAGCTTCTCCATCACCGTATACAGGCGACGGGCGCCGATGTTCTCGGTGGTTTCATTCACATGGAAGGCAATCTCCGCCAGCCGGCGAATGCCTTCCGGTGCGAACGCCACCTCCACCCCATCGGTCCCCAGCAGGGCCTGGTACTGACGGGTGAGGCAGGCATCGGTCTGCGTCAGGATGCGTTCGAAATCCTCCACCGACAGGTTTTCCAGCTCCACACGGATCGGGAAACGCCCTTGCAGTTCGGGAATCAGGTCGGAGGGCTTGGACAGGTGAAAGGCCCCACTGGCGATGAACAGGATGTGGTCGGTCTTGATCATGCCGTACTTGGTGGACACCGTGGTGCCTTCGACCAGCGGCAGCAGGTCGCGCTGCACGCCCTGGCGCGACACGTCGGCGCCGCCCACATCGGAGCGCGCCGCAATCTTGTCCACCTCGTCGAGGAACACGATGCCGTTCTGCTCCACTGCACGCACCGCCTCGCCCTTCACTTCCTCGTCATTGATCAGGCGTGCGGCCTCTTCGTCGGCCAAGACCTTCAGCGCATCGGCGATGCGCAGCTTGCGCTGCTTCTTGCGCCCGCCCCCCATGTTCTGGAACATCCCCTGAATCTGCTGGGTCAGCTCCTCCATGCCCGGAGGTGCAAAGATTTCGGCGGACATGCCGGGCATGGCCACTTCGATCTCGATTTCCTTGTCGTCAAGCTCGCCCTCGCGCAGTTTCTTGCGAAACTTCTGCCGTGTGCCGGAATCATGCGCCACGGGCTCGGCATCGAATGACACCGGACGGGCCGGCGGCAGCAGGGCGTCCAGCACCCGGTCCTCGGCGGCATCCATCGCGCGGTCGCGCACCGAACGCATCGCCCGCTCGCGCACATCCTTCACCGCGATTTCAGCCAGATCGCGGATGATGGTGTCCACATCGCGCCCCACGTAACCGACCTCGGTAAACTTGGTCGCCTCGATCTTGATGAACGGCGCATTCGCCAGCCGTGCCAGACGACGGGCGATCTCGGTCTTGCCCACCCCGGTGGGGCCGATCATCAGGATGTTCTTGGGCGTGATCTCGCTGCGCAGCGGTTCATCCACCTGGGCACGGCGCCAGCGGTTGCGCAACGCAATGGCCACGGCCTTCTTGGCCCTGTTCTGGCCGACAATGTGCTTGTCCAGTTCGGAGACAATCTCCGGCGGCGTCATCTGCATGGTCATGCCTCCAGCACCTCAACGACATGGCTTTGATTGGTATAGATGCACAGATCCCCGGCGATCGCCAGCGACTTGCGCACGATCTCTTCCGGCCCCAGATCGGTATTTTCCCACAGGGCCCGCGCGGCGGACTGGGCATAGGCCCCGCCGCTGCCGATGGCCACGATGCCCTGCTCGGGTTCGAGCACATCGCCATTGCCGGTGATGATCAGCGAGTGCTCGGCGTCGGCCACGGCCAGCATCGCCTCCAGCCGGCGCAGCATGCGGTCGGTGCGCCAGTCCTTGGCAAGCTCGACCGCGCTGCGCAGCAGGTTGCCCTGGTGCTTCTCAAGCTTGCCCTCGAAACGCTCGAACAGCGTGAAGGCGTCGGCCGTACCGCCGGCAAAACCGGCCAGTATCCGGCCATGGTAGAGCGTGCGCACCTTGCGAGCGGTGGCCTTGACGACAATGTTGCCAAGCGTGACCTGCCCATCGCCCCCCAGCGCAACATGCCGGCCCCGGCGCACCGACAGGATCGTGGTGCCGTGATATTGTTCCATCCGAAATTCCTTGAATGATTGATGCTGCAGGCCGGCCGCCGCTCAGGCGCGCACCATGACCTGCGCGACCTGATCGACCCCCATCACCCGCAGCAAGGCCGCCACCATCGCGTTGACGTTCTGCAGCTTGATCTGCTTGCCCTGCGTGCGCAGGGTGGACAGGATGTTGAACAGCGTGCCGGCGGTGACGAAGTCCATGCGCCGCAGGTCGGTGCAATCGACCTCCACCGCACTGCGTTCTGACGCAAAGGCGGCCAGATTGCGCAGGGTGTCGCCACCGGCATTGATCAGTTCGCCCTCGAACACGAAAGTGGACTCGGAGCGCGCCTGCTCTTCCTCGATCTCGCGCAGCTCCTCGGTGGCGATGCGTTCGACCGCCTCCCAGGAAGGCGGCGACTCCTCGAAGGTAATGGCATAGTCGAGCGCAATCTGCTCGAAGCGCTCGAACTCGTCGGTGTGCTGCAGCATTTCCAGCAGCAGCAGCCAGCCTTCCTTGTTGCTTGCCTCGCCCACCTTGACCTGCGCCGCGAGCAGCTCGGCCAACTGCGAGGCATTCAGGATGGTGAGCTTGGCACGTTCGGCACGCAGGTCGCGGATGAGCTGCAACAACAGATGACAGCCCTCCTCATCGCAGCCGCGCAGGCGCTTGAGATCGACCCGGATCGACCCGGAGCGCTCGCCAATGACACGGATCTGGCCGATCTGGTCGGCCGTCTTCGCCGACAGCACCCCTACCAGATTGATCAGCGGCACCACATCGGCCTTGGCACGCCGCACCTTGTTGGACAGGTCGGTCCACGGCGGCGGCGAACGCTCGAAGCGGGTCGCATAGTCGAGCACCCGAGACTCGAAACGATCCTTCTGTCCGGTCAGACGGAACAGATCCAGCAGCATCATCCACAGCCCTTCACCGGCCGCACCATGCCCTTCGCCAAGCACCGACTCCAGCGCGGCCTCGGCCTCGCGCACGTCGCCGTTGGCGTACAGCACGGCAGCTTCCTCGAAAGCGGCGCCCAGGCCGGGGCCCACTTCCTGTACTTCAACCTGCCCGGCACAATCGGACAGCGCCACGGATGCATCACCGAAGTCAATGGTGGACAACTCGGTAGGCGCGGGTGGTTTCTTGGCTGCGGACGCACGCGCGACTTCCCTGCGCCGGGAAGCGGTCGGTTTTTCAGCAGCCGGTTTCTTACCAAAAATCGGCGAAGCCACGATATGCACAATCCACGTTAAGGAGCCAGAACAAGGCCTCCGGAAGGCCCAAGCATAGCATTTAGCGAGATATTCTACCGTGGTGCGGGCAACAACCAACTTGCGACGGCCGGGCCATGTCAATAATTCTTGCAATCCCCGGCGCATCTGTCACGGCACGCAACACGACCCGCTCGGCTAGAATGCGCTGCATGCATGCATCGTCCCTCCCCCTGACCCGGCCCGCTTCCGCCACCCCGCCCGCCTTTGTCTGGCCGGTGCGCGTGTATTACGAAGACACCGACGCGGCCGGCGTCGTGTATTACGCCAACTATCTGCGTTTCTGCGAGCGCGCGCGCACCGAATGGCTGCGCAGCCTGGGCTTCGAGCAGCAACGCATGCTCGAAGAGGCACACACCGGTTTCGTGGTCTCGTCGGTGCAGGCCCACTATCGGCGCCCTGCACGCCTGGACGATCAACTGCAGGTCATCAGCACGGTCGCCGAGATGCGTGGCGCAAGCCTTTTATTTGCACAAAACATCCTTAGAAATGAGGAACTTATCTTCGAATCCAGAATCTGCATCGCCTGCATCGACACCCTGAGGAACCGCCCGGTCGCACTGCCCCCGGCACTGCGCGCCCAACTGCTCACCCCCGATCCATCATGACCGTCAACCAAGACCTCTCGATTCTCCACCTGATCAGCCAGGCCAGCGTCCTCGTTCAGCTCATCATGGCGCTGCTCGTGGCACTTTCGCTGCTTTCCTGGTATTGGATCTTCCGCAAATGGTTCCAGATCCGCAGCGCCCGCAGCAGTACGCAGGACTTCGAACGCGACTTCTGGAGCGGGGGCGACCTCAGCACCCTGTACCAGTCCGCCGCGTCTGCACGTCACGAAACCGGCGGCATGGAACGCATCTTTGAAGCCGGCTACCGCGAGTTCACCAAGCTGCGCGCCAAAAGCCACGACAACGCGGCAATCATCGACGGCGCCCGCCGCGCCATGCGCGCCACGCACCAGCGCGAGATGGACGACCTGGAGGCACACCTCGCCTTTCTGGCCACGGTCGGCTCGGTGTCCCCCTACATCGGCCTGCTCGGCACCGTGTGGGGCATCATGAACGCCTTCCGTGGCCTGTCCAGCATGACCACCGCCACCCTGGCCACTGTCGCACCGGGCATTGCCGAAGCACTGGTGGCCACGGCCATCGGCCTGTTTGCAGCGATTCCGGCCGTCGTGGCCTACAACCGCTACACCCATGACATCGACCGGATCGGCATCCGCTTCGAAAGCTTCATGGAAGAGTTTTCCAACATCCTGCAACGCCATCTGCGCTGAGCATTCGAGGACATCACCATGCGCTCGCGTCGCCTGATGAATCAGATCAACGTTGTGCCCTACATCGATGTGATGCTGGTTCTGCTCGTCATCTTCATGGTCACTGCCCCCATGATTCAGACCGGCACGGTGGACCTGCCCACCGTGGCCGACGTCCCTCAGCCCCCCTCCGAGGCGATGTATGTCATCGTCAAGGAAGACGGCAGCCTGGCCTTCAAGACCACCGCTGCAGCCACACCAGTGGATATCGGCAACACCGAACTGGTGCGCGAGCTCAATCTCGCGATTGCCCGCGACCCCGCGCAGGCCGTGGTGGTCGCCGCCGACAAGCGGGTGTCCTACGAAAAGGTGATGGACACCCTGAACGGCCTGCGCCAGGCCGGCATACAGAAAGTGGGCCTGCAGACCCAGAGCGGATCATGACCGACAAGCCGTATCTCGAACACCGCCCACTGCCGGGCAAATGGCTTTCGCTCAGCCTGACGGTGGCGGTGCACCTCGGGCTGGCCGCCTTCCTGTTCTTCGGCATTCGCTGGCAGAGCCAGCCACCGGCTGCCATGGAAGTGGCACTGGTGGCCGCGCCTGTACCCGCCCCGGCCGTGGTCACGCCCCCACGCCCAGCCCCAAAACCGGAACCCAAACCCGAACCCAGGCCCGCACCGAAGCCAGAGCCCAGGCCCGAGCCCCCAAAGCCCGCGCCAAAGCCTGAACCGAAGCCCGATATTGCGACCAAGGCGCCCGAACCCAAGCCAGAGCCGAAACCTCAGCCCAAACCAGAACCCAAGCCACAGGCCAAGCCCGAGCCCAAGCCTGAACCGAAGCCGGAGCCAAAACCCCACCCCAAACCAGAACCGAAACCCGAGCCGAAGCCCCAATCCAAACCAGAACCCAAGCCTGAGCCCAAACCACAGGCCAAGCCCGAGCCCAAACCGGAACCCAAGCCAATCACGCCGCCCAGGGATGACTACATGGCCCAGATGCTCGCGCAGGAGTCCGAACGTCTGGCCATCGAGAACATGATGCGGGCAGACGCCCGTCAGGCCGGCACGCCCGGAACCGATCCGGGCTATAGCGACCGGATTGCCGCCCGCGTGCGCTCCCGGCTGGTGCGCCCGCCCGGCATCGCCGGCAATCCGGAAGCGATCTTCAGCGTCGAGCAAATGCCCGACGGCACGATCCTGAGTGTCAGGCTGCGCAAATCTTCCGGCATCCCGGAACTGGATGCGGCGATCGAGCGGGCCATCAATGCCTCCAATCCGTTGCCGACGCCCGCCTCAGGCCCTACCGAGCGTTTGCTGGAGCTGAAGTTCCGACCCAACGAGGATTGATTCGCAGCATCAAAATTTGTATAAAACAATTGTAAAATCAAGGATTAACAACCTTCAAAAATCGTTTGACCTTCTCAGGAATCGCTATAATGCTGCAACGCAAAGAACACACTGCCATGCACTCAAGACCTGCTCTCCTTCGTGCCGCCTTCCATGCCGCCAGCCGTGCGCTGCTCGCCGGACTGCTGGTGTTCGCCAGTGTCGGCGCACAAGCGCAGCTGTCGATCGAGATCACCGGTGCCGGGGCCACGCGCTTTCCGGTGGCCATCCCGATTTTCGAGAACGAAGGATCGCTGCCGCGCAGCGTCACCGACGTAGTGCGGGCCGACCTTGAGCGCAGCGGGCTGTTCAGCCTGATCGACATGGGACTGGTGGCCCTGCCCGAGTCGGTCATGCCCGATCTGGCCGGCGTACGCAGCCGTGGCGCGGATGCGGTGCTCACCGGCAGCATCGTGCCTCAGTCCGACGGTCGCCTGGATGTGCGCTTCCGCCTGTTCGACACCCAGCGCCAGACCGAACTGGGTGCCATGGCCATGCGCATGGCTCCGGCGCAGTACCGCGTGACAGGGCACCGCATTGCCGACTTCGTGTATGAAAAGCTCACCGGCCAGCCGGGCTACTTCTCCAGCCGGATCGCGTATGTGGTGAAGAGCGGCGAGCGCTACGAACTGCAGGTGGCCGACGCCGACGGCATGAATCCGCAGACTGCCCTGGTTTCGCGCGAACCGATCATCTCCCCTGCGTGGGCACCGGATGGTCAGCGCCTGGCCTACGTTTCCTTCGAAGCCAAGAAACCGGTTGTGTACGTACACAACCTGCCCACCGGCCAGCGCAACGTGGTAGCCAACTTCCGTGGCTCCAACTCCGCCCCGGCCTGGGCGCCGGACGGGCAGCGATTGGCCGTGGTGCTGACCAAGGACGGCAACTCGCAACTGTATGTCATCAACGCCGACGGCTCGGGCTCGCGCCGCATCATGTCCTCGCCCGGCATTGACACCGAACCGGCCTGGTCGCCGGACGGCGCATGGGTGTATTTCTCGTCCGACCGGGGCGGCGGCGCCCAGATCTACCGGGTGCCTGCAGAGGGCGGCAGCGCCCAGCGGGTCACCTTCGAAGGCAACTACAACGTCACCCCGCGCATCTCGCCAGACGGTCGCAGCATGACCTTCATCACCCGTAACAGCGGCCGCTTCCAGGTTGCGATCATGGATCTGGTCTCGCGTCAGGTGTCTGTCCTCACCAACTCCGCACGCGACGAGTCGCCCAGCTTCGCACCGAACGGCCGGATGATCCTGTACGCATCGGAAAGCAACGGCATGGGCGTGCTGTCGGCCGTCTCGGCTGACGGACGCATCCGCCAGAAGCTGACGATCCAGGCCTCGGACGTGCGCGAGCCGGCCTGGGGGCCACAGCCCCGCTTTTGATTTATGATAAACACATGATTCCGTGTTTCACCCCCCTCAACGACTGCTATCAAGGATAGTGAAATGAAGAAGTTTCTCCTGCCCGCCCTTCTGTCCGCCATGCTCGTCGCTTGCGGCAGCACCGGCCCGGCCACGGACTCCGCAGCCGGCGTCGAAGACCGCTCCGACACAGGCGTGGCAACGGTCACCGCACCGGGCATGTCCGGCTCCGGCATTGCTGCGCTGACCGACCCGAACAACATCCTGTCGCGCCGCAGCGTGTATTTCGACTTCGACAGCTTCATCGTCAAGTCCGAATTCACTCCGCTGGTCGAGGCCCATGCCCGGTTTCTGACGCAGAACCCCGACATGCGCATGATGGTTCAAGGCAATACCGACGAACGTGGCAGTCGCGAGTACAATCTCGCCCTGGGCCAGAAGCGTGCGGAAGCCGTGAAGCAGGCCCTGTTGCTGCTCGGTGCCCGCGAGTCGCAGGTCGAAGCTGTCAGTCTCGGCGAGGAAAAGCCCCGCTGCTACGACAGCAACGAGAGCTGCTTCTCCGAAAACCGGCGTTCGGACATGCTCTACACTGGTGAATTCTGATGACTAAGCTGCGCCTGGTTGCTGTTGCCCTCCTTTCGGTTTCCGTCACATCCGCCCACGCCCAGATCTTCGGGGGCGACGATCAGGCCCGCCGCCAGATCATCGAACTGCGTGAGCAACTGACTTCCCGCATCGAGACCACCAGCCGGGCGCAGCTCGACCTGACCAACCAGAACGAAACGCTGCGGGCCGAAGTCGCCCGGCTGCGCGGTCAGGTCGAAGTCCTCAGCCACGAACTCGAATCCCTCAAGCAGCGCCAGCGCGACTTCTACGTAGACCTGGATCAGCGCATCCAGCGTCTGGAGGGCGGCGGCGCCCCGGTCGACGGCATTGCCAGCCTGGGCGGAGCAACGCCAGCCACCAGCGGCCCGGCCACTGCAGCACAGCCGAGCGCCGATCCGGCCGCCGAAACCGCCGCCTACCAGGCAGCGCTGAATCTGCTCAAGGAAGGCAAGCACAACGAAGCGCTCGCCGCTTTCAACCAGTTCATCGCCCAGCACCCGCGCAGCAGCACCTTGCCGAATGCCCATTTCTGGGCGGGCAATGCCGCACTGCAGGCACGCGACATCGCCACCGCGCGCCGGCACTTCAACACCGTCCTCGACAACTGGCCGCAGGATCGCGTGGCAGCCGATGCAATGCTGGGCCTGGCCAACACCCAGCAGGCACTGGGCGACGGGCGCGGCGCTCAGGAAACTTTGCGCAGAGTCGTCTCCACCTACCCCGACAGCTCCGCCGCACAGGTGGCCAAGCAACGCCTCGGCCAGTAAGCGCGATGTCGTCCCCCACCTCCACCCGCGCCCCCCGCCTGCGGGTGAGCGAAATTTTTGCCTCGGTGCAGGGCGAGTCCACCCGCATCGGACTGCCCACCGTGTTCGTGCGCCTTACGGGCTGCCCCCTGCGCTGTGTCTGGTGCGATACCGAATACGCCTTCTCGGGCGGCGAGCAGCGCTCGCTCGACGACATCGTCGACGCCGTGCGCAGCCATGGCCTGAACACCGTTTGCGTCACCGGCGGCGAGCCCCTGGCGCAGAAAGACTGCCTCCCCCTGCTGCAGCGCCTGTGCGACGAAGGGTTCTCGGTCTCGCTGGAAACCAGCGGTGCACTCGACATTGCAGCGGTCGACCCGCGCGTGTCGCGCATCATGGACCTGAAAGCACCGGGCTCCGGCGAATGCGAACGCAATCGCTGGGACAACCTGCCCCTGCTGTGCGCCCGCGATGAAATCAAGATCGTGCTCAACGGCGAGCAGGACTATGCCTGGGCCCGGGAGCAGATCACCCGGCACCGCCTGCATCAACGCTGCACCGTACTGCTCTCCCCGGTGCACGGACAGTTGGCCGCCACCGATCTGGCCGAATGGATCGTGCGCGACCGCCTGCCGGTCCGTTTTCAGCTACAGTTGCACAAAATCCTCTGGCACGACGCCCGCGGCCGCTGAAACGTCCGCCCGCGCCGGCTCCCTGACCATGCCCCCTTGCCCTGGCGTGCCCCCTCGTGCGTGGCGGGCCTGTCGAACTCCCCCCCTTCGACAAGCCTGCCCTGAGCGAAACCGGAGGGCTCAGCGCGAACGGTTGCAGGACCGGGGGCCACTGACCGTTACCCTTTACTCAGACCCACGTCCACCATGACCCCTGCCCCCCTCTCCTCCAGCTCACCCGCCATCCGCCCCCGCGCCGTGATCCTGCTGTCCGGTGGCCTTGATTCCAGCACCTGCCTCGCGATTGCACGTGACCGGGGCTTCGACTGCTACGCCCTGTCCGTTGCCTACGGCCAGCGTCATGCGGCCGAGCTCAGCGCCTCCCGCCGCATCGCCGAGCAACTGGGGGCGATCGAACACCGTCTGGCCAGCGTCAGCCTGGGCCAGTTCGGCGGCTCCGCCCTCACTGACGCCTCCATCCGCGTACCCACCGACCAGGAAAGCGGGGGCATTCCGGTCACCTACGTCCCCGCGCGCAACACGGTCATGCTGTCCATGGCCCTGGCCTGGGCCGAAGTGCTGGGCGCCAACGACGTGTTCATAGGGGTCAACGCAGTCGATTACTCCGGTTATCCGGACTGCCGGCCAGAGTACATCAACGCCTTCGAGCGCATGGCCAACCTCGCCACCCGGAGGGCCGTGGAAGGCGAAGCCCTGACCATCCATGCTCCCCTGATGCACATGAGCAAGGCCGAAATCATCCGCACCGGCAGCGCGCTGGGGCTGGATTACAGCCTCACCGTGACCTGCTACCAGGCCGACGATGCCGGACAGGCCTGCGGTCACTGCGACGCCTGCCGGCTGCGCCGGGCGGGCTTTGTCGAAGCCGGTGTCGAAGACCCTACCCGCTATCAGGCATCGACCGGCAGGCGCTGAGTTAAAATCCCCGCTCCCGTCTCTTACACACCACCCCCAGAGCCATGATTGACGAAGCCATCGTTGCCACCTCCACCGTCGCCTGGATCACCTTTGCCCTCGGCGCCCTGTTTGGCTATGTCGGCAACAAGACCAGCTTCTGCACCATGGGCGCAGTGTCCGACATCGTGAACATGGGCGACTGGACACGCATGCGCATGTGGGCACTGGCCGTGGCGGTGGCCATCTTCGGCACCACCGCCCTGCAGTTGACCGGCCTGTTCTCGGTGGCCGACACCATCTATACCAGCCCGAGGCTGATCTGGCTGTCCAACGTCCTCGGCGGCGCGCTGTTCGGCGTCGGCATGACGCTCGCCTCCGGCTGTGGCAGCAAAACCCTCATCCGTATCGGCGGCGGCAACCTCAAGTCGCTGGTGGTGTTCGTCTTTCTCGGCATTTCCGCCTACATGACCATGCGCGGCCTGTTCGGCGTGTGGCGAGTCAATTACATCGACACGGTGTCCACGACGCTGGAAACCGCACAGGACATCCCCTCCATCCTCGGTGGCCTGGGCATGGGTACGCACACGGCCCTGCTGCTATCCACCGTCCTCATCGGCGGCGGTCTGCTGGCCTTCGCCCTGGCTCGTCGCGATGCCTGGCAGACCGACGTCCTGCTCGGCGGCCTGGTCATCGGCGGGCTGTCGGTGGCCGCGTGGTATCTCACCGGCGTGTTCGCCTTTGTCGAGGAGCACCCCAACACCCTGGAACGCGCCTTCATCGGCACCAACAGCGGCAGCGCAGAATCCTTCACCTTCGTCGCCCCGATCGCCTACACACTTGAACTGCTGATGCTGTGGAGCGACAGCAGCCGCATTGTCACCTTCGGCATCGCCGGCACCCTTGGCGTGATTGCCGGCTCGCTGCTCTACGCCCTGATCAGCCACAGCTTCCGCATCGAAGCCTTTGCCAGCGCAGGCGACCTGGGCCGCCACCTGGTCGGTGCAATCCTGATGGGTTTTGGCGGGGTCACCGCCTTCGGCTGCACCATCGGCCAGGGTGTGAGCGGCTTTTCCACCCTCGCGATGGGCTCCATCCTCACCACCGCCGCAATCATCGCCGGCTCGGCAGTCACCCTCAAGATCCAATACTGGCTGATGATGCGCGAAGCCTGAACAAAAATACGCCCGAAACTTGACGAACCCATCATCAGTCTCTAGAATTCGAATCCTTCGTTTTCGGGGGTCGTTAGCTCAGTTGGTAGAGCAGCGGACTTTTAATCCGTTGGTCGCAGGTTCGAGCCCTGCACGGCCTACCAGAAATCGGGGGTATAGCTCAGTTGGTAGAGCAGTTGACTCTTAATCAATTGGTCCAAGGTTCGAGTCCTTGTGCCCCCACCAGCAGAACACAGCAAAAAGGCCAGTCCAAAAGACTGGCCTTTTTGCTTGCATGCCGACCATCCGGAAATTCACGCCTTCACCCCTCCTGCCACAACGTTTCAAGCTGCCGGAAACCCCATTTTTCGGGTGGTTCAGTGCTGACGATATGATCCGCCGTCCCCGGACGGGCCAGATCCATAACTTCGGGTGCAATGTGGGCGTTTGAGCGGGTGGAAAAAAACACTTTCACGGTCGGTTTCAGCAGCGAATCCCGGCCCTGCTCGATGACCACGCCCAGTCGCCCCGAAGCCAGCCTGACCAGGGAGCCCACGGGGTAGATGCCCACACAGCGCACAAATGCCTGAAACACCCGCTCGTCGAAATGCCCCTTGCACCATTCGGCCATGCGCCTGATGGACTCTGCAGGGTCCCAGCCGCTCTTGTACGGCCGGTTGGAGGTAATGGCGTCATACACATCGCACACGGCGCCCATGCGCGCAAACAGGCTGATCTTCTCTGCCGGAAACCGGCCCGGATAACCGGTTCCATCCATCTTCTCGTGGTGACGCAGGCACACATCGAGCGCCACCTCACTGACCCCGCGCGATTTGGAAAGCATGCGGTGACCCCGTTCCGGATGCGATTTGATCACCTCGAACTCCGCATCGGTGAGCTTGCCCGGTTTGTTCAGTACGGCATCGGGAATTGCGGCCTTGCCCAAATCATGCAACAGCCCGGCCATGCCGGCCTCACGCACGGCATCTTCGCCCAGCCCCAGCTGGCGAGCGAGCGACATCATCAAGGCTCCAACCGCCACGGAGTGCAGATAAGTGTAATTGTCTCGGGTTTTCAGCCGGGCCAGGCTGATCAGGGCACTCTGATTGCGCTGCAGGGAGTCGGCAATACGCTCCACCAGCGGCGCCACATCGCCAGCCCGAATGGCGTTGCCCATGCGCGCTTCGGAAAACATCGACATCATCGCCTTGCGCGCGTTGTCGCACAGCAAACTGGCGCGAGCAAGCTCCTCGCGCATCAGGTAACGCCCTTCGGCGGGAGCCGCCGCCGCTTCGCTCAGCGTACGCTCGATTTCCGCCACCACCGCATCCTGCTCCATCACCTGCAGGTCTGCTGGATTCTTCAGGTCACAACCCTTCGAGGTGTCGATCCACACTTCGTGAATGCCACATTCACGCAAGCGGGCAATGTCCTGTGGATCGTTCAGCAGAAAGGTGGTTCGCCAGAAAGGATGCTCCATCCACGATCCGCAGATATCGCTGATGAACATGCCGGGGATGAGCAGATCGACAGGAATGCGTTTGAGCATGGGCAATGCACAAGGCGAAAGTGACAGGGCGTCCACTCATGGCAAACGCCCTACCGGAAAGGTCAGTAATAGACTGGCGCAGTCCGACTCAGGCCGGCACGCTCGGCAACCCGGACAAGGCCATGGCCAGCTCGGCCTCGTCGTAGTCCAGATCGACCAGTTTACCTGCAAAGTAGTCGGTATAGGCCGCCATGTCGAAGTGCCCGTGGCCGGACAGATTGAACAGGATCACCTCCGACTTGCCTTCCCGCTTGCAGCGCAGCGCCTCGTCGATGGCCCCCCGCACCGCATGGTTGGCTTCCGGTGCAGGTACGATACCCTCGGCGCGGGCAAACATGACACCCGCCTCGAAACACTGGGTCTGGTGATAGGAAACGGCCTCCATCAGGCCAAGCTCCATGACGTGCGACACCATCGGGGCCATGCCGTGATAGCGCAGCCCGCCGGCATGAAAACCCGGTGGCGTGAAGCTCGATCCCAGCGTGTGCATCTTGGCAAGCGGCGTGAGCTTGGCCAGGTCACCGAAGTCGTAGGCGTACTTGCCGCGCGTGAGCGTGGGGCAGGCCGAAGGCTCGACCGCCACGATGCGACGCTTGCGCCCGCCGCGCAGGCGCTCGCCGATGAACGGGAAGGCAATCCCGGCAAAGTTGGAGCCGCCCCCTGCGCAGCCGATGATCACATCCGGATCGTCGCCCGCCATCTCCATCTGCTTCATCGCCTCCACACCAATGATGCTCTGGTGCAGCAGGACATGGTTGAGCACGGAGCCCAGCGCGTACTTGGTGTCATCGCGTTGCGCGGCCAGTTCCACCGCTTCGGAAATCGCAATGCCCAGACTGCCGGGGTGGTCGGGCGTCTTCGCCAGGATGGCGCGACCACATTCGGTCAGCTGCGACGGCGAGGCCACGCACTGCGCACCGTAGGTTTCCATCACCGCCCGGCGATAGGGCTTCTGGTTGTAGGACACGCGCACCTGGAACACCTGCACCTCGATGCCGAACAGTGCGCCGGCAAAGGACAGGGACGTTCCCCACTGCCCGGCACCGGTTTCGGTGGTGAGCTTGCGGATGCCGGCTTCCCGGTTGTAGAAGGCCTGGGCAATGGCCGTGTTGGGCTTGTGGCTACCGGCCGGGCTGACGCCTTCGTACTTGTAGTAGATCTTCGCCGGGGTATCGAGCATCTTCTCCAGCCGGCGAGCCCGGAACAGCGGCGCCGGACGCCACTGGCGGTACACCTCGCGCACGGGCTCGGGAATCTCGATATGACGCTCGGTGCTGACCTCCTGCATGATCAGGCTGTCAGGAAACAGGGGTGCCAGGTCGGCCGGGCCGACCGGTTGCAGGGTGCCCGGATGCAGCACCGCCGGCAGCGGCACCGGCAGGTCCGCAGCCAGGTTGTACCAGTCCCTGGGCATGTCCTTCTCGTCGAGCAGGTATTTGATCTGATCGCTCATAAGCCTTTTCTTCCTCCCTCCGGTATGCAGGCAAACCGCTGTCTCGCGGCGGCATGAGGGTAGCAGATCAGGCCCACAAAACACATGCCCCCGGGCGCAAAGGCGCGGCGCCAGCCCCAGCCTGAGGTAAGCTTGCCCCCCACCCTTGAAGAACCGCTCATCAACTCATGACCTCGGAATTCGAGCTGATCCAACGCTATTTCAAACGCCGCACCCTGCACACCGACCTGGACGGAGGAGACGATGCGGCGCTGATTTCGCTGTGGCCCGGCAGCCAACTGGTGGTGTCGACCGACATGCTGGTGGAGGGCACCCATTTCCTGCCTGGCACCGACGCCCGCGATCTGGGCTGGAAAACGCTTGCGGTGAATGTGTCGGACCTCGCCGCCATGGCCGCCGAACCCCGCTGGGCCCTGCTCGCAATGGCACTGCCGGAGGCTGACGAGGACTGGCTGGAAGCGTTTTCCGAAGGCGTGTACGAATGCGCCGCCGCGTTCGGCGTGGACCTGGCAGGCGGCGACACCACACGCGGCCCGCGCACCCTGTGCGTGACCATCATGGGCGAAGTCCCGCATGGCCGGGCGGTGACCCGCGCCGGCGCGCGCCCGGGCGACGAGGTATGGATCAGCGGTCAACCCGGCCGCGCCGCCCTGGGGCTGGCCCACCTGCGCGGCACGCTGCGCCTGCCCGACACGCTGCGCGATGCGTGCATTGCCGCCCAGCAGCGCCCACAACCCAGGGTCGCGCTGGGGCTGGCGCTGCGCGATGTGGCCACGGCGATGCTGGATGTCTCGGACGGTTTGCTGGGCGACCTGGCCCACCTGCTCGACCAGTCGGGCGTGGGCGCCTGCATTGTCGAAAACGCGCTTCCGGTGCAACATCTGGCCAATGGCGGGGTCGACCCAGCCACCCTCCGCCAGGCCGTACTGGCGGGCGGAGACGACTACGAACTGCTGTTTACCGCCCCCCGCGAAGCGCGTGAGCAGATCGCCAGCCTGTCCGACCGGCTGGCCCTCCCCCTGCACTGCATCGGCCACATCCTGCCCGCAGGCAGCGGGCTGCAGCTACAGACGACAGACGGTCGGCCGGTGCCGACCGCGTGCGCCGGTTATGACCATTTTCGCTAGGACACCATGCGCCCGACCCTGACCTTCATGCTCAGCCACCCGGCCCACTTCATCGCCCTCGGCTTTGGCGCCGGTCTGTCGCCGCGTGCGCCGGGCACCGCCGGCACCCTGCTCGCCTGGCTACTGTATCCGCTGATCAAGACGCCCCTCTCCGACGTGGTCTTCCTGTGCCTGCTCGCCTCGCTGTTCGTCGCGGGCGTGATTGCCGCCGAGCGTACCGGGCGGGCGCTGGGCGAATCGGACCATGGCGCCATCGTGTGGGACGAAATGGTCGCCATGTGGCTGGTGCTGCTGTTCGCCCCCGCCACCTTCACCTGGCAGCTCATTGCAGTCGTACTGTTCCGCTTTTTCGACATCGTCAAACCCCAACCCATCCGCTGGGCTGACAGCCGGATCAAGGGCGGCTTCGGCGTGATGCTCGACGACATCATCGCCGCCGGTTATGCCATTTTCTGCATCGCGGTGCTGGTGCACTTCTTCGGAGCCACGCCATGACCCCGCAGGACTGGGCACGCCTGGACGCACTGTCCCGCAGCACCGGCCAATGGCTGGAACAGCACGCAGCGGTACTGTGCACCGCCGAATCATGCACCGGCGGCTGGATCGCACAAACCGTCACCGCCACGGCAGGCAGCTCCGCGTGGTTCGACCGGGCCTTCGTCACGTACTCCAACCAGGCCAAACAGGACATGCTCGGCGTGCGCGCCGACACCCTGCTCGCACACGGTGCGGTGAGCGAGGCCACCGTGCGCGAAATGGCCGAAGGAGCCCTGGCGCGCAGCCAGGCCAGCCATGCGCTGGCCGTGTCGGGCATCGCCGGTCCGGGCGGCGCCACCCCCGGCAAGCCGGTCGGCACCGTCTGCCTGGCCTGGGCGGTGCGTCACGGCCCCACCCTTGCGGAAACCTGCCACTTCTCAGGCGACCGCGAAACCGTGCGGCTGCAGGCCGTCTTGCGCGCGCTGGAGAGACTCCCCCAGCTACCGCGATTGCCCGACAGCGAAACCGATCACACCCACGGCAGGTGACTGCATAACTGCAAGCTCTGTGCCATAATCCGCCAATCTGACTGAGGAGTTTTCATGGACGACAACAAGGCCAAGGCCCTGCAGGCTGCGCTTTCTCAAATCGAGAAACAGTTCGGCAAGGGTTCGATCATGCGCATGGGCGACGGCAACGTCGAGATGGACATCCAGACGGTGTCGACCGGTTCGCTGGGGCTGGACATCGCGCTCGGCCTTGGCGGCCTGCCGCGCGGCCGGGTGATCGAAATCTACGGTCCGGAATCTTCCGGCAAGACCACCCTCACCCTGCAGGCCATCGCCGAGATGCAAAAGCTCGGTGGCACCGCTGCGTTCATCGATGCAGAACACGCGCTCGATGTCGGCTATGCCGAAAAGCTGGGCGTGAACATCCAGGACCTGCTCATCTCGCAGCCCGACACCGGCGAACAGGCGCTGGAAATCGCCGACATGCTGGTGCGCTCCGGCGGTGTGGACATCGTGGTGATCGACTCGGTCGCCGCGCTCACACCGAAAGCCGAAATCGAGGGCGAAATGGGCGATCAACTGCCCGGCCTGCAGGCCCGCCTGATGAGTCAGGCGCTCAGGAAGCTCACCGCCAACATCAAGCGCACCAACACCATGGTGATCTTCATCAACCAGATCCGCATGAAGATTGGCGTGATGTTCGGCAGCCCCGAAACCACCACCGGCGGCAATGCGCTGAAGTTCTACTCCTCGGTGCGCATGGACATCCGCCGCACCGGCGCGATCAAGAAGGGAGACGAAGTGATCGGCTCCGAAACCCGCTGCAAGGTGGTGAAAAACAAGGTCGCCCCGCCCTTCCGCGAAGCGCATTTCGACATCCTGTACGGCGAGGGCATCTCGCGCGAAGGCGAGATCATCGACCTGGGCGTGCAGCACAAGATCGTCGACAAGTCCGGCTCGTGGTATGCCTACAACGGCGACAAGATCGGTCAGGGCAAGGACAATGTGCGCGAATTCCTGCGCAACAACCCCAACCTGGCCAGAGAGATCGAGAACCGGGTCCGCGTGGCGGTCGGCCTGCCCGAACTGCCAGCCACCGGCCTGAGCGCCGCCGCCTCGGCCGACGACGCTGCGGCCTGAGCGGAAGCAGCATGGCGGAGGCCGACCGTTCATTGCGTGAACGCGCCATCCGCCTGCTGGCCCAGCGGGATCATGCACGCGCCGAACTCGCGCGCAAACTTGCCCCGCACGGCAGCGCCGAAGACATCGAGGCCACCCTGGAGCGCATGGTCGAACTCGGCCTGCAGTCCGATCAGCGCTTCGCCGAAGCCTGGGTGCGCAGCAAGGCCCGGCGCCACGGCAGCGCCCGCCTGCGCCACGATCTAGCCCAGCGGGGCGTGGCCCGGGAGCTGATCGAGGCCGCCTTGGCCCATGCCTGCGAGGACGACGAAATCGAACGCGCGCGCAACGTGTGGGCCAGCCGCTTCGGCCAGGCCCCGGCCGACCGCAGGGAATGGGGCAAACAGGCGCGCTTCCTGCAGGGGCGCGGATTTTCCACCAGCGTGATTGCGAGACTGCTGAAAGAGGTTCCGGATGAGTCTGCTTAAAATCGCAGGCCTTCGCAAAAGCTACAAGGCACGCACCGTCGTTCACGATGTCGGCTTCGAAGTCGGCAGTGGCGAAGTGGTGGGTTTGCTCGGCCCCAATGGCGCGGGCAAGACCACCTGTTTCTACATGATCGTGGGGCTGGTGCGCGCCGACGACGGTGAAATCACGCTCGATGACGCCCGCCTGACGCATCTGCCCATCCACCAGCGTGCGCAGCTCGGGCTGTCCTACCTGCCGCAGGAAATGAGCGTGTTCCGTCGCCTCACGGTGGCCGACAACATCCGTGCAGTCCTCGAACTGCAGGGGCATGCGCGCAAGGAGGTCGACCGACAGCTCGAACAACTGCTGGACGAACTGGGCATCGCCCATCTGCGCGACAGCACCTCGATCTCACTGTCGGGGGGCGAACGGCGCCGCTGCGAGATTGCCCGCGCGCTGGCCACCAGCCCGCGCCTGATCCTGCTCGACGAACCTTTTGCGGGGGTCGATCCGATTGCCGTGATCGACATCCAGAAAATCATTCGCTTCCTGAAGGAGCGCCAGATTGGCGTGCTGATCACCGACCACAACGTGCGCGAGACGCTGGGCATCTGCGACCGCGCCTACATCATCAGCGAGGGGCGCGTGCTGGCCAGCGGCCACCCGGAAGACATCGTCAGCAATGCTCAGGTCCGCCAGGTCTATCTCGGCGAGCACTTCCGTCTCTGACCCGGAAAGCAACGAAATATCATGAAACCGACACTTCAGCTCAAGCTCTCGCAGCACCTGACACTGACGCCACAGTTGCAGCAGTCGATCAAGCTGCTGCAGCTGTCCACGCTTGAACTGAATCAGGAAATCGAGCGCTTCCTGCTGGAGAACCCGATGCTGGAGCGCGACGATGGCGGCAGCGATGGCGATTACCGTCCTCCCCCGCCCGACCAGTCCCCCACCTCCACGGCGCAGGAAGCCCGTCAGGAAGAATCCGCACCGGCCAGTAACGAGCGCGAGGATGCGCCGGACACCACCAGCTTCGAAGACACCGGTGACTGGGGCAACACCGGCAGCAGCACGTCCGGCAAATCGCGCGACGACGAGGATGTCGACTTTCAGGAATTCCAGGCCGCCGAGGTCAGCCTGCGCGACCATCTGAACCAGCAGGTAAGCCTCGCCCCGCTGTCCGACCGCGACCGCGCACTGGTGCGCTTCCTCATCGAGGCGCTCGACGACGACGGCTACCTGCACCAGTCTCTGGAAGACCTGTACCCCCTGCTGCCGGAAGAGGCGGAATACGACCTCGAAGACCTCTGCATCGCCCTGCACCATGTGCAAAGCCTGGAGCCTGCCGGCATCGGTGCGCGCAGCCCGCAAGAATGCCTGGCCCTGCAGCTGCGCACCCTGCCCGACAGCCCGACCCGCAAGCTCGCACTGACGATTGTCGAGCAGCACCTGGAGCTGCTCGCCGAACGCAACTTCGTCCGCCTCAAGCGGGTGCTGGGCTGCAATGACGAAGGACTGCGCGAGGCCCATGCGCTGATCTGCAGCCTTGACCCGCACCCCGGCTCGCAATATTCCGCCTCCGAGACCCGCTATGTGGTCCCCGATGTGGTGGTGCGCAAGCTGCGTGGCCGCTGGACTGCCAGCCTCAACTCCGACGCCATGCCCCGCCTGCGGGTCAACGCCCTGTACGCCAGCATCCTGCAGCAGAACCGGGGCTCGGGTGGCGCCCTCACCAGCCAGCTGCAGGAAGCCCGCTGGCTGATCAAGAACGTGCAGCAGCGCTTTGAAACCATACTACGGGTTTCACAGGCGATTGTTGACCAACAGCGCCAGTTCTTCGATTATGGTGACGTGGCGATGCGACCCCTGACCTTGCGCGAGATCGCCGAGCAGCTTGAGCTGCACGAATCGACAATATCGCGGGTCACCACCCAGAAGTTCATGGCAACCCCCCGTGGCGTATACGAACTCAAGTATTTTTTCGGCAGTCATGTGTCCACCGACACGGGAGGGGCTGCCTCATCGACCGCAATCCGGGCCCTCATCCGCCAGCTGGTCGATGCCGAAGACCGGAAAAAACCCTTATCGGACGCAAAAATCGCCGACCTACTCGGCCAGCAGGGTATCGTGGTCGCACGGCGAACCATTGCCAAATACCGCGAATCACTGAATATCCCGCCGGTCAGCCAACGCAAGACGATCTAATCACAAGGAGTCATCATGAATCTCAAAATCACCGGCCATCACATCGAAGTCACCGACGCAATCCGCGAATACGTGAACAGCAAGCTTGATCGCGTCATCCGTCACTTCGACAACGTGACCAGCGTCAATGTGATCCTGTCGGTCGAAAAGCTCAAGCAGAAGGCCGAAGTCACCCTGCACGTGCGTGGCAAGGACATCTTCGTCGAGAGCGACGACGCCGACATGTACGCCGCCATCGACAGCATGATCGACAAGCTGGATCGTCAGGTCATCAAGTACAAGCAGAAGAATCAGGACCACGGTCACGAAGCACTGAAGCATCAGGAAACCGAGTCCGAGTGAGTTCCGGTCAGGCCTGAATCGCTCATGACCAGCATGCGTGCGTGCGGGCCATGAGCGATCATGTTTTTTTATGCCTCAATCATCGAAAGGTATGTTTATAATCGCGCCTTTCGCTTGCGCCCTGCGCACCCATTGACGTTTTCGGGCCGGCATCACGCTGCGCACCACACTGCGTGATTCGGCCTCAAGCAGAATGAGCCTGATAGCCAATCTTCTCTCATCGTCCAACGTCATCGTCGATCTCGAGGCCAGCAGCAAGAAGCGCGTCTTCGAGCAGGCGGGACTGTTGTTCGAGAACAATCAGGGCATCGGTCGCAGCGATGTCTTCGACAGCCTCTTTTCGCGCGAGCGCCTCGGTTCCACCGGACTGGGCCAGGGCGTGGCGATTCCGCACGGCCGCATCAAGGGTCTGAAGGAAGCCGCCGGCGCCTTCCTCCGGCTGAGCACGCCGGTGCAGTTCGACGCCCCCGACGGTCGCCCGGTGAGCATGCTGTTCGTGCTGCTGGTGCCCGAACAGGCCAACGAACAGCATCTGCAACTGCTCTCCGAGCTGGCGCAAATGTTCAGCGACGCCACCTTCCGTGAGCAACTGGCCAGTGCGCCGGATGCCGGAGCGGTGCATGCGCTCTTCACCTCGTGGGGTTCCGATGCGGCGAACGAACGTCGCGCGGCTGTTTGACACCTACCGCGAGTGGCTGCAGCTCACGCACCTGTGCGGCAGGCTGGATCGTGACATCACGGTCACCGAGGAACGCATCTGGCCTGCCGACCTGGTCGGTCACCTGAACCTGATTCACCCCGAGCGACTCCAGATCGTCGGCGCAGCCGAGTTGGCCTGGGCCCGTCGCCAGTCCCGCGACAAGATTCTTCACCACCTCAACGGGATATTTTCCGCCCATCCTCCTGCGGTGATCCTTGCCGATGGCTGCGAAGTGCCGGGCATGGTGCGCGCGCTGTGCGAAGAGCGGCAAATCGCCCTGTTCACCACCCCGCTGGCCAGCGCCAGCGTGATCGACCAACTGCGCTTGTACCTCTCCCGCCAGCTGGCCGAAAAGATCTCCCTGCACGGCGTGTTCATGGATGTGCTCGGCATCGGTGTGTTCATCACCGGCGACTCCGGTGCAGGCAAGTCCGAGCTGGCGCTCGAACTCATCTCCCGCGGGCATGGCCTGGTGGCCGACGACGTGGTCGAGTTCTCGCGCATCGCCCCCTCGGTGCTGGAAGGCCGCTGCCCCGAGTTGCTGCAGAACTTCATCGAGGTACGCGGCCTGGGCCTGCTCGACATCCGTACCATCTTTGGCGAAACCGCCTGCCGGCGCAAAATGCGCCTGCGCCTGATCGTGTATCTGCAACGCCGCACGCCCGGGCAGGACGACCCGCCCAGACTCCCGATACAGCAGGAAACCGAAGACATTCTCGGCGTGCGCGTACCGCGCAGCGTGCTGCCCGTGGCCGCAGGCCGCAACCTCGCAGTGCTGCTCGAAGCGGCCGTGCGCTCAACCATCCTGCAACTGCGCGGCATCGACTCCACCCAGACCTTCATCGAACGCCAGCAGGCAATGATCGAACGCGACGCCGACCGGCACCCCTGAGCAACGGCGACCACCGCCCTTGCGGGCGGGCGCGTCCGGCTGCTACCGTGCACCTTTTGCCCGCAGTGCAGCATGCACATCCCTGCCGGGTTCCTCCTTTCGCAAGGCACCGCAATGAGCGCAGCACACCCCGACTATCTTGAACGCATCCTCAACGCCCGTGTGTACGAGGCCGCAGAGGAAACCCCGCTGGAACTGGCCAGCAGCCTTTCGGAGCGCATGCACAACCGCATCCTGCTCAAGCGCGAGGACATGCAGCCGGTGTTCAGTTTCAAGATTCGCGGGGCCTACAACAAGATGGCCAACCTCTCGCCACAGGCCCTCAAGCGTGGCGTGATCTGTGCCTCGGCCGGAAACCATGCCCAGGGCGTGGCGCTGTCGGCGCAAAAACTGGGCGTACGTGCGGTGATCGTGATGCCGGTGTCGACACCACAGATCAAGGTGGATGCAGTACGCTCGCGCGGCGCCGAAGTGGTGCTCGCCGGCGACTCGTTCTCCGATGCCTATGCCCACGCGCTGGAACTGGAAAAAAGCGAGAAGCTCACCTTCGTCCACCCCTTCGACGATCCGGACGTGATCGCCGGCCAGGGCACCATCGGCATGGAAATCCTGCGCGTGGGCAGCAAGCCGATTCACGCCATCTTCTGCTGTGTCGGCGGCGGTGGCCTGATCGCCGGCGTGGCCGCCTACGTCAAGCGGCTGCGCCCGGAAATCAAGGTGATCGGCGTCGAGGCCGCCGATGCCGACGCGATGACCCAATCGCTGAAGCTCGGCGAACGGGTGAATCTCGAGCAGGTTGGCCTGTTTGCCGATGGTGCGGCGGTCAAGCAGGTGGGCAGCGAAACCTTCCGCCTGTGCCAGCAGTATGTGGACGAGATGATCGTGGTCGACAACGACGCGATCTGTGCCGCAATCAAGGACGTGTTCGAAGACACCCGTTCGATTCTCGAACCCGCCGGCGCCCTGGCAGTGGCGGGGGCGAAGGAATACATCAAACAGCACCGCTGGCGTGACAAGACGGTGGTGGCGGTGGCCTCGGGCGCGAACATGAACTTCGACCGCCTGCGTTTCGTGGCCGAGCGCGCCGAGCTCGGTGAACAGCGTGAAGCGGTGATCGCGGTCACCATCCCGGAGCGGCCCGGCTCCTTCAAGAAGTTCTGCACCCTGCTCGGCAACCGCAGCATCACCGAATTCAGCTACCGCTACGCCGATCCGGACAACGCGCACGTCTTCGTCGGGGTCACGGTGCACAACCGGGGCGAGGCCGGCCGCATCGTCGAAATGCTCGAACGCCATGCACTGCCGGCCATCGACCTCACCGACGACGAAATGGCCAAGACCCACATCCGCTACATGGTGGGTGGCCGGGCACCGCATGTGGAGAACGAGCGGCTGTACCGCTTCGTGTTCCCCGAGCGTCCCGGCGCCCTCATGAATTTCCTCGCCAACCTGCGCTCGGACTGGAACATCAGCCTGTTCCACTACCGCAACCACGGCTCGGACTTCGGTCGCGTGCTGGTCGGCATGCAGGTGCCCGCCGAAGACTCGGCCGCTTTCCAGGACTTTCTCGACCGCATTGGCTATGCCTGCCAAGAGGAAACCGACAACCCGGCCTACCGCCTGTTCCTGGGGCACAGCTGACAGCCGGCCTCAGGGTCGTTCAGCAGGCCAGGCCCCGGCTTCAGTAACGATCCACTGCATCGGCCGGTCGTGGGCCTGTGGCCACACGCTGTCCACCCGGCCCAGTTCGAAGCCCACGCCAATCGCCACATAATCGTGTGCGGCCAGCGTGCGGTCGAAATAACCGCCACCGTAACCCAGCCGGTAGCCTCGCGCATCGAAGGCATTCAGCGGCACCAGCAGCACATCCGGTTGCACCGCTGACGTCCCCTCCGGCACCTCGATGCCATACACGCCGGAACGCATCGGTGTTTCCGGCGTCCATTCGCGGAAGTGCAGCGCTTGCCCCCGACCGGCAACCTCCGGCAGGGCCGCACGGTGTGCGGGATTGTGTCGCAACCAGCGGCTCACCAGCGGCCGCAGATCGGGTTCGGCCCGGTGAGGCCAGCAAAAACCCAGGCATGCTGGCGACAGGCGCAGCAACAGTGGCCACAAATGCACCTCCAGTGCGCTCAGCGCCCGGGCATACTGTGCGTCATCGAGCGCCTCGCGCGCAGCCAGCACACGCTGGCGCAAAACGGCACGCTCCGGATTACTTGCGTGCTCCATCGTTCGGGATGTCATCTCAGGTTCAACCGCCTCAGGATTCGGGGGAAAGGCAATGAAGTACAGGGCACTGCCCACACTGGCAATGGTAATCGCGATTGCGCTGCACTGGGCGGCCGGCAGTGCTTTCGCGCAGAGCGGCGATGCCCGCATCCTGGCCGCGCGCGAGGCGCTGCGCACCGGCGACCGCAACACCCTGGAGCGTCTCGCCGCCCAGCGTGAGCCGCATGTGCTGGACGAATACGTGCAGTACTGGCTGCTGCTCAACCGCATCGCCCGCCCCGACCCTGCCCCGGTAAGCGATCTCGCCGCCTTCTTTGCCCGCAACCCTGACTCGGTGATGAGCGAACGCCTGCGTGCAGCCTGGCTCAAGCGCCTGGCCAACGAATCCCGCTGGCAGGACTTCATCCGCGAATACGCCGGCCTGAACCGGCCCGACAGCGAACAGCAGTGCCTCTGGTGGCAGGCTCGCAACGCCACCGGAGACCGCACCGTGCCCGGCGAAATTGCCGCCCAGTGGGCCGAGGAGGTCGACAACCACGAGGCCTGCGCTCCGCTGTTCGCATCGCTGGCGCGCAACGGCAGCCTTCCGGTCGACGACGTGTGGTGGCGCCTGCGCCGCCAGGTGGACAGCCGCAACCCGGATGCCGCCTACACCACCGCCAGCTGGCTGCCCGCCGGGCACGCCCCGGAGCGTGCAGCGCTGCGTCAGGCGATGACCGCCCCGCAGGCTTACCTTGACCGCCTGCCCGCCAACTTTGCCACCCAGCGCCCCCAGCGGGAACTCGCCCTCGCCGCGCTCACCCGGCTCGCCAGGCAGGATGTGCCCGCCGCCCATGCGCGACTGGCGCGCATCAGCGACCGCCTCAACCACGAAGAACGGGCCTACGCCCACGCCCTGCTCGGCTTTCATGGTGCCCTGTCACGCTTGCCGCTGGCCAGCGACTGGTATCAGGCCGCCGGTGACGTGGCGATGACCCCGGCACAGCGCGCCTGGAGAGTTCGTGCCGCCCTGCGCAACGAGGACTGGCCACGCGTGGCCGCAGGCATCGCCGCCCTGCCTGCCAGCGAAAGGAACGAGGCAGAGTGGCATTACTGGCTGGCCCGCAGCCACGCTGCCCAGGGCCGGCAGGCCGAAGCCGAGACGCTGTACCGTGCCATCGCCGGCCAGCCGCACTTCTACGGCATTCTCGCCGCAGAGGAGTTGGGTGGCGCTTTCCTGCCGCCTCCCGAAGACGAGCAGCCCAGCGCCACCGACCGGCAGCGCGCCCTCGCCGACCCGGCGATTGCGCGCTCACTGGCCCTGTACCGGCTCGACCTGCGCACCGAAGCCGTGCGCGAATGGCTGTGGGGGGTACGCGGCAAAGACCGCGCCCTGCTGGTGGCTGCGGCCCATCTGGCCCTGGAGCAGGGGCTTTATGACCGGGCCATCAACACCGCAGAACTGGCCGATGCCCAGGCCAACTTCGGCATCCGTTTCCTGATGCCCTTCCGCGACGTGATCGAACCGCATGTCCGCCAGCAGGGCCTGGACATTGCGTGGGTGTATGGTCTGATGCGCCAGGAAAGCCGCTTCGTGGTGCCTGCCCGCTCGCACGCCGGCGCCCAGGGCCTGATGCAGGTGATGCCGGCCACCGGCAAGTGGGTCGCCAAGCAAATCGGCCTGCCCGGCTATCGCCAGTCCATGCTCAACGATCCGGACACCAACGTGCTGCTGGGTACCAGCTACATGCGCATCATCCTCCAGGACCTGGACAACCACCCCGTCCTGGCCTCTGCCGGCTACAATGCCGGACCGGGCCGGGCACGCCGCTGGCGCGACGCCCGCCCGCTGGAAGGTGCGATCTACGCCGAGACCATCCCGATCGACGAGACCCGCGACTATGTCAAGAAGGTACTCGCCAATGCGGTGATCTATGCCACGCTGCTCGACGGAAAGCCGCACTCCCTGAAGGCCAGGCTGGGCGTGGTCGCCCCCATGTGAGCGCGCCCCCAGCCATTTTTCTGACACTGGACAGGATTCATGAAACTTCAACGCGTCGTCATCCTTGGAGGCTCAGGCTTTGTGGGCCGCAGCATTGCAAACCGGCTGTCGCGCGCCGGCATCGACCTTCTCGTTCCCACCCGCCGCCGTGCCCGGGCCGCGCAGGTTCTGCTGCTGCCCACCGTGGAAGCCGTCGAGGCCGACATCCATGACCCGGCCACCCTGCGCGGGCTGCTCAAGGGCGCCGACGCCGTCATCAACCTGATCGGTGTGCTGCACTCACGCAGCGGCGCCCCCTACGGACCCGATTTCGCACGTGCGCATGTCGAGTTGCCCCGGCAGCTTGTGGCGGCCTGTCGCGAAGCTGGCGTACGGCGCCTGATCCATGTCAGCGCACTGGGCGCAGACGCAAACGGCCCCTCCGAGTATCAGCGCTCGAAGGCCGCCGGAGAGACCGAAATCCGGGCAGCGGGCGAAGCACTGGACTGGACCATCCTGCGTCCCTCGGTCGTCTTCGGACGCGAAGACAACTTCCTCAACCTGTTTGCCGGCCTCACCCGCCTCTTCCCGGTGCTGCCGCTGGCCGGCGCCGGCACGCGCTTCCAGCCGGTATATGTGGAAGATGTCGCAGAAGTGGTGTGGCGCAGCCTGAACGACACTGCCGCCATCGGCCAAACCTGGGAACTGGCCGGTCCGCAGGTCTATACGCTGCGCGAACTGGTGAGTTATGTCAGCGAACTGACGGGCAAGCGCCGGCCCATCCTGCCCTTGTCCGACGGTCTGGCCATGCTGCAGGCCCGCCTCATGGAGTTGGCGCCCAAGCCCCTGATGAGCCGTGACAATGTACGCTCGATGCAGGCCGACAACGTGGCCAGCGGCACGCCGCTGCCCTTCGGCCTCGCCCCCACCCCACTGGAAGCGGTGGCACCGGGCTACATCGGCCTGTCCAACTGCCGTGGCCGCTACTACCCGATGCGCACCCGCGCACGGCGGGGCCAGCCCTGATGCAGGTGTATGTCGTCGGCGGAGCGGTGCGCGATGCACTGCTCGGCCTGCCGGTGCAGGATCACGACTGGGTGGTCGTCGGCGCCACCCCGGAAGACATGCTGCGCCAGGGCTACCGCCAGGTGGGCAAGGATTTTCCGGTGTTCCTGCATCCCGACACCGGCGAGGAATACGCGCTGGCGCGCACCGAACGCAAGACCGGGCGGGGCTACAAGGGCTTCACGGTCGACAGCTCACCCGATGTCACGCTGGAAGAAGACCTGCTGCGCCGCGACCTGACCATCAACGCGATGGCGCGCGACGCCCGGGGACGGCTGATCGACCCCCACGGCGGGCTGGACGACCTGCAACGCCGCCGCTTCCGCCACGTCAGCCCGGCCTTTGCGGAAGACCCCTTGCGCATCCTGCGGGTGGCGCGCTTTGCCGCGCGCTATGCCGACTTTCATGTTGCCCACGAAACCCTGGCCCTGATGCAGCAGATGGTGGCCTGCGGCGAAGTCGACCATCTGGTGCCCGAGCGCGTCTGGCAGGAGTTTGCCCGTGGCCTGATGGAGGACGCCCCACAACGCATGATCGAGGTGCTGCGCGAGTGTGGCGCCCTCGCCCGCCTCCTGCCCGAGCTGGACGCCCTGTTCGGCGTGCCGCAACCGGTCGCACACCACCCGGAGATCGACACCGGTGTGCATGTGCTGGCCGTTCTCGCGCAGGCCGCCCGCACCCGCCAGCCGCTGGCCGTGCGCTGGGCCTGCCTGCTGCACGATCTGGGCAAGGCCGACACCCCTGCCAGCCTGCTGCCACACCACTACGGCCACGAAAAACCCAGCGCCGAACACGCCCGGGCGATTTCCGAACGGCTCAAGGCGCCCAACGACTGTCGTGACCTGGCCGTGCTGGTCGCGCGCGAGCACGGCATCATCCATCAGGCCGGCGCGCTGAAACCCGGCACCGTGGTGAAGCTGCTGGAGCGTTGCGACGCCTTCCGCCGCCCGGAACGCTTCGGCCTGATGCTCGACGCTGCAGAATGCGATGCCCTCGGCCGCCCGGGCCGCAAGGCCGCCATTCCGCCTGCATCGCCCTATCCCCCTGCCGACATCCTGCGGCGAGCACTGCAGGTGAGCAGCGCGGTGGACACCGGCGCCATTGCCCACGCCTGCGCGGACAAGCGCGCCATCCCCTCACGCATCCATGAAGCACGGGTTGCCGCGATCAAGCTGCATATTGCAGAAATACAACACAATTGAAAAAAACATGACTGTTCAGTGAGTCACGCGGCTCAAAGCACGCGCAAAATGAGCCCTGCAAGCAATGACAACAGCACAGTGCTGGTAAACGGCAGGTGACATTCCCGGCCACGCACCCGGAAGTGCATGTCTCCGGGCAGACGACCCAGGCGCAGCCGGCGGCTCAGTTCACTGCGGAACAGGCCGGTCACCAGCACCAGCAACATGACAACCACCACCCATTTCAACATGCCCTGCTCCGCCGCAAAAAAGGCATTAGACCCCGCGCCCGAGGCATGTGCAAACACCCGTCCCCGCTGTCCGGGCCTCCAGCCCCCGGCGCTCACTTCCTCTGCCACACACAACGCTCATGATCACGCTGTACACCTGGCGCACACCGAATGGCTGCAAAGTCTCGATCGTTCTCGAAGAGCTGGGCCTGCCCTATCAGGTCAGGCCCATTGACATTACCCGAAACGAGCAATCCAGCCGGGATTTTCGGGAACTCAATCCGAACGGCACGATCCCGGTGATTGTCGACGACCAGGGGCCGGACGGAAAGCCCGTAACAGTGATCGAATCGAGTGCCATCCTGCTGTATCTGGCCGGCAAGGGCGGACGCCTGTTGCCAGCGCGCCTGCGCGAGCGCATGGAAGCCCTGCAATGGCTGATGTTCCAGACCGGCAATGTCGGCCCCACCCTGGCTCAGGCGCATCACTTCCTGCGCATCGCCCCCGATCTGATCCCTTACGCGATGGAACGTTACTCAAAGGAAACCAGCCGGCTGTATGGTGTACTCGACAAGCGCCTGACCGGCCACGAATGGCTGGCGGGCAGCGAGTACTCCGTGGCCGACATTGCCACCTACCCCTGGATTGCCCATCACAACTGGCAAGGCCAGGATCCCAGAAAATATCCCGCGCTCAGGCGCTGGTTCGAGCGCATCGGCGCCCGTCCGGCAGTACAGCGCGGCATGGAGATCCCTGCATGAATTCATCCCGCTTTGGCGAACTCGAAGTCATCGTACGCGCCCCGGAGGGGGCGCCCCGGGTTGACACCCCCCTGCTGTTCATCCACGGCGCCTACACCGCCGCATGGTGCTGGGACGAACACTTCCTGGCGTATTTTGCCCGCCGGGGCTTCACCTGCTACGCAGTCTCCCTGTCCGGCCACGGCCAGAGCCGCCGGCACAAACCCCTGGACAGCTTCTCGATCAACGACTACGTCAACGATGTGCGCGATGTGATCGAACAACTGCCCACCCCGCCCGTACTGATTGGCCACTCCATGGGGGGCATGGTGGTGCAGAAGTACCTCGAACAGGCCACCGCGCCGGGCGCCGTGCTGCTGTGCTCGGTGCCACCGCAGGGGCTGCTCGGTTCCGCGCTCGGCCTGATGTTCAGCAAACCCGGTCTGCTCGCCGACCTGAACCGCATCATGGGCGGCGGCCAGCCCGACCTGGATACGGTACGCGATGCGCTGTTCCACCAACCGATCGACATGCAGTTGCTGATCCGCTACGCCCACACCGCACAGCCCGAATCACACCGCGCGATCTGGGACATGACGCTGTTCAACCTGCCACACCCCAGCCACATGCACCGCCCGCCGATGCTGGTGCTGGGCGCCGAGCACGACCGCCTGATTCCACCCTCCCAGGTGCACATGACCGCCACCACGTACGGCACCAACGCCGAGATCCTGCCCGGCCTGGGGCATGGCATCATGCTCGAACAAGGCTGGGACAAGGCCGCCACACGCATCGCCGAATGGCTGGACACGCTGGATCTTCCCTCGTCCGAAAGCTGAATGCGGGAGCCAGCGCATTGACCCGGCCTGAACCGGGCGCCGTCACTGCGGCCAGCAGTTACAGCGTGTGTGTCCTGTCACCCCGGACAAAGCCGGCCACCGGGCCGGCAACGCCCTTGCCCAATGCCAGAACCTTGAACAATTCGCCCATTTCCTGCGGCGTGGTCAGGCGCTGCACTGCGCGGGCGGCCCGGATGTAGTCCGGGCGGGTTTCATCGCCCCGGCGCGCCAGGCATTCGAGAATGCCGCAATTGAACAGGAAGGCGGCCTGGGTGGTGTAGCCCAGCACCTCGAAACCCGCCTCGAAGCCGGCCTCGGCCACGGCGGTGAAATCCACAAACGCCGTGATGTCGTTCAGGCCCGGCCACAGGAAGGGGTCGCCATGGGCGTGGTGGCGGTAGTAGCACAGCAGGGTGCCGCTGGCGCGCGAAGGCAGATAAAACTCGGACCGTGGATACCCATAGTCGATCAGCAACAACGCGCCACGCTGCATGCACCGCGCCCACTCGGCCACCCAGGCACGCGCGGCCAGGCCGATTTCGGTCACATACTCCCCCTCGACCGGCTCGGGTAACTCAAGCGCCTGCGCGGCCTCCAGCACTGCCCCTTCGGTCGGCACATCGGCCCAGCGCAAAGCCCCGTCCGCATCCAGCGCCACGCCGCGCTCGAACAGCCCGCCCGCCCGCGACACCACCAGATGCACCGGCATCACATCGAGCACCTCGTTGGCCAGCACCACCCCGTCGAAGTGCTCCGGCAGCGTGTCCAGCCACACCACCCGATCGGCCAGATGCGGCACCTTCTCGGCCAGCGTCTGCGCCTGGCGTTCGCGCAGCTCCCCCGACACTTCCAGAATCGCATAACGCCCGGGCAAACAGCCCAGCCGCTCCAACTCCAGCAGCAGATCGGCCGCGAGCAAGCCGGTGCCGGCACCGGCCTCGACCAGTTCGGTCAGCCCCTGCGACAACCACTGTGCCACCTGCACCGCCAGCGCCTGACCAAACAGCGGCGTAAGCTCCGGCGCGGTGATGAAATCCCCTGCCGGTCCGAACTTTCTGGCCCCCCCGCTGTAATAGCCCAGACCGGGCTCATACAGCACCTGCGACATGTAGTGCGCAAAGCTGATCCAGCCGCCTGCCGTGCGTACCGACTCGTGCAGCCGCTGGAGCAGGTGTTCGGACTGCGCGAGCGCATCGGCAGACGGGACGGGCAGGTGCTTCATGGGCGATTCGTTTTTCACACTCTTCACTTTCCACTTTTCGTACAGGGGGAGACATCGGACAGGACGCCACAAGCCGGGCATGCGCCCCGCGTGGCGGTAGTATTCTATCGTGTCCGCTGCAACCTTCCGCCCGATCGACCCACCACAGACGCCACCATGCTCCCACCCCCTGCCCGCCCCGATGCCCCCCCTGTCATGCTGGTCACCGGCGCCGCCCGCCGAGTCGGGGCCGCCATCGCCCGCGCCCTGCACGCCAGCGGCGCCCATGTGGTGCTGCACTACCGCAGTTCAGCCACACAGGCACAGGCCCTGGCCAACGCCTTGAATGCCCTGCGTACAGACTCCGCCTCGCTGGCGGCAGGCGACATTGCCGAGGACGGCGAGCCCGAACGTATCATCGAACACCTCATCGAGCGCCACGGCCGGCTGGACGCCCTGGTCAACAACGCCTCCACCTTCTACCCCACCCCCATGGGCAGCATCGACCTGGCCGCCTGGCATGACCTGATCGGCTCCAACCTGAAGGGGCCGCTGTTCCTGTCGCAGGCGGCCGCCCCACACCTGCGGCGCCAGCTGGGCAGCATCGTAAACATCATCGACATCCACGCCGAACGCCCGCTCAAACATTACGCCACATATTGCACCGCCAAGGCCGGGCTGCTCGGCCTGACCCGCGCACTGGCCGTCGAGCTGTCGCCCGATGTGCGGGTCAACGGCATCGCCCCCGGCCCGATCGAGTGGCCCGAAGACCAGCAGTTTTCCCCCGACGAGCGACAAGCCATCATCGCCCACACCCTGCTCAAGCGCGAAGGCCGCCCCGAAGACATCGCGCGCACGGCCCACTTCCTGGTCTGTGAGGCCCCCTACATCACCGGGCAGGTGATTGCCGTCGACGGCGGACGCAATGCTCACCTGTAAATCACCCTCAACGCCCGACCAACCCTCTTCGCACATCGACCAGTCGCGCACTTTGGGCATTACGTCACAGGGCGTGACGACGTGATGACGTATAATTCAACGATTTGCAACAGGATATTGTCAGTGAACGCCGTGCCGGCCCCGATACCCGAGACTACCGAAAGCCGTTTTTCCAACACCTTCCTGCGCCTCAAGAAGAAGCTTGAGCGCGGGGTGGGCGAAGCGATCGCCGACTTCAACATGATCGAAGATGGCGATGTCGTCATGGCCTGCGTATCCGGCGGCAAGGACTCCTTCACCCTGCTGTCCTGCCTGCTGGCCCTGCGCGAGCGCGCACCGGTGGATTTCCGCATCATCGCGATGAACCTCGACCAGCGTCAGCCCGGCTTCCCGGCCGATGTGCTGCCGGCCTGGTTCGAGTCGATCGGCGTGGAATACCGCATCGTTACCGAAGACACCTACTCGATCGTCAAGGACAAGATCCCCGAGGGCAAGACCACCTGTTCGCTGTGCTCGCGGCTGCGCCGGGGCATCATCTACCGCACCGCGCGCGAACTGGGCGCCACCAAGATCGCGCTGGGACACCACCGCGACGACATGCTCGAGACCCTGTTCCTGAACCTGTTCTTTGGCGGACGCATCAAGGCCATGCCGCCCAAGCTGGTGAGCGACGATGGCAGCAACATCGTGATCCGTCCGCTGGCCTACTGCACCGAGAACGACATCGAGCGCTTCGCCCGGACGATGGCCTTCCCGATCATTCCCTGCAATCTGTGCGGTTCTCAGGAAAACGCCCAGCGCAAGCAGATCAAGGCCATGCTGCGTGGCTGGGCACGCGAGCATCCGGGGCGCATCGAGTCGATCGCCACTGCCCTGGCCAACGTGGTGCCCTCGCACCTGGCCGATTCGAGCCTGTTCGACTTTGTCGGCTTGAGCACTGCCAGCCCGCTGCACGACGGCGAGGGTGACATTGCCTTCGACCCCCAGCCCCTGCCCGCTGCCGAGCGGGGCGTGATCAGCATCAGCCACCTGGGCGGAGAGCGGACCTTGAACGAACAGCAGACGGACTGAGCATCATGGTGGCAGCAGGACCACTCAAGCGAATACAAGCGTTCGCCCTGGGTGGCTCGACATGCTCACCACGCACGGCAGCATCACCGCGAGCGGTGGTGTTTCACGGTAACGCAAACCATCAAGCAACCAATCGGGTCATGCACGAGCGAACATGGGCGAAAAGAAAAACCTCTGCCTGATGGCAGTCGACATCATCGGCGCCGCCAGCCTGGACGCCGCCATCGGTGCGCTGGAAGCCAAGCATGCGGTCGATCGCGCAATGCGCCGGGTCGACCTGGCCGTCGAGGCCAACCGTGGCGAAGTGGCCAACCGCAACGACATCCGCGTGTGCGCCAGTTTCGAGCGCCCGGAGCTGGCGATGCTGGCCGCCTGCGAAATTCTCGACCGCATCCGCAACCTGCCGCCGCTGGCCGGCAAACGCCTGGGCACCCGCATCGGCATTCACTACGGCGAAGTGGATGGCCAGACCAACGTGTGGGAGAGCGAAGCATGCAACATTGCCGGCCGGCTGATGCGGGCCGCAAAGGGCAATGAAGCCCTGGCCAGCGCTGCCGGCGTGATGCTGCTCCCACCGTCCCTGCGTCATCTTGCCGAACCGGAAAGCGAAACCCGTGCAGACCTGCTCGCCCTCGGTTTTCCGGTCTATTCGGTCGGCCGCAACAGCAGCGCCGTCATGTCCATCCCGCCCGCCACCCGCATTGGCAACAGGATGACGATCCGGCACCGGAACAAGACCATCACGCTCGACGAGCACCGCCCGGTGCTGCTGCTCGGGCGCGAGATGGCCAACGACATCGTGATTGTCGATCCGCGCGCCTCCCGCCAGCACTGCCGCATCGAATACCGTCAGGGCGGTTTCACCCTGATCGATTACAGCTCTAACGGCTGTTATGTGTTCGAAGACGGCAGCGAAGAAAGGCGAATCAGGCAGGGAGAAACCGCCATCGTCGGCCCCGGCCGCATCGGCTGCGGCTTCAGCGCCCACGATACGGACGGCGATCAGGTGCTCTTCGAACTGACCTGAAACATGCTTGCCCGTGCCTGTAGCGGCCCTCCTCCCCGGACCCCGGACAAGGGATGATCCCCTCCGGCGGCTTCTCCGGCTGGCTCCCGGACTGGCTGTCCAGCGGACTGTTTCCTGGCCCGGAAAGCGGACTGCTGGCGCTGTTCCTGTCCAGCTTTCTGTCCGCGACACTGCTTCCGGGCAGTTCAGAACTGGTACTGCTCGCCCTGCTCGCTGCCCACCCCGAGCAATGGCCCGCCGCACTGCTGCTGGCCACACTGGGCAACACCCTGGGAGGCATGAGCACCTACCTGCTCGCACGCCTGTTGCCCGCCCGCGCCGATCTGAGCCGACAGCACTGGGTCAGGCACCACGGCCCACCGGTGCTGCTGCTCTCCTGGCTGCCCGTGGTGGGCGACGGGCTGTGCGCAGCGGCCGGCTGGCTCCGGCTCAATCCGCTGAGCAGCCTGCTCTGGATGAGCGGTGGCAAGTTTCTGCGCTATGGCGTGCTGACCCTGCCCTTCCTGTAATACCGGACAACGCCCCACCGGCAGGAACCCCAGCGCGCACCTGCAGTCCCAATTGCAAATTTAGATATTCAAAATCAAAACCTTAAATCAGAAATGGTTTTAAACCTCACGTCTATTGCGGCGCAATAAGCTACAATTTGGAGCTTTTCCGCCGCTTGAGTATCGGAACACGCCATGACCCAGCGCCTGCGAGAGATTCCCTACAACTACACTTCGTTCTCGGACCGCGAGATCGTCATCCGCCTGCTCGGGCACGATGCATGGAACACCCTGCAGTCGCTGCGTGACGAACGGGTCACCGGCCGCTCTGCGCGCATGCTCTACGAGGTGCTGGGCGACATTTGGGTGGTGCAGCGCAACCCCTATCTGCAAGATGACCTGCTCGACAACCGCAACCGCCGCGATGCCCTGATCGACGCCTTGCGCCACCGCCTGAGCGAGGTGGAGAAGCGTCGTCAGGAAAGCGCCAGCGAAGACCCCGAGCGCAGCGCCAAGGTGGCGCAGTTGGTGCGGGCCGCCGAGCAATGCGTGCAAAGCTTCGCACGCTTCTTCGACGAAACGGCGGCCCTGCGCAAGCAGGCCCTGCGCGAACTGGTCCGGCACACCCACAAGGACAACATCTGCTTCGATGGACATGCGCGCGTGTCGCATGTCACCGACGCCACCGACTGGCGGGTGGAGTACCCGTTTGTGGTGCTGTACCCCGACACCGAGGACGAAATGGCTCCGCTGGTGCGGGCCTGCATCGAACTGGGGCTGACCATCATTCCGCGCGGAGGCGGCACCGGCTACACCGGCGGCGCCGTACCGCTGGACGCACGCTCGGTCGTCATCAACACCGAAAAGCTCATCGATCTCGGCCCGGTCGAGGACACCCTCCTGCCCGGCCTGTCCGAAGCGGTGGCCACCATCCGCACCGGTGCCGGCGTGGTCACCGACCGGGTGTCCGAAGCGGCGGCAGCGGCCGGCCGGGTGTTTGCGGTCGACCCCACCTCCGCCAGCGCTTCCTGTATCGGTGGCAACATCGCAATGAACGCAGGCGGCAAAAAGGCTGTCCTGTGGGGCACTGCGCTGGACAACCTCGCCTGGTGGAAAATGGTGACCCCCGATGGTGACTGGCTGGAAGTGGAGCGCCTCAATCACAACCTGGGCAAGATCCACGAGCAGCAGACCGTCGAGTTCCGGCTCAAGCGCTTCGACTCCAGCGGACACAAGCTGCTGTCCGAAGAAATGCTCTCCATGCCGGGCGCGCACTGCCGCAAGGACGGGCTGGGCAAGGACGTCACCGACAAATTCCTGGGGGGCGTGCCGGGCGTGCAGAAGGAAGGCACCGATGGCCTGATCGTGGCCGCGCGCTGGGTGCTGCACAAGATGCCCCCGGTGACCCGCACCGTCTGTCTCGAATTCTTTGGCCAGGTGCGCGAGGCCGTGCCGGCCATCGTCGAGATCACCGACTATTTCAAACCCGGCGGCGAAGGCCACAAGGCCGGGGTGCAGTTGGCCGGCCTTGAGCACCTGGACGAACGCTATGTGGCCGCCGTGGGGTACACCACCAAGGCGAAGCGGCACGGACGGCCCAAGATGGTGCTGATCGGTGACATCGTCGGCCATGACGAAGCCACGGTCATGAGCGCCGCCTCCGAGGTGGTGCGCATGTGCAACCTGCGCTCGGCCGAAGGCTTCATCGCCGCCTCGCCGGAACAGCGCAAGCGCTTCTGGCTGGACCGCTCGCGCACGGCGGCCATCTCGCGCCACACCAACGCCTTCAAGATCAACGAAGATGTGGTGATTCCGCTGCCGCGCATGGGCGATTACTGCGACGGCATCGAACGCATCAACATCGAGCTGTCGACCCAGAACAAGCTCGCGCTGTGCGACGCGCTGAGCGAATTCCTGCAGGGTGAGTTGCCGCTCAATCTGGCCGACGCCAGCCTGTCCCGCGACGAGATCATCGGCGACCGTCGCCAGGCGGCACTCGACTATGTCGCCATGGTGCGCCGCCGCTGGCAATGGCTGCTGGACAGTCTCGACATCCCGCTGGCCGAGGCCGAGCAGCACTTCGAAGCCTACGGCGTGCAGGCAGGCGAGCTCACCAACCGTGCCGACAACCCGGTACTGTTCCACCGCTTGCAGGACTACTCCGTGCGGGTGTCGTGGAAGACCGAACTGCGCCCGCGCCTGGAAAAGATTTTCGACGGCCTGCTGTTCGCCCCGGTGCTCGAGCGCATCCGGGCCATCCATAAGGACGTGCTGCGTGGCCGGGTATTCGTGGCCCTGCACATGCATGCCGGCGACGGCAATGTGCACACCAACATCCCGGTCAACTCCGACAACTACGAGATGCTCGCCACCGCCAACCGCGCAGTTGACCGCATCATGGCGCTGGCCCGCTCGCTGGACGGGGTGATTTCCGGCGAACACGGCATTGGCCTGACCAAGCTCGACTATCTCACCGACGACGAGATGGCCAGCTTCTGGACCTACAAGCAGAAGGTGGACCCGAAAGGCCACTTCAACCGTGGCAAGCTGATGCGCCGCTCCAGCCTGCCGGGGGTCTCGCCCGGCAACCTGGACAACGCCTACACCCCCAGCTTCAACCTGATGGGCCACGAATCGCTGATCATGGAGCAGACCGAGATCAGCGACATCGCGCACGACATCAAGGACTGCCTGCGCTGCGGCAAGTGCAAGCCGGTGTGCTCCACGCATGTCCCGCGCGCCAACCTGCTGTACAGCCCGCGCAACAAGATTCTCAGCACCTCGCTGCTGATCGAAGCCTTCCTGTACGAAGAGCAGACCCGGCGGGGCGTGTCGCTGGCGCACTGGTCGGAATTCGAGGATGTAGCCGCACACTGCACGGTCTGCCACAAGTGCGAAAAGCCCTGCCCGGTCGACATCGACTTTGGCGACGTATCGATCAAGATGCGCAACCTGCTGCGCAAGCAGGGCAAGAAATCCTTCAACCCCGGCACGGCCGCTGCAATGGCCTTCCTCACCGCCAAGGATCCGGCCACGATCAAGCTCATTCGCAAGGGCATGATCGACTGGGGCTACAAGGCGCAGCGCCTGGGACACCGCATCGGCAAGTCGCTCGGCCTGATCCAGGAACAGGTGCGCACCCCACCGGCCACCGTCGGCAAGCCGCCCCTGGTGTCACCCACGGTGAAGGCGCAGGTGATTCACTTCATCAACAAGCCGATGCCGGGCAACCTGCCCAAGCGCACCAGCCGCGCCCTGCTCGACATCGAGGACGACAAGATCATCCCGGTGATCCGCAATCCGCAACTGCGCCGCGACGAGTCGGACGCCGTTTTCTACTTCCCCGGTTGCGGCTCGGAGCGCCTGTTCAGCCAGGTGGGGCTGGCCACGCAGGCGATGCTCTACCATGTCGGCACCACCACCGTGCTGCCGCCGGGCTACCTGTGCTGCGGCTACCCGCAGACCTCGGCGGGCTTCGAGGACAAGGGCCAGCAGATCACCACCGACAACCGGGTGCTGTTTCATCGTGTTGCCAACACGCTGAACTATCTGGACATCAAGACTGTGGTGGTGTCCTGCGGCACCTGCCTGGACCAGCTCGAAAAGTATCAGTTCGAGAAGATCTTCCCCGGCTGCCGGCTGGTGGACATCCATGAATACCTGCTGGAGAAGGGCGTCAGGCTCGACGGTGTCACCGGCACCCGCTACATGTATCACGAGCCTTGCCATACGCCGATGAAACACCACCAGGGCATCAAGGTGGCCAACGAGCTGATGGGCACCCGGGTCGACCTCTCCGACCGCTGCTGCGGCGAATCCGGTACGCTGGCAGTGAGCCGGCCGGACATCTCCACCCAGGTGCGCTTCCGCAAGCAGCAGGAAATCGAGAAAGGCGCGGCCGCACTGCGCGAGGACGCCCCGAACGCCGCCGTGAAGGTGCTCACCTCCTGCCCGAGCTGCCTGCAGGGTCTGTCACGCTACGCCAATGACGGCAATGTCGACGCCGACTACATCGTCATTGAAATGGCGCGCAAGATTCTGGGGGAGGACTGGATGCCCGACTATGTGGCCCGCGCCAACAACGGTGGCATCGAGCGGGTGCTGCTGTAAGCCTCACCCAACAGCACTCACCGCACGCTTCGGCGGCCCTGCCCGACGCTCAGTCCGGCAGGGCTTCGTCCGGGTAAAGGCGCTGCCACAGCGCCCGCAGGGCCGAAGCCGCGCCGCTGCGCAGGTGATGATCCACCACCTGGCTGATGGTGGTGCGCTCAGGGTTGATCTCCACCGTGGGAATGCCGTTCTGGTGTGCCCACACCACCGGCCCGGCAATATAGGCAAACACGCTGGTGGTGCCCACCGACACCACCAGATCCACCCCCGCGTTCAGAATCGCCTCCAGTTGCGCCATTTCGCGCTCGGGCAGCATCTCGCCGAACAGCACCACATCGGGCCGCAACAGGCTGCCGCACACCGGACACTCCGGGGGCAGCTTCAGGCCAGCATAGCTTTGCACATCGCGCGCATGGTGGCACTCGGTGCAGCGCAGGCGGTGAATCCGTCCATGCACCTCGATCAGGTGCTGCGAGCCGGCCTCCCGGTGCAGGCCATCCACATTCTGGGTCAGCACGAACAGTTCGGGCTTGCGCCGTTCCAGCGCAGCAATCACCTTGTGCGCATCGTTCGGCCGCGCATCGCGGCAATTCGCCTCGATCTCGCTGATGTATTTCCAGGTCAGCTCCGGCCTGTGTGCCAGCATCGCCCCCGACAGGGCCTCCTCAATGCTCAGGCCATCATCGGTGAGGCGTTCCTGATACAGGCCGCCCACACCGCGATACGTGGGCAGCCCCGAGTCGGCCGAAATGCCCGCACCGGTGATGAACAGGATGCGCGATGCCCGCTCGATGCACTGCGCCACCCCGTCCAGCGTGCTTTCCAGCGTGTGCGCTGGCTCATGTTCCCTGGCATCCATTCGCGCTGCCCTCCACTTCGACCAGACAATCATGAAAGGTTGCCCCGCCCCCCATGTCGGACAGGGCATCGGACGTCACCGCATTGGCATTCTCGCCGTCGCCCGAGTGCTTGCGCCACCAGATCGACGGGCACACCACCACCCCGGGGCGGCAGCGCTCGGTAATGCAGGCGGTAGCGTGAAAAGCCCCTCGATCATTGAAGATGCGCACCCGCATGCCGTCGCTCAAGCCGCGCGAACGGGCATCGTCAGGATGGATTTCCAGCCTCGGCGCCCCCTCCTGCTCCAGAAAGCGCGGCAGGTTGGCAAAGCTGGTGTTCAGGAAATTGCGGGCGGGCGGCGAGATGAAGGCCAGCGGAAAACGCCGTGCCAACTCAGGCTGACGATGGGGCGACTCATGCGGCGGCACCCAGGCCGGCAAGGGGTCCAGCCCCTGATCGGCCAGCCACTGGCTGTGGAATTCGCACTTGCCGGACGGCGTGGGGAAGCCGCCGTTGGCAAAAGGCTTGAGCGGGCGGGGCAGATTGAGCCGCGCCCAGCCACGTTCGGCAAGCGTTCCGGCATCCACGCCCAGCGCCCGCAGATCGCGGCGGCGCAAGGCCTGCGCACCGATGGCCTCGTCGGACGCCTGGAAAGCCGCCTCTGCAAAGCCCATGCGCTGCGCCAGCCGGCGGAACACTTCGCTGTTCGGCAATGCCTCGGCGAGCGGGGCAATCGCCGGTGTGTTCTGCACCATGTACAGATGACCGTAGCTCTTGTGCACATCGAAGTGCTCAAGCTGGCTGGTGGCGGGCAACAGAATGTCGGCGTAGTCGGCCGTATCGGTCTGGAACAGGTCGTGCACCACGCAGAACAGGTCCTCGCGCATGAAGCCCTCGCGCACCCGCCGCCCATTCGGGGCCACCGCGACCGGATTGGCGTTGTACACATGCACGGCACGGATCGGCGGGTTGGCGGTGCTCAGCAGGGCCTCGCCAATCCGCGACATGTTGATGCTGCGTGGCGGGCGACCCTCCACCTGCGGATACAGGTCGGGCCGCTCCAGCGCCTCGGCATCCACCGGAAAATACCCCGAGGTCGAGAGCAGCGCCCCACCGGCCGCATCGCGCCAGGCGCCGGTCAGTGCGGGCAAACAGGCAATGTTGCGCACCGCCATGCCACCGCCGTGACAACGGTTGAGACCGTAGTTGAGCCGGATCACCGAAGGCCGGGTACGGCCATACTCGATGGCCAGCGCGCGGATCACCCCGGCAGGCACTCCGGTGAGCGGCGCGGCCCACTCGGGCGTGCACAGGCACACCCGCCCGGCCAGCGCCTCGAAACCGAGGGTATGGCGGGCAATGTAGTCGTGATCGAGCAGATCCTCGGCAATCAGCACCTGCATCATGGCCAGTGCCAGGGCGCTGTCGGTGCCGGGCATGGGCGCAATGTGCTGGTCGCACTTTTCCGCCGTCTGGCTGCGCCACGGATCGATGCACACCAGCCGCGCGCCGCTGCGGCGTGCAGCCTGCATGTAGCGCCAGCCATGCAGGTTGGTCACCACCGGATTGCCGCCCCAGATGAGAATCAGGCGCGCCTCCGCGAGCGCCTCCGGATCGGTTCCCATGGAGGCCCCCACCGTGGCCCGCCAGCCCGCGCTACCGGCCGATGCGCAGATCGTCTGTTCCAGCCGGGAAGCCCCCAGCCGGTTGAAAAAACGCTGATCCAGGCTGGCCCCCTGCACAAAGCCCAGGGTGCCGCCATAGTGGTAGGGCAGGATCGCACGCGGATCGTCCGCCGCAATCCGCGCATACTGCTGCGCAATGGTGTCCAGCGCCTCATCCCAGCCGATCCGCTCGAAACGTCCCTCGCCCTTGCGGCCGACGCGCTTCATCGGATGGCGCAGACGCTGCTCCGAATACACCCGCTCAAGATAGTGTGCCACCTTGGTGCACAACACTCCGGCGGTGAAGGGATGATCCTGTGCGCCACGCACCTTCACTGCCCGGCCATCGGCCACGGTGATTTCCATGGCACAGGTGTCCGGGCAGTCGTGCGGGCAAGCCGCCCGCACCGTGATGTGCTCGGGCGGCGGCTTCATCAGCGCACCGAGAAGCCGGACGCCAGCAACTCGGCGTAGCGCCTGCGGTCAGCGGCAAAACGTTCGCGCACGGCGCGCTTTTCGATTTCCTTGCTCTCCAGCACCCGGCGATAGCTCGCCATCTCGGACTCAATGGAAGCAAACGCGTTTTCCAGTTCGCGCGGCAGTTGCCTGCCCTCGTAGAACTCGGCCTCCTTCCTGAGCACCGCCCGCTCACCGATCAACTCGCGCTCGCGCTCAAGAATCTCCGGCACCCCTCGGTCGATTTCTGCCAGTGCGCGCAGTTCAGCCTCGTCTATCGCCTCCAGCGACGGGTAGGTTTCGAACAAGGCTTCATCCAGACGGCGCTGCACCAGGCGACGCGCCTCTTCCTCACGCTCCAGACGCTCGGCCTCGGCACGGCGTTCGAGTTCTTCCCTGGTGAGCGGCGCCGACACATGCCGGCGCACCGTGCCCTGAGGCGATATCTCGCGATAGGCCCTGCCGAAGCAGGCTGCCGGCAGCACATCGCCACACACCGGCCGGCCAGCGTCATTCTCACAGCAGAAAATCGTCTGGCCTCCGGACGAAGACTGCGCACTGCCCATCACTGGCAGCAGCAGCGTCAGCGCCAGAGCGCCCATGCTAAGCGTTTTCAGCGGTCCCATATGTGTCCCGATAGGCTTGTACGGCATCCAGGTTGGCGACCAGTTCGGGGCTGTCCGACAGAAAACCGATGAGATCGCTCAATGTCGCCACGGCCACCACCGGAATACCGAAGGTTTCGCGCACTTCCTGCACGGCAGACAAGGCCCCCGTGCCCCGCTCCATCCGGTCGAGCGCAATCACCACGCCCGCCGGCTCGGCGCCCTGCGCCCTGATGATGTTGACCGATTCACGCACGGAAGTGCCCGCCGAAATCACATCGTCCAGAATCAGCACCCGCCCCGCCATCGGCGCACCGATCAGGGTGCCGCCCTCGCCATGGTCCTTCGCTTCCTTGCGGTTGAAACTGAACGGCACATTACGCCCGCGCTCGGCCAGACACATCGCCACGCCCGCCACCAGCGGAATGCCCTTGTACGCCGGGCCAAACAGCATGTCATACTCAAGACCGCTGTTCAAGATTGCTTCGGCATAGAATCCGCACAGCGCGCGGAACGACTCACCATCATCGAACAGGCCGGCATTGAAGAAATACGGAGACTGGCGCCCCGCCTTGGTGGTGAAGGCGCCAAAGCGGAGTACCCCCTTGCGGCAGGCCAGATCAATGAAATCGCGGCTGAAAGTCATGCGTTCTTCCTGAGTGACAATACATTCACCCTCACGTCACGCCAATTTGCGGCTATAGTCGCCAGCCTGTTGCAACACAAGGGATTGAGCTGGAATGTTACGCGTCATCACCGCCAACCTCAACGGCATTCGTTCGGCCTCGCGCAAGGGTTTTTTCGACTGGCTTGGACAACAGGACGCCGATTTTGTCTGTCTTCAGGAGCTCAAGGCACAGGCGGCTGACATGAGCCCCGGGATGCTTGCCCCTCCCGGCTATTCCGGCCATTTTCATTACGCCGAGAAAAAAGGGTATAGCGGCGTCGGCATTTACACGCGTCACGCCCCGGATGAAGTCATTGTCGGGCTGGATGTGGCGGAATTCGATGCCGAAGGTCGTTATATCGAAGTGGTGTGCGGCAATCTGTCGATCATTTCGGTTTATCTGCCTTCCGGTTCCAGCGGTGAGGTACGGCAGGAAGCCAAATTCCGTTTCATGGAGCATTTCTACACCCACCTGGCCGAACTCGCGCAACGCGGCCGCGAAGTGGTCCTGTGCGGCGACTGGAACATCGCCCACAAGGAAATCGACCTGAAAAACTGGAAATCCAACCAGAAGAACTCCGGCTTTTTGCCCGAGGAACGCGCCTGGCTGAGCCGGGTCATCGACGAACTGGGCTGGGTGGACGTGTATCGCCGCCTGCACCCGGACGCCACCGACGCCTGCTACACCTGGTGGTCCAACCGTGGCCAGGCCTGGGCGAAGAATGTCGGCTGGCGTCTGGACTACCAACTCGCCACCCCCGGCATCGCCGACCGTGCCCGGCACGCCTCGGTGTACAAGGAAACGCGCTTCAGCGACCACGCACCGCTGACCATCGATTACGACAACAGTATCTGAGCGCCCCGTACCCGTCACGCACTCGGAACCTCAGTAATCAATGATCTCGCTCCACGCCGAAATCGTCGCCGGCCGTGCTGTCTCAATAGGCAGCGGCAAGGTACCGAAATCGTCGTATTGCACGTAATTGAAGACGCCGTTTCGCCGGATGCGCCCCTTGGCCACAATGGAACCGCCAAGCACTGAACTGCCATTCTGGACCAACTCTCCGTCGGTCCAGAACACACCGTAGGTGGTATTCCTACCGTTCACCGTGATGTCACCCTTGGCAATGATTGCCACGGTCAACGTCGTTCCGTGCTCGCCCCCCAGTTGAGAGGCTCCGCCATGCGTGACATTGCCGTCGACCAGGATCGTGACATTGCTGAACTCACCGCTGGTGGTCAGGTCGCCACTGCAGTAATACACCGCTCCGCCGAGATCGCCGGACGGAATGGTGCAGGAGTTGATGACGCCTGCCCCGCCCTTGTTGGCGTCGATATAGTCCGAAGCGCTTGGCACTTCAACAACACCGGCATCGCCGACCACCTGCCCCTCGTCTCCTCCGCGCACATCAGCATTGCCCGAGGCCGTCACCGAAGTACGTCTGCTCAGGCTATTGTTGCCCCCGGTGACGCTTACATTCCCATTCGAATGCACATTGCCGTCGAAATTTGCATTCCCCCGGATATCGATCAGGTCGTCCGAGAACAGCCCCATCCCGAAGGCCGAATGCCCCCCTGAGCCTATCGGCGCATCGAATCGCAGCAGCACCACGGTTTCAGCCAGTTCTGCGCTACCGTCCGGAGTGCGGGCTTGCCCCCTGACGCGCACCGTCACACGCTCGTCGGTCCAGCTCACCTCTGTCGGGTCGACCCAGTAATAACCGTACGCCCCCACATTGTTGGCTGCGCCGGCCGTCGTCGGAATCGGGTTGTTACGCCACTCATCCTTCCAGTTGTCGCGCTGGCCCCAGTCCGACGGGCTCTGAGCCCGGTTCTGCAGCCAGTCCCAGAACGCCGCCCCACCCGCTTCGGCCGCCATGTGTGAAATCGCCTTGTTGTTGACACTGGCGGTCAGGTTTTCCTGCAGGCTGCTGCCACGCATCGAGGACATCGCCACAATGGAGGCGACCAGCATCAGAATCAGGCCAATGATCAGCACTGCGCCCGATTGCCGCGATGCCCCGTTGCTCCGTCTCATCCCGTTTCTCCTTGCACTCAGTCGGCCTGCGCCGGATAACAGGCTGTCGTAAAGGTACACGGACTGTTGCCTTTACATACAGATCCCTCGGCGGCCGCCTCGCTACAGCACCCGGCATAGCCTGCCGGGGTGGAGGTAAAACCCCTGTCACGCCTTCCTGTGCACGACACGCTTACAGGCAGCCGCACAGCGGGCCCGGATGGACCGTCCCCTGGCTCATCTGACAAAGGCGGCTCTGTATCTGTGTCCGTGTCATCATCCTCCGGCGTGCCATCTCCCGGCGCCGGGCTGCTGGTGTCACCTTCGCTCCCGGTGTCTTCGTCACCGGGTTCAGGCTCCACCGGAACACCCGGCCCCCCAGCCGTATTCAGGGCCAGCGCCTTGCTCCTGAGCGTCGCGACAAACCTCAGCGTTCGGCTGGTGTCATTTTGCGCCTCATTCAATTCCAGACGCGTGCGCACGCTGCGCACCTCGCTCCATTCACTTTCGGTCCAGCCGCCCACATCGGCGGCGCCAAAGTACTCTCCGGAAGCAATCAGACCGTCATCGTTTGCATCGCGCCCATACTCGAAGACGAGGCTGCCGACCGCGCGGAACAGCACATGCTCGACCCCCTCCACATCGCGGCACAGCAGGCCGCCATTGTCGATGTAGAAAGTGTTGGTGCCCGCTTGCGCATTGCCCGGACCGCCACAGTCGGGCGTATCGGGGCGGCGGCGCACCTGAATGACCAGGGTGCTGCCATCGCTGCCGGATTCGACCCCACCGGCCTGACGCACCATGCGGGTGATGGTGTGTGCGCCAAAGCGCAGATGTTCCTGACTGCGGTCCAGCGCCTGCTTGGCCGTGGAGGTGGCCTGATTGGACAGGAAAACGGACATGATGCCCCCCATCAGGAACAGGCCCAGCACCATCCCCAGCATCAACTCCACCAGCGTGAAGCCCCGGCCGTACCGTGCGTCAGGGCCTGCCTGCCACCTCATGCCACGCCTCCCGCCCCTGCAGGACATTCGGCCGGTCTGGGGACCACCAGTTCATACACGAACTGCTCGGCCAGTGCCGCCTGCTGCTGCCCCTCGCCACGCCCGTGCTGCCCGACGCGCTCATCCATCCAGCGGATGTCGATGGTGAGCGTGCCCGCGTTGTAGGCCAGCGCGGGGTTCCAGTCGGGCAGGCGACCGTCGTTCGACCAATCCGCCTGCCAGTCGTCAAAAATCTGCGTGCGGCGGGCGCTGTCCCCCAGCACACAGGCCCCTGCCCACAGCCGCTCGGCCAGGTCATTGGCCTGCACCACGGCCACGCTGCGCTGGTAGCTGGCAAACGAGAACTGCAGGGATTTAGCCTGCATTCCGGCCACCCCCAGCAAACCGATGCTCATCACTGCCATGGTGACCAACACCTCGATCATGGAGAAACCCCGCAACGGCTGCTGGCCCCGCAAAGACTTTTGCACAAGCCCCGGCACCCGAGGCATTCCGCGACTGTTGCTGCCCTGCTGCATGTGCTCCGCCTCCCGATTCACTCAAACATCACAGGCATCACTTGCTTCACCTTCCCTGACCACTTCGCTCCGGCCGCTCATCTGCACGCACACCTGGCGCAAACCGGCACGACCGGCGCGCACCTCGAACACAGCAGACGAAATGGCCGTTCCAACTTCGCTGAACCCCAGCCCTTCGGGGCCGGACAGCGTCACCGCTCCGCCCAGGGGATTGACCACACGCAACACCTCGTCCGCGTCCAGTGCGTCGTTGCGGTTGCGATCGATCCACACGATCCAGCCCCCCTCCCAGGCCGTCCCGCCGGTACAGGCGGCCGCATCGCTGCTTGGACAGAGGCGCACCGCACGCGCGTGCTTGACCGCCTCGCCACGCGCCAGCTGGGCACTGAACAGCATTTCATTGGCCGCTATCGCAGCCCGGTTGTTCTGGATCAGGCGGACGAAGCTGGGCACCGCCAAACTGAGCAGGATGGACGCCACAGAAAGCGCGACCATCAACTCGATCATCGAAAAACCGCGACCGAGGGTCCGCTGCATGTGCCGCATACTCTCCACACTCATTTTCCCGGTTACGCTCGCTTTGTACTTTTCTTTTGTTTTTCACACATTTGCGCTTATGTCGATGATTTCATACGCCGCCAATGCAGTGTGAATATTTGCAGCTGTCCGTGAATTACGTCACACATTTCCGTCATCGGAAATCAGGGTCACCCCGATTGCCTGACGGACACGCTCCGGCCCACCGTGCCGTCCTGTCCGCGCAAAAATGCTTGAATACCCGCATGTCGAAAGCTGCGGGTTTGCAGTAGGATTCCGGGAACGTGCCCTCGTTTTCCTTTCCCCGCTGCGGTCGTGACGCCGGTTGTTTTTTCACTGGCGCACCTCCGGGAGCGGTTTTCGCGTGCCTGCCAGCCTGCCCACATACCGCTCGATGAACCCTGCCCCACTCCGCCCCCGCACACTGTCCAGAAGGCAGTTCCTGCACGCCTCGCTGGCATGTGCCGGCACGGCGGCGCTTGGGCTGGGTGGATGCACTCCGCAGCCTCCGCCACTGCGCATCGGAACAAACCTGTGGCTGGGTTACGAGTTCATGTTCCTCGCGCGCGACCAGCACATGCTGGATACGGCGCGGGTGCGGCTGGTCGAATTGCTGTCGGCCAGCGACTGCCTGCAGGCCCTGTCGGCCGGCACCCTCGAAGGGGCGGGGCTGACCCTGGACGAGGTGCTGTCGGCACGCGCCGAAGGGTTGGACCTGCAGGTGGTGATGGTGTTCAACACCTCCGACGGAGCCGACCGGGTGCTGGCACGACGCGAGATCAGCGGACCGCGCGATCTGATCGGGCGCAGGGTGGGCGTGGAACAGAGCGCGGTCGGCGCACTGATGCTGGCCGCCATGCTCAACGAACACGGCATGCACAAGCGCGACATCGAGGTGGTGCGGCTGACCTCGGACGAGCATTACCGGGCCTTTGCCGACGACGCGCTCGATGCGGTGATCACCTTCGAACCACACGCCACACGCCTGCTGCGCGACGGGGCCCATGTGATTTTCGACAGCCGCATGCTGCCCGGCATGGTGCTGGATGTGCTGGCGGTGACCCGCGCAAGCCTGCAGGCGCGGCAACAGGACATCTGCCATCTGGTGGACGCGCACTATGCGGGGCTGGCACGCTACCATGCCGACCCGCTGGGCACCGCACAGCTCCTGTCGCTGCGGCAGGGGCTGACACCGGGCGAGCTGATGGACAGCCTGACCGGCATGCAACTGCTCGACCGCGAGGACAATCGCCAGCTGTTTTCCGGCGACGCACGTCCCCTGCGCGACACCGCTCTGGCCCTCCACCGGATCATGATGGACAACGGACTGCTGGGCAGCGGACAGCACACCGACGCCCAGGCGCTGCTCCAGGGGCTGTTCGATGCGCGCTGCCTGACCGGCACGGGAGGCTGACATGCGCCTGCCCGGCATTCAAATGTCCCTGCGCACCGGTCTGCCGCTCACCCTGCTGCTGACACTGGGCCTGATCATCGGCGCCTCGCTGCTCAACACGTTGTGGCAGCAACAACAGGCGCTGGAAGAAGAGGCAGTGGCCGATCTGGTGGCCGAGGCCGGGCGGCTGGCACGGCTGGCCGAGCGTGAGCTGCAGCGTGCCCCGGCATCGGTGGAGTCGGCGCTCACCCACCTGAGCACCGATCATCGGGTATCGGCCGCACTGCTGATCGACGCCCATGGCACGATACGCATGGCGCACCGTCTGGCCTGGCGGGGTGAAACCGCCGCAGAGGCGATGCCCGGGCTGGACTATCTCGAATCGCCCGTGGTCGAATCGCGCAAACCTCATCTGGTGTTCAGCGAGGACCGGCGGCAGATGGGCGTCTGGATGGCCTTCTACGCAGACGATGGCGAGACCACCGGCCGTGCCCTTGAGCATGGACTGATTCATGTGGCCTACGACCTGACGCAGGCGCTGCAGGCCGGCCGGCAAGCCGCCTTGCGTGCGCGTTTGCCCGACATCCTGGCCACCATCGGCCTGGTGCTGCTGCTGGGGCTGTGGCTCAACCGGGCGGTGTTCCGCCCGCTCTCCGCCCTCGAACAGGCCAGCGGCCGGCTCGGCCGGGGAGCGCACGCCCCCTCCGGGGAACAGCGCTCCGCCCCCCCTCCCAAGCTGCCCGGCACCCGGCCACAGGACGCAGTACCGGGCGATGAAGCTGACCGATATCCGCCCGCCCGAAGACATTCCTGCGCTGCTCGACAACATCCGCAGCCGCCGCACCGGCAGCGCCGGCATCTGGCGCCATGTGTGCGCCGACGGCCACCCGATCCAGGTGGAAGTGATTGCCCACCGGCTGGAATGGCAGGGGTGCCGTGCCGAACTGGTGATGGCGCTGGACGTGACCGAGCGGGAAAGAACCGCCGAAAACCTGCGCCTGGCGGCAGCGGCGTTCGAAACGTCGGAAGCGATCACCGTCACCGACCGCAGCGGGCGCATTCTGCGCATCAACCAGGCCTTCACCCGCATCACTGGCTACAGCGCCGAAGAGGCCGTGGGCCAGAACCACAAACTGCTCAAGTCCGGCCGCCACGATGCCGCCTTTTACCGGGCTTTCTGGGAGAGCCTGCGCCAGTCCGGCCACTGGGAGGGCGAAATCTGGAACCGGCGCAAGAACGGCTCGGTATTCCCGCAGTGGCTGTCGATCCGGGCGGTCACCAACAGCGCGGGGGAGATCACCCATTACGTTTCAAACTTCTTCGACCTGTCCGAGCGCAAGGAGGCCGAGGCAACGATACACCGACTGTCCTCGCGCGACCCGCTGACCGACCTGCCCAACCGCAGCCTGTTCCGCGACCGCCTGTCCCAGGAGTTTGCGTCCAGCCGTCGTGCCGGACACTACGGAGCGGTCCTGCAACTCGACATCGACCGCTTCAAGGCGGTGAACGATGCCCGTGGCCATGCAGTGGGCGATGAACTGCTGCGGCGCATCGCGCTGCGGCTGCGCGAAAGCATTCGCGAAGGCGACACGGTGGCCCGGCTCGGTGCCGACGAGTTCGCGGTCCTGCTGTGCGATCTGCCCAGAAGCGAGCAGGCCGCCGCGCGGCATGCCCATCAGGTGGCCGAAAAACTGCGCAGCCTGCTGGAGCGTCCTTTCCATGTCGACGAGCGCGCCTACCATCTGGTGGCCAGCGTGGGCATCACGCTGTTTCCCAAGCAGACGCAAAGCGAATCCGACGATGTGCTGCGCGAGGCCGATACGGCGCTGTATCGGGCCAAGGAGGCTGGCCGCAACACGGTGCGCTTCTTCGAAAACAGCATGAGCGAAGAGGCGCGCATACGCTTCGAGCTGGAAAACGAGTTGCGCAAGGCGGTCGACAACAATGAGCTGCGCCTGTACCTGCAGCCCCAGGTGGATTGCGACGGCAAGGTGCTGGCGGCCGAGGCCCTGGTGCGCTGGCAGCACCCCGAGCGGGGGCTGGTGCCGCCCGGGGCCTTCATTCCGATAGCGGAAGAAAGCGGGCTGATCCTGCCGCTGGGCGACTGGGTGCTGCGCCAGTGCTGCCGGCTGCTGTCACGCCCCGAGGTGGACCGGCTGGGGTTGCGCATTGCGGTGAATGTGAGCCCGCGCCAGTTCCGCCAGCCCGACTTCGTGCCACGCCTGCGCACCCTGCTCAACGCCACCGGCACCGATCCCACCCGCCTGACGATGGAGGTCACCGAAGGGTTGATGCTGGAAGACATCGGCGACACGATCGCGAAGATGAACGAACTGGCCGACATCGGCATGCATTTCTCGATCGACGACTTCGGCACCGGCTATTCTTCGCTGGCTTACCTGAAGCGCCTGCCGATTCACGAACTGAAGATCGACCGCACCTTCGTGCAGGACGCCCCGACCGACCCCAACGATGCGGCGCTGGTCGATGCGATTCTGGCCATGGCCGGACACCTGAACCTGCAGGTTGTGGCCGAAGGGGTGGAAACCGAAGCCCAGGCCCGCTTTCTGCGCCAGCGTGGCTGCATGCTGTTCCAGGGCTATCTGACCGGCCGGCCCGAGCCGGCCACCGAGCTGCTCGCCCGCTGGCTGGAAGGCGGTGGCACGTAAGCCATCATCACAAGCGTGGGCTGGGCCTGGGTTGCGCATCTACCTGGCCAAGGACGGTCTGAAAAGTTCTTGATTTTTGCGTTGCCGTCGTTCAAATCGTGACCCAGTTTTCCAGCCGCAGACCGGGATAGTCGCGAAAATCGTCTTCGTTGTTGGTGACCAGCACCGCGCCGGCGGCGATGGCGTGGGCGGCAATGAGGCGGTCGAGCGCGTCGCGGCGGCGGTCGCGGATGGCGGCACGCAGGATGCCGAACTGCTCAGCAGCGGCTTCGGTGAAAGGCAGCACCGGGATGCGCTGCACCAGCAGGGCAAGCACCTTTTCATCATGGTCGCGGTTGCGTTCTTGTATCTCCAGGCCGGCACGCAGTTCGGCATAGGTGACGACCGACATCAACGCCTCGCCCTGCTGCAAGGCGGCGAGGCGCTGCAACACCTGTGGCGGATGACGCTCGATAAGGTGAATGCAGATATTGGTGTCGAGCATGTAGGGCATGGCGTTCAGAGCCCACCCGGTGACTGTGGCGTCCCATCGGCCTCGGGCTGCGTTTCGTTGTCGCTGGGCACGCCACGCCACTCGCGCTCTTTCTGCTCGTGAAACTCACGGCCACCGGCCATGAAATCCGGACTGAAGGACGCAAAAATTGCCGGTACGTCGGCCAGAGTTTCGCGCTCCACCGGGCGCAGCACCAAGGTGTTGCCCACGCGCTCGATTTCGACCTCCGAGGCAGGGTCGAGAAAGGCCAGCTCTTTGGGAATGCGCACGGCCAGCGAGTTGCCACTCTTGAAAATGCGGGTGAGCATGATTCACTCCTTGATGTATATACTGGATATACAAGCTTAGAAGATGAACGGCCCTTTTGCTACCCGGGTCAGCAGGAGTTGCTCGAAGGCCGGATTCAGCACTGCCGATCCATGAAAGTGCCATCACCAAGAAGGGCAAAGCCTCGTTGGGCGTGGCAGCCATGGCCTGAGGCGTCGCCGCAGCGCAAAGCTTCAAACACATTGAAAGGGATGCGCGCAAGATGCCCGTCCGGGGCACCGACCGTGCCGTGCGGACGGACGGAGACAGTTCAGGCCAGCGTGTCGTTCAGGATGTTGAAGGCCCACGCCACCGCCATGAAGGCCTCTTCCGAGCTGGCTTCGCGGGACACCCCGCCACCGCCCGGCACATCGACCATGGTCTTGCTGCCGGCATCGTAGCGATATACGGTGTTGATGTGCATGGCATCGCCCTCGCTGATGAAGCTGTAGCAGGTGTTGGCAAACATCGGCTGGTCGATCACCGGCCGGCCTGCGAGCATTGCAGCAATCGCGGCCGCGCACACCTTGGCCTGCTGGTTGGCCAGGTGGGCGGATTTCGGCATGCCGGGCGCCGAGGCAATCGCATCGCCCAGCACATGAATCCCCGGCACCACACGCGACTCGTACGTCAGGAAATCCACCTCGCACCAGCGGCGATCCACATTCGCCAGACCCGCCGAACGGGCAATTTCGCCCGCATGCTGGGGCGGGATGGGATTCCACACGTCGGCGCGCACGCCTTTCTGGAGGTCGAAGTCGACCGTATTGCCAGCCACATCCATGCGCTCGAAGGCGGCATTCGGCACATACTCGATGACATTCTTGTAACGCCCTGCAAAGGCATCGGAAAACAGTCCCCGCTTGGCCACGATCTGCGGATTGGCATCGAACACCAGCACCTTGGCGGTCGGATTGGTGCGCTGCAACGAACTGGCCACCAGGCAGGCACGCTCATACGGCCCCGGCGGACAGCGGTAAGGCGCGGCCGGTACATGAATCGCATACACCCCGCCCTTGGGCAAGGCACCGAGCATGCGGCGCATCTGGTGGGTCTGCTGCCCCGCCTTCCAGCCATGCGGGACACGCTGCTGTGCCGCTTCCGATTCGAGCCCGGCCATCGCGCTGTAATCCACATCGATGCCGGGCGCCAGCACCAGCCGGTCATACGGCAGGGCCGGACCGCGCGCCAAACGCACGCTGCGCTGCTGAGCATCGATGGCGGTCACCCGGTCATGCACCACGGTGATGCCATGCTTGCGCTGCAGGGCATCGTAATCCCGGGTCAGGTCGCGCACGCTCATCGCACCGCTGATGACACGATTGCTCATCGGGCAAGACACAAACTCCGAGGCCGCCTCGACCAGCGTCACCTCTGCACCGGGCGCCCAGCGGCGGATGTACTTGGCACAAGTGGCCCCGGCAAAGCTGCCCCCCACCACCACAATGCGGGCACCACGGCCCACCTGCGCACTCGCGGGCGAGATCAACCCGGTCATCAGGCCGGAAGCCGCCAGCCAGCGAATGAATTCCCTGCGTTGCATGGCTCTCCCCTCCGCTCAGTTCGATGCGCCGAGCACGTTGGCAATCCGGCGCAGTTGTTCATCGGTGAAGCCACGTGTCTGATGGTGCATGATGGTGGCTCTCCGCTCACCCTCACGGAACTCGATCAGGATTTTGTACAGCCCGTCGGCAGACAGGCCGGCAATCGACGGCATCCCGCCGTCCGAACGCCCTTCCGGACCGTGGCAGGCATAACAGGTGGATGCCCAGAGCACAGCGGCATGATCTTCTGCCGCCAGCCCCGGCGATGACAGGGCGGTCAGCCCCAGCGCGCACAGGACGGTGGCAACGCGAAAACGTTGTGGCATTCGGTTTCTCCTGACGGCCCGGTCCGCACGGCGGCCGGACGCTTGCGTGACGATCCGTGGATGCAGTCGTCTTGATACCTCAGCCGGATCAAATACGCAACCTGAGTGAGGACATTCGCCCTCAGGCATTGTGCTTGGTGCCAAAGATCTTGTCGCCCGCATCGCCCAGACCGGGGATGATGTAGCCCACCTCGTTGAGATGGCTGTCGATGCTGGCGGTGTAGATGTCAACATCCGGATGAGATTCTGCCATGCGCCGGATGCCCTCGGGCGCCGCCACCAGCACCAGCGCCTTGATCTGCGTGCAGCCCTTGCGCTTGAGCATGTCCACCGTGGCCGCCATCGACCCACCCGTGGCCAGCATCGGATCGATCACCAGCGCCATGCGCTCGTTGAGCTCGCCGACAAATTTCTCGAAATACGGGGCAGGCTGCAAGGTTTCCTCGTTGCGGGCAATGCCGACCACGCTCACCTTGGCACTCGGAATCATGTCGAGCACACCGTCGAGCATGCCCAGTCCGGCACGCAGAATGGGCACGACGGTGACCTTCTTGCCCTTGATCTGCTCCACCTCGACCGGCCCGGCCCACCCTTCGATGGTCACGGTTTCGAGCGGAAAGTCCTGGCACGCCTCATACGCCAGCAACCGGGCCAGCTCGGAGGTCAGCTCGCGGAATTTCTTGGTACTGGCATCGGTCTCGCGCATCAGGCCGATCTTGTGTCTCACCAACGGGTGTCGGATTTCATGAATGGGCATGGCAGGCGTCCTGTACGGCCAAACAAACGGAGTTGCCAGTTTAACCGCAAGCCCGCGCCCGGTGCGCTCCGGTAGAATGCACCATCGAATACAGCAAGGAACATGCGATGACGGTGGACATGCAGGAAATCATTCGCGCTCGCGAAGAGGCCGACTGCCTGGTGGATGACGCAGCGGTCGAAGCGGCGCTTGATCGCATGGCGGCCGAAATCACCGCCGAACTCGGGCACAGCAATCCGCTGGTGTATTCGGTGATGAACGGCGGCCTGATCCTCGGCGGGCGCATCCTGCCGCGCCTGCCGTTTCCGCTGGAGGTGGCCTATCTGCACGCCACCCGTTACGGCCATGCGCTGCAGGGTACCCTGCTCGACTGGCGGGTGCGCCCCACGCAGGACCTGCGCGACCGCACGGTGCTGGTGCTCGACGACATTCTGGACGAAGGCCACACCCTTGCGGCGATCATCGATTATCTGAAGGAAGAAGGCGCCCGCCGTGTGTATTGCGCCGTGCTCACGCACAAGGTGCATGAGCGCAAGGCGTATCCGGGCATGCGGGCCGACTTCACCGGCATCGATGTGCCGGACCGCTTCCTGTTCGGCTGTGGCATGGACTACAAGGGCTATTGGCGCAACGCGCCGGGCATCTACGCCGTCAGGGGACTTTGAACGCACAACGGGAGGGCACGGAAATGCTGGTCACCTTCAAATCGGCCGCAGCGGCCGACGTCATCATGTTTGGCGATGTTGCCAAAAAGCTCATCGAGATCATGGGCAAGGACCCGAGCGACGGCAAGGGCATCGTCACCGTGGAGCAGATTCCCGAGGCGATGGCCCGTCTGCGCAGCGCCATCGAGGAAGACAAGGCCCGCCAGGCCGCCCACAACCAGGAAGAGGAGGACGCCGAACAGGGCAAGACCGGCATGGCCGCCCCCGTCGGCCTCGCCCAACGCGCCTGGCCCCTGCTCGACATGCTGGAATATTCCCAACAGGAAGCCGTACCGGTGGTGTGGGGCGTATAGCCTGGACACCGGCGCAGTCGCACTGAATGGTTTTACCTGACGCTCACCGGCCTTGTGCCGGCGCACCGCGCAGCCGCCAGACCATGCCCCAGGCCACCAGTGCGGTGAGTACGCTCCAGAACCAGACGCCGTTGGTCATCGGCAGGCGGGTGTTGTCCATGTGTGTGCCCAGCCAGGCGCCCATGGCAAAGGCGGACAGCATCATCAGGAAGCCACTCAGGGCCGAGGCGGCGCCTGCGGCCTGAGGGAAAGGCCCCACGGCGCCGGCCTGGCCACAGGGCTGGTGGATGCCGTGCGCAAGCATGAAGAGATAAAACGGCAACATGATCGCCAGACCGCTGTCCACGCCAGCCAGCGCCAGCCCCCCCATCAGCGAGCCGCCCGACACCGACAGCAGGCCGCCAATGGCAACCGTACGGTGCGGCCCGAAACGCTGCAGCAGGCGACGGCACAGCACGGTGCCCAGCAGATAAGCCAGCGCCATGGTCAGCATGATGCCGCCGTACATCATCCTGGAGAGCCCCATCAGGCCGATGAACACAAAGGACGAGGCCGCCAGAAAGGTGAACAGCCCACCGTAGGACATCATCGCCAGCAGCGCATAGGCCCAGAACGTGCGATTGCCCAGAATCGTCCGCCAGGTGCGCAGCAGCACCCGTGGCTGCAGGGCATGCGGATTGGGCGTGCGCAGGGTTTCCTCAAAATGCAGCACGACCATGGCCAGCGCCAGTGCCCCAAAGGCGGCCAGCGCCCCCAGGGCTGCGCGCCAGCCCAGATACTCGGCCAGCACGCCCCCCAGGGGCAGGCTCAGGCAGGCAATCACCCCCAGACCGGACAAACCCTTGCTGATCACCCGCGCGCCCATCTCCGGCGAATACAGGTCGCGCACCAGCGCACGCGCGCACATTACCGACGCCCCCATCGCCGCCCCCTGCACGATGCGCCACAACAGCAGCATCTCCATGGACGGCGCCAGCGCACTGGCCAGCGCCGACACGGTATACGCAGACAGCCCGATGAGCAGCACGGGCTTGCGCCCATAGCGGTCGGACAGCGGCCCCCACACCAACTGCGAACAGCCAAACGCCAGCAGCAACCCGGACAGCGTCAGTTGCGCCTGGGCAATGCTCGCCGACAAGGCGTCGGTGAGGGCCGGCAGGGCCGGCAGGTAAAGGTCAGTGGTGACGGGCTGGATGCCCAGCAGCAGCGACAGCGCGAGCACCACGAAGGCTTGTGACATGCCGGAATCCGCCCGCGTGCGCCCGTCAGTGTTCCGCATCGGCCTGCTGCTGCGGGGCCGCCAGACGGAAGGCTTCGAGTGCCTCACAGCGCTCGGCGATGCGCTGGATCACCGGCATGGCGCCCAGATCGCACCCGAAGCGCCGCGCATTGAACACCTGTGGCACCAGACAGCAATCGGCCAGCGTCGGCGTATCGCCATGGCAGAAGCTGGCCGTGTCCGGATGGCCGGCAAGCATCTGCTCCAGCGCCGCCAGCCCCTGTGTCACCCAGTGCCGGTACCACGCGTTCTTCTGCTCGTCGCTGGCGCCCAGTTCGCGGGTGAGGTACTGCAGCACGCGCAGGTTGTTGATCGGGTGAATGTCGCAGGCGATGCTCTGCGCAATCGCCCGCACCCGTGCGCGCCCCAGCGCATCGGCCGGCAGCAGGGGGGGCGCCGGATGGGTTTCGTCCAGATACTCCATGATCGCCAGCGACTGGGTGAGCACATGCCCTCCGTCCTCCAGCGCCGGCACCAGGCCGGCCGGGTTCAGCGCACGGTAGTCGGGCAAATGCTGTTCGCCCCCGCTGCGCACCAGATGCACCGCCACCGGCGACCAGTCCAGCCCCTTGAGGTTGAGTGCGATCCGCACACGGTAGGCGGCAGAGCTGCGAAAGTAGGTATACAAACGCATGTCAGTCCTTGCTTGGTAAGTTTTGCAATCGGCATCAGCCGTTCAGCAGATGCACCAGCCACAGCGACAGCCCCGGGAACAGGGCCAGCAACACGATGCGCACCCCGTCCGATGCCAGAAAGGGCAGCACGCCACGGAAGGTTTCGCGCATCGGCACATCCTTGGCGAGACTGTTGATGATGAACACGTTCATGCCCACTGGCGGCGTGATCAGGCCGATTTCCACCACCATCAGCGCCAGGATGCCGAACCAGATGGCCTTGTCGGTCGGCCCCAGCCCCCAGAAATCCAGCCCCATCACGATGGGCAGGAAGATCGGGATGGTGAGCAGGATCATCGACAGGCTGTCCATCACGCAGCCCAGCAGCAGATACACCAGGATGATGCCGACCAGCACCAGCGCCGGCGACAGCCCGCTGTCCAGCACCCACCCGGCCATCGCCTGCGGCATCTGCGACAGGGCGAGAAAGGCGTTGAGCACATCCGCGCCCAGCAGGATCAGGAAGATCATCGCGGTCGCCTCGGTGGCGCCCAGCACCGCGCCGACAAAGCCGCGCCAGTCCATCTCCCGCGAAAGCAGCGCCAGCGCGAGGGTGGCGATGGTGCCCACCGCAGCCGCCTCGGTGGGCGTGAAGATGCCGCCATAGATGCCGCCGATGACCACCACGAAGACGGTCACGATCGGCCACACCCGGCGTACTGCCGCCCAACGCTCCGACCACGGCAGCGGCGGATTGGCCGGTCCGCTGCCCGGCACCACGCGTACCATGATGGCCACCACGATCATGTAGCCGAACATCGCGATCAGGCCCGGAATCAGCGCCGCCATGAACATCGCCGCCACGTTCTGCTCGGCCAGGATCGCGTAGATCACCAGCACCACCGAAGGCGGAATGAGGATGCCCAGCGTGCCGCCGGCGGCCAGCGCACCGGTCGACAGCGCCGGAGAATAGCGGCTGCGACGCAACTCCGGCAGGGCCACCTTGCCCATGGTTGCGGCCGTGGCCAGCGAAGAGCCGCAAATGGCCCCGAACCCGGCGCAGGCACCGATGGCGCTCATCGCCACGCCACCGCGATAGTGCCCGAGAAAGGCATTCGTGGCCTGAAACAGACGCCGCGACAAGCCGCCGCTGGACGCGATGTTGCCCATCAGCAGGAACAGCGGCACCACCGACAGGTCGTACATCGAGAAGCGCCCATACGCCAGATTCTTGAGGTAGTTCATCAGCGGATCGAAGCCCGACACCGCAATGTAGCCAATCGAGCCCCCCAACAGCATCGCCATGCCGATATGCACGCGCAGCGCGAGCAGCACCAGCACCAGCCCTCCAACCAGAAAACCGATCGTCACGCTGCTCATGATGCGTGTGCCTCCGCATGTCCGGTGCCGCGCCAGGCGGTGTACAGCGCGGTAAACGCCAGCAGCATGAAACCCGGCCCCAGCGTGACGTACGACCACCACAGGGGCCAGCCCAGAATCATGCCGGTTTCCCCGGTCTGGCTGGCCTCCCAGGCGCCCACGAAGCTGCGCCATGCAATCACCCCGGCTCCCAGCGCAAGCAGCAGCGCGGCGATGCGGTCGAGCACCCCGCGCACGGCGGGCGAAGCGGTATGCGTGAAGAAATCGACGATCACATGCGCATTCTTCATCTGAGCATACGGCAGACAGGCCGCAATCGCGATCGCGCAGCCCATCTGCACCATTTCCACATCGCCGAACACCGGCGCGGAAAACAGCCAGCGCCCGACGACGCTGTAAGCCGACACAGCACAGATGGCCAGCAACACCGCCGCGCCACCCAGCGCCGACAGCTGTGACCAGACGAACAGGAAGCGCCCGAGCGGATCGCGCGGACCGGGGTCGCGCTGGTCGTCGAGCTGAGGAATGACCTCTGCCATTGGGATTGTCTCCAGGATGAAGCAACAGGCGCTCTTCGCGACGCCTTGTGCCTATGAAACCCGGCCCCCAAATACCCTCTTTCCGTTCGGTCTGAGCCTGTCGAAGCCCAGTCCCGGCAGCGCCCTTCGACAAGCTCAGGGCGAGCGGGGGTCAGTCAATGAAAGGGCCGGATTAATAAAGGACCGGGTTAAATCATGCGCGTGCCGGGCGGGCGGGTTACTGGCTGTTCTGCTCGATCAGGGCCTTTGCGGTGTCGAGCATCTGCTGGCCGGGGTAGCCCTTGCCGTCCATTTCCTTCACCCACTCGGTGGCCAGGCGCTCGCCAACCTTCTTCCACTCCCCGGCCTCGCTGGCAGGAATGGTGTAGAAGCGGTTGCCACGCTCCACCGCCTGCTGGCGGGCGGCCGGGGCGGACTCATCCCAGGCACGGCCGATCTGCGCCGAAAAGTCGGCACCGGAGTTGGCGTCGATCACCGCCTTCAGGTCATCGGGCAGGCTGTCGTAGCGCGCCTTGTTCATCGCGATGGTGAAGAAGGTGGTGTACAGCGACGGCTCGGACGGATCCATCTCGGTGTGATAGCGGGTCATCTCATGCAGTTTCATGGTCGGAATCACCTCCCACGGCAGCACATAGCCATCCACCACCCCCTTGGAGACCGCATCCGGCGTTTGCGGCATCGGCATCGCCACCGGCGTCGCGCCCAGGTGCGCAATCATGCGGTTGGTGAGCCGGGTCGGCGCGCGCATCTTCAAGCCACGGAAATCGGAAATCTTGCGGATCTCGCGCTTGTTGTTGTGGATGTGGCCGGCATCATGCACATGAAAGGCCAGCGGCTTGACCGACTCGAAATCCTTCTGCCCGAACTGCTCGTAGTACAGCCAGGCCGCGCGGCTCGCCCCTTCCGCATTGCGGGTGATGAAGGGCAGCTCGAACACCTCCACCGACGGGAAGCGACCGGCGGTGTACCCCGGCAGGGTCCATACGATGTCCGCCACGCCATCGACCGCCTGCTGGATGAGCTGCGGCGGCGTGCCGCCCAACTGCATCGCAGGATAAATCTGGCACTTCAGCCGGTTATTGGACTCGGCAGCAATCTTTGCGCACCAGGGCTCCAGAATCTTCTGCTGGCTCAGTGCGGTGGAAGGCCAGAAGTGGGCCACCTTGAGGGTGATTTCCTCGGCCTGGGCCGGTGCGACGACGGCCATCAGCCCGATGGCGGCGGCAAGCAGGGTTTTTTTCATCATGATGTTGTCTCCTCCGTTGTTGTCGGTCCACGCGTGTGCTCGGGCCGGCTCAGCCCGGCAGGGCGGCGACCTCGTTTTCAATGCGACCGAACAGGCTGTTGCCCTCGGCGTCGAACATCTCGATGCGCACCCGGTCACCGGCGCGCATGAAGGGCGTGAGCGGCTTGCCTTGTTCGATGGTTTCATAGGTGCGCACTTCGGCCAGGCAGCAATAGCCCACCCCGCCGTTGTCGATGGACGACCCCCACAGGTTGCCCTGCTTGTTCGACACCGTGCCGGAGCCCACGATGGAGCCGGCTTCCAGCTCGCGGGTCTTTGCCACATGGGCAATCAGCTGACCAAAGTCGAAAGTCATGTCCACTCCGGCATCGGGCTGGCCGAAGAGCCGGTCGTTCAGATGCACCACCAGCGGCCGATGCACCTTTGCCCCCTGCCAGGCGCCCCCCAGTTCGTCCGGGGTGATCGCCACCGGGCTGAAAGCGCTCGCCGGCTTGCTCTGGAAAAAGCCGAAGCCCTTCGCCAGTTCGTTCGGAATCAGGTTGCGCAGGCTCACGTCATTCACCAGCATGAGCAGGCGAATCGCCCGCGCCGCAACCTCCGGCGTGGCGCCCATCGGCACGTCGCCGGTCACCACGGTGACCTCGGCCTCGAAGTCGATGCCCCAGCTTTCATCGGCCACCACCTTGTCGCGCGGACCGATGAAACTGTCCGAACCGCCCTGGTACATCAGCGGATCGGTATAGAAGGAAGCCGGCACCTCGGCGCCCCGCGCCCGACGCACCAGCTCCACATGATTGATGTAGGCCGAACCGTCGGCCCACTGATAGGCACGCGGCAGCGGCGAATGGCAGGCCGCCTGATCAAAAGGCTCGGACTCCAGCGCCCCGCTGTTGAGCGCCTCATACACCTGGCGCAGTTGCGGCTCGCACACCGCCCAGTCATCCAGCGCGGCCTGCAGGGTGCGCGCAATGGAAGGCACTGCACGGCAGCGCGCCAGATCGCGGCTGACCACCACCAGCGTACCGTCGCGGCCGCCGCTCTTGAGGGTTGCGAGCTTCACTGGAACATCTCCTTGTAGCTGCCATCGTGCATCCATGCGGCGTGGCGCGGGGCCTTGCGGGTCTGCGACCACTCTTCGAGCATCTCCCACTTCACCTTGTCGAGCGCTTCCAGCATGCCCGGGCGCAGGGTGTTGCAGGCCAGCTCCAGGCGATGGCCATTCGGGTCGTAAAAGTAGATCGACTGGAACAGCGCATGGTCGGTCGGCCCCACCACTTCGATGCCCGCCGCCTCCAGGCGCGCCTTGGTGGCCATCAGCGTGTCCATGGAATCCACCTCCAGCGCCAGATGCTGGGTCCATGCCGGGGTGTTTTCATCGCGTCCCATCGGGGCGCGGGTGGGCAGCTCGAAAAAGGCCAGCACGTTGCCCATGCCGGCATCCATGAAGATGTGCATGTAGGGGTCCGGCTCCTTGGTCGATGGCACCGCGTCCTCGGCAATCGACAGCACCAGCTTCATGCCCAGGTGCTGTTCATACCAGCGGGCGGTTTCCAGCGCATCCTTGCAGCGGTAGGCCACATGGTGAATCTTCCTGACGATGGCTTCCATTGTTGTCTCCTCCAGTCATTGTGCATCGCGAACGCGGCGCCCTCGTGGTCCGTGCCCGCCTGTGATCCTGTCGTGTGCTTGCCCGGTCTTGTGCGCGCCGTTTGGCATGGCCTCCATTTAAGGCGAAAACGAACTATCATTCAAACAGCTTTTTCAGATTCATTTATCGGATAAAGTAATTAATGAATATCAGCCTGCGCCAGCTCCGCGCCTTTGTCGCCGTCGCCCGTACCGGCAGCTTCACCCTGGCAGCCGAAGGGCTGTTCATCACCCAGTCCGCGCTGAGCGGCCTGATCAAGGAAATGGAACGCTCGCTGGGCGTGCGGTTGTTCGACCGCAGCACCCGGCGCATCCAGCTCACCGACATCGGGCGTGGCATCTATCCGCTGATCGACAAGATCCTGCACGACCTGGATGGCGTGCTCGAAGAGGTGGCCCATCTCAAGGCCCTGAAAAAAGGCGTGGTGCGCGTTGCCGCGCCACAACTGATGGCCAGCACCCTGCTACCGGAGGTGATTGCCGCCTATACCGCGCGCCACCCGGAGATCGACCTGCGCCTGATCGACTGCGCGGTGGAGAGCGTCACCTCGCGGGTGTTCTCGGGTGAAGTGGATTTCGGCGTCGGCCCGGAGCGCGACCCGAACTCCGACATCGACGCCACGGTGCTGTTCGAGCTGCCCTTTCACGCGGTGTTTCCGCCCGGGCACCCGCTGGCAGCGCTGCCCCGGGTTCACTGGGCCGATCTGGTCGACTACCCGCTGATCACGCTGCAGGGCCAATTCACCGAACGCCTGTCGGTGGACCTGCGGGCCGCCCTGCGCGAGCGCGATCTCGACCCCAACACCACGGTCACGTTCATGTCTACCGCCCTGAGCATGGTGGCCGCCGGCCTCGGCGTGAGCATCTGCATCCCCTATGCTGCCTCGCTGGTGCGCCTGTATCGCCTCGAAATGCGCCTGCTCCACGACCCGGAAGTCACCCGCCGCTTCTATGTCTTCACCCGCAACGGCCGCGCCCTGTCACCGGCCGCCGAAAGCTTTCGCGACTGTCTGTTCGAGCACATCCGGGCACATGACTGGATGGCCCCGCCTCGGCCCACGCCCGGCTGACCCCACCATGGAAGCGCCCACGCAGCCCGTCGCTCAACCCCCCTCACCCCCGAACAACACCTCGACCCAGGCATCCAGCACCGGATGCGGCTCGGCATGGCGACGGCGGATCAGCACCGTCGGCGACAACCCCAAATGCACGGGCAAGCGGTGACTGGCCACCTGATCGCCACGCGGATGCGCGGCCAGCAGGCTGGCCGGCAACACCCCCACCCCCAGTCCCGCCGCCACACATCCCAAAATCGCCTCCACCGACCCATAGCCCTGCTGCCCGGCAACGCGCAGCCCGCACTCGGCCGCCCAATTCAGCAGCCGGGCGCGGTAATGGCACCCTTCCGGAAACACGATCAGCGTCACCTCGTCGCCACGCTGCGGCAAAGCCGCATCCAGCGGCAGCACCAGGCGCAATTCTTCCTGCCACACCTCGTCGGTGAGCAGGCGCGGATGCTCGAACGGACCGGCCACCAGCGCCGCATCCAGCTCCAGGCCCAGCACCCGCTCGATGAGCAGGGCGCTGGTGCCGGTCTCCAGCTCCATCGCCACCTTGGGTGCATGGCGATGAAAACGCGCCAGCACATCCGGAAGGCGCGTGGCTGCGGTGGTTTCCATCGAGCCCAGCCGCAGGCGCCCCTGCAGCGTGTCCAGATGCACGCTGCGCCAGGCCGCATTGCACAGGCTGTCCAGCTGCCGCGCATACGGCAGCAGGCGCTCGCCCGCAGCGGTGAGGCGCACCTGCTGCCCCCTGCGCTCCAGCAGCGCGCAGCCAAGCTGCTCCTCAAGCTGGCGCAAGCGCGCAGACACATTCGAGGGCACGCAGTTGAGCCGGCGCGCCGCCGCACTCAGGCTGCCCAGTTCGACCACGGAATGAAAGTAACGCAACAGATGCGGATTGAAGCGACTGGCGGAAAGCATGGCACCCAACCTTTCACTTTTAGTGAACGCTGATGATACTACTATTCACTAACAGTCTCCGCCCTGGCTTGGGTAAAGTGCCCATGCCCCCCCGCCACGCAGCGGGCAACGCCCGCCCCTTGCACGGGCCTCTGCACACAGGACCCCCCCATGCCACACGACGACCTGACCCCCGAACGCCTCTGGCCCCCTCTGCTCGCAGCCGCGTTTGCCCTCATCGTGGTGCACGGCCTGGGCCGCTTTGCCTACACCCCGCTCCTGCCCATGCTGGTGGGCGACGGGTTCATGAGCCTCGACGCCGGCGCTGCCTTTGCCACCTGGAACTACGTGGGCTACCTCTTCGGCGCCATGCTCGCCATCCGCCTGCATCGCCCCGATCAGATTCGCCGCATCCTGCCGCTGGCCCTGCTCATCAGCGCACTCGGCACCACCGCACAGGGCTTCGTCACCCACCCGGACGCCTTCCTGCTGCTGCGCCTGCTCAACGGCCTCACCAACGGCATCGTGTTCGTGCAGGCCCCCGCGCTGGTGCTGGAATGGCTCGCCCGCCACGGCCGCGCCGCCATGAGCGGACTGATGTATCTCGGGGTCGGCTGCGGGCTGCTGCTCTCCAACGGCCTGGCCACCCTGCCGGCCGAATGGCTGCAAGGGGCCGCCCGCTGGTGGCCGATGGCCGTGTTCGCACTGCCCCTGGCCCTGTGGAGCGCACATCAACTCAGCCATCTCGACCGCCCGGCTGCCGGGCAAGCCGCCGCCCCGCCGCCCCCCACCGGTCCGTTGCTCGACCGCACCATCCTGCCGGTGTTTCTTGCCTATGCCGGGGCCGGGCTGGGCTACATCCTGCCCACCACCTTCCTGCCGGTGGTGGCGCGCGAACAGCTCATTGCCGGCCACTGGCTGCAGAACGGCGCCTGGCTCATCCTGGCCCTCAGCACCCTGGGCGCCGCCTGGCTCTGGAACACCCTGGGCAGCCGCATGGGCGATCGCAACGCCCTCGTGCTCAACTATGTCCTGCAGGGCGTGGGCGTGGCCGGGCCCTTGCTGTGGCCGGGGGCCACCGGCGTGTTCATCTGCGCGCTGCTGGTCGGTTCCACCTTTCTGGGCAGCGTGCTGCTCACCCAGCGGCTGGCACGTGCCCTGCATCCGCACCAGGGGCCGCGCATCTCCGCCGCACTCATCACCCTGTATGCCTTCGCCCAGCTCACCGGCCCCTGGCTGGCGCAGCACTGGCTGGAGCGCGGCGGCAGCATGAGCAGCACCTACTGGCTGGGGGTCGGCGCCCTGGCCTGGGCCACGCTCTGGTCCCTGCAAACCCGCCCCCCGGCTCGCTGAACCGGGGCCGCAACACCGGTACGCCGGCCCCGCGCTCAGCCTTCCAGCAGCGCCTGCAACTGCTCGCGCAGTTCGCGCTGCACGTAGGTGCGCCGGGCAGGCACCCGCAGCAGGGGCAATTTGGCAGTCTGACACGCCTCGTCGATGAAGGCGTCCCGCTCCACCCGGTCAGGACGCTGGTGCGAGCGGTCATCCAGCTCGATCACCGCCACCACCGACAGGTCGGCCGGGTCGCACAACACATAGTCGAAATGCTTGCTGCTGATGCGGGTAAACGCCCGCCACCAGGCCCGCCGGTCGCGCATCGGCTTCACATCGAGCACATCCGCCACCCGCACCTTGCCAAATACCCGGTAACGCTCGCCCGCGACCTTGTCCAGTACCACCAGAAAGGCCCGCTCAGCCGGCGTAAACAACGCCTCGCGGCGCACATAGGGCAAGGGCGGCGCAGACAGCAACCAGCGCAACAGCAGCAACAGCACTGCGCCCCCCACCACAACAAAAACCCAGTGTTCCGTTGTCACAGATTCATGCGCCTCCAGCGCAAACAAACAATCACAAGCGCCCTTCACCACGACAGCCGCACAGCATCAGGCCTTGACGATCAGCACGAAACCACAGCCCATCATCACCATGCCGGCAAGCGTGCGCGACACCCCGGAAGGCCCCCGGCCACGCAACTCATCCACAATCCGTGCGGCCAGCCCCACATACATCAGCTTCACGCCCCCCACCGTCACCGCCGTGATGGCCGCAATCAGCAGCATGTCCCAGCCCCCAAGCCTGTCCACCTCAACCAGCGCCGGGAACAGGCTGGCATAGAACAGGATGGCCTTGACATCCCCCAAGGTCAGCAACAGCCCCGCTGCAAAATCAGCCACAAACGATGCAGCCCGCCGCCCCGGGTGCACCATCGCCCGCGCAGGGGCAGACCTCAGCACCCCTACCCCCAGCCAGACCAGGTAGGCACCACCACCGTACTTCAACAGCGAAAACAAGGTACCCAGCCACCCTGCCAGAAAACGCATGCCCAGCAGGGCCACTGTCACGAACACCAGATCGCCCACCACGATGCCAAGAGCGGCAAAGGCACCGCTCGCCCGCCCCGCCCCCACAGACCGGGCCACCACCAGGGCAACGCTTGCACTGGGCAGCGCAGCCAGTGGCAGCATCACCAGGCACAGGGTCAATGCGCCCAGCGGGGTGATCGACATCCCGGCCCCCCCAGGCGTGTCAGGGTTTGTAGTATTGCCTGAACTCCGGGCTGGGCTCGCGTTCGGAGTAGATGTAGAGCACAACGCCGTTGGGGTCCTGAACGGCAAAGCCACGATCACCCCAGGGGTGATCCTCCAGCGGCATGACGGGCACCAGGCCCGAAGCCGTCAGTGCCTCGAACTCGGCATCCACATCGGCAACACTGAAGTTGTAGGTCAGCCCGGCGGGATGACAGGCGGGCTGATCGGGCTGAGGGGCCATGAACTGGAGGGCTGCCCCCTTGCCGAACTCGAGATTGACGTACCAGCCGCAATCAAAAGTCACCCTGGCACCGAAGTGCCGGACATAAAAGTCACGGGACTCGACCACCAGAGGGGTCGTGATGCACGGAGAGAGTGCGTTTGCAAACATGGGCGCTCCTGTTGGCATTGAAAGACAAGCACCATTCTCGCATGCCAAAGTGCTGATCGATGACCGTCATAGCCCGTCATATTGCGCAACGCTGTTCAGCTCCCGCTTCCTTCCGGAAAACGCATCGTACAGCGCCCGATGCCTGCGCAGCCCATATTCATCCGTGCGCTGTTCATAGGATCGAACCCACTCGATCAGGTTGTCCAGATTCGCGTCCTGCTCTTGGCTGGAGCCGAACTTTTCAGGCTCCCAGGGCCGTGCGCGGCAATGTGCAACGCAGGTCTCCACCCCGGGGTTGAGAAAGATCAGCTCCTCACACTCAGTCCACACGGCCTCAATGATGCTCGCGTAACAGCCCTCCATGATCCAGTGATCATGCTCCGCCATGAATTTCCGCACATCGGCCACGCTTTCCTCAAGCGGACGCCTTTCGGTGCCCTCCGCAAACGCTACTTCATCGAGTGACAACCTTGCCACAGGCGAACTGGCCATCAAGCGCCTTGAGAGGGTGCTTTTCCCTGAGCCGGCATTGCCAAGAAGGATGAGTTTCATGCATTTATCCTGGACAGAATTTCGCAAACGGGCGTCTCGGGTACGGACGGGGCGCTAGAAACTGATACCGAACGCACTGAGGATGACCGCGACAAGCAAAATGGCAATCAGCGCACCGGCCACCATGAGGCTGAACTGAAACACGATGGCCCCCACACCAAGCACCGCAGCCGCGCCAGCAAAACGCCAGGGCTCGCGCGCGACAAACGAAATTGCGCCGAAAACAAGCGCCAGCGCACCCAGCGTGACAGCCGCCGCAGAAAAGAGCCCATACCAGTCCGTTTTTCTTTCGGCCTCCTTGTACTCGACGCCCTGCGCCTTGGCGATCACCCGCTCCTTGATACTCTGAGCGGTGCTGACCACCACCCTGTCCACAGGCTCAGGCGGCATGACGATGGGCAACACCCATGTGGGAAGCACTGCCGCCAGAACGGCGAGGCATCCGAAAAAAGTACCCATCACTCCGAACCAGTGAAGCTTGGACGCATGACGCATGACTCAGCCCTTTGATCAGTCGTTCATTCTACTTTGTCAGATTCAGGCAGGCTTTCGGCATCAGTGCAAACACGCCCCAGCCCAGGTATTCGCGCGTGTAAGCCACGTGGCGCTCGGGCTCCGTGGTCAGCAGCGCCCGAACCTCCTCCGCCAGCTCATCGTCGGGATTGGCTTCAAGCCACCGGCGCATGGTGAGCCATTTGGCCGCTTCGTACCTGTCCCAACCGTCCTGGTTGGCGAGCACCATTTCAACAACGTCATAGCCCAGATGCCCGAAAGACGCGACAAGCTCCGGGAGCGCGAGAAAGTCCGAGAGTGCGTTGGCAAGACACTTCTTGGCAGCCTCTTCCGTGGGCGGCACGTGTCGCCAGTAAGGCTCGCCGACCAGGATGATTCCTCCGGGGTTCAGGCTTCGTGCCAGAAGCGCAATAGTGCCGGCAACGCCTCCTGCGATCCAGCTAGCGCCGATGCAGGCGGCCACGTCGACCTTCTCATCAGAGACATAACCCGCTGCATCGCCATGAATGAAGCTGACTTGATGGTCGACACCCAACTCCCGGGCACGGATTCTCGCTTGCTCGGTAAACAACGGGCTCATGTCGATGCCGGTGCCCACAATGCCATGGTCGCGGGCCCAGGTGCACAGCATCTCCCCTGAACCACTGCCGAGATCAAGCACTCGTGCGCCCGGCTCCAGACGTAATGCCGCCCCCAGCGTGGCGAACTTATCCGGCGTAAACGGGTTATGGATGCGATGCGCGCTTTCAGTGATATTGAATATTCTCGGAATATCCATCAGATCAAATCCCATCATCGTTGTATTCAGGTTTGGCTGTCTCAAACGCCGAGACGGCCCGCCGAAACCGCCTGCGGAATGGGCAGTATCGCGGGCCTGTGGCAATGACCCCCTGGGGGGCGGATCAAGGCGTTATCCGATGGCGGGCGCACCGGTGAGTTCATGCAGCCGCGTGACCGTACCGGCATCGAGCCGGAGGAGCGCTGCGAGTTGCTGCAAATAGGCCGCCTCTGCCGGCGTATCCAGATCGATCACCAGCAGCGAAGCCACATAGACTTCCGCCGCCACCACCGGATTCGGCACATCCGCAACCAGTGCCGCCAGATCGAGGGGGCGCCGAAGTTCATCGAGCACGAACTGCCGCTCCTCGGCAGTAATGCCGTCCGTGCCAATCTTGCCGACGATACGCTCCATCTCCCTGTCATCGACGTGTCCGTCGGCCTTCGCCGCCGAGATCATCGCCCTGAGCATGAGCGCTTCGTTACGCGGGTCGGCCAGTGCCTGGATCTGATCCTGCTGAATGCCCTGCAACCCCGCCACCGCACCCGCATTGCCGCTGAGGCCGCCCTGCAGCGCCTTGAGCGCAAGTGCCCCCAGGATGGCCATTGCGCTGCCCCCCACGGCGCCCTTGGCCGCACTGCCACCGCCGCCGAGCAAAGCCCCGGCGAGCGCGCCCAGGCCACCGAGTTGCGCGCCGCTCATGTTGCCGGCCTGCTGCTTGCCAAAAAAGTCCCGCGCAACACCAAGCAAGCCGCCCAGCGCATCCGCCGCACCGCCTCCCCGCCCTCCGGCACCGCCTGCACCACCGGCACCGCCCAGCAGGCCGCCCAGCAACTGTTCCAGGCCCCCACCGCCGGAAGCCCCCAGCCCCTTGGGACCCAGACCCTGTTCGAGCCTGGCGCGGGTCTGCCCCGCCATGCCCTGCTGCAACAACTGACCAACGATATTTGCAAAACTCATGAACGCGCCTCCTGGTTGGACCGGATCATTAACACGCCTTGCCGCAAGCCACGGGTCAGGCCTGTGCGGGAATGCGCAAAACCTGACCGGGATAAATCTTGTCCGGATGGGTCAGCACCGGCTTGTTCGCCTCGAAGATCACCGGGTACTTGTTGGCATCGCCGTAGCAGGCCTTTGCAATCGCCGAGAGGGTATCCCCCCGTACGACGGTATGGAAGCGCGCCTCGGGTTCGGCCTTGACCACCGACATGCGGTCATCGACCTGCGCCACCCCCTGCACATTGCCGGCTGCCAGCAGAATGCGTTCCTTGGTCGCCTGATCGGGTGCAGTACCCGTGACGGTGACTGTCTCGCTGGCCCCGTCGTACGCCACCGCGAAATCTTCAGGCGCAAGCTTGAGGGCATGAACATGAGCAGTAATCGCCGCGGCTGCCTGCGCATCGGATGCTGCCGGATCTGCCGCAGTGGCATCAGGCGTCTGCGCCGCACTGGCACTGCCCTTGCCGAAGAGTTTCTCACCCGCATCCTTGATGAAACTGAAAAAGCCCATGACACCCCCTTGATGACCACTGATGATAGAGGCATCAGTCTAACCCGCACCCCGGCAGCCTGAGCCACTTTTCTTGGCGCCCGTGAATTTTCCATGAGTCATGCGGGACGCAGGATGCGGGACGCGGGGCGTGGGTGCGATTGATGCACAGGAAGCCCGGTAAGCCGTTCACAGGAAGTTTTCCTACGTTCTTCCTGAGGAAACCCCGGCCACACAAGGGCTAAAAGCTTCTTTATGTGATGAAACTTTGTGGCAAGGGCTTACGCTTTACGAGGTGAGGGCTCTGCTAACAAGATGAACTGTCGCGACAAGATTGCGCGCGCAGATGAAACCGGACGAGATGAATGGCCAGGAGAACACATGGAAGCGTGAAAACAATGCCCATTACAGCAGCGTGAAACATATCTTCCATATCGAAATTTCCGATGGTTGAACCGACCATTGGCCACAACACCAACCCCAGGATACCGGCCAACGTACCATATACCGGAACCCATTTCGTGGCGGGTTTATCAAGCACCCAGTTCATGCTCATGACGACATGGCAAAGCCATGCAAAAAGAATGATCAGCCCCACCAGCGCACCGCTCACGGACTGGATGCCCGACAGGCCTGCCAGCATCAGAGAGATCAGGATGCCGTAGGAAGAGAGCAGGTAGCAGATGGCGACGACAGCAATACGTCCAGCGGTTTTCATGTAATTTTGAAGCCGCGAGCAGTGGAGAAATTGCCCGGCCACAGCGACTGGTCATGCATCATTCGTAGTGACTCCAGAGGCGGAGGACTTTTACCACTTTCTCGTCTTCGAGTACCTGGTACACCAAGCGGTGCTGGATATTGATGCGGCGTGAATAGGCCCCCGCAAGGTCACCAATCAGCTTTTCAAACGGGGGCGGCTTGCGGTACGGATCTTCAGCAATGAGTACCAACAACTCTTGGGCCTTTGGCTTGAGACCGCTGGAGGCCAGCTTCTTTGCGTCCTTCTGGGCTTGTTTGGTGTAAACCAACTGCCATGTCACCAGTTCAGTTCCTCATCGCATTCATCCACGGGGGTATCCATACCCTCACGAATAGACTCTCGCATACCCGGCACGGAGAGTAGGTAAAGCGTTTCCTGAATGGCGGACCAGTCATCCACCGAGATCAGAACAGCCTTGTTTCGCTTGCCCATGATGACGATTGGTTGATGGGATTCTGCAGTCTCGTCAATCAATCGATAAAGGTTGCTGCGCGCCTCAGTGGCGGTGATTCCGGTCATGACGCACCTCTTGCGTATTCAGCATTTCATCAAGTGTACGCCTTCAAGCACGTACGTCAAGACGAACGCTTCGCATGACGCCAAGGTACGCGGCGCTCAGCATGGAGCGATTGCTCGGGCAGAAATGGCGAAGCCATGCCCGAGCAAGTGCGGAGTGCTGGGCGTCCGAGTGGGCCGCAGGCGAACGGCTTGACCGCCTTGTAAGGCGCGACTATCATCATGTACAACTTCCTGTACATATTGAGGCAGCCTCTATGGACGCTATGACCTATACCAAAGCTCGCGCGAGCTTGGCACAAACCATTGATGCTGTTTGTGACAATCACGCACCGGTGATCATCACCAAGAAGAATGACCGATCTGTGGTGATGCTTTCGCTCGAGGATTATCAGGCGCTGGAGGAAACCTCCTACCTTCTCCGCAACCCGAAGAATGCCCGCCGACTTTTGGACTCCGTGAACGAACTTGATGCAGGCGGCGGCACCGAACGAGCGTTGACCGAATGAAGCTGATTTTTTCGGAGAATGCATGGGACGATTACCTATATTGGCAAAGGACCGACAAAAAGGTACTGAAGCGGATCAACCAGCTGATTTCTGACATTCAACGATCACCATTCGAAGGGGTCGGCAAACCCGAGCCATTAAAACATGCACTTTCGGGCTACTGGTCGCGCCGCATCGATAGCGAGCACCGCATCGTTTACCGAACTGATGATGACGCTGTGTTCATCGCGCAACTTCGATACCATTACTGAGCGCTTCATAAGCCTAACGCCAGCGCTCAGCCGTGCGAGGTACGAGCGTCGGTTGGCGCGCCTTGTTGGGCATGATTTGGGATATGCACAGCTTCCGCATGCAGCTTCAGACCTAGTGCTGTCATGACCTTCAGAATTGTGTCAAACCCCGGAGTCCGCTCACCAGAAAGCGCTTTGTATAGGCTTTCGCGTGACACACCTGCATCACGAGCCACTTGAGACATTCCTCGTGCACGGGCAATATCACCAAGAGCCTTTGCGATAAAAGCAGCGTCACCTTCTGCCTCTTCCATACAGGCTTCCAGATAAGCCGCCATTTCTTCAGGCGTACGGAGATGTTCAGCAACATCGTAGCGGGACGTAGCTGTCTTTTTCATCGGTCATCCTACAGATTGTGGGCGAGGCGTAGTGCGGTCTTAATATCTCTGGACTGGCTGCTTTTGTCACCACCAGCCAACAAGATCACCAACTCACGCCCTTGCTGTTTGTAGTACACCCGGTAACCGGGGCCATAGTTGATTCGCAACTCAGAGACTCCTTCACCTACTGGCTCAGCGTCTCCAGGATTCCCTTCGGCCAAGCGCTCGACTCTCGCCAATACTCGGGCACGAGCACGAATATCGCGCAACCCATCGAGCCACTTGACATAGACTTCCGTTTTACGAACCTCCATCATGCCACCAAGCGTAGCCTCCAGGATACATCCTGTCAATTTGGATTATTTGCCCAATCGGGATAGGAAGCCACCTCACGGCGCCTCCCTCCCACACCATCGGACATACGGATCACGTATCCGGCGGTTCAATGAATAACGGTTCATCTCACGCTGCCAATTCGGGCAGCCCCATGGCAAGAAAGGTACGGCGTGGCAAGGCCGGCGTCCTGCTGATGCGCCACGGCCCGTGGGCCGACCGGCATCGAGCCGGTCCGGGCTGCAGTGGTCGTGCTTTGCCAACT
>JBAYOV010000010.1:0-75474 GCA_041678045.1 Rhodocyclaceae bacterium
ACCTTCAGCACCACCCACCGGATTGACCCGGCAGACCTGCAGCAGGCTTCGATTCCAATCGGCCGGCCGGTGGCCAACAGCCGTGTGTACATCCTCGACGACCGTGGCGCACCGACCCTGCCCGGCGAAGCGGGCGAACTGTGCGTGGCCGGAGACGGCCTGTCGCCGGGCTACATCGGACGCGACGACCTGACACAGGCGTGTTTTGTCGACCTTCCGCCGCCGCTGGGCGAGCGGGTGTATCGCACCGGCGATCTCGGCTGCTGGCTGGATGACGGCACGATACGCTATCTGGGGCGTCGCGATGCCCAGATCAAGCTGCGCGGTTACCGCATCGAACTGAGCGAGGTGGAAAGCGCGCTCAACCGGCTCGACGGTGTGCGTCGTGCGGCGGTGATGGTGGCTGGCAGCGGCGAGGACCGCCACCTGCTGGCGCTGCTGTGTCCCGAGCGGGATGTCACGCCCGACCCCGAGGCGCTGCTCGCCGCCCTGGCCGGGCAATTGCCGGCCTACATGCTGCCGCAGGCCTGGGTGCGGGTCGATGCGTTGCCGATCAATGCGAATGGCAAGCTCGACCGTGCCGCACTGCCGGCACTGGCCGGGCAGGGCATGCGGCTCGGCGCGCCCGCCCGGGTACGGGCCGTGCCGGAGGCGGGCGAGGACACGAGTGGCGAGGGCGCGGATGGCGCGGATGCGCTGGAGTCGCGCATTGCTGCGGTCTTTGCCGAACTGCTCGGCGTGCCGGTGCTGGCCACCGAGGTCGATGCCGATTTCTTCGCGCTCGGCGGGCAGAGCCTGAAGGCCATGCGCCTGCTCGCACGGCTGGAAAAGACGCTTGGCGTACGCCTGCCGTTGCGCGAGGTGATGCACCATGCCACGGTGGGGGCGCTGGCTGCGCGGGTGCGCGAACGGCTCGCCGCCCAGCCGGCCGGGCCGGCGAGAGGGGGCGACGATGCGCCCGAGCGGGCTTCCGGCCAGGCCCTCGGCGATGCACTGCAGCCGCCGGCCGTGAGCATGATCGTGCCGGTGGGCGAGTGGCCGGATTATCCGCTGTCCAGCGGGCAGGAGCGTCTGTGGTTCCTGCAGCGCCTGCAGCCGCAGGCCAGCACCTACAACGTGCCGTTTGCGGTCGCCTTTGCCACGCCGGTGGATGAACGGGCGCTCGATGCGGCGCTGGGCAGGCTGGAAGCGCGCCATGACGCGCTGCGCCTGCGCATGCCCGACAGCCTGCGCGGCGATGGCACCCTGCGCCAGACACTGGCCAGCGCCGGGGCGCTGCGGCTGACGGTATGCGCATGCGACAGCGAGCCGGCACGCGCCGCCTCGATGGCCGCCGATCTGGCGCGGCCGTTTGCCTTCGGTGCCGGGGCACCGCTGGTGCGGGCCGCGCTGTACCGGCTGGCGGAGGCGCGGAGCGGGCAGGCCGAGTTGCGCGGGCAGGCCGAAGGGGCCGCGCGGGACGTGCTGCTGCTGGTGTTCCACCATCTGGTGTGCGATGGCTGGTCGGGCGAAGTGCTGTTCAGGGAACTGCGCGAGGCCTATGCCGCCGCAGCCTCCACCGCCACTGCCCTCCCCACGCCGCAGTGGCCCGTCCCGGCATTGCGCTATGTGGACTATGCGGTGTGGCAGCGTGGCTGGCTGGAGGGCGCGGAGGCGGCGGCGATGCGTGCGCGCTGGGTGGCGCGGCTGAGTCCGCTGCCCGAAGCCCTGTCGTTGCCCACCGACCGGCCGCGTCCGGCGCTGCGCGACACGCATGGCGGGGTATTGAAGCTGCGCATCGGGTCGGCGCTGGAAGCCGCCCTGCGCCAGCGTGCGCAGGCGGCCGGCCAGACCCTGTTTACGCTGCTGCTCGGCGTGGTCAAGCTGTGGCTGTACCGTCATGCCGGCCAGCGCGACTTGGTGGTCGGGGTGCCGGTGGCCGGCCGTACCGATGCAGCCCTGCACCCGCTGGTGGGTTTTCTGGTGAACACCGTGCCGGTGCGCACCCGGCTGGTGCCGGAGCAGGGGTTCGGCCACCTGCTCGCGCAGGTGGCCGGCAGCCTGGGGGAGGCGCTGGAAGACCAGGCCTATCCGCTGGAGTCGCTGGTGCAGGCGCTCAAGGTGCCGCGCGATAGCGCACGCAATCCGCTGTTCGATGTGCTGGTGGCGTATGAAGGGCGCGAATGGGCGCACCATGACACGGGCGCCGGGCCGGCGGGCGGTGCGCCGCAGGGAGACGGGCACGCGCTGCCCGCAATGCAGCCGTATCCGCTGACTTCGGGGCACAGCCGGCTCGATCTGGGGCTGTATTTCCGCGAACAGCCGGAGGGCCTGACGCTGGAGCTGGAATACGCCAGCGCACTGTTCGAACAGGACACGATGGCCCGCATGGCGGAGCGGCTGCAGGTGCTGCTCGATGCCGTATGCACCCGGGCGCCGGACGAGGCGCTCGACCGGCTCCCGTGGATGTCCGCCGACGAACGCGAGCAGGTGTTGCACGGTTTCAATGACACCGCCGAACCCTGGTCGCTTGAAGCCTCCATCGACGACTGCTTCCGCCGCCAGTGCGCGCGCAACCCGCATGCGGTGGCCTTGCGCGGCCGCGATGGCGTCGTGCTCGATCATGCGCAGCTCGACGCCCGGGTGACGCGACTGGCGCATGAACTGCTTGCAGCCGGGGTGCGTCCGGGGCGTCATGTGGGGGTGTGCGGCGAGCGCTCGGTGGAGCTCATCGTCGCGATCTTTGCAGTATTGCGTGTCGGGGCGGTGTATGTCCCGCTGCTGCCGGGCCTGCCACAGGAGCGGCTGGCGTCGATGGCCGAAGACATGCCCGGGCTGGTGGTGCTCGCCGAAGCATCGCAGTTGCCGGTGTTCGGGCAGCTTGGCCTGACGGCCTGGCCGATTGGGGGGGCGCTTGGTGGTCCGGTGGGCGGTCCGGTTCGTGGTCCGGATGCCGAGCGGCAACAGGATGCAGGCGCGGGCACGGATGAGGGTGCGCCCTGCGCCTCCGGTACCGGTTTCCCGCCGGTGCCTGCCGATGCGGTGGCCTATGTGATTTTCACCTCCGGCTCCACTGGCCGGCCGAAGGGCGTCGAAGTGGTGCATCGCGGCGTGCTCAACCGCCTGTTCTGGATGCAGTCGCGTTTTCCGCTGGACGCTTCGGACGTGATTCTGCAAAAGACCCCGGTGTCTTTCGATGTCTCGGTGTGGGAGCTGTTCTGGTGGTCCTGGTCGGGCGCCTCGCTGGCGCTGCTGGCGCCGGGCGACGAGCGCGACCCGGCGGCCATCGTGCGCGCAATCGAGCGTCACCGGGTGACGGTGATGCATTTCGTGCCGTCCATGCTGCGCGCCTTCATCGAACATCTGGAAACCCACCCGGACGCCGTGCCACGGCTGGCGTCCCTGCGCCGGGTGTTTGCCAGCGGCGAGGCGCTCACGCCCGAACTGGTGCAGCGCTTCAACCGCCTGCTGCATGCCCGCCATGCGAGCGAGCTGCACAACCTCTACGGCCCCACCGAGGCGACGGTGGATGTGTCCTGGTACCCCTGCCTGCCGCTGCCCGGCGAGCCCGCCGGCATGCCTGCCAGCGTTCCGATCGGCCGGCCGATCAGCAACACCCGGCTGTACGTGCTCGATGCCCTGCAGCAGCCGGTGCCGGTGGGCGTGTGCGGCGAACTGTACATCGCCGGCGTGCAGCTGGCGCGGGGCTATCTGGCCCGTCCCGGGCTGACGGCCGAACGCTTTGTGCCCGATCCCTTCATGCCGGGCGAACGCATGTACCGCAGCGGCGATCTGGCGCGCTGGTTGCCGGACGGCAACATCGAATATCTGGGGCGCTGCGACGATCAGGTGAAGATTCGTGGTTTCCGCATCGAGCTGGGTGAGGTCGAGGCCGCCCTGGAGCGCTGCGAGGGCGTCGCCCAGGCGGTGGTGCGCGTCGGCGAGGTGGGGGGGATGCCCGCCCTGGAGGCCTTCGTGGTGCCGCGTGCAGGCCATGTGCCGGAGGCCGCCGCGCTGCGCAGCGGGCTGCACGCCTTCCTGCCCGACTACATGTGTCCGTCGCTGTTCTACCGGCTCGATAGCCTGCCGCTCAGTGCCAGTGGCAAGGCGGATCGCAAGGCCTTGCGCGGCGTGCGTCTGGGCGGCGCGTCCGCCGCCCGTGGTGCGACACCGGACAGCGCACGCGGCGCGGTGCCCGGGATGAATGCCGCTGAGGGTGCCGGGGGGGGCGACACGCTGGAGCAGGCGCTGTGTGCGCTGTGGTCGGAGATTCTGCCGGAAGCCGGGGAGATCGGCCCGGACGATGGTTTTTTCGACATCGGCGGCAGTTCGCTGCTGTTGATCCGCCTGCATGAGGCGCTGGAGGCGCGTTGGCCGGAGCTGTTCTCGCTGCCGGAGCTGTTCGTGTCGGTCACCCCGCGCCAGCAAGCCTTGCACATCCGTGCGCGCAACCGGGGGCCGGGCAGCGTGCAGGCCATGGAGCAGGCCACCGGGGCACGCCCCGTACCGGTCCCCGCGCAGGGCGCGGTGGCGGTCATCGGTCTGGCGCTGCGCCTGAGCGACTACGACGACCCGGACAGCTTCTGGAGCGACCTGCTCAGCGGCGCAGACCGGGTGGGCGAGCTGTCCGCGCAGCGTCGCGAGGACGTGCGCGGAATGCTCGCTGCGATGGGCGTGCAGGCCGACCCGGCGCGACTGCGCCCGGCCGCCTTCCTGGACGACATTGCCGGTTTCGACTGCCGGCGCTTCGGGCTCGCGCCCGGCGATGCGACCCTGCTCGATCCGGAGCAGCGCCTGTTTCTGGAAACCGCCGCCCGTGCGCTGGAAGATGCCGGCTATGGAGGGCAGGCGCTGGATGGGCAGCGGGTGGGGGTGTTCGTGGGGGCCAGTCCCTCGCAGGCCTTCAAGGAGGCGATCAGCCGCAGCTTTCCGGAGCGGGCCGAAGAAGGCTACATCCTCAACGTTCCCTCCAGCGTCGCCACCCGCCTGGGCTATCTGCACGATTGGGACGGTCCGGCCGAACTGGTCGATACCGCATGCTCTTCCTCGCTGAAGGCGGTGCGCGATGCCTGCCAGGCGCTGCAGCGTGGCGAATGCACGGTGGCGCTGGCCGGTGGTGCGCGTGTGCTGCTCACCCCGCTGCGCGGGGACAAGGCGTTTGCCATCGAAACCCGCTCGGGCCGCACCCGCACCTTCGATGCGGCGGCCGATGGCGTGGGGGCGGGCGAGGGCGCCGTGGCGCTGCTGCTCAAGCCACTTGCGGCGGCACAGGCCGATGGCGATGCGATTCATGCGGTGATCCTGGGCAGTGCGGTCAATCAGGACGGGCGCTCGTCGAGCATGGCCGCGCCCAGCCCGGCGGCACAGGCACGGGTGATCCTGGCCGCTGCCCGCGAGGCCGGCGTGCCGCTGGACAGCGTGGATTTTTTCGAGGCGCATGGCACCGCCACCGTGCTGGGGGACCCGATCGAGATCGACGGCCTGCGCCGCGCCTTCAGCGCAGTGACGCAGGCGGGAGAAACGGCGCAGGCCCGTCCTCCTCTGATCGCTTCGGTGAAGGGCAACTTCGGTCATCTGGATGCTGCGGCCGGTGCGCTCGGCATGGCGCGCGCGATTCTTGCGCTGGCGCGTGGCGTGGTGCCGGCACAGGCGCATTTCGAGCGGCCCAATCCACGTCTGGAGCTGGTTTCCGCGCCGGTCGAGGTGGCCGCGCGCAACCATCCGCTGCCGCCGGCCGGCCGGCCGTGGCGGGCCGGGGTGAGTGCCTTTGGCCTGTCGGGCATCAATGTGCATGTACTGCTGGAACAGGCCCCCCGGCCCGGGTGGCCCGCAGAGGATGGCCGCTGGCACTGCGTGCCGCTGTCGGCCGGCTCGCAGCCCGCCCTGCGCAGGTATGTGCGGGCGCTGATCGAGGCGCTGGCGGCGCATCCCGAATGGCCGCTGCAGGCGATTGCCGCGACGCTCATCGCCGGGCGCGAGCACCTGGCCTGCCGGCTGGCCGTGCAGGCGTGCAGTCGCGACGGCCTGTTGCAGGCCCTGCTCGACTGGTGGCTGGAGGCGCCCGGCGCGCCGGTCTGCAGTGGCCTGTTGGCCGACGGCAAGCATCGCCGTCCGGCCGCCACCGGTCCCTGCGTGCAGGCGGCCGGCCTGCCCGACGAGCACGCTGCCCGTGCTGCGGCACAGGCCTTTGTGGGCGGGGCGATGCCGCAGTGGCCGCAGGCCGAGCCGTTGTACCGCGTGCATTTGCCACCGGCGCCGATGGAGCGCCAGCGCTGCTGGCCGGTGTTCCGGCCGCTGGCGGGCGCACGCCGGCCATGCCTGTCCGGCCCGTGGGTGACGCCGGAGGGCAGCGTGTTTCCGCTGGCGCTGGCGGCGGAGGATTTCTGGCCGGTGGCCGAGCATGTGCTGGCCGGTCAGCCCACGCTGGTGGGCATGGCTCTGCCGGGCTTGCTGCTCGAAGCGGCCGGGCGTGTGCGGGGCGGTGCGGGCGGCGCCGGCAGGGCGGAGGGCGGCTGGTCGATCGGCGCGCTGCACTGGCTGCGTCCGCTGTCGGTTGCCCAGCTGGTGCCGGATTCGGTCAACCTGACGCTTGTCGCGCAGGCGGATGGCAGCTGGCGTGCGCGGCTGCGCGGCTGCGTACACCCGGCACAGGCGCCGAGCGTGCCGGGTGCGGCGGGCGAGGCGCGGGAGGGCGATGAGTGGCATGACTTCGCCGAAGCCACGCTCACCCCGCATCCGGCACGCTCGGCGCCTCCCGCACCGCTGGAGGTGGCTGCCTTGCGCGCCGGCATGCAGCCTGTCGAGCGCCCGGCGAGCAGCGCCATCGAGGCGGGGGGTGCGCTGCAGGTGAGTGCCCGATGGGATTGCCGGCGCAAGACATGGCGCAGCGAGGACGGTCGGCGCACCCTGGCCTGGCTGGTGCTGGACGAGCGCTGGCTGGGCGATCTCGACGATTTTCCCTGGCATCCGGCGATGCTCGATGTGGCCGCCAGCCTGGCGCTGGACGGGGGCGGTCGGGTGCCGGCCGCATGCCGGGAGATGCGGCTGCATGCGCCGCCGGGTCGGGCCTTTTATGCGCTGGCGAGCCGGCGCGAGGCGCAGGACGGCGATCTGCGCCGGACACAGCCGGGCGCACTGCATGTGGATTGCGTGCTGTTCGATGCCGACGGCCGGGTGCTGGCCGAGTGGCTGGGGCTGGTGTTCGTGCCGATGCAGGCGCCTGCCGCGCGGTTGCATGCACTGCACTGGCAGGATGTCCCCTGGCCGGCCGGTCCGGTGCAGGCGCACGCCGGGGGGGACACCGTGCTGATCGGAGCGGGGCCGGAGTGCGCAGCGCTCGCCCGGGCCTTGCAGGATCGCGGACGGGTGTGCCGGGTGTTCGCGCTGCCGCAGGACGAAGCACAGCGCAGCGCACTCGTGGCGGGTGTGCTTGCCGACGGCGTGACGCAGGTGGTGCAGGTGCTGGCCGGCGGGGAGGAGGATTGCGGCTGGCCTCAGGCCGCGATGCTGCGCGCCCTGCTGCGTGCCGGCCTGCGACGTCCGCTGCCCTGGTGGACGCTGGGGCAGGGGGCGCTGGCCGGTGTGGCGCCGGAGCCTGGACTGGCGCGCACGGGCGAGCCGGCGGCGGCGCTGGCGCTGGGATTGATGCTGTCGCTGCGTCAGGAAGAGGCCGCCCTGTTGGGGTGCCATGTGGAGTGCCCCGAGTGGCCTGCTGCCGAGGGGGTGCTCGATCTGCTCGACCGCCTCGATCCCTCGGATGCGGAGCCGCTGCGCCTGTTGTCCGACCGTGAGGGGCACGCTGCGGGTCAGGCGCCGGTGCTGCAACCGCCGGTGTTGCAGCGGCGGGTGCTGGGGCCTGCGCAGCCTGTCGATGAACGCCCTGCAGGCGGGCTGCCCGAAGGGGAGGCGTTGCAGGAATGGCCGCGCCCACTCTTGTCGCGCCCGCCGGCCGGCAGTTGTCTGCTGGTCACCGGTGGGCTGGGGGCGATGGCGCTGACCCTGGTGGCGGCACTCGCCCGGGCCTGGCGGGAGGCGGTGCCGGTGGCGCTGCTGCACCGCACGCCCTTTGCGTTGCCAGCGGATGGCGACCTGCTGGCGGCGGCCCGCCAGGCCCGGCTTGCCGGCGATCCGCTGCGTGCCGAACGCCTGAATGCCTTGCACGCGCTGCGTGAGCAGGGCGTGGCGTGGACGCTGTTCGAATGCGACGTGAGCGATGCGGCGGCGCTGCATGCCACGCTGGCCGAAGTGCGCCGCCAGCTGGGCGTGCCGGGCGGCGTGCTGCACACCGCCGGGGTGGCTGGAGGGGGATTCCTGCTCGGCCGTTCCCGCGAGGCGTATGAAGCCGTGCTCGCGCCCAAGGTGCGGGCCACCCGCCTGCTGCATGAGGCCACGCTGCACGATCCGCTGGCCTTCTTCGTGATGATGTCCTCGCGCACTGCGTTGCTGGGGGCGCCGGGACAGGGCGATTACGCGGCGGCCAACGCCTATCTGGATGCGTTTGCCGGCTGGCGCCGGGCGCAGGGTCTGCCGGCGCTGTCGATGGCCTGGAACACCTGGGCGCAGATCGGCATGGCCGTGCGTCATGGGGCGTACGACCCGGCACATCCGGCCCTGCTGCCGGGGCAGGCTGGCGCGGTGCTGGTGCAGGCGCTGGGCGGAGCGCAGGATGGGGCGCAGGGCAGGGGTAGCAGCCATGTGGTGGTGAGCGTGGCCGGCGAGTTCCTGCCGGGCGAGCGGGCGCAGGCCGGGCCATCCGCCGGAAGTCAGAAGGAGGCGCAACCTGCTCCGGATGAACCGTCGCTGAGCGTGGCGCAGCGTGTGCTGCGCGCGGTGGGCGAGGAGTTGGGCTATGCGCAGACCGGTACGCCGCTCACGCTGGAGGATGACTTCTACGCGCTGGGCGGGGATTCGATCTCGGGGTTGCGCATCGTCAACCGGCTGGCGCGCGAGCTGGGCCGGCAGGTGAGTCTTGCAGACCTCTTTGCGAACAGCCGCCTGGGCGATCTTGCCCAGGCCATCGGCGATAGAGATGCCGATGCTGCGACCGGCGCCGGTGCCGATGAGGCCACCACCGCCACAGACCCCTCCGCGCATCACGGTGGCGGGGCCGTCGATGGCCCCCGGCCCGCACCGCCCTCCGCGCGTCATGTGCTGAGCTGGGAGCAGCTCGCGGTGGTGCAGGCCGAAGCCCTGGCGCTGCCCAATACCGGTTTCAACCTGCCGCAGTTTCTGCGCCTGCCGTCCGGCATCGGGGCCGACCGGCTGCGTGCCGCGCTGCGCGTGCTGATGCAGCGTCACGAGATTCTGCGTACCCGGCTGGTGGATTTGCATGCCGGCGAGCCGGCAATGGAGGTGCTCGACCCCGAGGCCTGCCACCTGCCCTTCGAGCAGGTGCGGGTGGCGTGGCTGGACGATCCGGCGGTGGAGCGCCTGCTGCGCCCCTTCCGTCTGGACGAGGCTCCCCTGTTCCGCGCCGCGCTGATCGAGTCGCAGGCCGATGGCCCGGTGCTGTTCTTCGACATCCACCATTCCATGGCCGATGCCCAGGGCGTGCAGATCCTGCTCGATGAGTTGTACCGATTGTGTGTGCATGATCCTCACGGCGCCCATTTGCCGCCTGCGGGCCTGCAGCAGAAGGAGGCCGCATGGTGGCAGCGCGGCGATCCGGCGCGTGGTGCGGAGGCGCTCGCGCAGGATGCACGGGCACGTGCGTACTGGCTCGCACAGTATGCCGATGCCGTGCCGCTGGTCGACCTCCCGGCCGATTATCCGCGCCCCCGCCATCACACTCACCGGGGCGGCGTGGTGAGCTTCGAGGTGCCGGCCGGCTGGCTGCCGGCGATCCGCTCGCTGGCCCGGGCGCATGCCACCACCGCGTTCACCGTGATGCTGGGCTTGTGGTCGGTGCTGCTGGCGCGGGCCACCGGACGCGATGAGCTGGTCATCGCGGTGGCCGTCGACGGGCGCGAGCATGAGGCCTTCGCACGCACGGCCGGGATGTTCGCCTCCCTGTTGCCGCTGCGCCTGCGGCCGGGCCGGGCGGCGAGCCTCGCCGAGCTGTTCGAGCAGCACCACCGGCAGCACGGCGAGGCCTTGCGCCATCGCAGCTTCATGGTGAACCGCCTGCTGGCCGAACTGAAGCTGCCGATGATGCCCGAGCGCACGCCCTTGACCGAAATCTCGTTCTCGTACATGAATTTTGCAGGCGTCTCGAAGACGGGAGAAGGCTTTGAGGCGCTGCAGCGGCTCAACCCGGCAAGCAAGGGAGACTTGTCGATCTTCGGTTCGGATACCGGCGAGCGGCTGGGGTTCGCGCTCGAATACTATGCCGACCTGTTTGCGCATGCGCGCATTGAAGGACTCGCCGAGGCCTTTCTGCAGCTGCTCCGCAGGGTGCTCGACCAGGGCACGGCAGCCTTGCCTTTCAGCTATCTGCCGCTTGCGGACCCGATGACCCACCGCGCGGGTGCGGCGCCCGGAGTGCCTCCTCCATCTTCCAGGGAGGCAGCACGCGCGGGCGGTGGTACGCCGGCGCCCGGCGAAGCGTCGGAGCCGAGCGGAGGGGCGGTGCTGGATCGGGTGCTGGCGGTGTTCCGCACTGTTTTTGAACAGGCGGAACTGGGGCCGGATGACAGCTTCTTCGAGCTGGGCGGACACAGCCTGCTCGGTCTGCAAATCGTCAACCAGTTGTTGCGCCTGCCCGGTGGCGAGGGGCTGAACATCCGCGACCTGTTCGACCACCCCAGCCCGGCGGCGATGGCGGCACGCATCGGTGTGCTGGCCGGCCAGCGTGGCGGGCAGGGGCCGATCGTGGCCCGACCCGCCGCGCCCGATGGCCTGTATCCGCTCAGTCACGCGCAGCAGCGCCTGTATGTCCTGCACCACACCGACGAAGGGGCGGTGGCCTACAACATGCCCTTCATGTTCCACTTCGACCGGGCACCCGATGCCGCAGGGCTGGCCCGCTTGCGCGATGCCCTGCTTGCGCTGTGTGCCCGGCACGAGGTGTTGCGAACTGTCTTTGTGGAGCAGGACGGGCAGCTGTGGCAAAAGGTGGTCGCGCCCCGCGTGCCGGCCTTCATCGTGGACGATGTGTACGGAGCGGAGACACCGGACCAGGCACAGGCGCAGGCGCTGCAGTTGGCCGCCGGCGATGCGCTGCGCCCCTTCGATCTGGGCGAGGCGCCGCTGATGCGCCTGCGCCTGTGTCGTCTGCCCGACGGTCAGGCGCTGCTGTCGCTGGTGATGCACCATGTCATCGGCGACGGTTGGTCGATGCAGGTTTTCCTGGGCGAGTGGCTGGCGCTGCATGAAGCGCTGTCGCAGGGGCGTTCGGCGGCCGATGCCCTGCCACCGCTGCCGCTGCAGTATCGTGACTACGCCCTGTGGCAGCAGGGGCGTGACTGGTCGGAGGAGGCCGCGTACTGGCGTGACTGCCTGTCCGGGGCGCCCTCGCGCATCGCGCTGCCGGTCGATGCCCCGCCCGGCGCGTGCGGGGCCGGTGTGCTCATGCACACCTTGCCGCCCGCGCTGGTGGAGGCCTTGCGGGGGCATGCGCGCCAGCGCGGGGTGTCGCTCGCCACGCTCATGCTCACCCTGTTCGTGGCCCTGTTGTACCGGCTCACCCGGCAGCAGGACATGGTCATCGGCATGGGGGTGGCCGGGCGCGAGCGGGCCGAGCTGGAAGGGCTCATTGGCTTCTTTGTGAACATTCTGCCGGTGCGGGTCAGGCTGGATGACGACACCGAGCTGGATGGCCTGCTCGACCGGGTGCACCGTGCCAGCGTCGAGGCGCAGGCCCGTCAGGACTATCCCTTCGACCTGCTGGTGCGGGCGCTGCAGCAGGGCGCCGGGGGGGCGCGGCAGTCGCTGCTCAACGTGATGTTCGAGTACCAGCGTTACAGCGATCTGCAGGGCATCAACCGCGTGCAGGCGCAGTCGGCCGGGGCGCTGAGTGGCACGCCGCTCGATCCGGCCGCCAGCCTGTCTGCAAACAAGGCCGGGGAGGGTGTACAGGAGGGCGCCACCATGCTCGCCAAATACGACCTGACCCTGTTCGTGCAGGACGAGCCGTCCGCCTGCCGCCTGAAGCTGGAGTACGACCGCGCGCTGTTGTCCGACGCCACCGCCGCCCAGTGGCTGGCCTACCTTGAACGTTTCATGCAAATGGCCACGGCCGCGCCTGCCCCTGCGGCCTCCCCCGAACAGTGAGCGAATCCGCCGATGAAGATATCCGATCTCTCCTTTGATCTTTCCGTGCCGGCCACCGGCGAGGCCGGCACGCCCCCTGCACAGCAGGCCATGCCGCAGCAGGAGGCACTGCACGACGGGGCGTTGGTGGCGCGCCTGCTGGGGGCGCTGCGCCGTCATGCGTCGCGCCCTGCGGTGTGCGACTCAGGCGGGCGCTTGAGTTTTGGCGAGCTGGACGCGTTGTCCGCCCGCATTGCCCGCTTCATCCGCCAGCATTGTCCGGGGACTGAAGTGCCGGTGGCGGTGATGGGCGCGCGCAACCGCTTCTTCATCGCGGCGATGCTCGGCATCTGGCGGGCCGGGGCGGTGCATGTGCCGCTCGATCCGTCGCTGCCGCTGGCACGACGTGCGCAGATGCTCCAGCAGTGCGCGGCCCCGCTGCTCATCGTCGATGCCGCCCAGGCGGGGGCGGGCGAACGCTTGCAGTACCGCTGCCCGCAGCTGCAGAGGTTGCTGTGTCCGCAGGTCGGAGCGTTCGGCGAGGCGCTGGAGCGGCCGGGCGAGCTGATGTCGCTGGAGCTTTGGCACCATGTCACCGCGTCGGCTGCCGATGGCAGCTGGAAGAGCTATTTCGACGGCCAGGCCCTGCCCGAGTCGGCGCTGCAGGGCCTGGCGGACAACCTCCTGGGCAAGCTCGCAGACGAACTGGCCCGGCCCTGCCGGGTGCTGGATGTGGGCAGCGGGGCAGGGCGGGTGGCGCAGGCGCTGATGCAGGCGAGCGCGCATTACACCGCGCTGGACCTGTCGCGCCATGAGCTGGATCGCATCGAGCGGCTTGCCGCAGGGCTGGGGGTGAGGGCTGAAACCCACCAGATGGAGGCGATCGACCTGCACCTGTTGCCGACGGGCGCCTATGACCTGATCACCCTCAACTGTGTCGCCGAGAACTTCCCCGGTTTCAACTATCTGCGTCGGGTGCTCGACCATGCGATGAATGCGCTCGACGAGGGGGGCTGCCTGTTCGTCGGCGGGGTGTGGGATCTGGCGCAGCGTCCGCGCTTTCTGGACGACCTGCGCGCCCATGCCGCACGCACGGGCGACAGTCGCGGGTGGCTGCGGCTGGAGGCGGATCAGGAGCTGTTCGTACCGCGCGAGGTGTTCAGCGAATGGGCGCGCTCGGCGCAGGCCGATGCGCGGGCGCAGGGCAAGACGCTCTCGCTGGCGCTGGAGTTTTCCGAGCCGCGCATCGCCTGCGATGAGCTGCGCGTGTACCGCTACGATGTCACGATACGGCGCGTCGCGCAGACGGTGACGCCGGACAGTGGTGTGGATGTGGCCAGCCCCCCGGTGCGGCGCCGTTTCGGCGCGGCCGACCTGCCGCCGGCCGAGGCAGGGCAGGCAGAAGCTCAGGAGCAGGGCCAGGGGCCGGGCCGCGGGCCGGGGCAGGGCGTGGCGCCGCCGGTGGAGGCCGGGCAGGCGGCCTACATCATCTTCACCAGTGGTTCCACCGGCCAGCCCAAGGGGGTGGTGGTGGCGCACCGGGCGCTGCTCAATCTGGCCGATGGGGTGCTCGCCCGGGTGTATGCCCCGCATGGCGAGGCGGCACTGAATGTGGCCGTGCTGGCCTCGTTTTCCTTCGATGCCTCGTTGCAGCAGATCGTGCCGGCCCTGCTCGGCGGGCACTGCCTGCATCCGGTCGACGACGAGGTGCGGCGCAATCCGGATGCCCTGCACACATGGCTGGAGAACGGTCGCATCGATGTGTGCGACGGCACGCCCAGCCTGTTCTCGCTGCTGGTGGACTACTGGGCGGACCACGACCGGCAAGCCCCGGCGCAGTGCTTCATCCTCGGGGGCGAAGTGCTGCGTGCCGACCTGCTGCAGCGTTTCTACCGTATCCCCGGCCATGCGCGCTGCATTCTGGTGAATGCGTACGGCCCCACCGAGTGCTGTGTGGATGCCACGCTGCAATTTTTCGATGTGCACAACCATGCGCGCTGGCTCAGTCCGCCGATCGGTCAGCCCCTGCCCGGGGTGCGCGTCAGCGTGCGCGACCGGCACGGCCAGGGCCTGCCCGATGGCGTGCCGGGTGAGCTGTGGATCGCCGGCACGGGGCTTGCCCGGGGATATCTGGGAGATGAGGCGCTCACCGCGAGTCGCTTCGTACAGGCCGATGGGGCACGCTGGTACCGCAGTGGGGACCAGGTGCGCCGTCAGGCGGACGGGCTTCTGTTCTACATCGGCCGCGAGGACCAGCAGGTGAAGCTGGGTGGCTACCGGGTGGAGCTGGGCGAGGTCGAGGCCGCGCTGAACCGCGCCCCCGGCGTGCGTGCCGCCGTGGTGGGCAGTGCGGATTTTGCCGGTCGCGGGGTGAATACGCTGGCCGCCTATGTGGTGTGCGAGGGCGAACTGGATGCGGGGCGCCTGCGCGCCTTTCTGGCCAACCACCTGCCCGCGCATGCCATCCCCACGCATTTTGTGGCCATGGACAGCCTGCCGGTGAGCGGGAGCGGCAAGATCGACCGCAAGAGCCTGCCGTCGCCGCTGGCCTTCTGCACGGCCGATGCGAGCCGTCACCGACCCGCAGGCCGCCCTCCGGAGGGCGAGTGCGAACTGGCGCTGGCCGGCCTGTGGGCGCAGCTGCTCGGTCGTGACGTGCCCGATGCGCAGAGCGACTTTTTCGAGCTGGGCGGGCACAGCGTACTCGGCATCCGCTTGATCTCATTGATCGAGAAGCGCTTTGGCCACCGCCTTTCGCTCTCCCGCCTGTTTCAGGCGCCGACCATCGCCGCGCTGGCAACGGTGCTGGCCGAACAGGCCGGGGGCGAAACCTACACCCCGGTGGTCGAGCTGGCGCCCGGTGGGGCCGGAGCGCCGCTGTTCCTGTTCCATCCGGTGGGCGGGAGCGTGTTCTGCTACCGGGGGCTGGCGCAGCAGCTGGCTGGCCCTGCGCCGGTGCATGCGGTCGAGGCGCCCGGTTTCCAGAGTGACTGGCCGATGCTGCCCACGGTGGAGGAAATGGCCAGCCGTTATCTGGAAGCCATGCTGGTGACGCTGGGCGGGCGCCTGTGTCCGGTGGTGCTGGCCGGCTGGAGTTTTGGCGGACTGGTGGCCTTCGAGGTGGCGCGCCAGCTGCGCGCACGGGGGGGCGAGCTGACCGCGCTGGTGCTGATCGACACGGTGGCCGACAACCGGGTGGCCCGCGAGCTGGTGCAGAAGGACGAGGTGGCCATGTTGCTGCGTCTGTTCGGGGAGCTGCTGCCGGTGAGCGAAGCCGAATTCCGGGCGCGCGAGGCGGACGATCGGCTCGACTACCTGATCGGGCTGGGGACCGAACATGGCATGCTGCCCTCCGGCTTCAGCCGGCAGCAGATGCGCCGCCTGCTGCAGACCTTCCACAACAACGCGCTGGCCTCGGCGCGCTACGATGCCCCGGCGCTGGATGCGGGCGCGCTGCTGGTCCGGCCGCGCGAGCTGTCGAGCTCGGCGATGACGCTGGTCGACGATCCCCTGCAGGGCTGGGGGGGGCGCCTGCTGCGCGGCGTCGAGCTGGAATGGGTGGGCGGAAACCATGAAACCATGCTCACCGACCTGCATGTGGCCGAGGTGGCCGGGCACATGCGCCGTTATCTTGAACGCATGGGGGCGTGAATGGCCGTGCTGAACGAGCGTGACACAGCGATGCGCGCCGGAGCCGCGCTGACCGCCACAGGGCGGGTCGCCGTGCTCTTTCCGGGGCAGGGCAGCCAGTCGGCCGGCATGGGGCGCGGGCTGCTCGCAGCCTATCCGGAGGGGCGGGCGCTGCTGGACGCGTGGTCGGCGGCGGTGAATGTCGACCTGCACGCCCTGCTGACCGGCCCGACGCTGGATGCACACCCCCTGCGGGTGCATCTGGCGGTGGTGAGCCTGGGCATGCTGGGCTGGCGCTGGCTGATCGACAGCGGCCAACTGCAGCCGGCCGCCTGCCGGGCGCTGATCCTGAGCGGGCACAGCCTGGGCGAGATCACCGCGCTGGCCTGCGCGGGGGCCTTGTCCGCCGGGGATGCGCTGCGGCTTGCGCACGAACGCGGTCGCCTGATCGCCGAAGCGTGTAGCGAAGCGCCGGGGGCGATGCGGGCTGTGGTCGGTCTGCCGGTGCAGGAGGTGATGGCGTTGCTGGAGGGCGGGTCGGCCGGAGGCCTGACGTCTCGCACAGGCGACGCGCCGCCACGGGTGTGGCCGGCGAACTTCAACGGGCCGAAGCAGCTGGTGCTGGCCGGTGCTGGCGATGCGCTCGACGCGCTGGAACCGCTGCTTCGGGCGCAGGGTGCGAACGTGCTGCCGCTGGCCACCGCCGGCGCGTTCCACACCCCCCTGATGAACCGGGCGGCGGCCGCGCTTGCCCGTTTTGCCGGCGGGCTGGACTTCCGCCCGCCCGAATGGTCGGTGCTGTCGTCCATGCATGCCCGGTTGATTGGCGCCCCCGCTGGTTTGCCGGCGCATCTCGGGCTGCAGATGGTGAGCCCGGTGCGCTGGCTGGCGGTGATGCAGGGGTTGTGCCGGGCGGGGGTCGATACGGCTGTCGAGCTGGGGCCACCCGGTGAGGTGCTGCTGCGCCTGGCCTCGACCCTGGAAGACTGGTCGCCACAGGTTTGGTCGCTGAGCGGCCTGGCTGCCAATGCGCTGGCCACATCGGCAGTCGCTTCGGCCGGACATTGAACAGGAGGGTGAACATGCAGGTCACAAGGAAATGCCCGGGGGGCTGGCACGTGCCCTTTGAAGTTTCAGCCCGAACGGAAAGAGGGTTTTCAGGGGCTGGGTTGAGATTCACCGGATTCCTGGTGCTGGTGCTCGGTGTGCTGCTGGGGGCCACGACGGCCGGTGCGCGCGAGCCTGCCGGCCATGAGCTGGACCTGGTCACCCCGCTGCAGCGCTTTCTGGAAACCACCGATGTGCCCGGGGTGTCGGTGGCGGTGCTGGAAAAGGGGCACAGCACGCCACGCCATCACGCGCTGGGGCAGGCTTGCGTGAACAACCCGGTGCCGATGGAGGCCCGCTCGGTGGTGAAGCTCGGCTCGGTCACCAAGATGCTCACCGCGTTGCGTGTGTTGATGCTTGCCGAGGCGGGCCAGCTGGATCTGGATGCGACGGTGGAGGCTTTCTTTCCGGACTTTCCTCACGCCCACCGGGTCACCCCGCGCCAGATGCTGAGTCACACCGCCGGCCTGCCCGAGGTGCTCGCCCAGCCCCAGGTTCAGGCACAGCCCACCCGCGACTGGTCGGCCGAGGCGCTGCTCGCGCTGGTTGCCTGGCAGGCGCTGGAGTTCGAGCCGGGCAGCGCCCAGCGCTATTCGAACACCGGCTATCTGATGCTCGGGCAAATCATCGAGGCTGTGGGGGGCGAGGACTACGCGACCCAGATCACGCGTGAGGTTGCCGCCCCGCTGGGCATGCACCAGGTGCTGGCCGGCGACGACCGCACGCTGGTGCCCGGTGAAGCCTGCGGCCATACGGTGGATGCCGAAGGCCGCCTGATCCGGCCGCTGATGACCAGCATGAGTCTGGCCAGCGCCAGTGGCGATCTGCTGGGCACGGCACGCGATGTGGTGAGGCTGGTCAACATGGGGCAGTTGTTGCGCGACTCCCCGCTGGAGCGGCCTGCAGCGGCCTACCGGCTGGCAGACGGCACACCCGCCCAGCGCGAGGAGCGCTTTCCGGCCGTCGACCTGGCCTTCGTCTCCAGCCAACTCGAAGGCCTCGCCCTGTATGCGCTGTCAGGCACAGGCACCGAGCCACGGGTGCTGCTCGGCAAGGACGGTTTGTATCCGGGCTATGCCTCGTGGTTTCTGTACGACCCCCTCACCGAAACGGCCGTGGCGGTGGTCATCAACCATGAAATGCGCGCCATGGAAGCCATGCGCCTGGCCATCGAATTGCTCGACCAGCAGCGCACGGCAAGAGAGAAAGATTGAGTTGAGGCGAGATCAGGCGTGCTGCGAGAGGTATTCGCTCAAGGCGCGCTTGGTCAGGTCATTCAAGCTAATGCCTTGCCGGTTTGCGGCCACACTTGCGGCAAGATGCATGTCGTGTCCGATGCGGACATTGAACGATCCCTTGCAGGGCACTTCGGGAGCATGACCCGCAGCTCGACATTCTGCAATGTAGTCGTCCACCGCTGCGTGAAATGCTTGCGTCAGTTCGGTCAGGGTTTGCCCTTCGTAACTGACCAGGGCACGGATGAATTGCAGCTTGCCAAACAGGCAATTGTCCTCCGGACTTGCCTCGATGGAGCCATGATAACCCTGGTACTGAAGCATGTTTTCCATCAGAGCACGCCTCCTGCCTTCAGGTGCTCAAGGACTTGGCGCTTGATGTAGCCCTTCAATTCATTTCCCGGATGGGGTCTGTGCAGGCTGATCATCGCCTGCGGGTCTCCGTTGTCGAATTTCACGCGACTTCCGTCACCTTCCAGTTGCCTGTATCCCAGACCATGCAACAGCGTTACCAGTTCCTGCCAAGTCAGGGCAGAGTGCTTGTTGAGAAGCTTGGCGAGAAGTTTCTCGTGTTTCGACATGGTCTCGTAATGTGCAACCGATATTAGTTGCACTGGTATTCAGCGTCAATGCTGCGATTCCAGCCGTGCGGCTGACCCTGACCGCTCCGAAGCATGGGGGGCGGTCAGGGGGTGGGGGCAATCAGGCGGCAGCGCTGGCGGTCTTGCCTTCTTTGCCTTCCTTGTCGCTCTTGTCGCCGCGCACCAGGTCTGCGGCCTTGCGCTTGCCTTCTTCGAATTCTTCCTTGAAGCGTTCCTTCATTTCTTCGGGCTTGAAGTCCAGGGTGCTGCCGCCCTTGGCAAAATGCCAGGCGAACACCTTGCCCAGTGCGTAGGTGGTGGCTGCCACCAGGGTGGGCATGGCGATCACGCCGAAGGCGGTCCCCACGACCGGCACCGAACGGAACAGCGAACTCACTGCCAGCCCCACGCCAGTGGCCGGCAGGACCGTGGCCACCAGCGTGCTGATCGAACTCTTCACCGCATTTTCCGAGAACCGCACCTCGTAGACGTCGCACAGCTTCGCAATCATGCGCAGCTGAATGGTGCTGCTGGCCACCATCTCGAGCAGCGGCAGCGGCACCAGCCCGCCCACGGCTGCATACATGGTGTGCTTCTTGATGCAATCACTGGCCTGGCGGGACAGTTCGTCCTTGCGCAGGAACGCCTCTGCGGTGGCGTCTTCCTGAACGGTGTCTTCTGCAGCGGTCTGTGCGGTCATGGTGCTTCCTCCTGGGTGGGTGGCAAAACGCTTCGATTCTACTATGCCAGCAGGAACAAGGGGGGGTGGCTGCGCCGGGAATTTTTCCTGTGCTTGCAAGTGCTTGCCGGTGGGGTGTGCAGGTGTGGGCATCGCCAGCCCCGCAGTCCGCAGGCCTATAATCGGAAGCATCTCGTGTCCGGGCGGGTGTGCGGCGGCGGTGAAGGAGGGCGGGTGATGATGTCGGTGTTCCAGAGGCCAGGGCGTTTTCGGCGGCGGTTTGTCCTGTTCATGCTGCTGTCGCTGGTGCCGGCAGTGGTGGCGCTGCTGGTTGCCGGAGCGCTCCAGAAGCGGCATGCAATCGAGGATGCGCGCCGTTTTGCCCGGCAATATGTGCAATTCACCACGCTGGAACTGCAGCAGGAAGTGCACGCGATGCGCGACCTGCTCACAGCCATTTCGGTGTCTCCGTTGCTGGTGCCGGACGGCGATGTGGACTGCCGGACGCTCTTCGGGCGTCTGCTGCGCGACCGGCCGGATATCGTCAACCTCGGTCTTGTCGGGCTGGATGGCCGGATCGTGTGCAGCCTGCAGGAGCATGATCCCGACATCCGGGTGTCTGACCGGGACTATTTCCGGAATGCCCTGAAAACCGGGGAACTGGTGAGCAGCCACTACCTCGTGGGGCGGATTTCCGGGGAAGGTGTGGTGGTGTTTGCGCGGCCGGTGCTGGGAGCGTTTGGCGATCCGGCAGGCGTGGCCTTTGTTGCCACCCGCTTTCATGGCCTGGCCCAGGTGGCGCAGCACACCGATCTTTCGGTGGAGGATGACCTGCTGCTGGTGCTCGATGGGGCAGGCACGGTGGTGGGGCGCTTCCCCGATGACGGCTCCTGGCGAGGCAGGCAGCATGCCGATCATGCACTGGTGCAGGCGATGCTGGGCAGCGGTTCGGGCGAGGGCGAATTCGTTTCGCTGGATGGCCGGCCGAGACGCTTTGTGTTCCAGGCACTGGAGGTGTCCGGGGTGCCCGCCTTTCATGTCGCCATTGGCATGGATGAAAGCCATTTGCTCAGCGATGCGCGCAAGTTCTTCTTGATGGGGCTGCTTGCGGCGCTGCTGGTGACGGCGCTGTCGGTGTCGGTGCTCTGGTTCGGGTTCGGGCGTGGCACAGGACGGCAACTTGATCGCATCGTCGCCGCAGCGAACCGGTTGGCGGCCGGCGAGGAGGCGGTGCGTCTGGAAACAGGCCGTGCCGCGCACAGCCGGGATGACGAGTTCGACATGATCGCGCAGGCCTTCAATGCCCTGTCGGAGGCGCTCGAACAGCGCCGGCACGACTGGCAGCAGGCGCTGCAGGAGGCCGGCACGGCCAACCGGATGACCACCTCGATACTCGACTCCCTGAGTGCGCGCATCCAGGTGCTGGACCGCACGGGCCGGGTGATTGCGTGCAACGCCGCCTGCCAGGGCGAGGCCCTGAGAAACGGGCAGGGGGTCGGGGACAATTACCTGCAGTTGATCGAGCAGGCCGGCTTTCTCGATGCGCAGGTCAGGCACAGCATGTCCAGCGCACTGCACACCTTGCTGAACACCCCCGGCCGGCCTTGCCTGGCGCCGGACCGGCACTGTCCGAACCCTTGCGCAGTCATCGAGTACCGGCGCATGGACGAGGAGGAGAGCGAGAGCCGCTGGTATGAGATGCGTGTGACACCGCTGCGGCGTGAGGAGGGCGGGTTGGTGGTGGCCCATGAGGACATCACCGAGCGCAAGCGCCTGTCGATCCGTCTGGAAGAAATGTTCGAGCAGGTCGAGCGGAGCAACCGGGAACTGCAGGACTTTGCCTACATCGCTTCTCACGACCTGCAGGAGCCCTTGCGCAAAGTGATCGCGTTCGCGGATCGCATCGAAAGCCAGTATGCCCCGGTGCTCGACGAGCGGGGGCTGGACTATCTCGCACGCATGAGCGGGGCAGCCCGGCGCATGCAGGTGCTCATCGACGACCTGCTGGCCATGTCGCGGGTGACGACCCGGGCGGCGCCCATGCAACGGCTCGACTTGGGCGAAATCACTGCGCAGGTGCTGGTCGATCTGGACGAACGCTTGCGCGAAAGCGGGGGCCGGGTGCGTGTGGGGCCGCTGCCGGAAGTGGAGGCCGACCCGACGCAGATGCGTCAGTTGATGCAGAACCTGATTGGCAATGCCCTGAAGTTCGTTGCGCCCGGACAGTCACCGGAAGTTGAGGTGTGCACCGAAGAGGCGCCGGGAGGCTGGGTGACGTTGTGTGTTCAGGACAGGGGGATTGGTCTGGACGATGAGGACGGGGCGCGCATCTTCTCGCCTTTCGTGCGCCTGCAGGGCCGGGGGGCGTTTCCCGGCAGCGGTCTGGGGCTGGCCGTCGTGAAGCGCATTGTGGACCGGCATGGTGGCCGGGTGTGGGCAGGGGCGCGCCCGGGGGGCGGGGCCTGTTTCCGGGTGAGCCTGCCGGTGGCGCAGCCGCCTGCCGCAGCAGGGCTGGACAGCGTCCCCGAAACCACCGTCCGGAGCGGTTGCATGCCCTGAGATTTTGCAAAAAGGATATTTCCGGTCGCTTCTTGAGGTGGGTCAAGCATCCGCGCCAGCTTTGTGCCATGATTTCCCGAAGATACATTCATCGATTCATCGGGCGTGGAACTTGATATGGTTGAATCGCGTGCGCTCCCGTGCGTCGTGCTTGCAGATGACGACCCTGACGATTGTCTGCTGATGTGCGATGCCTTCAGCGAAGCCGGTGTGCAGGTCGAACTGCACACACTGCAGGACGGCGAGATGCTGCTCGACTTCCTGCTGTGCCGTGAAGGCCAGACCGGCTGTGCGACCGGTGCCCTGCCGGTGCTCGTGGTGTGCGACATCAACATGCCGCGTCTGAGCGGCCTGGAAGCGGTGAGGCAGTTGCGCGCCGAAGATCGTCTGGCCAGCGTTCCCGTGGTGATGATGACCTCCTCGCGTCGTGAAGAGGATCGCCAGCGTTCGTTCGACTGTGGTGCGAGCGGGCATTATGTGAAGCCTTCGTCCTATCGCGAAATGGTCGACATGGTGCGCGAAATCATGGCACGCTTCGTATCGCGTACGGCCTGAACGTTCGTTCTGCACACCCTTTCACCCCGTTTCCAGATACGCGCATGACCGTGACCACGCTGTCTTCTCCTTCTGTCTGTTCAGTGCTGGTCATCGACGATGACGAGGACGATTTCATTCTCGTGCGCGACATGCTCGCCGATGTCGGCGGGGCCGCCTACCGGGTGGAATGGGTGAGGCACGGGGCCGAGGCGATTGCGCGGATCGGCCAGGGTGGCGTGGACGCCTGCCTGCTCGATTACCGCCTGGGGGGTGAGGACGGTCTCGATGTGCTGCGCAGGCTGGTTGCCCTGCCGCGTCACCCGGCGGTCGTCATCGCCACCGGGCAGGGCAACGATCAGATCGACCGCCAGGCGGTGGAGATTGGCGCGGCCGACTATCTGGTGAAGCGCGAAATGACCTCCGACCGGCTCGATCGCGCGCTCAGATACGCCGTCGGGCAGCGCCGCATGATGCTCACCCTGTCCGAACGCGAGGAACGCCTGCGCCTGATGCATCGCGCCATCCAGTCGGCGGTCAATGGCGTGCTGATCTGCGATGCCCGCACCGACGACTTTCCGATCGTGTTCGCGAATGCGGCTTTCGAGCGGATTACCGGTTATCGGCACGACGAGGTGCTGGGGCGCAATCCGCGCTTCCTGAACCAGCACGGGGACGAACACCGCGACGCACAGCAGATGCAGCAGATTCACCAGGCGCTGCAGGAGCGGCACGAGGTGCACGTGGTGCTGCGCAATTTTCGCAAGAGCGGGGACATGTTCTGGAACGACATGTTCATTGCCCCGGTGCGCGACGAGGAGGGCGAGGTCAGCCATTTTGTCGGCATCATCAACGATGTCACCGCGAACAAGCGCTACGAACAGGAACTGGCTCATCAGGCTACGCACGATGCGCTCACCGGCCTGCCCAACCGCAACCTGCTGGCCGACCGCTTGTTGCAGGCCGTTGCGCAGGCCCGGCGCCACCAGCGCAACGTGGGGGTCCTGTTCATCGATCTGGACCACTTCAAGGTGGTCAATGATGGCATCGGCCATCACGTGGGCGATGCCCTGCTGCAGGTGGTGGCGCGCAGGATGTCGGAGATCGTGCGCGAAGGCGACACGGTGTCCAGGCTGGGGGGCGATGAGTTCGTGATCGTCTGCCCGGAGCTGGACGCTGAGGACGACGTGATGCCGGTGGTCGAGCGGCTGTACCGGGTGCTTGAAGAGGCGGTCATGCTGGAGGGCGAGCAACTGCGCATCGGCGCCAGCATGGGGCTGGCCTTCTTTCCTAAGGACGGCGACGATGCGCAGACCCTGCTGCGCAATGCCGACCTTGCAATGTACCGGGCAAAGGACTGCGGACGGGGGCAGTTCCAGTGCTTCAAACCCGAGCTCGACCGCATGATTTCCGAGCGGGTGCGCATCGAGACGATGTTGCGCCGTGCCCTGGAGCGCGGCGAGTTCGAGCTGCACTATCAGCCGCAGGTCAGCGCGGTGTCCGGCCAACTGAGCGGGCTGGAGGCCCTGGTGCGCTGGCGCCATCCCGAGCGTGGCCTGATGTTGCCCGGCCAGTTCATCCAGGTGGCCGAGGAAACCCGGCTGATCGTGCCGATTGGCGAGTGGGTGCTGGAGGAGGCCTGCCGCCAGATGGTGGCGTGGCGGCGCGATCATGACATTGCCGTACCGGTGGCGGTGAATGTGTCGGTGGCGCAGTTGCAGCGCAATGACTTTCTGGGCACGGTGGGCGACGTGCTGCAGCGCACCGGCCTTGAGCCGCAGTGGCTTGAGCTGGAGATCACCGAAAGTCTGGTGATGGACAACCCCGAAACCCTGTGCGCGCTGTTTCAGGGCCTGAAGGATCTCGGCGTGCGCATCTGTGTGGACGATTTCGGCACCGGGTATTCGAACCTGTCCTATCTCAAGCGGCTGCCGGTGGACCGGCTGAAGATCGATCAGTCCTTCGTGCGCGACATCGTGGTCGATCCGGGCGATGCCGCGATCTGCCGCGCCATCATTGCCGTGGCGCACAACCTGCGGCTGGGGGTGGTGGCCGAAGGCGTGGAAACCGAGGCGCAGGCCGTGTATCTGGGGCGCAGCTTCTGTGACGACCTGCAGGGTTACCACATCCAGCGCCCCATACCGGCCGGGGATGTGCCGGCGCTGCTGAAGGGGGCGGCGCCGATGTTCTCGCCTCCCGAGCCGCTCAGGTCGGTGCGCACGCTGCTGGTGGTCGATGACGAGGTGAATGTGCTGGCTGCCGTGCGGCGGCTGTTGCGCGCAGACGGCTACAAGGTGCTCACCGCCCAGACCGCCGAAGAGGGCTTTGCCCAGCTCGCATCGCATGAGGTGCAGGTGGTGATTGCAGATCAGCGACTGGGCACCACCATGACCGGCGCCCAGTTCCTGGAGCGGGTGAAGGACCTGCATCCGCGCACGCTGCGTATCGTGCTGTCCGGATACACCGATCTGGACGCCGTCACGCAATCGGTCAATCGCGGGGCGATCTACAAATTCCTGCTGAAGCCCTGGGACAACGAGCATCTGCGCAATGAGTTGCGCGAGGCCTTCTGGCACCAGGAGCTCAATGCAGCGGTGCCGCCCGGGGTGCTCGATGCCGCTGCCGGTTGAGCCCGGGGCCACGGTCACAGGTTTCTCATACCTACGGGGCGAGCATGAGTGAGGATGAACCGAACGGGGAGGGGCGGACGCATGGCACCGTGTCCCATCGGGCCGAAGAAACCCTGCGCCAGCAAACCGCCCTGCTGAGCATGGCCTCGCGCCTTGGCCGGCTGGGCGTCTGGCTGGTGGAAGGGGCAAGCGGCCGGCTGGTGTGGTCGGACGAGGTGCGCCGCATTCTCGAGGCGCCGGCCGGCTATGAACCGGCGCTGGAGCGCGATGTGCCGGCGCTCTACACCCCACAGTACCGCGATGCCGTGGCCGCCGCCGTGGCCGAGTGCATGGCGCGGGGCACGCCGATAGACATGCAGGCGGACATTTTCACGATGAAGGGCCGGCTGCTGCGGGTCCACATCCTGGGCGAGGCAGGGCGCGATGTCTCGGGGCGCATCGTGCGGGTGCAGGGCACTTTTCAGGACATCACCGAGCATTACCAACTGGTGCAGCGCCTGGCCGACAGCGAGGCCCGCTTCCGGGAAATCGCCGAAAACATCCGCGATGTGTTCTGGGTGCGCGGTGTGGACTGGAAGGTGACGTATGTCAGTCCGGCCTACGAAAACATCTGGGGGCGCCCCTGCGAGGAGCTGTATGCGGATCCGCCGTCGTGGCGCGCTTCGATTCACCCGGACGATCTGCCCAGGGTGCTGGCCGCAGGCGCCGACATCGCATGCGAGTACCGCTGCGAATACCGGATCGTCAGGGCGGACGGCTCGGAACGCTGGATCGTCGACAGCGGCTTTCCGGTGTTCGACGACAACGGCCAGGTGCTCAGGGTTACCGGCGTGGCCCGCGACATTACCGACCGCAAGCGTGTCGAGCATGACCTGCGCCGTGCGCTGGAACGGCTCGAACACAGCAACCGCGAACTGGAAGACTTTGCCTATGTGGCCTCGCATGACCTGCAGGAGCCCTTGCGCAAGATCCGCGTCTTCGCCGACCGTCTCGGCGGCCGTGCAGAACGCCTGGATGAGCAGCAGCGCGACTACCTGGCGCGCATGTCGGCGGCCGCCGACCGCATGCAAAACCTGATTCTGGCCTTGCTCGACTATTCCAGAGTGTCCACCCGGGCGCAGACCCTGCAGAGGGTCGGGCTCGATGCGATACTCGATCAGGTGCTCGGGGACCTGGAGTTGAGCATCGCAGAGCATGGCGCGCGCATTGTGCGTGATCCTCTGCCCGAAGTGCTGGGCGATCCGCTGCAGTTGCAGCAATTGATGCAGAACCTGATTGCCAATGCGCTCAAGTTCCACCCCCCCGGCGTCGTGCCGGTGGTGCACGTGCGGGGCGGGATCGAGCACGGGGCGCCGTACCTGTGCGTGGCCGACAACGGCATCGGCATCGATCCGGCACATGTGACGCGCATCTTCCGCCCCTTTCAGCGCCTGCACGGCCGGAGCCGTTACGAAGGCAGCGGAATCGGGCTGGCCATCGTGAAGAAGATTGCCGAGCGGCATGGCGCACAGGTGCAGGTGCGCAGCCAGCCGGGGGCGGGCGCCGAGTTTTGCGTGCGCTTTGCCCACGTACCGCCTTCCTGAGTCTGCCGAAACCCTGTGCCGGCAAGGTCCTTCGGCATGCTGTTTCCGTTCGCCCCGAGCTTGTTGAAGGGCGCTGCCGGGACCGGGCTTCGACAGCGCCTGTCCTGAGCTCGACGAAGGACTCAATCCGGACGGTTGGCAGTGACTTTACGGGTCGGGTGAATATAATGCTTGCCAGTCGAATTTTTCAGGGATGCCGAAAGCATGAACGATTTACCGGTCACCTTGTTCTGTCTGCCCTATGCCGGGGGCAATGCACACAGCTATCGGCCCCTGACGCAGGCCCTGTCGTCGCGGGTGCAGGCGCGCACGCTCGAACTGCCCGGGCGTGGGGTGCGGGGCGGGGAACCCCTGTGTCGCGACATGCAGGCGCTGGTCGACGATGTGTTCGCGCAACTCGCACCGCAGGCGGTGAAGATCCCCTTTGCGCTGTTCGGTCACAGCATGGGCGGGCTGCTGGCCTATCTGTGCGCGCTGCGGCTGCGCGATGCGGGTTTGCCTGCGCCACGGGCGCTGTTCGTGTCGGCGCAGGAAGCCCCCGCGCGGCGCGGCGCACCGCCGCAGCCACCGCGCCATCTGCTGCCGGATGCCGCCTTTCTGGAGATGCTGCGCGCGCTGGGTGGCTGCCCTGACGAGGTACTCGCCGAGCCGCAGCTGATGGCCTACTTCACGCCCATCCTGCGCGCCGACTTTCAGGCAGTGGATGGCTGGCGGCACCGCCCGCACCGGCCCCTCGATGTGCCGCTCACGGTGTTGCTTGGCGAAGATGACTGCGTGTGCGAGCAGGCCGCAGCCGCCTGGGCGGAAGAAACCCATGGCCGCTTTGCCCTGCGCCGTTTTCCGGGCGGGCATTTCTACATCCAGCAGCACTGGAGCGACCTGGCCGAGCTGATCGCGGAGCAGCTTGCGCCGGCTCCCCGTCACGCTCAAGTCGAGCGGAAGCATACGCCTGCCTGAGACATGTGCAGTCAGCGTCGCAGTGAGCGTGAAAGGCGCCCGCTCACGGTGAGCCCTTCGACAAGCTCAGGACAAACGGAAACGCACGATAGCCCGATCGGGCCCACCCTGCGGCTGCACCGGGTGCGCTGGCCGGTGTTGCCGCGCATTGTGCTGTCGCCCGAGCATATTGACTGCGTGCTGCTCGATGCCGGCGCGCAGCCGGGCGCAGTGTGCGGCGCCATCCGGCAGCGGGTCAGCCCGCAGGAGTGGCAGCAGGCGCAGCGTTACCGCCAGCCGGACGATGCCGCGCGCCACCTGCTTGGCCGCGCCTTGTTGCGGCAGGTGTTCGGCGACCACCTGGGGCGTTCTCCCTGGCTGACCGACTTCGCGCGCAACCCCTGGGGCAAGCCCCTGTTGCCGCATGACGTGCCGGGCGTGGCGGTGCACTTCAACCTCTCGCACAGTGGCCGCTGGGTGGTGGCGGCGTTCAGCCTGATGGGGACCCCCGGGGTCGATGTGGAGCGGCTGGCTTCGGTGGCCGGTGTGGCACATGCCAGTGTCTCCACCGAACTCGCCGGGCAGTTGCACCCGGCCGAAGCGGCCGAGGTGCTGGCCGCGCCGCCCGAGGCCCGGGATCGCGCCTTTCTGCGGTGCTGGGTGCGCAAGGAGGCGGTGCTCAAGGCGTTGGGCGAGGGGCTGAGCCGGCCGCTGGCGTCTTTCCGGGTGCGCTGCAGCAGCGCACCGGACGACTGGCTGCTGCAGGCTCCGGCCGATGCTCCGCTGGCGCGCTGGCAGTGTCGCGATGTGGCGGTCGATGCCGGGCATGCCTGCAGCCTCGCCTGGCTGGCGCCCTGAGCGGGAGGGAATGTTCAGGACTTGCGGAGCCTGTTTCCGGACTGGCCTTCCGGCTGCAGGCGAATCTCCAGCGGCTGCTTGATATCCACATGCACATCGCGCTGCGGGAAGGCAATTTCCAGCCCGGCGGCGCGGAATTTGGTGTGGATGGCGGTGTGCAGCTGCGTGATCACGCTCAGCCGGTTGTCCAGGTTGGGCAGGTAGGCGCGCAGGTAGAGCATCAGCGCATCGTTGCCGAAAGCCTCGAAACTGGCCACCGGTCCGGGGTCGCTCAGAATTTCCGGGATCTCGGTGGCGGCCTCCTTCAGCAGGGCGAGGGCACGCTCCACATCGCCGTCATAGGCCAGCCCCACCGGCAGCAGGATGCGGTTGACCCTGTCGCTCAGCGTCCAGTTGATCAGCCGGCCGGTGATGAAGGACTTGTTCGGCACCACCAGCTCCTGCTTGTCGTAATTGGTGATGGTGGTGGCACGAATCTGGATGCGGGTGACCACGCCGGTGGTGCCGTCGATCGTCACCACATCGCCCACCCGGATCGGGCGTTCGAACAGCAGGATGATGCCGCTCACGAAGTTCGCCACGATCTCCTGCAAGCCAAAACCCAGCCCCACGCCGAGCGCGGCCACCAGCCACTGCAGCCCCGACCACTGCAGGCCCATGGTGCGAAATGCAACGATCAGGCCGACACCGACGATGAAGTACTGCGACAGCGTGGTGATCGCATAGCGGGCGCCCGCATCCAGCGGCAGGCGCTGCAGCAGGGAGATTTCCAGCAGACCGGGCAGGTTGCGCGCGGCCAGGAAGGTGACCGCCACAATGAACAATCCGACCACGATGTCGCCCAGGGTGATGGGCACCGTGGTCGGCACGCCATCGACCAGACGCTGGGCATTGAGCGGCAACTGGGTGCCCTGCAGGAAGGACAACGCCGGGATCAGGTCTGCCCAGATGCCCCAGGTGCCGAACAGCACGGTAAATAGAAAGCCGGTGCGCACCAGACGGCGCGACTGTTCGCTGAGCGAGTCGAAGTTTACTTCCGGCACGTCCGGCACAATGATTCCGGCTGCACCTTCCGGCCTGCCGGTGTCCTCTTCCGACTCGCGCTTGCTGCGCATCTCCTCGCGCCGGCGCAGCGCATCCTCGTGGCGCAGCCGGCGTTCGGCCACATACAGCCAGCGCAGGATCAGTTCCATGCCGATGAACACGCCAAACAGGAACCACAGCGTCGTCTGGATGCGCGCCTCCACCGGCACGGCGGTGTAGTGATAACCGGCCAGCGAGGCCAGTGCCAGCAGCAACGGCACACCGAGCAGCAGCGGATACCACAGAAAGCGCAGCTGCACCGCCATGGAGTGGGCCTGCTGTTGCAGCAACGGGGTGATCTGTCCGCGTCGGCCGAACAGCCGGTGCATCATTGTCATGAGCGCAAACATCAGCAGTGCAAACGCCAGCGCACTGCCGGCCTGGATGTTGACCGGCAGGGTGCTGCCCCCCAGCGCGCCCACCAGAAAGCTGCTCACCGCGCCCAGCGGAATGAACCAGTTCAGTTCGCCGCGCACCGCGCTGCACATCTGCGCCGGCCAGCCGAAGTGCAGCCGGCCCAGCCCCTCGCGGTGGCACATTGTCCGCAGCAGCGATAGCGAAAGCAGCAGTAGCGCGGCTTTTTCGAGCCCGAGCGCCAGCGAATGGCCGAGCGGGCTGGTAAAGCCGTCCATCGCCCTGGCCATGAGCAGCATCAGCGCCGGCAAGGGCAGCACCTTCAGCACGGTGAGCAACAAGACCTGCAGGCTGATGCCGGCACGGTCGTGCTGCACCTTGCGCACCGGCTGGTTGAGCCTGCGCAGGCGCTCGGCAGTGTTGCGGTTGAAGGTGAGCAGGGCAATCAAACCGCCCAGCACCAGCACCACTGGCAGCGGGTTGTTGCGCCCGAAGGCACGCCAGTCGTCGAGCAGTTGACCGAGCTGTTCGGGGCTGGAGAGCCATGCCCCCCACTGTGAGCGGTCGCTCGTAAACAGGCTGAGCAGACCGGTGCCCGGCATCCACAGCAGCTGCTTGTCGATGAACTGGGTGTAGTTGCTGACCAGCAGCAGATAGTCGCGGGCCGCAATGTCGAGCTGCGAGAGCTGCGCGATATGTCGCCCGTAGCCGGCCTGCAGCGTGTCCAGCGCCTCGTGGTGCGCCTGCAACAGGGTTTCGGCGTCATTGAACAGGCGCGTCCTGTCGGTGTCGTCCAGCGTTGCGGAGAGTCCTGAGAGCGACTCGCGCAGGGCGGTCTCGTCCCGGGCTGCGGTGCGCAGCAGGTCGTCGATGGTCAGCTGGCGGTGCAGGGCGGTGTTGATGCGCGCGGCGCGCTCCCGCTTGTCGCGCTGCAGGCTTTGTACGGTGGGCAGGGTGGCGCGGCGGATGCGCAGCGTGTCGCCCATGCTCACGCTGTGACCGGCAAAGCCGGTGCGCTGGCGGATGCGTTCGAAATCGGCACGCAGCTCATCGAGCTGGCGCTTGAGATCGTGCAGGGTCTGGTCGACCTGCTGCTCGTCGTGGATCAGGGTTTCGAGTTCGGCGCGCAGGCGGCGATTGCTTTCCGCCAGCTGACGGATCTGGTCGGGCCATCCGGTGACATGCTGCTGCAACTGGTCGGCCGCTTCCCGGGCCTCGCGTGCCATCGCTTCGCGTCGTTCCTGCGCAGCCTGGGTGAGCGCGAGCAGATGGGCCTGATGCGCCGCAATCAGCCCGCTGGCCTGCTCGCGTTCGCTCTGTGCCAGGCTGATGAGCGTGCTCTGGTGGGTGATCAGCGCATGGTTGAGGGCGCTCTCGCGCTCGCGCAGCGCCCGCTGGGCGAGCAGGCTGAGTTCGGTCGCCTGTCGCGACAGGTCGGCAGGCTGGCTTTCGAGCTGGGCCAGTTCCTGGGCAATGCGCTCCAGCTGGGCACTGTTGCCGGCAATCTGCTCGCTCAGGCTGGCGCTGCCGCCGAGCAGGCGCGACAGGCTGTCCTCGGCCCGCTCCAGCTGGTCGCGGCCAGCGGCGATGGCGCTTTCCTGTTCGACGATCAGGCTCTGCAAGCGCTCCAGCGGCGCCCGGGCCAGCGCAGCCTCATCCAGCGGAGCGGGCGGGGGCACGGATTGCCTGAGCTGCTCGATGCGCGCAGGCGCCTCCCTGAGCGTCGTGTCCAGCCGTTGCAGGCGCACGTCCAGTGCCTGCGCCGACTGAAACCGCGCCAGCGCATCGTCGTAGCGTTGCAGCAGGCCGGTGCGCAGCGTTTCATCCAGCTCGCTTGCATCCTCCACCTGCTTGCGGGCCGCCTGCAGCACTTCCGGAGAGAGCCGGCCGGTTTCATCGCCGGAACGGGGCGCCTCCTGGGCATGGGTCAGGGCAGACCATGCGATCAGGAGCAGACAGGCGAACATCACGAGGGCACGAAATCCCTGCTTGGCAGCGGCGGCAGACACGGAACACCTGAAGATCATCGGAGTGTGGCCGCATTGTACCGTTTTGCCCGGTGTGGCCCGGACCAGACTCGCGGCCGGCACCGCACAACGGTAGGATGACGGCAGGGATGCGGTGTGGCCCGGGGGCGCCGGCGCCGGGGCTGTGCGACACGCCCTGCACGATTTCCGTGCAGGTCTGAAAAACCGTTCGCAATCAGCGCGCTGAGCCAGCTATCCAGACGATATCCACAGGCTTTCACACCGTATCCGGGGATAATTCACAGCGTCCCGCAGCGTGGGCGCCGCGCTGTCGGCCGGGCCGCGACAACGACAGAACGCACAAGAGGACAAAACATGACTGAAGCAGGCAAGACATTCGACTATCTGGTGATCGGCGGCGGCAGTGGCGGTGTGGCCACGGCGCGGCGTGCCGCCGAATATGGCGCCCGCGTGGCGCTCATCGAGGGCGCCCGCCTGGGCGGCACCTGCGTGAATGTGGGCTGCGTGCCCAAAAAGGTGATGTGGTACGCCGCGCAGATCGGCCATGCGCTCGACGATGCGCCGGCCTATGGCTTTGCGCTGAACCGTGAAGGCTTCGACTGGGGTGCGCTCCGTCAGCGGCGCGATGCCTACATCGAGCGCCTGAACGGCATCTACGCGCGCTTGCTCGAAAATTCCGGCGTCAGCGTGTTTCGTGGCTTTGGCCGCTTTGTCGGCCCGCACACGGTGGAGGTGGGCGGCGAAACGGTCAGCGCCCCTCATGTGGTCATCGCCACCGGCGGTGAGCCGCTGATTCCCGACGATGTGCCCGGAGCGGAGTTGGGCATCAGCTCGGATGGCTTCTTTGCGCTCGACCGGCAGCCGCGCCGCGTCGCCGTGGTGGGCAGCGGCTACATCGCGGTGGAATTGGCCGGGGTGTTCGCGGCCCTTGGCAGCGAGGTGCATCAAGTGGTGCGCGGCGACGTGCTGTTGCGCCCCTTCGACGACATGCTGCGCAGCACGCTGGCCGAGCAGATGCAGGCGTCCGGCGTGCATCTGCACCTGCACACCCGCCCGCAGTCGGTCAGTCGCACCTCTGATGGCGCCCTGCGGGTGAGCTGCACCGGGGCTGAAGGCGAGCCGGTGGCGCTGGAGGTCGATGCGCTGGTGTGGGCGATTGGCCGGCGTGCCAACACCGCCGGCCTGAACCTGTCCGCCGCCGGCGTGGCGACCCGCGACAATGGCGAGATCGTCGTCGATGCGTTGCAAAACACTTCGGTGGAGGGGGTCTATGCGATTGGCGACATCACCGGCCAGCCACCGCTCACCCCGGTGGCCATCTCCGCCGGCCGCAAGCTGGCCGCTCGCCTGTTCCTGAACCAGCCCGACAGCGCCCTGGAGGTCGATCAGGTGCCCACCGTGGTGTTCAGCCACCCGCCCATCGGCACCGTGGGCCTGAGCGAAGCCGAAGCGCGCGCGCAGCATGACACGGTGCGCATCTACCAGACCCGCTTCACCCCGATGTACCACGCCCTCACCGAGCACAAGCCGCAAACCGCGATGAAGCTGGTGTGCGCTGGCGACGAGGAACGGGTCGTGGGCCTGCACATCATCGGCACCGGCGCCGACGAAATGCTCCAGGGCTTCGCCGTGGCCCTGCGCATGGGCGCCACCAAACGCGACTTCGACCGCACCCTGGCCATTCACCCGACCAGCGGGGAGGAGTTGGTCACGATGCGGTGAGCTGGCCAACAATGGAAAGCAGCATGGAGAACAGCGCGGCGTCTGTGTCCGCGAGATGTACAACACCACCAAGGAAGTGCGCATGACTCGTGTATTGAAATATCTTCTGCTTCACGTTGCGGCATTGCCGTCGCTCGCCCTGGCCAGTGATCTGCCGGCGGTGCGCTTTGCGCATCATGACTGGGAGCTGGCATGCGACAACACCCGCACATGCAGGGTGGCGGGATATCACGAGGACGGGGCCGAACTGGCCGTATCGGTACTGCTCACACGCAAGGCCGGTCCCCATGCGGGGGTGACCGGGCAAGTGATGCTCGGAGAATACGGGGCGCTGCCGGCCCTGGAGCGCTTGCCCGATGTGTTCGAGCTGGCCCTGAGCATCGATGGGCAGCCTGTCGGGACGGTGGCGATGTCCAGAACCTCGATGCTTGCCGAGCTCACGCAGGCGCAGGTGAGTGCGCTGCTGGCGTCGCTCGTGCGCACGAGCCGGATCGAATTCACCCATGGCGAGGACGTATGGCACCTGTCGGACAGGGGCGCGTCGGCCGTGCTGCTGAAAATGGATGAATTCCAGGGGCGCATCGGCACGCCCGGCGCCCTGACCCGAAAGGGGCAGAAGGACGAGGGCAGCGTGCGCCCGCCACTGCCGGCGCCGGTGGTGAAGGCTGCACCGCTGCCGGCACCGTTACCCGGCGATGCACACTTTACGGAGGCGCATGAAAGCACCTTGCTGGCGGCCCTGCGGGCGCTCGACTTGGGGGACGACTGCCCCGATGTGAGCGAGCCCGGAGGGGAGGTGCCGGAGTTGCAGGCAGTGCGCCTGACGGAAAGCAGGATGCTGCTCTCGGCGCGATGCTGGGGCGGCGCCTACAACATCGGCTACGGTTTCTGGGTCGTCAATGCCACGCCGCCCCATCAGCCGGTGCTGGTCACCACCCAGGGGTCGGAACAGGCCGACGGCACCCTTTTTGCAAGCCACAAAGGGCGCGGGCTGGGGGATTGCTGGACTTCCGAGGCATGGACATGGGATGGCAGCCGGTTTGTGCCCACTTCAGTCACATCCACCGGCATGTGCCGGCTGATGGCCCCCGGCGGCGCCTGGTCACTCCCCACCCTGGTGACCGAAGTGCACGGCGCGGCACAGCGGTGAATGGGGCGGGTTTGTAAGCCACTCCACAAGAGAAGTTTTCCTACGTTTTCCCTGAAGGCGTCCCGACATCACCGGAACCGAAAACCGCTTCATGCGGGGTGCCGCCTTGGGTTCAGGTGGCCGAAGGCCAGCAAGCCGATGATCCCGGCCAGCAGCATCATGGCCCATTCGGACAGCGTCGGGATGGCGGCAACATCGCCAGCCGCCAGCGCCGGGCCACCCGGGTCGACGATCACGCCGTTGGCGGTCAGGTCGTCGTCGCCCGCGCCGCCGTCGGTCAGCGTCAGGGTGATGGTGTTGCCACTGATCACCGCTCCGCTGAACACGTACCAGTGGGGCGTGGGGTTGGCCTGCGTTCTGCCGAATTTGTAGTACTGGGTGCCGGCAGGCAAGGGTTCCGGATAGGTCAGCACCACTGTGGCGCTGCTGCCTGCTGTCCCCATTTCCAACTGCAGGCTCACCACACCGTGCGGCAAACTGACATTGGCCGGGGGCGGCGTGCCCACGCTGTCGGTGGTGGCCGTGCTGGCGGCCGTGATTTGCCAGTTGTTTTCCGTGGGCGGCGTCAGCTCTACCGGCTCACCGGTCTGCGGGCCTTCGGGCACGAAGATCTGGTAGCCAAACACGGCGGTGGAGGCCTGGTCCGCTTGCACGTTGCTCAGGGTGCACTGCGCGCCCTGTCCTGCGCAGGCGCCTGTCCATTTCTGAAACGCATAACCCGAACCCGTGTTGGCCACGGCCGTGCAGGTGGTGTTGCCGCCGTGGGGCACCGGGCTGGGGGCGCACGAGGCGGTACCGCCCGCTGCCGGACTGGCGCTGGCGGTTACTGCGTGGGTCTGCAGGCTGGCGCTGCAACTGGCGTTGCTGCCCCCACCGCTGCCGCTGCATGTCCAGTTCCACGGGCCGCTGCCCGTCACGCTGCCCGCCGTCCCCGCGTTGCACAGGCCGGTGGTGGGCGCGCTGGTGAAGGTGCCCAGGTGGCTGCTGCCGCAGGCGCCGTTGACCGGGTCCGGGGGCGGGGCTGTAACGGTGATGCTGGCGGTCGCATCGGTGGCCGCCAGATAGCGCTCTGCGCCACTGTCGCCGGTGCCCGCCTGGCTGGCGGTGAGGGTGCAGGTGCCGGCCGTGGTGCCGGTGGCGGTGGTGCCGCTCAGGCTGCAGGCGCCGCCACTGGCGGACAGCGTCACCGGCAAGCCTGCGCTGCTGCTGGCGGTGAGGGTGCTGGTGCCGCCCACAAGAATCGTGGTGGGGTCGGCGCTGATGCTCAGGGTCTGGCCGGCGTAGGGGGCGGTGCAGGCGTTGGCTGCGGTGCTGCTGCCTCCGCCGCTGCCGTTGCAGCCCCAATGCCATTGGCCACTGCTGCCGGTCACGGTGGTTGCGGTGCCCGTGGCGCACAGGTTGGCCGAGGGCGCGGTGGCGCTGGCCGGGCCGTGGCTGCTGCCGCAGGCACCGTTCACGACTGGCGGCACATTCGCGGTGAAGCTGGCGGTGGTTTCCTGCATGGCGGTGGCTTCAGTACCGGCATTGCTTGCGTCGTCGAGGGTGCCGGTGGTCTGGCCGCTGCGCAGGGTGAAGGTGACGGTGCGGTCGCCCGTAGCCGGGGCGGTGAAGCGCACCCGAATCGCATCGCCGCTCTTGACGATGGCTTCTTTCACCCACGTATCTGATCCATTGATGTCGAATTCGGCGCTTTCATCGCCTGCGATGCGCGCACCGCCCCAGGCCTCGCCCGCAGTGACGCTGGGCGCAAGGGTGAAGGCGTCGAAGGTGACGGTAGCTTCAGCAATGGCGGTCTGCGCCTCAGGCGAGGTCAAAGCAGCAAAAGACTGTCCGCCGCGCACAAGCCGAACAGGGTTGAGGCTGCTGCGGAAGTTGCCGTAGGCGTAGCCATCGTAGAAGTACACGTCCCACGCGCCGTCCGAATTGGCGGCGTAGGGCGAACCCGACCAGACACCCGAAGACAGCGTATCGGGGAACACCGTGCGGTTGACGTTGGGGTTATCGCCGCAGTCTTCGGTGATCTTCAGCAACTCGTTCACGTAAGCCATGCGCCAGGCGCCGCTTTCCAGCAGGTTCTGGCTGAAGCCGGCATCGATGCCCCAGGTGGTCTGATTCGTGAAGGATTTGGGCAGTAGGCTGTGCTCTGTTTCGGCCCACGCGTTCCAGGTTTTCGACTGCGCACCGGTGATGCTGCACTGGCCATGACTGAATGTCTCGCCCTCGACGCAGCGCTTCCACACCAGCCCGGTGGGCCAGTGCATGGCGCTGGCGTCGCTGCCCGCCATGCCGAGAATATAATTGGCGTCGGTGGGGCAGTTCGATTGCGCCTGTGCCAGCAGTGGCAGGGCGCAGGCGCCGAGCACGGCGAGCCAGCGCGGCATGCGCTGGGTCATCCGGAGGGGCGGGGTGAGTGACATGGAACGGTTCCTGTGTTCTTGATTTGATCGCAGCCGGCTGGGCCGGCAGCGCACGGCTGACTTAACGTGGGCCTCTCGAGGCTGCGCCTTCCATAAAACAGGCACGATGCTATCAGTCGGCCATGGTTTGGCAAGCGGTTTATTAACCCGGCCCTTAATTCTACTTTGTCAGATTTATCGCCCATCGTTTGTTGCCCGAAACCCCGATGAATCCGAGCGAGCCTGCCGTCGTCGATGAGAGTCTTTTGCCAGGCTGCGATTCCGATGTCGTCGTTCTATGACTTCAGCCAGTTCTGTGGCACCCATTTGTCGTTTCGGCAACATATGAGCGATGGCGGTGACCAGATCGTTGAGCGAGAGCATCGGCCAGGTTTCGCGATGGGTGACTTTCTGTTTGACCAGGAACAGGGCAGCCAGCATGACCAGCGCCATATGGTGATGCCAGGCATCCCAGCGACGCACCTGGTAATCGGCCATCGCACACTCGCTCTTGGCTTCACGAAAGGCGTGTTCGATGAAGAATCGCTGCCCCTGCACGCGTGCCAGCACCGTCAGTGCCGTGTCCTGTGGGGCATTGGACAAACAGTAGTGAGAAGGGGTCGAGGTGCCCGGCTCGCGACGCACCATCAGATGCCACCGATGCGCTTGAGCCTGCTTCCCATCCCAGAGCCAGACCTGGGCGTGCAGATACTCGGCACGGAGCTCACCCTTCTCGCCCTCGCGCAAGCTCAGGCGTTGCCACGCCGTTGCCGGCTGCGCTGCCGCCCAAGCATCCACGCGGATCGGCACGGCCTCGGTCATCAGACGACTCGGTTTGCGCCCGCGCCCCGTTCTGCTCGGCACCGTCGGCTGCGGATCGGTCAGATAGACGCTTTGATCCTTATGGACGTCGGCCACGAAGGATTTGCCTCGGGCATCAAGTGCCCTGAGAAACGCCGGCTCCTTGCCATAGCCTCCGTCGAGCGCAATGAATCCATAGCGCACGCCGATCTGATCGGCTTCATCAATCATCTCGAGGGCCAACGTGCTCTTCGAGCGATAAACACGTTCAGTCTCGGGAATCGCCGCTCGATCGCAGCGCTTTACGTCACTTACCCAACTCTGGGGCAGATACAAGCGCGCACTGAACAAGCTCGCCATCTCTCCCCGGCACAGCGCGGCATAAACGCCGACCTGGCTGTTATCGACCTTGCCAAGACGCCCGTTCCAGTGCCGTGCCACGCCCGCCGAAGCTTTGCCCTTCTTGGCTATCGCACTTTCATCGATAACCAGCACCGACTCCGGTCCTCCGAGCAAACCATCGACTTCAGTGGCCACCGCCCGACTCAGTCCCGACCAATCCACGCACTGACTCGTGAGCATGTGCTGCATGGCTTGTTCATCGACCGCACCGGTCTCGCTCATGCGCAGCATGTTGCCCCGCTCCGATTGGAAAAGCCCGCGTACGTAGCCGAAAAAGCTCTCGGAGACGTTGCGCGTACGGGTGACGAAAAATGATGAAAACCGCTCAAGATGGGCATCAAGCGCCTGTAGAAGGCTCGCAAGGGCATCAGCAAGGCACGGACGAGGGTGTTTGAGTTGACATGGTCAAATAACTTATATTTAACAAGCACTTATTTTACCATTCCCCGCTCGCCGAATCTGACAAAGTAAAATTAAGGGCCGGGTTAATAATCTGTCGGCCGGTTCTGGCCTGACGAAGCGAGGAAGAAAGGCGCCACGTCATGCGCGGTCATGATGCTGAAGCCAATCCTGTGGGCGCCTCGACCGCTTACGGCAGGCTCACCACCACCCGGCCCGGGGTGCCGGTGAGGCGGGCGTTGCGGCCCATTACGTTGGGCATGCGGTCGACCACTTCGGGGTCGCCTTCCACCGTGGCCTGGAAGTTGAAGCGGCCGTCGGCTTCCAGCCGTCCGCTGCCGTTTACCCGCAGGTCGCCTTCCAGCGTGTGCACCGTGATGTCGAAGGCGCGGCCGACGGACTGGAAGCGGATTTCGTGCGCGCCAAGTTCGCGCTCGGGCAGGATGTCCAGCCCGGCATCGCGCCACTGCACGGTGAGCGCGCCTTCGCAGCTGGCCCGCCAGTCGCAGCCGAAGCCGCTGGAGCCGAGCAGAAGCCGGCCACGCCAGCCGGCGCGGGCAGCGGGGTGGGGGATGGCGGCGGCGATCAGCGGCAGGGGCAGGTCCACTTCCAGATGGGCCAGGTCCACCCCGTCCGGGGTGATCCGCACCCGGCCCTGCGGGTGGCCATGCTCGCTGATGCGCAGGCCCAGCCCCAGCGGCGAGCCTTGCCCGTCGAGCGACCATTCCACCGCACGCACGGCCTGCAGCGTGCGCTGACCGGCCGAGATCGCCAGCACACCGCGCCCCTGCCAAACACTGCCGTGGGCTTCGACCAGACGCAGCGTGCCACCGCTGGCGCGGGCGAGCAGAGTATCCATGAGGCTGGCGGGCAGGCGCACCACGACCAGCGCCAGCGTGAGCAGCAGGAGCAGCGACAGGCGCAACCACATTATTGCGGACTCAGCGCGATGCGGAAGTGGATCGTGTCGCCACGGGTTTCCATGCTCACCTGGGCTGCGCGCAACCGCTGCTCGGCCTGCAGCGTGGCCAGCCAGTCCACCAGCGCGGCAAACCCGCCGCTGCCTTCGGCCTGCAACAGGTGGCCGCTGCGTTCGATGCTCACCTTCAGGCCGCGCGAGCTGGCCGCTGCCGAGGCGGCGCCGAGCAGCGCTTCGGTGGGGGTGGTGGCGGGGGCGGGCAGGGTCTGCAGGCGGCTCAGTTCGGCAGCGTCGGCCTGCATCTGTACCAGCTGTGCCTGTGCGGTGGGCAGCTGGGTGGCGAGCCGGCGATGTTCGGCCAGCGTCCATTCGGTGAGCCACACCAGCAGCGCGCCGGCCACCACCAGCATGGCCAGCAGGATCATGCGGCGCTCGCGCGGGCTGCGGGCCTGCAGCGCGTCGAGCAGGCGGGAAACCGGTGCATTCATGGCAGCACCCTCCGGTTGATGATGAGACTGTCGGGTTCGCTGCCCGCCCGGGCGTCGTGCCCCAGGGTGTGCAGCCGGGCCTGCAGCAGCTCGGTCTGGGTGAGGCGGGTGGGGTCGTAGCGCACCTGCAGCGTGCCGTTGTCGGCGTTGTATTCGAGGGCGGTGATGGCGTGTCGGGTGGCGTTGCCGCCAATGTCCGCAAAGCTGTCGAGCAGGGTCAGGAAGTCGCTCTCGCGCAGTTGGCCGTGGCGGGCGCGGGCTTCGTCGAGCGCACGGCGCAGTTGTACCGCCGGGGCGATGGCCGGCGTGCCGGGCACGGCCGTTTCGAACAGGCGGCGCAGACGGGCTTCGGTGGCTTCCAGTTGCTGCGCCTTCCACAGCACTTCACCGAGCAGGGCGAGCAGGCCGATGAAAGCGGCCAGCGTGGCGAGCATCAGGGGGGCGCGTGCCTGGCGCAGCACGCCGCCGCTGCTGCGCGCGGCAAATTCGCCATGCAACAGGTCGGCAGCCTGCGCATGTCCCTGCCACCAGACGGGGGCCGGCACGGTTTCGAGCACCACGCCGTGACGCGTGGCGAGGGCCTCCAGTGCGGCTTGTGCGGGGGGCAGTTCGCCGGACAGGGCCGTGACCCGCAGGCGTGCGGGTCGCTTGCCGGCGGCACGGTCGAGCAGGTGTTCGAGCATCGGCAGCACCGTGTCGGGGTCGACGGCGATGGCGGGCGCGGGCGCGGGATTGAGGATGAAGCCGCCGTCCGGGCAGGCGCTCAGGCTCCAGCTGTCGGGCGGAAGGGGGGCTTGCTGCAGGGCCGAGGTGATGCGCTGCGGCGGGCGTCCGAGTGCCTTGAGCTGTGCGACGATGCGCTGCAGGCGGGGACGCGCGCACACCAGCACCCGCACGCTGAAGCCTTCGTCCAGCTTGTGGCGGGCGGTGACGGTGAGGTGTTGCTCGTCCACATCGCGCAGCAGTTGTTCTTCCAGCGCGTAGCGCAGCAAACGGGTCTGGTCGCTGCGGCCACCGGCTGGCAGGCGGGTGTCCAGCCAGCTGCACTGCGGCGCGGAGAGCACCGCTTCGCAGCGCTGTGCGGCGGGCCAGTGGCGGGGCTCGGAGTGGCCTTCGCTCACCACCCGGTCGCGGTCGTCGAGCACCACCCAGGGGGCGGAGGGGGTTTCGGGCCAGCTTTCGTCCAGATGGACGATGAGTCGTGTGTTCATGAGTCAGGGGTCAAGGAATGCGTTGCCAGAGAATGTCGGGCCAGGTGTTCTTGCGGTCGAGCAGCACATCGAGGCTGACCACAGACACGCCGTTGCGCGCCCGGCCGGTGACCAGGAAGAAGCGGCTGCGCACGTCGAGCAGGGCCGGGCTGTCCACCGAGGCGCCCGCAGGCAGCCGGGCGGTGAAGTCGGCCACATCGCGAAACCAGGCGCGGTCGCGTTCGGCCACCAGTACGGTGGCAGCATTCAGCTCCAGCCCGGACGTTATCGCAAAAAGCACTTCGGCTGGGGCGGTATTCACGTTGATCTTGCTGGGCGCGGGCACGGCAACCGCAACTTCGGCCAGCCGGGCCACCAGCCGCGGGTCGAAGCCGGGCACGGCGAGCAGTTCGCCGAGGTCCACCAGCGGGCCGTGCGGGGCGCTGCGGGCCGTGCGGGCGCCGGGGCGGCTGCGGGCGTTGGCCTCCTCGTCGGGCGGAGCAATCCATTCGAGCAGGGCGTCGGCCAATTGCGCGGCCCGGTTGGCCGGCACCTCCAGCGCACTGAGCAGGCGTTCGAACTGGTGACGGGCAAGCAGCTCGGGTTTGCCTTCGGGGGCGAGGTTGTTGAGGTTGAAGCGGCCTGACCAGTCGATGATTTCGCCGGACACCTCGGCCTCGCCGACCGGGGTGGGGGGCACCCGCACCGCCCAGGGTTCGCGCAGGTGGTCCACCGGTGTGCTGCGTTCGTCGTCGGCCAGCACATTGCGCGCCCAGTCGACCGCGCCGCGTGCCAGCAGGCGGGCCTGGGCCTGATCCTGCAGGCCGGTGGCGCTGTCGATGCTGCGCCCCAGGCTGCCGATGATCGCGGCGGCCACGCTGGCGGCCAGAAACACGGTGACCAGCGCCAGCACCACCGCCGCGCCGCGCTGGCGGGCGGGTGCGAAGGGCGCAGGGAGGGGGCGGGAGTGGTCAGCGCAGCGCATACAGCCGGGTGATCAGGCCTTCGGGTTGGAGGTCGAGCTGCAGTTCCACCGCGTCGGGCAAGGGCTGGGCGCTTTGTCCGCCCTGCGCAAGCTGTCCGGCCGGGGGCCATTGAGTGTGCCATTCACCCGAACCGATGAAGCGCCAGTGCACGCTGCGCACATCGTCCAGCAGCCGTTCGCCGATTTCTTCCGCATGTCCGGCCGGCAGCCCTTCGGGGCGGCGCAGCCAGTACAGCTGGCCGTTGGCATGCTGCAGGCGAATGCGCTCCACACCCTGGCTGTTGATGCTCAGCCATTGCAGCTCGCCTGCGTCGGGGGTGCCGCTCAGCATCAGGGCGGCGGGGCGGCGGTTGCCGGTCACGCGTGCCGGGGCGGCGATCTGCAGCAGCTCGGTTTCGATGATCTGCAGGCTGCGCTCCAGCGCACGCCAGCGTTGCAGGCTGTCTTCCAGCTGTTGCTGGGCGGTGAGCAGCTGGGTGGTGGCGCGATAGCTCAGGGTGCCCAGCACGGCAAACACGGCCAGCGCAATCATCAGCTCGATGAGGGTCAGGCCGCGCTGCCGGCGGCGGGCGTTCATTGCAGTGGCCTCGCGAGAAAACCGGTGAGGCTGGCCAGTGGGCGGCCGTCGTCCGGGTGGTGTACTGCGACATCCACGCGCAGGAACAGCGGGTTGGGCGTGGGTTGCACGTTTTCGCGCCAGATGAAGCGCTGGCCGGCCTGTTCGGCCTCGCCCTGGTTGATGCCCAGCGGGGGCCACAGTTGGCGGGCGCGCAGTTCGGCCAGGCGGTTTTGCGCCACCCAGCTGGCCAGCCCGTGGTCGCGCAGGAGTGCGGCCGACTGGGTGCTCGCTCCGACCGCGCGCATCGCCGCGCCCAGGGCGACGGCGAGAATGGCCAGCGCGACCAGACATTCGAGCAGGGTGAAGCCGCGCGTGCGTTTCATGCCGGCGAGCGGGGGTGTTGCCGGGTTTCGACTTCGCCGGTGCCCCGTCCGCGCAACAGCACGCTGCCGTCGGGGGTGAGCAGTTCGAGCTCGAAGCGCGGGCTGCGCGTGCCGAACACGATGTAGCGGGCGGATTGATCATTCACCCGCAGGGCGGCCCAGCGCAGATCGTCCGGCAGCACCCGTTCGACGAACAGGGGCGCTTCTTCCAGCGCAATCCAGCGCCCGTCGGTGTCGCGCATGCTGAAGCGATAGCCGTCCGGCAGGGTTTCGAAGGCGATGCTCTGGCCGCGAATCCGCGCCCGCTCGGCGGTGGCCTCCAGTACCCAGCGCAGGCGCTCGACGGCCAGACCGGTATCGCGGCCGCGCAGCACCTCCAGACTCACCGACACGCCACTGATCACCACCCCGAGGATGGTGAGCACCACCAGCACTTCGATCAGGGTGAAGCCACGGCTGCGCCGCATGTCTGCGCGGCCGGACTCAGAGCGCCCAGGAGCCGATGTCGGCATCGAAGTCGTTACCGCCGGCGCGGCCGTCGGCGCCGAAGCTCATGACGTCCACCTCGCCGCGCAGGCCGGGGTTGAGGTACTGGTAAGCCTGGCCCCAGGGGTCGGTGGGCAGGCGTTCGAGATACGGTTTCCAGTTGTCGGGCTGCGGCTCGCTGGTGGGGCGTTCGACCAGCGCCTGCAGGCCCTGCGCGGTGGTGGGGTAGCTGCGGTTGTCGAGCTTGTAGAGCTTGAGCGCCTGCATGAGGGTGGCGATGTCCTGCTTGGCGGCGACCACCCGGGCTTCGTCCGGGCGGCTCATGATGCGCGGCACCACCAGGCTGGCGAGCACGCCGAGGATGACGATCACCACCATGATCTCGATGAGGGTGAAGCCACGCTGTTGCGGGCGCTGCGGCAGGAAAGACGATGGCAGGGGGCGGAACGGAAGCATGCGCAATTACCTCAGGAAGGTGTTGATCTCGATGATGGGCTGCATCACCGCCAGCACGATGAGCAGCACCAGGCCGCCCATGGCGAGCAGCAGCAACGGTTCGAGCAGGCTGGTGAGCGTGCCGGTGCGGTTTTCCAGCTCCTGCTGCTGCAGGCGGGCGGCGCGGGCGAGCAGTTCGTCCAGTCGCCCGGTGGTTTCGCCGTTGGCGATCATGTGGATGAGCAGCGGCGGAAAGGCCCGGGTGGCGCCCAGCGCGCGGGACAGGCTCTGGCCTTCGCGCACCCGCTCGGTGGCGTCGCGGATGGCGTCCTGCAGCGGCACGCGGCCGATCACCTCGCGCCCGGCGTCGAGCGCGGCGAGCAGGGGCACGCCGCTGCCGGCGAGGATGGACAGCGTGCTGGCAAAGCGGGTGGCATCCAGGGTGCGCAGGTGGCGGCCGATGAGCGGCAGGCGCAGCAGGGTCTGGTCCCACCGGCGGCGGATGGCGCGGTCGCGCAGCAGCCAGTGCACGCCCAGGCCGCTGAGGCCGATGAGCACCATCAGCAGCCAGCCCCAGCTACGCAGGAAGTCGGAGATCAGGATCATGCCCCGGGTGAGCAGTGGCAGGGCTTGCTTGCCTTGCTGGAACACAGACACCACTTGCGGCACCACATAGGTCATCAGGCCGATCACCACCAGCGTGGCGACCACCGCGACGATGGCCGGGTAGAGCAGGGCCTGCTGGGTTTTCTGGCGCAGGGCGTTGCGCTGCTCCAGATAGTCGGACAGCTGGGTCATGACGTTGGCCAGTTCGCCGGATTTTTCGCCGGCTGCCACGGAGGCGCGGTAGATCGCGGGAAAGGCGGTCGGGTAGCGGTCGAGGGCGGCGCGCAGGCTGTGTCCGGCGAGCACCTCGGAGCGGATGCCGGCGAGAATTTGCCGGCTGGCTTCGTTTTCGGACTGTTCGATGAGGGCGGCCAGGGCCTGCTCCACGGTGAGCCCGGAGGCGAGCAGGGTGGACCACTGGCGCGACAGCAGCACCAGTTCGGACTCGCGCAGCCTTCGCCGGGTGGCCTTGCCTTCGCCGCGTGTCGACACGCTGCCCACGTCTACCGGAAACAGGCCGCGCTCGCGCAACAGGGCACGGGCGGCGCGGCTGGTGTCGGCTTCGAGTACGCCGGTGGTTTCCTTGCCCTGGGCATCGACGGCGGTGTAGCGGAATGCGGTCATGGTGGTCAGTCGCGGGTGACGCGCAGCAACTCTTCCAGTGACGTGATGCCGTCGGCCAGATGGCGCAGGCCGTCGTCACGCAGGCTGCGCACGCCGTGCTGGCGTGCGTGGGCGCGCAGGCTGGCTTCGTCGGCGCCGTCGTGAATGAGGCGCGAGAGGGTGTCGTCGCTGATCATCAGCTCGTAAATGCCGCGCCGGCCGATGTGGCCGGTATGGCCGCAGGCCGGGCAGCCGCTGGCGCGGGACAGCTGCGCCGGGCAGTCGTCGCCGAGCAGGGCGCGTTCGCTCGTGCTGGCCGGGTGGGGACTGCGGCAGTCCGGGCACAGTTGGCGCACCAGCCGCTGGGCCAGCACGCCGCGCAGCGTGGAGGCGAGCAGGAAAGGCTCCACGCCCATGTCCACCAGTCGGGTGACCGCCGAGGCGGCATCGTTGGTGTGCAGCGTGGCCAGCACCAGGTGGCCGGTGAGGCTGGCCTGTACCGCGATCTGCGCGGTTTCGAGATCGCGGATTTCGCCGATCATGATCACGTCCGGGTCCTGGCGCAAGATGGCGCGCAGGGCCTTGGCAAAGGTCAGACCGATGCGGGGGCTGGCCTGGATCTGGCCGACGCCGGGCAGGTCGTATTCCACCGGGTCTTCCACCGTGACGATGTTCAGGCGCGCGGCATCCATGCTCTGCAGGGCGGAGTACAGGGTGGTGCTCTTGCCCGAGCCGGTGGGGCCGGTGACCAGCAGGATGCCGTGCGGCTGCGCGAGCAGGGAGGCAAAGCGGGCGCGCGTGTCGGCGGCCATGCCGAGGGTGTCCAGCCCGATGCGCGCGCCGGCCTTGTCGAGCAGGCGCAACACCAGCCGTTCGCCGTGGGTGGTGGGCAGGGTGGATACGCGTACATCGACCTGGCGTCCGGCCAGCCGCAGGCTGATGCGTCCGTCCTGGGGCAGGCGTTTTTCGGCAATGTCCAGGCTGGCCATGATCTTGATGCGCGAGGCCATTGCGGCGTGCAGGCCCCGGTGCGGCTGGGCGATGTCGCGCAGCACGCCGTCGCGGCGCAGGCGCACCACTGAATTGCGCTCGTAGGGCTCGATGTGGATGTCCGAGGCCCCTTCGCGGACCGCCTGGGTGAGCAGCGCGTTGATCATGCGGATGATCGGCGCGTCGTCCTGGCTTTCGAGCAGATCGGCGACCGCCGGAAGGTCGGTCATGAGCTGGGACAGGTCGATGTCCTGCCCCACGTCGGCCATCACTTCGGCCGTGGTGTTGTCGCCGCCGCTGTAGGCTTCGGCCAGGCGGGCATCGAACTCGGCCAGCGGCAGGCGCTGGATGTTCAGCGGGCAGCCGAGCAGGCGGCGCACTTCGGCCAGCGCGGCGGGGCTGGCGTCGTCGCGCAGCCAGAGCTCGGTGTGCGTGTCATGGCGGGTGCCCAGCAGCACGCCATGCGCTTTGGCGAAACCGTAGGGCAGGGGGGTGCTGCCAGCGCTCATTGCACGATCCGGCCTTCGACGACCAGCGCGATGCGCGCATCTTCCACCGGTGCCGGAGCATCTGCGCGGTCCATCAGGTCGGCGGCTTCGAGCGGCCGTGCGCCCTGTGTGGCCGATGCGCCGATGGCAGCCGGCGGCAGGGTGGGGGCCGGAGGTTCGTTGCGCAGCATGGTGACCGAATCGACCACGTCGTGCTGCTGGCCGATCACATAGTCGTAGCGCGAGCGGGTGAGGTCGGTGTAGCTGTCCTGATCGCGCAGGATCACCGGGCGCAGGAACACCACCAGATTGGTCTTGCTGCGCTGGCGGTTGCGATAGCGGAACAGGTTGCCGGCCACCGGAATGTCGCCGAGCAGCGGCACTTTTTCCTCGCCGGAGGTGAAGCTGTCTTCCACCAGCCCGCCCAGTGCGATGATGGCGCCGTTGTCGACCAGCACGGTGGACTTGATCGAGCGGGTTTTGGTGGTGGGGCCACGGCTTTCATCCACGGTGGGGACTACCGAGGAGGCTTCCTGGTAGATGTCGAGCTTGATCGTGCCGCCTTCGGATATCTGCGGGCGAACTTCCAGGGTCAGGCCGACGTCGCGCCGCTCGATCGTCTGGAAGGGGTTTTCCGGGGTGGAGCCGCTGCCGGTGCTGGTGTATTGCCCGGTTACGAAGGGCAGGTTGCGGCCGACCACGATCTTGGCCTCTTCGTTGTCCAGCGTGACCAGCGTGGGGGTGGACAGGATGTTGGTGCGGCTGTCCGACTCGAGGAAGCGGGCCAGCAGGCTGAGGTTGAAGATTTCCACCATTTCGCCGCCGATCGGCACCTTCACCGTGCCCTTGCCGATCATCAGGTTCATGCCCTTGCCCACCGAGGCGATGTTGGCGGCCGCACCGATGATGTTCTGGCCGTTGCCCCCGAAGTTGGTGCCGCCGAGCAACTGGGTGCCGGCGTCGCCCAGGTTGGCGGTCTGCCACTGGATGCCGAATTCGGCCGCGCGGTCGGAGGAGACCTCGGCAATCAGCGCTTCGATGTACACCTGGGCGCGGCGGCGGTCGAGCTTGTCGATGACATGGCGCAGGTTGCGGTAGGTGGCCTCCGGGGCGACGATGATGAGCGCGTTGTTGACTGCGTCGGCCTGTACGATGCCGCTGGACTGGCCGGAGGATGTGCTGCCCGAGGCGCTGCCAAGGTTGGTGGCGCTGCGCCCGTCCTGCTGCATGCCGCTGCTGCTGCCAAGGCTGCCGGTGTTGCTGCCGCTGCCGCCCAGGCCGGTGGTGCCGAGGGAGGAGAGCGCCGAGTGGTCGCCGGACAGGGCGGCGTTGAGGGTTTGCGCAACCTTCACCGCTTCGGCGTTGCGCAGGTACACCACATGGATGTTGCCGCCCGCGCCGGGTTGGTCGAGCGAGGCGATGAGTTGGCGTACTGCGCGGATGCGCGCCGGATTTTCGGAGCGGATCAGCAGGCTGTTGGTGCGTGGTTCGGCAATCACCTGCACGCGCAGTCCATCGCCGCCGCCACCGGCTGCGGCCGGGCCGCCGCCTTCGTTCATCAGCCGGTTGATCGTGTCGGCCAGGTCCACCGCGATGGCATATTCCAGCTTCGCCACGGTGACATCGCCCTGCGGCACGTCGATGGATTCGATGATGCGCGCGATCCGCGACAGGTTGTCGGCGTAGTCGGTGACCACCAGCACGTTGTTCGAGGGAAAGGCGGTGACTGTGTTGTTCGGCGAGACCAGCGGACGCACCACCGCGAGCATCTGCGCGGCCGACTCGTGACGCATCGGAAACACCTGGGTGATGAGCTTGTCGCCGCCCACCGTCTGTTCGCCACGCCCCACCGGCACGCCGTGCAGCTTGGCGTCGGCTTCGGGCACGATCTTGGTCACGCCCGGGCCTTCCACTGCGGTGTAGCCCTGCAGGCGCAGCGCGGAGAGCAGGATCTGGTAGGACAGGTCGCGCGACACCGGGGTGTTGGTGACGATGTTCAGCGTGCCCTTCACGCGTGGGTCGACCAGAAAGTTCTTGCCGGAGATTTTGCCGATGGCATCGATCACCGAGCCGATCTCGGCATTTGCAAAGTTCAGGGAGACGTTGTCATCGGCTCGCACCGGCAGGCTCAGGGCGGTGCTGGCAAGGGTCAGGACAAGGGCAAGGCGGCGGGCCAGGACGGATGCTTTCATGCGCGGGATTATCTCAGATTCGCCGGAGCGGGCGCGGCGGGGTTGTAGCGCACTGCGCCAGGCATGGACGGTGTGCCGGCTGCAGCTCTCGCAGCGGCTGCGGCGTTGCGGTCCAGTGCGATGCGTTCGCGCAGGCCGTTGCGCTCGATCTCGACATGCTCGGGGTACAGGCCGGTAAGCACCACCCCTGGCGCCAGCGTTTCGCCGACCATGTAGGGGGCGACCGCCCCGCCGGAGGGTTTCAGCAGGGCGAAGCCAGGGGCGTTGCCGAAGCCGGTGGCCACGCCGATCAGGCTGAAGCCGGTGGCGGCGGCTGGGCTGCGGGGTGTGCCGGCTACGGTTGCCTCGCCGTTGCCGGCCATGGGCTGCTTGATGGCCAGGCGCTGGGCGGCCAGGCGCGGGTCGGAGACCGGTTGATAGGCGGCGGCCAGTGGCGCGGGCGCGGTGAGGCGGGTGATCAGCGAGGAGGCAATCCACGCAGCAAACACCACTGCACCTGTCCACAGCAGGGCGGTCAGGGCGCGGGCGGCACGGCCGGTGAGGCGACGCTGGATCATGAATGCGGCTGGCTGGCGGGCGTGTTGGTATGGTGGTCGATGTTGCGATCCATAGTGTGGAGCGCAGTGCTGCTGTGCGGCAAGAAAGGGCGAATCTTACTTCAGCTTGCGCCGGAACGGGGCTTGAATGTGCCTCTTTCGATGCAACATGCGCTGTTACGACGCATGCGGCCCGCATGGACGCCGTGTGCGGGTCGCATGCGGGCCGCAGGCCGGCCGGCATGGCGCGGGGTGCGCCGGCCGGCCAAGTGCGAACGGGCGCGGCGCTCAGCTGCCGATCACGCCGCCATCGTTCTTGGTGATGACGACGGTGGCCGAGCGCGGCAGGGCGTTGCCCCCTTCCGGCCAGTGGCTGTCACCCCCTTCGCCGGGGTGCTGGATGTTGATGAACAGCGTGCGGCGGTCGGGGGTGAAGGTCAGACCGGTGACCTCGCACTCCTTCGGGCCGACGAAGAAGCGGCGGATCTCCTTGCTCGCCGGATCGGCGCACAACATCTGGTTGTTGCCCTGGCCTTCGTACTCGCCGGCGTTGCTGTAGTTGCCGTCGGTCTGTATCCACAGCCGGCCGTCGGGGTCGAAGCCCAGGCCGTCGGGGCTGTTGAAGGTGTTGTCCACGGTGACGTTGGCCGAGCCGGACTTCAGGTCGGCGCGGTCGGTGTATTTGATCGGGTTGCCGGCGAGCACGAAGATGTCCCACTCGAAGGTGGTGGCGGCCGGGTTGCCTCCGGCCTCGCGCCAGCGCACGATCTGGCCGTAGCGGTTGGACGGGCGCGGGTTGGCGTCGTCGGTGGTGCTGCGGCCGGAGTTGTTGGTCAGGGTGACATACACTTCGCCGGTGGTCGGATGCACCGTCACCCACTCGGGGCGGTCCATCGGGGTAGCCCCCACGGCGTCGGCGGCCAGACGGGCATTGATCAGCACTTCGGCCTGGTTGGCAAAGCGGCTGTCGGCGGCGAGCACCGGGTTGGCGGTCTTGTCGAGCAGCAGCCATTCGCCGTCGCCCATGAAATCGCCGCTTGCCGCACCGTCCTTGAACTTCGCTACATACAGGCGGCCGCTGTCGAGCAGCGCGCTGTTGTCGCCGCCTTCGACATAGGCACGGTCGGAGACGAACTTGTACATGTAATCGTTGGCCTGGTCGTCGCCGGAATACACCACGATGCGCTTGTCGGCGGTCAGCGCATAAGCGGCGTTCTCGTGCTTGAAGCGACCCAGCGCGGTGCGCTTGCGCGGGGTGGCGTTCGGGGCGAACGGGTCGATCTCGACGATCCAGCCAAAGCGGTTGGACTCGTTGGGTTCCTTCACATAGTCGAAGCGCTCGACCACCTGCTCCCAGCCATAGCCGGTGGTGGTGCCGGACAGGCCATAGCGCTTCTGTGCGTCGTTGCGCTGGTCGCTGCCGGTGGTGGTGCCGAAGTAGTTGTTGAAGTTCTCTTCGCAGGTCAGGTAAGTGCCCCACGGTGTCCAGCCGTTGCCGCAGTTGTTGATGGTGCCCAGCACCCGGGTGCCGCTGGGGTCGGCGCTGGTGCGCAGCAGTGCGTCGCCGGCGGCCGGGCCGGTCAGCTCCATCGGGGTCTGCGCGGTGATGCGGCGGTTGTAGGGCGAGTCGAGCACGATGTCCCACTGGCCTGCGGCATTGCGGCGAATGTGGATGACCGAGATGCCGTGGGCGTTCATCGCCTTTTCGGCGCGTTCCAGCGTCATCGGGCCGCTGTCATTGGCGCCGAACAGCCAGGTGTACAGCCCCACGCCCCGGGTGGTGGTGTATTCGTGGTTCATCACCAGCAGGCCTTCGCTGCTGCTGCCGCCGATCGGGAAATAGTGGATGCCGTCGTGGTTGTCGCCCACTTGACGGGCCTGGTCGGCGGCGCTGTCGCTGCCATCGCCCTTCCAGGTGGCGCCGGCGCCACTCGAAAACAGCGGCGTGCCCCAGGGGGCGAGCACCGTGGCGGTATAGCCTTCGGCCACGCTCACCGCGTCGGCGGTGGAGGTGGGGATGGCACGAAAGCCCAGCAGGGAGGATGGCGGGGTGTCCGGCCCGGGAGCCGGCACCGGGCTGGAACTGCTGCCACCGCCACAGGCGGCCAGCGGACCGGCCAGGAAGGCGGCGGCCGACAGGCCCAGGCCGGATTTCAGGAAGCCGCGACGGTTCACTGCGCGCTCGACCACGTTCTGGAAGTGTTCGTTGCCGGACAGGTTGGTGGGCAGTTCGTCGGTGTCGATTTGCCAGGATTTGTGCATCTGAGTGACTCCGCTTGTCAGGATGATTTGAGCGATCGGGGTGCAGGCGTGGCCCGGGCCGCTGTCTGCAAGCAGCGAAGTGTAGGGGGCTTGTGTTTCAGTTCCTTGACCGGTGGGCTGCAGCTTCGGGTCGCGGGTTGCCCTTATAATCCGGGGCTTTCCTGCCCAGTGGAGTCGATTTTTCATGCGTTTCCTGCACACTGCCGACTGGCACCTGGGGCGTCTGTTCCACGGACGTTCCCTGCTTGAGGATCAGGCGCACCTGCTCAACCAGTTTGTCGAACTGGTGGGCAGCGAGCGGCCGGATGCGGTGCTCATCGCTGGCGATGTGTATGACCGGGCGGTGCCGCCAGCCGAGGCGGTGAATCTGCTTGACGACACCCTGTCGCGCATCGTGCTGGGCTTGCAGGTGCCGGTGGTGATGATTGCCGGCAATCATGACAGTGCCGACCGGCTGGGCTTCGGCGCTCGCCTGCTGGCGGCTGGCGGGCTGCACATTGCCGGCCGGCCGGGCGAGGCCGGCGAGGGGCTGCGGCTGCGCGATGCGTGGGGCGAGGTGTGCATTCAGGCGCTGCCCTATGCGGAGCCGGCGCTGGTGCGCGACCTGCTCGGACAGGCGGTGGCCGACCATGATGCAGCCATCGCGGCGATGCTCGGCTGGATGCGCGAGCGCGGGGGCTGGGGCGAGCGCAATGTGCTGGTGGCGCATGCCTTTGTGGCCGGGGGCACCGAGAGCGAATCCGAACGCCCCCTGTCGGTGGGGGGGAGCGGAGCCGTGCCGGTGTCGCATTTCGAGCGCTTCGATTATGTCGCACTCGGGCATCTGCACCGGGCGCAGCAGGTCGGCAGTGCGCGGGTGCAGTATGCGGGTTCGCTGATGAAGTATTCGCTGTCGGAGGCGGGCCACGCGAAAAGCGTGACGCGGGTGGAGCTGGGCGCGCCCGGCGCCGGCCTGCTGTCCTGCGAACGCCTGTCGCTGTCGCCCATGCGTGACCTGCGTTGCCTGCGCGGCACACTGGCCGGATTGGTGGAGGCGGGGCGTCAGGACGCCGCACGCGACGATTACGTGTTCGCACAACTCACCGATGACGGGGCTTTGCTGGAGCCGATGGCCCGTTTGCGCGAGGTGTATCCGAACATCCTCGGCTGCGAGCGCGAAGTGCTCGCACGCAGCGGGGCGGGCGGGGTGGCGGCGCTGCGCCGGCAGCTCGACATGCGCACCCTGTTCGGCGAATTTCATCGCGAGGTGGTGGGCGAGACGCTCGATGAGGCTGCGCTGCAGGCGCTCGATCAGGTGCTGGAGGCCATGGCGCAGGATGCACGCGAAGCGGGGAGGGCCGAGGCATGAAACCCCTGTTGTTGACGATGCAGGCCTTCGGGCCGTTTGCCGGCGTGCAGCGTGTGGATTTTCGCCTGTTCGAGCGCAGCAACCTGTTCCTGATTCACGGCCCCACCGGCGCGGGCAAGACAACCCTGCTCGACGCCCTGTGCTTTGCGCTGTATGGCGAAACTTCCGGCGGTGAGCGCGATGCACGTGCCATGCGCAGCGACCATGCGGCGACCAGTCTGGTCACCGAGGTGACACTGGAATTCATGCTCGGCGCCGAACATTACCGCGTGCAGCGCACCCCGGCCCAGCGCCGGCAGCGGCGTCGGGGGGACGGGCTGACCGATGCAGCGGCCACCGCGCAACTGGATCGCCGCGAGGCCTCCGGCGCGTGGGTCAGCGTGGCCACGCAGCCCGGCCGGGTGACCCAGGAGGTGCAGCAGCGGCTGGGCTTTGACAGCGAGCAGTTTCGTCAGGTGATCGTGCTGCCGCAGGGGCGTTTCCGGGAGTTGCTGAGCGCCGGCTCGGACAAGCGCGAGACGATCCTGCAGACCCTGTTCCGCACCGAAACCTGCCGGGTTCTGAGCGAACGGCTGAAGGTCGCCGCGAAGGCGCTGGAGACGGAGGCACGCGACCTGCGCCTGCGCCGTGAAACCCTGTGCCGGCAGGCGGATGTAGCCGATGTGGAGGGCCTGCTGCAGCGCCGCGAGGCGGTGTCCGCCCAGGTGCTGGCCCTGCAGGCGCAGGAGGGCGCGCTGCGGGCTGCCGATCAGCATGCGGCCACCGCACTGCAGGCGGGGCGTCAGGCCCAGGCGCTGCTGGCCGAGCAGCGGGCCGCGACCGAGGCGGTGCACGCCCTGCAGGCCCGGCATGCGCTGATCGAAGCCGAACAGGTCCGTCTGCAGCAGGCGCGGCAGGCGGAGCGCATCCGCCCGCTGGATGTGGCGCGCAGCGAGGCCGAGCGGGCCCATGCCCAGGCGCAGAGGCGCCTTCAAAAGCTGGTGGATGAGGCCGCACAACTGATTCAGGCCCGCCAGCGTGCGGCCGATGCACTGGCCGAGGCCCTGGTACGGGTGCCGGAGCGTGAGGCACTCAGCCGCGAACTGACCGAACTGCAGGGGCGTGTCACGGCGGTGGCGCAGCTCGAAGCGGCCGGCCGCGAGCGCCAGCGCCTTGATGCGACCCTTGCGGAAGGCGAGCAGGCGCTCGCGCAGACCCTGCAGGCCATCGGGGACGCCGGGCAGGAAGTGAGCACGCTGCAAGACAGCTTGCGAGCGCACACCGAAGCCGCAGCACGACGGGAGAGCCTCGAACTGCGTCTGCAGGCGCTCCGGCGCGAACAGCAACGCCAGAGCCGGCAGGCCGAGGCCTTGGGCAGCCAGGCGCAGGCGCGCACGCGTCATGCGGCGGCGCTCGAAACCCTGCAGGCGGCGCACACTGCGCTTGCACACGAACAGCAGCAGGCAGAGGCGTTGGAGCGGGCGTGGATGAGCGGACAGGCAGCCCGGCTGGCGGCGGCGCTGCAGCCGGACTGTCCCTGCCCGGTATGCGGCAGCGCCACCCATCCGGCACCGGCTCATGCAGGCGATGACGCTGCTGCACCGGCGCCGGACGAAGCCACCCTGCGCGCCCAGCGGGCACGGGTGCAGCAGGCCATGACGGCGCGCGACGCTGCGCAGCTTGCCGCCATGCAGGCCGCATCGGCGCTGCAGGTGGCCGACGCGGCACTGCTCGCGGTGCAGCAGGATGCGCCCGAGGTGCCGGTAGAGGCGGGTTCGGACGCACTGGCGGCCCTGCAGCAGGCCTTGCAGTCGGCCCGCGAAGCTGGACAGTCCTGCGAGCGCGTGGCCGCGCGGCTGGAGGCGGCGAGCCAGCATCAGACGGCCCTGTCCGCGACGCGGGAACAGCAGGCGGCGCACTGCGAAACCACGCGGCGGGCACTTGCCGTCGTGGCGCGCGAACTTGAGCTGCTGGGCAAGGACGTGCCCGAGGCCTTGCGGGCACCCGGAGCGCTGTCCGCCCGTATCGACAGCCTGACTGCCCGGCGCGACCATCTGGATGCCGCGCTGGAGCAGGCACGGCGGGACGACCAGCACGCCGGTAACCGGCTGTCGGCCGCGCAGGCGGCACAGGCGGCAGCACAGGACGAGCTTGGGCGAACGCAAGAGGGGTTCGGCCGCAGCCGCGATGCTTTTCTCCAGGCCCGCACGGACGCCGGTTTTGACGACGAGGCACACTGGCGGGCAGCGCTGCTTGCGCAGGAGGACATGGCGCGCCTGGAGCGCATCATCGGCCAGTACCAACGCGACTGTGCGGCCGCCGAGGACCGCTTGCAGCGTGCCACAGGCGCGGCCGAAGGGGTGACGCTCCCCGACCTGCCGGCGCTGGAACAACAGGCCACCGCAGCCCGGCAGGCGCTGGAGCAGGCGCTGGCGGGCCTGCGCGAGGCGCAGACGCGGCTGCAGGAGATCGGGCGGGCGCTCGATGCGCTGGACGAACTGACCCGGCGGGCCGGTGAGCTGGAGCGGCAGTATGCGGTGCTTGGACGGCTGGCCGAGGTGTCCGGCGGAGACAATCCGCTGCGCATGACCTTTCAGCGTTTCGTGCTTGCCACCTTGCTCGATGAGGTGCTGGAGGCGGCGTCGCTGCGCCTGTCCAGAATGAGCCGGAACCGCTATGAGCTGCAGCGCGTGCGTGGCGTCCGGGACTTGCGCAGTGCCGGCGGGCTGGAACTGGAGGTGTTCGACCATTACACCGGCAACGCACGTCCGGCCAGTACGCTGTCGGGCGGCGAGGGGTTTCTCGCCTCACTGTCGCTGGCGCTGGGGCTGGCCGATGTGGTGCAGTCGCGCGCGGGCGGCGTGCAGATGGAAACCCTGTTCATCGACGAGGGCTTTGGCACGCTGGACCCGGAGAGTCTGGATCATGCGCTGCGCACGCTCATCGACTTGCAGCAGGCTGGCCGCATGGTGGGCGTGATCTCGCATGTGGCCGAACTGCGCGAGCGCATGGATGCGCGACTGGAAGTGCAGCCGACTGCCGATGGCAGCCGGCTGAAGGTGGTGTGCTGAACCGGTGGCGAATGACCCCGTGCCTCCGTACCCCTGTGCGTATGTGGGATACGGCTGCGCGGCCGCTCAGCGGCAGGCGGTCAGCGTGGTGCTGGCGGGCAGTACCGGCGGGGCCGAAGACAGGGCCTGGCTCAGGCGCGGATCGCGCTTGTAGATGTCGGGCTGAACGAACACCGTGCCCTGCTCCGATACCCCGGCAGTCCAGTAGGCGACCAGTATCGGGACAGGATGGGCCAGTTCGAGGTTCCGCGTGCGACCGCTGTCGAGCAGTTCCCGGAAGCGTTCGGGGCTGACGCTGCCGGCATCGGCAATCAGCAGATCCACCAGATCGGTGGCGTTTTCCACACGCACGCAGCCGGAGCTGAAAGCGCGCTGGTCGCGGGCGAACAGGCGCTGGCTGGGGGTGTCGTGCAGGTACACCGAGTAGGGGTTGGGAAAGCGGATGGCGATGCGCCCGAGTGCATTGCCCGCGCCGGCATCCTGACGCAGCATGATGGCACCGGGGCTGCTCCAGTCGATGCTGTCAGGGTCGAGTTCGCGCCCGTTGCGGTCGAGCACGCGCATGCGGTTGCGGGCGAGGTAGGCCGGGTCACGGCGAATTTCCGGCAGCTTGTCGTTGCGCAGGATGGTGGGGGGCACCGTCCAGGTGGGGTTGAGCGTGAAATGCGTGATCTCCGAACGCAGCAGCGGCGTCGGGCGGTTCGCGCGGCCCACCTGGGTGCGGGCCTGCCATTGTTCGGTGCCGTCGCGGTAGTAACGGATCATCGCGCCGGCCACATCCACCAGCACCATGTGGTCTTGCAGTTCAGCGGCCAGCCAGCGCAGGCGTTCAAGGTTGATGCGCAGCTTGTCGCGCTGCTCTGCGGGGGAGACGTTGAGCGCGGCCAGCGTGGCCGGCCCGACGATGCCATCGGTTTCAAGCTGGTGACGGCTCTGGAACTCGATGACCGCCGCAACCAGGGCGTCGTCATACACCTCGCTGTCCGGCATGTCACCCACCCCCTGCGCGGCAAAGGTTTCAGCCAGGCGCGCACGCAGCAGGGGGACGCGCGCGCTGCGTTCGCCCGGGCGCAGCGAGGGACCGGAGGGCAGGGGTTTCCAGTCCTGTATGTCCTGGCGCTGGTCGAGAGTCTTCAGGGCGCTGCGCAGCGCCTGGTAGAGCGGCAGCGACGGGCGGGCCCGTGCGAAGCTGCCGGCGAGATCGTCGATGTCGGCCGCTGCGGCGGCAATCAGGGCAGGTGCCGGGCCGCTGCGTCGTGGGGCCACCGTGCTGGCCCGCCACAGCGGTTCGACCCGTTCGGGGTCCAGTCGGCCATGGTGCAGGTGTGCAATGGCCTGCAGATAGGCACGTGAGGCAAGCACATCGTCGCATTCTGCCAGCGGCACCGCGTCGCGTGCCCATTGCATGAGTTGTTGCACGCCGTAATCGTCCGGCCGCAGGCCGTCGTGTTCGAGTTCGAGCAATTGTGCGACCAGTGCCTGCAGCCGGCCAGGGGTGTTCCAGACCGGTGCGAAGCCATGATGGGCGTAGAACTGGCGCAGCGTCTCGGGCCCCACTGCATGGGCCGTCCCGGTAGGGCTGGCAACTTGTTCGAGCAGCAGTTGCAGCCCGGAGGGGGCTGGGGGCTGGGGGATGGCCACCGCCACGCCCTGAACGCTTTCGGTGGCCAGCGCCGGACCGGCCAGCAAGGCCAGGACGAGAATGGGCGTCAGGAGATGGGAGGTTCTTGTTCGTAACAAGGCTTTTCCTGGAAACAGGCGCTGCTAGAATAGCGCCACCCTTGGACAGGGCGGCAGCCGGAACGCGGTTGTTGTCGCCACGGACAACGCGCGGCACCTTACCGGCCACCGCGGCGATGTGCCGTTCTCAAACTTGCGAGCCGGACGCCCTGCCAGTGGCATGGTGGGGCGTGCGGAGGGGTTTCATCATTCATGGACCCTGTCGGGTGCGTCCGGGTTCAACGGGCGTCGGCAGGGTCCTGTTTCAGTCTTGGTGCGCTTTTTCGGGGCAGCGCTGAGATCGTATCAAAGAGGATCGATAGCATGATGCATAAGTTGGGCAGAAGTATGTTGTTGGCGGGCATCAGTGTTGTATTTTCGTCGCATCTCATGGCCGCATCGCCGGCCGAAACCAGTTTGATCGATTCACTGGCCACCGTGGCACCCACACTGGAACGCAAGGTGCTGCAAAAGGCGGTCTCCGCCATGGAATGTGCGGTGAGCGCGGGCGCAAGACCTGCCGAACGTCTGGCGGTGATCGATTTCTCCAAACCCTCTTCCGAGCCCAGGCTGTGGATCTTCGATCTGAAGCGCAAGTCCCTGCTGCTGGAGGAATTGGTGGCGCATGGCCAGAACTCGGGTGACGACATGGCCACCGCATTTTCGAATGTGGTGGGCAGCCATCAGTCCAGCATTGGCCTGTTCCGCACGCAGGAGAGTTATTTTGGCCGTCACGGCTATTCCTTGCGCATGGACGGGCTGGAGCCCGGCGTGAATGACAAGGCGCGCGAGCGGGCCATCGTGATCCACGCGGCCGACTATGTGGACCCCGCCTGGATTACCCGTCAGGGGCGCATCGGCCGCAGTCAGGGCTGCCCGGCGGTGCGTCCGGAGGTGGCGCAGCAGGTGGTCGATAGCCTGAAGGACGGGCAGTTCATGTTCTCGTATTACCCCGATCCGGAATGGCTGCAGAGCTCGGCATACCTGAACTGCGAACCCGGTCGGGTGGCGGCGCTCGTGGCGCCGTTCTCAGGGTCCTGACCGGGGCCGGTTCGGGTTCAGTTGGTGGTGAAGCCGGTGCGGCACAGCGCCGGCACATATTTCCGGTTTTCGTCCATGGCATCCGCAATGCGGGTCAGTTCGGCCTGAATCAGCCGGTCGAGCGGGTCGTCCACTGGCTGGGTCGGGCTGAACTGGCCGCTTTCGACGATGCGTCCGGCCAGGCGCGCAAAGCGCACATGGCCGTCCATGTGGGTCACATGGCTTTCCATGAAACGATACAGTTCCCGCATCAGCAGGATCAGCACGATGCCGCTGCCCGTGCCCAGGATGCCTGCCGAGGAAGCGGTCAATCCCAACTCGGTCAGGCCGCTGCTGGCCATCACGGCATTGCTCAGGCCCGCAACGAGCAGGGCGGCCAGGCTGCCGATCCCCACCGTGCGACCGATCAGGCGTCGTCGTCGCAGCGCTTCCTGACGGCGCATGGCCTTCATGAGTCGGGCAAGTGTCGCGTAGTCCTGTGCAGACCCGTAGAACCAGGCGGGAACGTGGGCGTTCCTGATGCTTTCCGGGTGGATCGTTTCGTTCGACATATGGCCTCCGGCTGGCGAGCAATCGTGAGTATTGTGAGTCTGGCAAACACGATGTTGCATTTCAAGTATTGCATATGGATTGCATATGGATTGCATGGTCGTGAAGGTTTTCCGCAAAAGAAAAACATCTGTTTCCAGCCCGGTTCTTGCGGCGTTGCACCGGTCGGCGACACTCGGGTGCGATGTCCGGGTTTCTGTCGGGCACACTTGCGGGTATGCGATTGGTAACCGTATGATGAGTGCTCTTACACTTTGATACGAGCAGTTCGTGCGCTGCGGGTGAGGGTGTGCCGGGCAGTGGCAGGGCTGTACGCAGTGAGGTTTCGTGCAGTGAAAGCCACCACACGTCGAGGGAATTCCGCCACAAGGGCGGATCGTCTGGCCAGGGGGGCTGTGCTGCTCCTGATGTTGCTTGCGGTCACCGGCTGCGATCTGGTCGGCGGGCAGGCGGGGCAGAAGCCAGCTGCAGCCGTACCTCCGCCGCCACCTGTGGTCGAGGTGACCGAGGTGCTGGTGCAGGATTTGCCACTCGTCAGGGAATGGGTGGGGGTGCTCGATGGCAATGTGAATGCGACCATCCGGTCGCAGGTCACCGGTTATCTGATCAGTCAGAAGTATCGCGAAGGCGATGCGGTGAAGAAGGGCCAGATCCTCTTCGAGATCGATCCGCGCACTTTCCGGGCCGAGGTGCAGCAGGCGGAGGCGGCACGCAACCGGCAGCGTGCGCTGTTCGAGGCGGCCACCGCGACGCTGGCGCGGGTCAAACCGCTGGCCGAACGCAATGCGCTCAGCCAGCGCGATCTGGATGAGGCGATGGCGTCCGAGCAGTCGGCGCGCGCCGCCCTGGAGCAGGCCAGCGCCACGCTGGAGACGGCCCGTCTGAATCTGGGCTTCACCCGGATCGAGTCCCCCATCGATGGCATCGCAGGCATCGCCAAGGCCCAGATCGGCGATCTGCTGAGTCCGGGCGCGGCATCCGAGCTGACCACGGTTTCGGCGGTCGATCCGATCAAGGCCTACATCAGTATCAGCGAACGCGAGTACCTCGATTTCCTGAAAGATCGCGATTACCGGGTGAATGACCATCCGCTGCAACTGGTGCTGGTCGATGGCAGTGTGCACCCGTATCCGGGCGAGGTGACGCTGGTCAACCGCGAGGTTGATCCGACCACCGGTACGCTGAAGATCGGAGCGTTGTTTCCGAATCCGGAGGCACGCCTGCGTCCGGGGCAGTTCGCCAAGCTGCGCGCCACGGTGGCCATGCGCGAGGGCGCCCTGCTGGTGCCGCAAAGGGCGGTGAGCGAGGTGCAGGGGCGGTATTTCATTGCGGTGGTCGATGCACAGAACACGGTGCAGATGCGGGCAGTGGTGCCGGGCCAGCGCACGGGTTCGAACCGGGTGATCCGCGAGGGGCTCAAGCCCGGTGAGCGTGTGATTACCGAGGGGACGCAAAAGGTGCGCGACGGGATGACCGTCTCCCCCCGTCAGGCTGCGCCAGCGGCGGCTTCCAGCGGCGGGGAGTGAGCGCGAATGTCACGTTTCTTCATTGACCGCCCCATTGTGGCGATGGTCATCTCGATTCTGATGACCATTGTCGGCCTGGTGGCGATGAGCAGCCTGCCGGTGGCGCAGTATCCCGAGATCGTGCCCCCGCAGATCAACATTTCCAGCAGCTACACCGGGGCCGATGCGCTCACCGTGGAGCAGGCGGTGGCCACGCCGATCGAGCAGCAGATGTCCGGCGTCGATAACATGAATTACATGTATTCGATCAACGCCAACAACGGGCAGTCGACGCTGACGGTGAATTTCGACATCGATTCCGACATCAACATCGACCAGGTGCTCGCGCAGATGCGCGCCGGCCAGGCCGAGTCGCAACTGCCGGCCGATGTGCGCAATGCCGGGGTGCGGGTGGCCAAGTCGTCGGCGTCCCCCCTGCTGGTGTTCGCGCTGTATTCGCCCGGTGACACCTACGACAACGTGTTTCTGGCGAACTACGCCTACATCAACATCAATGACCAGATGACCCGGGTGAAGGGCATCGCCAGCGTCACGGTATTCGGCGCGGGGCAGTATGCAATGCGCCTGTGGGTGACGCCCGACCGGCTGGCGGCGCTGAACATCACGATCCCGGAAATCGTGCACGCGATCAGCACCCAGAATACGGTGAATCCGGCCGGAACGGTGGGGGCCGAGCCAGTGCCACCGGGCCAGGAGTTCACTTATGCCGTGCGCGCCCAGGGCCGCTTGCAGACTCCGGAGGAATTTGGCGAGATCGTGCTGCGCGCGCACCCGGACGGCTCGATGGTGCGGGTCAGGGATGTGGCCCGCATTGAACTCGGTGCGCAAACCTACAGCATGGAAGGGCGGCTCAATGGCAAGCCGGCGGCGCTGGTGGCGCTGTATCAGGCGCCCGGCTCGAACGCGCTGGAGGCGGCCGCCAGTGCCAAGGCCTTGATGGAGACGCTCAAGCAGAGTTTCCCGCCCGACCTGGACTACGTGATCGGGCTGGATACGACGCTGGCCGTGACCGAAGGCATCGACGAGATCAAGCACACGCTGTTCGAGGCGCTGGTGCTGGTGATTCTGGTGGTGTTCCTCTTCCTGCAGGGCTGGCGTGCGACGCTGATTCCGCTGCTCGCGGTGCCGGTGTCGCTGATCGGCACCTTCATGCTGTTTCCGATGTTCGGCTTCTCGATCAACACCCTGTCGCTGTTCGGGCTGGTGCTGGCGATCGGTCTGGTGGTGGATGACGCGATCGTGGTGGTGGAGGCGGTCGAGCACCATATCGAACAGGGGCTGAGTCCGCGGGAGGCGACGATCAAGGCGATGGAGGAGGTGACCGGGCCGGTGATTGCGATTGCGGTGATCCTGGCGGCGGTGTTCGTGCCGACCGCCTTCATTCCGGGCATCACCGGGCAGTTGTACCAGCAGTTTGCGGTGACCATTGCGGTGTCGGTGATCTTTTCGGCCTTCAATGCGCTCACCCTCAGCCCGGCGCTGTGTGCCATGCTGCTGCGCCCGAAAAAACGCGGTACCGGGCTGCTGCAGAAGTTCTACGACGGTTTCAACCGCGCCTTCGGCCGGGCCACGAATGGCTATGTCGGGGTGTGTCGCCTGGCCATGCGCAAAAGCCTGTTTACCCTGCTGTTGCTGGTGGGGGTGGTGATTGGCACCGGCGTGCTGGGCAAGGCCGTGCCGGGCAGCTTTCTGCCCGATGAGGATCAGGGCTATGTGTTTGCCGCCATCCAGTTGCCCGATGCCGCGTCGCTGCAGCGCACCAGCGAGGTGGCGCGGCAGGCCGAGGCGCTGATCATGGACACCCCGGGGGTGGAGCATGTGACCACGGTGCTGGGCTACAGCCTGTTGAGCCAGGTGAGCAACAGTTACAGTGCCTTCTTCTTCATCACGCTCAAGGAGTGGTCTGAGCGGACCGTGCCCGAGGAGCAGTATGAAGCGGTGCGCAACACCTTGACCCGCAAGCTGGGGGGCTTGAGCGGTGCGATCGGCTTCGCCTTTCCGCCGCCGCCGATTCCCGGCATTGGCACGTCGGGCGGGGTCACCATGGTGTTGCAGGACCGGGCCGGCAACGACCTCGACTATCTGGCCGAAAACACCAGCCGTTTCATCGAGGCGGCGCGTCAGCGCCCCGAGCTGGCCAGCGTGTCGACCACCTTCCGGCCGACGGTGCCGCAGCTGTTCATCGATGTGGATCGCGACAAGGTGCTCAAGCAGGGGGTCAACATCGAGGATGTTTACAGAACCCTGCAAAGTTTCCTGGGGAGCGGGTTCATCAACTATTTCAACCGCTTTGGCCGGCAGTGGCAGGTGTTCCTGCAGGCAGAGGGCGAGTTCCGCACCAGCATCGACCATGTGGGGCAGTTCTATGTGCGCAACGCCCGTGGCGAGGCGGTGCCGCTGTCTGCTCTGGTTTCGGTGCGCGAGGTGCAGGGGCCGGAGTTCACGATGCGCTTCAACATGTACCGCAGTGCGCAGATCAATGCCTCTGCCGCCCCCGGCTACAGTTCGGCGCAGGCCATGCGTGCGCTGGAGGAGGTCTTTGCTGAAAGCATGCCCAGGGAAATGGGCTTCGACTACATGGGCATGTCGTATCAGGAGCACCAGGCGCAGCAGGGGGTGTCGCCGGCCACCGTGTTTGCGTTCTCGCTGTTGTGCGTGTTCCTGATCCTGGCCGCGCAGTATGAGAGCTGGACCTTGCCGTTTTCGGTGCTGCTCGGTACGCCGATTGCGGTTGCGGGGGCCTTTGCGGCGCTGTACCTGACCGGACACGAGAACAATGTGTATGCGCAGATCGGTCTGGTGATGCTGATCGGTCTGGCAGCGAAGAACGCGATCCTGATCGTGGAGTTTGCCAAGATGGAGTACGAGAAGGGCGGGGTCAGCCTGATGGATGCCACGTTGCAGGGCGCGCGCTTGCGGCTGAGGCCGATTCTGATGACCTCCTTTGCCTTCATCCTCGGCTGCATGCCGCTGGCGCTGGCCAGTGGGGCCGGTGCGGTGTCACGCCAGGTGATGGGCAACACCGTGATCGGCGGCATGCTGGCGGCGTCTTTCATCGCTATCTTCTTCATTCCTGTGGCGTATTACGTGATCGAGCGCTTGAGCGGAGGTGGCCAACCCAAACCGGTGCGCAGCGCCGCAGACGGTGCGCGGGAGGACAGTCATCATGCGTAGCGCGTTTCCCGTGGTGCTGTGTGCCGCCTGGCTGGCCGGCTGCACGATGGGGCCGGACTATGTGCGGCCGGATGTGGCCTTGCCTGCCGACTGGCGTGTGAGCGGTGAACAGTTCGAAGCGCTGGCCGATACTGCCTGGTGGCAGCAGTTTGGCGATCCTGTGCTCGACCGGCTGGTGGCGGAGGCCCTGCGCGAGAATACCGACCTGCGTATTGCAAGTGCGCGGGTGGACGAGTACGCCGCCCGGCTGGGGATGAGCGCAGCGGAGGGCTTGCCGCAGGTGGGAGCATCGGCAAATGCCAGCCGGCAGCAGACCAGCGGGGCGGTGGCCCATGGTTTGCGGGACACCTACAACGCCTTCGATGCCAGCCTGAACGCCAGCTGGGAGCTGGATCTGTGGGGCCGCATACGGCGGGAAAACGAGGCGGCCCGGGCGCAGTTGCTGGCCTCCGAGGAAGGGCGTCGCGGGGTGGTGCTGTCGCTCACGGCAGGGGTGGCGAGTGCCTATTTCACCCTGCGCGATCTGGACCGGCAGCGCGACATTGCGGTCGAAACCGTGCGCACGCGCGAGGCAGCCTGGAAGGTGTTCGAGGATCGCTTTGCGGGGGGCGTGGTGTCCTTGTTCGAGCTCAGCCAGAGTCAGTCGCAATTTGAAGAGGCCCGCGCCAGTGTGTCGGTGATCGAGCGGGCGATTGCCCAGCAGGAGCAGGCACTGAGCCTGCTGCTGGGGCGTCACCCCGGCCCGGTGGAGCGTGGCCGTCCGCTCGATGAACTGATCCTGCCGCCGATTCCGGCAGGCCTGCCCGCAAGCCTGCTCGACCGCCGGCCCGACATTCGCCAGTCGGAGCAGAATCTGGTGGCCGCGAATGCCATGATCGGGGTGGCGAAGGCGGCCTATTTTCCAACGCTCTCGCTGACCGGCCTGACCGGTTCGGCCAGCGCGGAGTTGTCCGATCTGCTGTCTTCGGGCTCATCCTTGTGGAAAGGCGGGGCGACGTTGAGCGTGCCCTTGTTCACGGGGGGGCGTACCGCAGCCCGGGTACAGGTGGCCGAGGCCCAGCAGCAGCAGGCCCTGCTGGCCTACCGGCGGACGATCCAGACGGCGCTTGCTGAAGTGAACGATGCGCTGGTGGAGCAGGCGAGGACGCGTGAACAGCTCGACGCCCAGAGTCGCCAGGTGGCGGCCCTGCAGGTGGCGGTGGAAATGGCCTGGCTGCGTTATGACAATGGTTACACCGGTTACATCGAGGTGCTCGATGCCGAGCGCAGCCTGTTCAATGCGCAGTTGCAGCAGACCCAGACGCAGCGCGCCCTGTTGCAGGCAATGGTGAAGCTGTACAAGGCGATGGGCGGTGGCTGGCAGAGGGCGCCGGGGCCCGATACGGAGTGAGGGGTCATTTTGTCCACCGCACATGGACAAAATGACCCTATGAAAGACAATCTGTCTGATATGGTTTTCCCTTATTTTTTCAGTGAGTCATTGACTGGAAAGGGAAAATTCATGGTGGAACGAAGCTTGCTGTAACGTGGTGTCTTTTTGACCTTTTCAACGAGGAGACCCACACCATGCAAGTCACCCGACGCGGCTTTTTCAAAGTCTGCGCGGCGGGCATGACAGGCTCCAGCCTGGCCACGATGGGTTTTGCACCCACGGCGGCGCTGGCGGAGGTTCGTCAGTACAAGCTCGCACACGCGACTGAAACCCGCAGCATCTGTCCGTACTGCTCGGTCAGCTGCGGCACCCTCGTCTATTCGATGGGCGATACGTCGAAGAACGCCAAGGCACGCATCTTTCACATCGAGGGCGACCCGGACAACCCGGTCAACCGTGGCAGCCTCTGTCCCAAGGGCGCCGGCCTGCTGGACATGGTGCAGAGCCCGCTGCGCCTGACCCACCCGGAAGTGCGCGAACCCGGTTCCACCGAGTGGAAGCGTATCTCCTGGGATGAAGCCTACGACCGCATCGCCCGCCACATGAAGGCCGACCGCGATGCCAACTTCATCGAGAAGAACGACGCCGGCCTGACGGTGAACCGCTGGAACACCTTCGGTTTTCTCGCCAGCTCCGCCGCCTCCAACGAACCGGGATACCTCACGCACAAGATCCTTCGCGGTCTCGGTGCAGTCGCGTTCGATACCCAGGCCCGCATCTGACACGCCCCCACGGTAGCCAGTCTGGCTCCGACGTTTGGGCGTGGCGCGATGACCAACCACTGGGTGGACATCAAGAACGCCGATCTGGTGCTGATCATGGGCGGCAATGCTGCCGAAGCGCACATCTGCGGTTTCAAGTGGGTGCAGGAAGCCAAGCAGGGCCGCAAGGCCAGGCTGGTGGTCGTCGATCCGCGCTTCACGCGTTCGGCTGCCGTGTCCGACTACTACGCGCCGATCCGCGCGGGCTCGGATATCGCTTTCCTGTCCGGCATCATTCATTACCTGCTGACGAACGACAAGATCCAGCACGAGTACGTCAAGGCGCACACCAACGCCCCCTTCCTGATCGATCCGGAATTCGGCTTCGAGAATGGCGTATTCACCGGTTACAACCCGGAAAAGCGCAGCTACGACAAGTCCACCTGGCGCTACCAGATGGGCGAGGACGGCTACGCCAAGGTCGATCCGACCCTGCAGGACCCGAACTGCGTCTTCCAGCTGATGAAGAAGCACTTCGCGCGCTACGACGCCGACACCGTGAGCCGCATCACCGGCACGCCCAGGGAGGCTTTCCTGAAGGTGTGCGAGATGGTGGCCGAGTGTTCCGCGCCCAACCGCACCATGACCATCCTGTATGCGCTGGGCTGGACGCAGCACTCCATCGGGTCGCAGAACATCCGCACGATGGCGATGATCCAGTTGCTGCTCGGTAACATGGGCATGGCTGGCGGTGGCATCAATGCGTTGCGCGGTCACGCCAACGTGCAGGGCATCACCGACATGTGCCTGTTCGGCGCGAGCCTGCCGGGCTACATGCACGAGCCGACCGATGCTGAACCCGATCTGGCCACTTTCCTGGAGAAGCGCACACCCAAGCCGCTGCGTCCGGGGTCGATGAACTACTGGGGCAACTACTCCAAGTTCTTCGTCAGCCTGATGAAGGCCTTCTATGGCCCGAACGCGACGCCTTACAACAGCTTCGGCTACGACTGGTTGCCCAAGCAGGACACTGCTTACGACACGCTGGCAATGTTCGAGCGCATGCACCAGGGCCGCATGAACGGCTTCGTCTGCCAGGGCTTCAACCCGCTGGCTTCGGTGGCGCACAAGGACAAGGTCTCCGCCGCGCTGGCCAAGCTCAAGTACCTGGTGGTCATCGATCCGCTGGCGACCGACACGTCCGAGTTCTGGAAGAACTACGGCGAGTTCAACAACGTCGATCCGAAGCAGATCCAGACCGAGGTGTTCCGCCTGCCGGCTGCGCTGTTCGCCGAACACGAAGGCAGCTTCACCAACTCCGGCCGCGTCATCATGTGGCACTGGAAGGCGGCGGACGGTCCGGGCGAGACACGCGAGGACACCGAGATCCTGGGGCAGTTGTTCACCCGTCTGCGGACCCTGTACCAACAGGAAGGCGGTGCCAATCCCGCGCCCATTCTCAATCTGCACTGGCCGTATCGCATTCCGACCCATCCGTCTTCGCAGGAGCTGGCCCGCGAGATCAGCGGCTATGCCGTGAGTGACCTGAGCGATGCCAGTGGCACCGTGACCGTGAAGGCGGGCGAGCAGGTGGCCGGCTTTGGTGTGTTGCGCGACGATGGCTCCACTGCGTGTGGCAACTGGCTGTATTCGGGCATGTGGTCGCAGGCGGGCAACCTGACCCAGCGGCGTGACAATTCCGATCCGTCCGGACTGGGGCAGACGCTGAACTGGGGTTATGCCTGGCCGGCGAACCGTCGCATCCTGTACAACCGGGCTTCATGCGATGCCAGCGGCAGGCCGTGGGATCCCACCCGCAACGTGATCAGCTGGAACGGCAAGGCGTGGGGAGGCAACGATATTCCCGACATGCGCCCGAACGCGGCACCGGCCGAAGGCGTGGGGGCCTTCATCATGACGGGCGAGGGTGTGGCCCGACTGTTTGCGCCCGGTATGGCCGAAGGGCCGTTCCCGGAGCACTACGAGCCGTTCGAGACCCCGCTGGGCAAGAACCCGATGCACCCCGACAGGCCGGAAGTCACCAGCAACCCGGCGGCACGTGTGTACAAGGGCGACATGGAACTGTTCGGAAAGGCCGACGAGTTCCCCTATGTGGCCACCACCTACCGTCTTGCGGAGCACTTCCACTTCTGGAGCAAGACCTCGAAGATCAACGCGATCCTCCAGCCGGAGCATTTCGTCGAGATATCCGAGGAACTGGCTGCCGAGAAGGGCATCAGGAAGGGCGACGTGGTGCGGGTGCGTTCCAACCGTGGCCAGATCAAGGCCGTTGCGGTGGTCACCAAGCGCATCCCGGTGCTCAACGTGGACGGGCGCAAGGTGCACACCGTGGGCATCCCGCTGCACTATGGCTTCAAGGGGGAAACCAAGCCCGGTTTCATCACCAACACCCTGACGCCGTTCGTGGGCGATGCCAACAGTCAGACGCCGGAGTACAAGGCGTTCCTGGTCAACATCGAGAAGGCATAAGGGGAGGTTCGCATGGCACTGCAATCGCTCGATATCGCGCGGCGCTCGGCAACCACCACCGAGCCGCCTCAGGTGCGCGAAACCACCGAAGTCGCGAAACTCATCGATGTGTCCGCCTGCATCGGCTGCAAGGCCTGCCAGGCGGCCTGCATGGAGTGGAACGACATCCGGCCCGAAGTGGGCAACAACGTTGGCATCTACGACAACCCCCAGGATCTGGACGACAAGACCTGGACGCTGATGCGCTTCACCGAAGTGGAGGAAAACGGCAAGCTCGAATGGCTCATCCGCAAGGACGGCTGCATGCACTGCGCCGACCCCGGTTGCCTGAAGGCCTGCCCCTCGCCCGGCGCCATCATCCAGTACAGCAACGGCATTGTGGATTTCCATCAGGAAAACTGCATCGGTTGCGGCTACTGCATCACCGGTTGCCCGTTCAACGTGCCGCGCATCTCCAAGGCGGACAGCAAGGCCTACAAGTGCTCGCTGTGCTCCGACCGGGTCGCGGTAGGGCAGGCCCCGGCCTGCGCCAAGGCCTGTCCCACCGGCGCGATCAAGTTCGGCGCCAAGGAGGACATGGTGCATTACGCGCAAGGTCGCATCACCGACCTCCAGGAGCGTGGCTACCAGAACGCCGGTCTGTACGATCCGCAAGGGGTGGGCGGCACGCATGTGATGTATGTGCTGCAGCATGCCGACCGGCCGACACTGTATGCCGGCCTGCCGCAAGACCCGCAGATCAGCCCCATGGTGTCGTTGTGGAAGGGCGCGGCCAAGCCGTTGGCCATGGTTGCGCTGGGTGCCGCCGCACTTGGCAGCCTGTTCCACTATGTCATGAAAGGGCCGAACGAGGTCTCCAAGGAGCTTGAGGAAGAAATGGAGAAGGAGGATGCAAAATGATCCGCAATCCGCGTGACCTGCAACGCTACACGGCGTCCGAGCGGGCCAACCACTGGGTGGTGGGCATCTGCTTCATCCTGCTGGGCCTCTCGGGCCTGGCCTTCTTCCATCCGGCCTTCTTCCCGCTGGTGAATCTGTTCGGCGGCGGGGTGTGGGCGCGCATCCTGCATCCGTGGATCGGTGTCGTCATGGCGCTGTTCTTCATCATCATGTTCTTCCGCTTTGCGCGCCTGAACATCATGGGCTCTGCGGACTGGGAGTGGCTGTCCAAGGTGCGCAAGATGGTGGATGGCGACGACCACGACATGCCGGAGCAGGGCAAGTACAACGGTGGGCAGAAGCTGCTGTTCTGGGGACTGGCGATCTCGATGCTGCTGATCACCGTCTCCGGCGTGGTGATGTGGCGCAGTCAGTTCGACTTTCCGGTCGAGATGGTGCGTACCGCCGTGGTGGTGCATGCCGCCGCAGCTGCGTTCATGATCGGCCTGATCTTTGTGCACGTGTATGCGGCCATCTGGACGCGAGGCACGATCCGCGCCATGCTCTACGGCACGGTCACTCGCGCCTGGGCCAAGCAGCATCACCGTGGCTGGTATCGCCAGATGACCGGCAAGAACTGAGCCCGTGCGGACTGTGGCCCACCAGGGGCACGGTCCGTTGCGGTGCCTCATTCCCGAAATCCCGGTGCCCGCAGTGCGGGTACCGCCATCGAGCATGGCAGTTCCGGTAAGGTGCCGGTTCTGCCATGCTTTACATTGAGGTTTCATGGATATCTCCCGTTCCACTCCCCCCGGTGCCGCCGCCCTGCAACCCGGCATGGAGGCGCCGGCCGTCGTCGCGCCACAGGCTGCCAGCGTGTTTGCAGACCGGGCGAGGCGTTTCGAAGCGCTGGCAGAGGGCCACGCAGCCGGCGACTACCTTCGCCTGATGGCTGCCCTGAGCCACGCGCAGCATGCGTTGCTGCAAATCCATCCCGACGCTCCGCTGCCCGACGACAGGGCCTGCGAACGCGCCCGCCAACATGCGATGCCGGTGGTGCCCGCAAATGGCTGGCCGCGCGACGCCGTGTGGCGGACACATCTTGCCGGTCTGCTCGAACGCCTGTTGCCGCAGGCCCACGGCACGCTGCGCGAAACGCTGGAAGGGCTTCAGCAGGCCGATGTCGCCACGCTGGAGCGTCTCGCCGACGGCGTGCTGCGTTGCGAGTACGACCCCGCCGAAACCGCGCGCCTGCCCTTTGTGGCGGCCGCGCTGCAAGTGTATTGGACCTGGATGGCGGCCCAGCCGTGTCTGTCCACGCTCGGGCGGCTCGATGTGCCGGGCGTGTGCCCCTGTTGTGGCAGCCTGCCGGTGGCCAGCGTGATTCACACCGGACAGTACTCCGGCGTGCGTTATCTGCACTGCTCGCTGTGCAACACCGAGTGGAATCTGGTGCGGGTCAATTGCAGCGCCTGTGGTGAGACCGACAAGGTGTCGTATCGCATCATCGAGGGACAGGACAGTGTTGTCCGTGCCGAGGTGTGCGATGACTGTCACGGCTATCTGAAGGTCGTGCATCGCGACAAGGAGGCCCAGGCCGATCCAGTGGCCGACGATCTGGCCACGCTGGCGCTGGACATTCTGGTCGATGAGGCCGGTTATCTGCGCAGCGGTCCCAATCCGTTGTTCATTCCGGGCGTGCCGGATTAAGCCAGAAGATCAAGCGAAGATTGAGCGAGCCTCCGCATGCAATCACAGTTTTCCAGTCTTCCTGCGGTGGATCGGTTGCTGGCCCATGCCCAGCTTGCCGACGCCCTGCAATGCCATGGCCGGCCGGTGCTGACCGATGCGGTGCGCGCCAGTCTCGATGCGGCACGCAGCGCGATGCGCGAGGGGGCGCTGGCCCCGGGTGAGGCGCAACTTGTTGCGGACATCCTCTCGCGGGTGGCCAGGCATACCCGGCCGCGTCTGCAGAAGGTGTTCAACCTGACCGGCACCGTGTTGCACACCAATCTTGGCCGGGCGACGCTGCCCGAAGAGGCCGTGCAGGCCATGTGCGAAGCCGCCCGACACCCCTGTGCGCTGGAGTACGACATCGACAGTGGCGGGCGGGGCGATCGTGACGATCTGGTGAGCGAACTGCTGCAGGAGTTGACCGGCGCAGAAGCGGCCACCGTGGTCAACAACAACGCGGCCGCCGTGTTCCTGTTGCTCAACACCCTGGCGATGCGCAAGGAAGTCATCGTGTCGCGCGGTGAGTTGGTGGAGATCGGCGGAGCCTTCCGTGTGCCCGACATCATGAAGCGTGCCGGTGCCCGGCTGGTCGAAGTGGGCTGTACCAACCGCACTCATGCACGCGACTATGAGGACGCAATCGGTGCGCGCACCGCCCTGCTGATGAAGGTGCACACCAGCAACTACGCGGTGGAAGGTTTCACCAAGAGCGTCTCACAGGGCGAAATCGCGGCGATTGCCCATGCCCGTGGCCTGCCGTTTGTGGAAGACCTCGGTTCGGGCACGCTCACTGGCCTGGAGGCCTGGGGCCTGCCACATGAGCCAACGCCACGCGAAGCGATTGCAGCAGGCGCCGATCTGGTCAGCTTTTCCGGCGACAAGCTGCTCGGTGGGCCGCAGGCCGGCATTCTGGTCGGTCGCCGTGAGCTCATCGCGAAAATCAAGAAGAATCCGCTCAAGCGCGCGCTGCGCGTGGGCAAGATCACGCTGGCCGGGCTGGAAGCCGTGCTGCGCCTGTACCGTGACCCGGAGCGCCTGCCCGAGCGGCTGGCGTCCCTGCGCCTGCTGACCCGTCCGCAAAGCGACATCCAGGCCCAGGCCGCGCGCGTGCTGCCCGCCCTGCAGCGGGCCCTTGCCGACTGGCCGCTGGAGCTTGCCCAGTGCGACCTGAATTCGCAGATCGGCTCGGGCAGCCTGCCGGTCGATCGTCTGCCTTCGGCCGGGTTGCAGTGCAGGCCCGTACGCAAGGGGGGCATGCTGAACCGCCTCGAAAAGGCTTTGCGCGGCTTGCCGGTGCCGGTGATCGGACGCATTGCCGACAATGCGCTGTGGCTGGACCTGCGCTGCCTGCGGCAGGAGGACGAGGCCGAATTCGTCGCCCAGCTCGGGCAACTCGCACGGACGACCGCTCACTGAGCGGTCGATCAGGCGGAATCCTTACCGGTGTTGAAAAGTCATGGCTGAACTACGTGGTTGCATGTTTCCGGACGCCCTGCTGTATCACCCTGAAAGCCATTTATGGTTTGCCAGGGAGGAGGGCAGGGTGCTGCGCGTCGGGGTCACCCCCTTTGGCGTGGCGATTGCGGGCGAGATCCTGCTGTTCACCCCCAAACCCGAGGGGCTCGCGTTGCACGCGGGGCGTGCCTTTGGGTTGCTGGAGGCCGGCAAGACGGTGTTTCCGGTGAAGACCCCCGTTGCGGCCCGCCTGCTTGCAAGCAATCCGGCCTTGTCGGAGTCGGCCAGGCAGATGAATCACGATGCCTATGCGAGCTGGCTGGTGAGGCTGGAAACGGATGCGCAGACCGATCTGTCCTGTCTGCTGCCTTGGGCACAGGCTTGTGGGCCGATCGAGCGGCAAATGAACTTGTGGCGCTTCGAACATCTGTCCGGTTTTGTGCCACCGCTGGTGGGCGAGGGGGCCAAGGGTGTCTGAGGGGTACGAGCGACTGGCGATTCTGGTGTGGGCTGCCGACCCGGCGCTGCCGCACCTGTGTGCGACGCCGTTTTACTTTGCATCGGTGGCGGCGGCGATGGATGCCGAGGTCGAAATGTACTTCACCGCCCGTTCGGTGCGCCTGCTGGCCCGTGGGGTGGCCGAACAGGTGTATCCGGATGGTGGTCGTGTGCCGCTGGCGCATTTTCTGGTGGAGGCGCATCGTTTCGGCGTACGCTTGCTGGCCTGTCCCACCGCCATGCAGGCTCATGGCATGGCGGGTGAGGACCTGCGTGACGAGGTCGGCGGCCAGGCGGGGGCGGCTGCCTTCATTGGCCGCACCCTGGACCGGGGCTGGCGCACCCTGAGCTTCTGAAGGCGGCCCCGTGCATGCGTCGCCTGCCTGGCCAGCCGTGCAGGGATTACAATGGCAGTCATCCAAGTTCACCGGGGCCGCGCAGACGGCCTGACGCATGTCGATCAACATACCCAATACCCTGACCTGGGCGCGCATTGCGCTCATTCCTGTCTTTGTCGGCATCTTTTATCTGCCTGACAGCGTGCTTGCCGCACACATGAAGAACCTGCTGGCCACCGTGATCTTCGTCGTCGCCGCGATCACCGACTGGTTCGATGGCTATCTCGCACGCAAGCTGGAGCAGACCTCTGCCTTTGGCGCCTTTCTCGATCCGGTGGCCGACAAGCTCATGGTCGCAGCGGCCCTCATCCTGCTGGTGCAACTCGGGCGGGTGGATGCCATCATTGCGGTGGTCATCATCGGGCGTGAGATCACGATTTCCGCCCTGCGCGAATGGATGGCCCGGGTCGGTCAGTCCTCCAGCGTCGCCGTAGCCACGGTGGGCAAGCTGAAGACCACCGCACAGATGATTGCGATTCCGCTTTTGCTGTATCATGCGCCCCTGTTGTCGATGAACGTCCAGTGGCTCGGCACTTTGCTGATCTATATCGCCACTGCGTTGACCTTGTGGTCCATGGGGTATTACCTGCACAAGGCGTTGCCACAGCTCAATGCTGCGGAGCAACTCAGAAAGTGAGGCGCGGACAATGAGTGCAGCCAGGGAATATATCGAAAACGTGAAGATGCCTTCATAAGATTGTTGACAGCTTCAGAAAACGGTCTATAATGGCGGTCTTTCGAGAGCGGGAATAGCTCAGTTGGTAGAGCGCAACCTTGCCAAGGTTGAGGTCGCGAGTTCGAGACTCGTTTCCCGCTCCAGAGTTTTATCTGGTTGCCAAGGTATCGCCTGAATTCAGGCATCCGGCAGACAGGCTTGGCGCGATGGCAGAGTGGTTATGCAGCGGCCTGCAAAGCCGTGTACCCCGGTTCGATTCCGAGTCGCGCCTCCAGATTTGCAATGCGGGAGTAGCTCAGTTGGTAGAGCGCAACCTTGCCAAGGTTGAGGTCGCGAGTTCGAGACTCGTCTCCCGCTCCAGATGCACTGCTGCGGAGTTCCACTGAATTCCGAAAGTGGTTTAAAAAAGGGACTTCGGTCCCTTTTTTCATTCTCGAGGCACTCACGGTGCTGCCATCACTGATCGCGATGCGCTGCTCGCCTTCTACGATTTTCCGGCCGAGCACTGGATTCACCCGCGCACGACCAACGTATTGTCGTCTACGCTCCATGCAAAATAAGTGCGCTTGCCCTGATGGGTGAGCGGCTTGGACATACCTTCGTGCATTAGCGTCATTCAAACAGAATGGCTTCGATTCGGGCCAGGGCTTCATCGACAATGTACTGCGGCACCGTTTCCTTGAGGCGCACATTCCACGCTCGCCAGTCCAGAGATTTCAACTGGTGACAATGCACGGCGCCCTGGGTGCTGGTGCCTGCCCCCATTAACGTGAAACAGCACGAATTTCAGGCGCAAAAAAGCATCGCCAACGGTGACGTTGCGATGTGGAGGAAAAGAGCGATGCGCGGCGAGCTCGGCTGCCTTAGTCAAGCACCACCCCTGGTGC
>JBAYOV010000011.1:0-75443 GCA_041678045.1 Rhodocyclaceae bacterium
AACGAGATCAATTTTCTCGCCTTTCCCGCCCACCCGCACAGTCTGGTGCTGCTCGGCGGTGGGTATGGTTTCGCGGGGCTGGCGAAGACCGACTGGTTGCAGGACTGCGAGGTCCATTACTGGGGCGACATCGACACCCACGGGTTCGCGATCCTGTCGCAGCTGCGCGCCGCCTTGCCGCAGGCGAAATCCTTGCTGATGGACCGGGCGACGTTGCTCGCTCACCGCGCGCAGTGGGTACGCGAGCCGTCGCCAACGCGCGCGGCCCTTCCTCATCTCACCATGGACGAGGCTGCGTTGTACGCCGAGCTATGCGATGACCGGCATGGCCCGTGCGTGCGGCTGGAGCAGGAGCGGATTGGCTTTGGCCGGTTGATGACGGCGTTGAGGGACCTGGGGTAACAACCGGTCTGGGGGGGCCGTTTGATTGCGTCAATGCGGCCATGCGTCGGGCGCTGGCGGTGTTCTCTTCCGGGGAGAGGTGGCCCGCGCGCTGTGCGGTGAGGGCGCAGTGCATGGCGCGGTGGAATTGGTCGGGGTCGTAGGAGAGCAGCAGCACATCGACACCGGCGGCGAGCGCGGCGAGCGTGGCGCGGCACGGGCCCAGGCGGTAGACCGCGCCCATGTTGAGGTCGTCGGTCACGAGCAGGCCGTCGTAGCCCCATTCCTCCCGCAGCAGTGTGCGGACGACGGCGGGGGAGGTCGATGCCGGGTGCTCGGGGTCGAGATCGGTGAGGATGACGTGGCCAAGCATGATGGCGCCGTCGGCCCGCGCGGCGTGACGGAAGGGGTGCCAGTCGTGATCGGCGAGGGTGGTCACCGGAGTGTCCAGTCGTGCGGGAAAGTGGTGGGTGTCCACCGTGACGCGCGCGAGTCCGGGAAAGTGCTTGAGGGTGGCGCCGACCCCATGGCTGTGCAGGCCATCGGCGTAGGCGCGGGCGACGGTGGCGACCAGTGTGGGGTCGGCCGAGATGGCGCGGCGGCGGATCAGGGTATGGGTGTCAAGTGTGGGTCCGCGCCCATCCGGGCGCAGATCGACCACCGGACCAAAGTTGAGGTTGATGCCCAGGGCGGCCAGTTCCGCGCCCTTTGCCTCGCCATAGGCTCGCGCGCGCAGGGTGAGGGCGTGCGCTCCGTCATCGCTCACTGCCGCCTCGGCCACCAGGGTCGCGATGGCCGGGGGCGCCGAGAGCGGTGGGCTCATGTGGGCCACAGGGCCGCCCTCCTGGTCTGCGGCGACCAGGAGGGGCGGCAGGCCGGCGCGGGCGCGCAGGGTCTGGAGGGCATCGATCTCGGCGCGGATCGCGGCGATGTCGCGGTCGCGCACGTTGCGGCGGGTGAGATAGATGCCGCCGATCAGGCCACGCTCGGCCAGTGGGGCAACCTCTTCGAAACTGCGATAGCCAACCATGAAACGATGGCCGATGGCACGCGCGCCGGCGGGCGCGGCGAGCACCGCTTCACGCTGCTGGGCGAAGCGGGTGCCCTGGATCACGCTCAGAAGCGCAGCGGCGATCAGCATGACGGTCAGCGCGCTGGTTTCGAACCGGCCGATGCGCTGCGCGCGGTGGGCGTACAGCGTGGTGGAGAGGGTGGCCGCAGCCAGTCCCACGATCAGCATCACCACGTGATCGCGCACCGCAAACAGCCAGGGGTTGATCGGGTCGCAAGCGGCGACCAGCAGCAGGGCGGTGACTGCACGCCGTGTGCTGCGTGCCCCGAATGCAACGACGGATGCGAGGATCGCGAATGCAGTACCACGCCCTGCGCCTGGCCGCAGCGTCGGGTGTGCCCCGGCGGCCTGCGCGACCCTGCCCTGAAACGGAAAAGGCGTCCTCATGCTCTGCCAGCCCCATGGTCTTCAGCGGCTTGAGCGGCAGGGGGCGGCATTCCGGGGCTGGAAGCGGCGTCCTGCTCACGATCATCCAGGCCTGCCCGGACGGTGGAACGGGGTTCAGTGCCGGTTGGCGTGCCGATGCGATACCAGTCGATCTTGCGGGTTGCGAGCATGGTGGTGCCGAGGGCCGCGAACAGGAGCAGTGACCCCATCAGCAGGGCGTTGTCCTCGGACTGGATCAGTCCGTAGAGGACCGCGTACAGCACGGCAATGCCACCGCCAAACCCCATGCCATGGCGCTGGCCGCCGAGCGCGCCGGCGAGGTAGGTGCCGATCAGCAGCACGCAGGCGCCGGCCGAAACCGCATAGGCGAGTACGAAGTGGATGTGTTCGGACAGGGCCACCAGCAGCAGGAAGAAGATCGCCAGCGCGAGGCCGACCAACAGGTATTGCAGGAGGTGAATCGGTTTGCGGCGCAGTATTTCGGTGAGGAAGAAGGCCGCGAAGGTGAGCACGACGAACAGCACGCCGTACTTCACCGCGCGCTCACCCTGGAGGTATACATTCACCGGGTCGACGAAGCTGACGGCCAGCGTTTCGCGGCCACCGTCGGTGTCGGCGGCGAGCACCCGCTCGAAATTGCGGGCGAGGTGGGACACCTGCCAGCGTGCTTCGAAGCCATTGGCATCCACGCGCCGTTCGACCGGCAGGAAGCGTCCCTGGAAGCTCGGGTGCGGCCAGTGCGAACGTAGCGTGACTGTGGTGGCTTCGCCTGCCGGGGCGATGGCCAGGCGGCTGGTGCCGGTGAGCGACAGCGGCACGGTGAAGTCGAGGTTGCGCGCGGCCTGCGGGTCCAGCGCACCCAGGGCGATGTACAGGCCGGCCCCTGAGAACGTCTTCTCGCTGCCGGCGGCAAAGCGATGGATGCGGCCGTCGACCCGGACTTCCGGATCGTTGTCCACCCCGCGTGGGTCGGACAGGCCCAGTACCAGAAAGGCTTCAGCCGATACGATGTCACGACTGGGCTCCAGCCCGAGGTGGACGGGAATTTCGAAGCGGCCTTCAAGCGTCAGCCCGAGACGGTACAGGTTGGCGCGATACAGGCCACGGTTGCGTGCCTCGATGCGTGCGTCGCCATCTATCGCCAGGGTCTGGGGTGGAATCACCCTATTGCGGTTGACGAGGTCGTAGCGCACGGTTTCGTTGCCGGTGAGGCCGTCCTTGCTGCGCACTTCGACACGTTCGCGGTAGCGCACGTGCAGCACCGGTCCGATGAGGGTTTGCGGGCCGGCGGCGGATTCTGCAATGTCGCGGATCACTTCGGCCTGGCGTTGTCCGCGTGCGGCGATCTGCGACTCGATCAATGCCAGAGGAATCAGCAGTAGCAGCGACATCAGGCCGATGGCTGCGATCTTGATGAAGAGTTTCTTCTGCATTGCGTTCTCCCGTGTGTTGCACGCGCGATGGCGTGGATGACTGCCAGTGTGGGAGCGCGGAGTGAAGTGCCGGTGAAGTGGGAATGAAGCGATCGAGAAGACGCCCCGAGCGTGCGCTCAGGGCAGGCGGATGCGTGCGATTGCGCCACCGTCGGGCGCGTTGGCGAAGTCGGCATCGCCGCCGTGGATGCGGGCCACCTCGCGTACGAAGGCCAGCCCCAGCCCGGTGCTCTTGCGCCCGGTGGTCGGGCGCGGCAGCGAGTAGAAGCGCTCGAAGAGCTGTGCCAGCGCGTAGTCCGGCGCCCCCGGGCCATGGTCGCGCACGCTCAGCACCCGCCCGTCGGGGAGGGGGGCGACATGCAGTTCGATCTGGCTGCCGGGCGGGGCGAAGTCGATGGCGTTGTCGAGCAGGTTGGCCAGCGCCTGCTGCAGCAGGAAGAGGTCGCCACTCACGCGTGTTTCGCGGTCGCCGTCGACCCGGGCTCTCAGCGCCCGTGCCTGCAGGGCCGTGGCGCGGCTGGCGACGACCTGGTCGAGCAACTCACCGGCACGAATCTCGCCGCGCGCCTCGGGCGCCTGCAGTTGCTCGATGCGCGCCAGCGCGAGCAGGCGGTCGATGATGAGCTGCATGCGCTCGCTTTGCTCGCCGATGTGGCGGGCGAAGCGGGTGCGTTCTTCGGGCGGGGCGTCTTCCAGCACCTCGGCGGCGCCACGGATGGCGCTCAGCGGGCTCTTCAGTTCGTGGGCCAGGCTTTGCACGTAGCGCTCGACGTATTGCTTGCCGTCCAGGCGTTCGCGCATGTGGGCGAGCGCCCGCGCGAGCTCCGACAACTGCCGCCCGCCGCCCGCCGGAGCCAGTGCCTTGTCGCCCTTGGCCACCGCACGTGCATAGTCGCGAAGGCGGTTGAGCGACCAGGTGAGCCACAGCGTGAACAGCAGGCCGATTCCTGCCGACAGGCCGAGCAACAGGTAGCTGGCGTTGCGCACCCGGGTGCGGGCACCTTCGGCGTAGGGGGCAACCGAGCTCATCGGCTTGGCGAGCGAGATCACGCCGATGAGTGCGTCATCGTGCAGCACCGGGGCGGCGACGTACATCACCGAGCTGCGCGGATCCTGCGGGTCGTCGCGGGTGCTGCGGGCACCGTACTCGCCGCGCAGCACCCGCGCCACGTCCATCCACTGGCTGTAGTCGGCCCCGACGGCACGCTCCTCGGAGTCGAACACCACGCTGCCACGGGCATCGGTGAGGTACACGCGCAGGTCCACCGAGGCCTTGTCGACCTCGAAGATGCGTGCTCCGGGGGCGCGTGCGCGCACGGCCGTTACCGCGCTGGCGAAGCGGCCGTGCGCGATGGTGCCGGCGGCCAGCTCGTCGGCGGCGAGTTCGGCCAGCAGGTGGGCGCTGTCGACCAGGGTGTCTTCGGTGGTCATGCGCATGCCCGGCTCGATCTCGTCGGCGAATATCTTGAGCAGCAGCCAGGCGGCCAGGCCGACGATGATGAAGTAGCCGGCGAACAGCCGGATGGCAATGTTCATGGTGCCGGACGCAGGCTGTAGCCCATGCCCCGATGAGTCTCGATCGGGTCGCCGTCGTCGCGCACCGCGCGCAGCTTGGCACGCAGCGTTTTGACATGGGCGTCGACCGTGCGCTCCAGGCTGTCTTCGGCGTCGTGCCACACCAGGTCCATCAGGCGGGCCCGGCTCAGTACCCGCCCAGGGCGCTCCAGCAGCGTGGCCAGCAGGCGGTATTCGTAGCGGGTGAGGGCGAGCCAGGCGCCATGGTAGGCAATGCGGGCGCCGTCGATGTCGTGCGCGAAGTCGGGATGTGGCGCGCCGGCCTCCGTGCTCGGGGGGTGGCGCGCAGGGGCGAGTGCCTGCGGAGGCGCTGCCGGTCGTGCGCGGCGCAGGATGGCGCGCACCCGCGAGGCGACCTCGCGCGGACTGAAAGGCTTGGGCACATAGTCGTCGGCGCCGATCTCCAGCCCGACGATGCGATCCACCTCGTCGGCGCGCGCGGTGAGGAAGATTACCGGCACATCGGAATGCCGGCGCAGTTCTCGGCAGACGTCGAAGCCGCTCATGTCGGGCAGGCCGACGTCGAGCACGACCAGTGCGAACGCCGGGACCGGTTGACCCAGCGCCGTCAGCGCATCACGCCCCAGCATGACGCATTCGGTAGCGAAACCTTCGGTACGCAAGGCATAGGCCAGGGTGTCGGCAATGGCCGGTTCGTCATCGACGATGAGGATGCGGGGGGGCATGAGGCGGCTCTGACGCTGTGTGTTCTGGCTGCAGGCCTGGGGTTTGCCTGCGCGACGATGAATCGATGCGATTATGGCGGCAAGCAGCGGTGGCGCTCAAGGCCGGCAGCCGGTCAGGGATAAGGTCTGCCTGCTGGTACTGAATGCGGGCTTGCCGGCGCGTCTGGCACTGCCGTCGAGCGGTTTACTGCCTCATCAATAGGCAGCGGGTGGTTTCTCTGGAAAAACAATGCTCCGGGGGACTTATCCACACTGCTGCCCACACCCCTGTCCCCAGCCGCTGGGGACAACCCACTGGGTTGCTTCAGGATTCGGGGTGCAGGATGGGGTGCAGAACGGCTCATGGTTTTCTCATGCGGTAAACATGAACATCCCATTCACCATATCGGGCTTCGGAAAACGACTCGAATCCGACCTTTTCAAGTACCCGTATGGAGGCAGTATGGTGAGGTGACACGATGCCCACGATCGAGTCGAGATTACAGTTCGAAAAGCCATGTTCGAGCACTTTGCCCGCAATTTCGGAGGCCAGTCCCTTGCCCCACTGATCATGGGTGAGACGGTAGGCGATCTCCACTTCATCGACCTCGTTCACTGTCGCATGACTTAACCCACAGAATCCGATGAGTGTCCCGGACTGCTTCTCGATCAGCGCCCACTGCCCATGACCATGCTCCCGATAAGAGTCGATGCACCAGTCGATGAACTGTGCAGTCCCCGCTTCTGTCATGGCGCCCTTGCTGGAAAACACCATCACGCGAGAATCGCCAAGAATCCGGGCGAGAGCGGGCGTATCACTGCGTTCAAATGCTCTGAGCAGCAATCTGGGGGTTTCTGTGATGAACATGGGGCATGCACCAGCAATTGAACGGTTTATGGATGGGTTTGAATTCGAACTGAATCAATCGTCCAGCTCCGACAAAAATTCGTGCATCAACCCGATCACTGCCTCGGGGTGTTCCCGGTGGGGCATGTGGCGGGTGTGGGGCATGATTTCAACTTGAACCCGGCTGGCGCCGCTGTGCTGTCCGATGATCTCGGGGTGGCGGGGAGAGCCGTATTCGTCATCCACGCCATGGACTGCGAGCAGCGGGCAGCGCACCCGGGGCAGCACCGGGGTGAGTGACCAGCCTGCAAACGCCGGGCTGAGCCAGGTTTCCGTCCAGGCATCGAGCACCCAGCGCGCCTTGTCGCCATGGTACTTGCCGAGACGCTCGACCTGGGCGGGGTCCTTGAACTGTTCCTTGGCAATCCGGATTCCTGCGAGGGTGCGCGCTTCGGGAAAGGCCTGGGCGGCGACCGTGATCAATGCCTTGCAGTCAGCCCCGAACTCGGCGGCGCAGTTGACCGCCATGCCGCCCCCCACGCTGTGACCGAAGGCGATGAAGCGCTCAAACCCAAGCTGGGCGCGAACGGCCGGAAAGTACGAACGTGCCTCGTCGGCAATGAAATCCAGCGGCAGATCGCCATGCCGTGGCGCGGAGCGGCCAAACCCCAGACGGTCGTAAGCGATGACCCGGCGACCGGTGGCAGCGCTCAGGGCGGCCGGAAAGTCCCGCCACAGTTCAACGCAGCCGAGGGAGTCGTGCAGCATCACGATGGGCACATCGTGCTTGGTCCGGGCGTCCGCTCCGGACGGCGTCCAGATGCGACCGAACAGGCGGCCGGCGGGATGTTCGATCCACACATCGGTGGGCGGGGGAGCAGGGGCGTGGGCTTGGGTCATGCCGGGGCTTCTCTCTGGTGGGCGCACAACAGGGGGAATTATTCTGTCTTGTTGACGTAAACGTCAACCGAACGGACGACGATTGTTAATCCGATTAACACAGCGGCACTGGCTGTTTGCATTTCTCGCACTATCGTTAATCGTGGCCGGGGAAGATGGGGTTCAGGCGGCCAACCGGCCGAACGTATCGCAACTGCCTCCAGGAGAGCCATCATGAAAGTCAATCGTCGCGATTTCCTCAAGTCCACGGCCGCCATCGCGGTCGCAAGCGGTGGCCTCCGTATCTTTGGTGTGAATGAGGCGTTCGGTGCCGACACGGTGTTGATTCCGCATGCCTCGCATTACGGCCCCTTCATGGCTGTGGTGAAAAATGGCGTGCTTGTCGGCGTGCAGCCGCGCAAGGAATACGACGCGATGCCGACCCAGATGCTGATCGACGGCATCCTGAGCCGCACCTATCACCCCACCCGGGTGCAGGGGCCGATGGTGCGTCGCTCCTACCTTGCCAACCCGCGCGGCGACACCAAGCCGCATCTGCGGGGGCAGGAGCCCTTTGTGCCGGTGAGCTGGGACGAGGCGCTCGCGCTGGTGGCCGACGCGACCCTGCGCACCATCGAGGAACACGGCAACGATGCGGTGTTCAGCTCGTCCTACGGTGGCTGGTCGCATGCCGGCGTGCTGCGCCCGCAGGTGCTGCAGGGGCGCCTGTTCGGACTCATCGGCGGCCACAGCGTGACCACCGGCGATTACTCCGGTGGGGCCTCGCAGGTCAGCCTGCCGCACATCATCGGCGACATGGAGGTGTATTCGCCGCAAACCGCCTGGGAGGTCGTGCGCCAGCACACCGAGGTGTTCGTGCTGGTCGGTTGCGACCCCTGGAAAAACAACCGGATCGAATACACCGTGGCCGACCACCAGATGTATCCGCGCTGGCAGGCGATCCGCGATGCTGGCGTGAAGTTCATCGCCATTGATCCGCAGCGCACCACCACCGCCGAGGCGATGAACGCCGACTGGGTGAAGATCGTCCCCAATACCGACACCGCGCTGTTTCTCGCGATGTGCTGGCATGTGTACACCACCGGCAAGTACGACAAGGCCTATCTGGACAAATACACCGTCGGCTTCGACCGCTTCCTGCCCTATCTGCTCGGCCAGGATGCCGACGGCACACCGCCCAAGACGCCCGAATGGGCGGCCGCGATCACCGGCATCCCTGCCGCGAAGATCGTCGAACTGGCCGATCTCTTCGCCAGCAAGCGCACCCAGTTCGCCGGTGCCTGGTCGCTGCAGCGCGCCCACCACGGCGAGATGAGCCACTGGGCGATCATCGCCTTCGCCGCGATGACCGGCAAGATCGGCAAGCCGGGGCAGGGTGTCGGTTTCAGCTGGCACTACGGCGGTGGCGGCATGCCGGTGTCGGGCAAGCGTGGCGCGGTCGGCATCTCGCAGGGACGCAACCCGGCCAAGGGCCGCTGCCCTGCATCGCGCATCTCCGAGATGCTGCTCAACCCCGGCAAGTCCTACACCCGAGACGGCGCGACGATGACCTTCCCGGATGTGCACATGATCTACAACGCTGGCAACAACTTCGTGCATCACCAGCAGAACACCAACGAACTCATCGATGCGATGGCGAAGAAGGTGCACACCGTGGTGAACCAGGACCCGTGGTGGTGCGCATCGTCCCGCTACGCCGACATCGTGCTGGCCGCGACCACCACGCTGGAGCGCGACGACATCAGCTCGGGCGGTACCTACAGCAATGACAAGATCTGGGCGATGCGTCAGGTCATCCAGCCTTACGGCGACAGTCTCGACGATTTCGAGATATTCCGCCGCCTCGCCGGCCTGCTCGGGGTCGAGTATGGTTTCACCGAGGGGCTGACGGTGATGGACATCGTGAAGAACAGCTATGCCAACACCGACGCCACAATCCCCTTCGAAACCTTCTGGGAAACCGGCGTGGCCGAAATGGAAGTGCCGACCCCCGCACGGCAGTGGGTGCGCCACGGCGACTTCCACACCGACCCCGAGAAACACCCGCTGCATACCGAATCGGGCAAGATCGAGTTGTTCTGCAAGGCTTTCGAGCGTTTTGGCACCCAGGAATGCCCACCGATCCCGAAGTATCTCGAACCGGTGGAGTTCCTCGGCAACGCCAAGCCGGGACAGGTGCATGTGGTCAGTCCGCACCCCTTCATGCGCGTGCATTCGCAGATGGCGAATGCCTCGGTGGCCGACGAGCTCAACATCCAGGGGCGCGAGTTCGCCTTTGTGAATAGCGAGGATGCACGCGAGCGCGGCGTCAAGGACGGCGACCTGATCGAGGTCCATAACGAGCGCGGTGCGATCATCGTCGGCGCGCGGGTTACCGACAACATCATGAAGGGCGTGATCAGCATCTACGAGGGCGCCTGGCTGTCGAAGGACAGCAAGGGACGCTGCAACAGCGGGGCGGTCAACATGCTCACCACCAGTGTGGCCGCGAGCGACCTGAGCCAGGCGACCAGCGCCAACACCTGCCTTGCTTCGTTCCGCAAATGCACCGATGCGGAAGGGCCGAACCGCGCCTACGAGCCGCCCCCGGTGGAGACGGTCGAGCATGCCGCGCTCGATGTGGCTGCGCTGAAGCTGGTGGAACGTGCGTATGAGGCCAGGACGGCCGCCACGGCAGGCATGACCCCGGGTGAGCGGTTGTTCTACAACAACTGCACCGTGTGCCATGTGCCGCGCGACCCGGAGCAATTCACGATGAAGCAGTGGCACGGCATCACCGAGAGCATGTTCCCGCGCACCGGGCTGACGGCAGAGGAACGCTCGCTGGTGCTCGAATTCCTCGAGAAAAACGCCAAGGATGCCGTGAAAACCGCGCTCTGACGCTCAGTTCCGGTCGGACGGCTTCATCTTCGCGCCGGCGCGGTCTCCCTGCGGAGCCTGCGCCGGCTTCACGTCGTAGACCGGTGCAAAACCGGCGGGGGCCATCATCCAGTCTGCCGGGTAGTGGATCAGCGTGGCCGGTTCGATCAGTTCCACGCTGGGGCCGATGTGCGCTTCGACCGGCTGGCCTTCCAGCACGCGCACCGCCTGTTGCAGGGCGATGCGCCCCTGCAGCACCGGAAAGTCGGTCACTGAAGCCAGAATCCGGCCGCGCGCCAGCGCGCCATACACGCCGGGCGTGATGTAGCTGGCGACGATGCCGGTGTCCGCCTCGCGTCCCCGCCGGCGCAGCTCAGCCACGGCGACCTCGGCCATCGGTGCATTGCCGACCAGATAATCGAGCGCAGGAGAGGCGTCCAGCGCGTCTTCCACCAGCTGGCGCTGCACCGAGCGCCCGGTGTCGCCCCAGTGTACGGTGGCAATGTGCACCGCGCTGTCCTGCAGCGCTGCGCGAAAGCCCCGGTCGATGAAGCCGACCCAGCCTGCCTCCAGCGGTCCCGGAAACCAGGCGATGTGCACCGTCCGGGTGCCTGCCTTTCGGCCAGACAGCACTTCGCTGCCCAGCTTGCCCTGCTGTCGCGCCGTCTGCGCGACATTCCGGACCCGATGAGCCGTGCCCAGGCCCGACAGCTGCAGCTGGCCGTGACTCGGGCGCTCACCCCGGAGGGGGGCTTTGCGCTGCGCGCGCGCGAACTCGCACTCGCCCGGCACAGCGTGGCCCTGGAGCGACGCGTCGGAGAACTCACCACCGAACTCGATGCGCTGGCCGGCGAACTCATCCACCGTGGCGGCCGCATGCTGGCATCCGCCAGCCTGGCCGCCGAGCGCAGCGCCACGCCGGGCTTCATTGCCTTCGGCATTCTCAGCGCTGCGCTGCTGTTGGTTACCGGGGTGGTCATCGTGCACATCATTCGCCGGCAGACACTGGGCCGTCTGCTCGCGCTGGAGCAGGCCACACTTGCGCTGGCTGGCGGGCAGCGCGATGTGCATATCGATACGCAGGGTGACGATGAACTGGCCGCGCTGTCGCGGGCCCTGGAGCGCTTCCGTCAGGATGCGATCGAGCGCGACCGCCTGGCCGACACGCTGCGCCACGAGCGCGAAAACCTGGAGGGGGAGGTCACCCGCCGCACGGCCGATCTGCGCGAGGCCAATGCCGCGCTGGCGCATGAGATGCAGGAACACGATGCGGCACGCAGCCGTGCGGAACACGCCGACCGGGCCAAGACCACCTTTCTCGGTACCCTGAGCCATGAGCTGCGCACGCCGATCTCCGGCATGCTCGGGCTGCTTGAGCTGCTGCAGCCGACGCTGGTCACCCCAACCCAGCAGCACCAGCTCGCGCAGATCCGTGCGGCCGCCACGTTGCTGCTCGAACTGCTGGAAGACATGCTCGACTTTGCGCGTATCGAGGCGGGGAGGGTGCATGTTGACCGTGCGCCCTTCAGGCTCCGGCAGGCGGTGGATGATGTTTTCGCGGTGCAGGGTGCGCGTGCGGCCGGCCGTGGGCTGGCCCTGGTGTCGGACATCGCCCCGGCGATTCCCGAACAGCTGGTCGGCGACCGGCCCAAGCTCAGCCAGATTCTGCTGAACCTCATCGGCAATGCGATCAAGTTCAGCGACGAGGGGGTGGTGCAGTTGCGCATCGTGCCGCTCGACCGGCCGACGCATCTGCGCTTTTCGGTCATCGATCATGGTATCGGGATTGCCCCGGAGCAACAGGCGGAAGTGTTCGAACCCTTTGTGCAGGTACGCGATCAGGGGCGTCACCATGCCGGTACCGGGCTGGGGCTGGCCGTGTGCAAGCGGCTGGTGCAGGCGCTGGGCGGTCGCATCGAACTGGACAGCACGCCCGGGGCGGGCACCACGGTGCGTTTCGATCTGGCGTTCGAAACCGCGCCGGCCGACACGGTGTCCGCAGCGTTGCCCGTCGCTGGGCCGACTGCCGAAGGGGCCGGGGAGGCAGAGGCGGGGAGCGTTCTCCCGTCGCCCGGGCATCCTGTGCTCGTGGTCGAGGACGATCCGGTCAACCGTCTGGTGACCGAGCGCTTCCTCGAACTGCTCGGCCAGCGGCCACTGAGCGCCGACAGCGTCGGGGCGGCCTTGCAGCGCGTGCGCGAGACCGAGGTGGCGCTGGCGCTGGTGGATATGAACCTGCCCGACGGCGATGGCCTGACCCTGCTGTCCAGGTTGCGCACGCTGCCTTCATTTGGCACCAAACCGGCGGTACTGGTGTCGGCCCATGTGCCACGGCAGGCGGTGCAGACCGTGCTCGATGCCGGCTTCGATGCTGTGCTGCAAAAGCCGCTCACCCGCGCCCGGCTCGGCGCGGTGCTGGCCGGGTTGCTGCCCAAGACTACGCCCTCCACGCCCTCCGGGGCACCGGGGCATCCGCTTCAGGCGCAGCACGCGCGGGCGGAGGGCAGGGCGGATGTGCAACAGCCAGCCCCCCGGGTGGATGCCGCCTTTTTGAGCGCCGAGCGTGACATGCTCGGCAGCACGACCCTCGACCGGATCGTGGCCGTGTTCGAACAGCAGGGCGAAGCCCTGATGGCATCCCTGAGTCGTTCGGCGGCGGCCGCAGATGCACAGACGTGTCGCCGGCTGGCGCACAAGCTGCGTGGGTCGGCGGCCAATCTCGGCCTGTCGAAGCTCTCGCTACACGCTGCAGGGCTGGAACACCGCCTCGGCGCCCCGTCGCAGGGGGGCGCCCTGCAGCCGGAGGTCGAGGCGCTGGTCGCAGAATACCGGCACAGCCTGCAGGCCTTGCGCGATTTCCTGGGGGCGGCCGACGATGGCCGGACCTGACCGGTTCAGGCCCGAACCCTGACCGGATCGACCGCCAGCCGATAGCCCTCGCCGCGTACCGTGCCGATCAGCGATTCCGTCCGTGTTTCAAGGTCGATCTTGGTGCGCAGGCGACGGATCAGCACATCGACGGTGCGGTCGTTCGGGTCCCACTCCCGACCACTCACTGCCAGCGACAGGCGGTCCCGGCTGATGCTCTCGCCCGCATGGCGCACCAGCAGCGACAGCACTTCGAACTCGCCCCGGGTCAGCGCCACTTCCCGTCCGTCGGCATCGAGCAGGCGCCGCTTCGGCAGGTTCAGCGTCCAGCCTGCAAAGCAGAACGCTTCATCTGCTTGCGGGCGCTTGTCCAGCGTGCGCCGCAGCAGGCTCTTCACCCGTGCGAGCAGTTCGCGCGGGTTGAAGGGCTTGGTCACATAGTCGTCCGCACCGACCTCCAGTCCGACCACCTTGTCGACATCGTCGCTGCGGCTGGTCACGAGAATGATGCCGATGGCCGGATCGCGCGCCCGCAGGTCACGCGCAAGCGACAGACCGTCCCGGCCTGGCAGGTTGATGTCGAGCAACACCACATCGACCCGCTCTCCCGCCACGCGCTGCCACAGCCACTCGCCATCGTCCGCCGTCAGCGTCCGGTAGCCCTCCTGCGCGAAGTACGCGCTCAGGCGGGTCTGTGTGACCAGATCGTCATCGACGATCAACAGGGTGGGGCGGCCAGCGTCCTGGGTGTCCTGCATGTTCAGCTCACGAAATCGGTCGTGTCTGGATTGTCGTGGATTTAACGGGAGCTTGCACCTACGTGAGCAGACCGAACGCCAGGCCCGAGCGCGCGCCGTGCTGGATGGCGTGTTTGCGAGTCTGGGCAGTTTTGGGGATTCGCTCGGAGGGGCGCGAGTCCTTTCTTGGGCTTGCCACCACGCAGATTGCCGTGCTGGTGGCGAGCATTCAGGAAGAAACGTGGGCGGCCTGTGAAGTCATGCGGATGCTGGCCGAGTTGGTGGGCAGCGACCGGTGTCTGCATGCCGTCCTCAACAGGGCGCAGCCCGTGAGCACTCAGCGGATTGCGCACCCCGAATGCCCCAGGACTTGACCACTGCGTAGATCGCCGGGATCACGATCAGCGTCAGGATGGTCGAGGACACCATGCCGCCGACCATCGGCGCGGCGATGCGGCGCATCACCTCGGAGCCGGTGCCGGTGCTCCACATGATCGGCAGCAGGCCGGCGATGACGGTGAGGGTGGTCATCATCTTGGGGCGTACCCGCTCGACCGCGCCTTCCATCACTGCGCGGTAGAGATCGGCCACGCCGGGGTGGCGCCCTTCCTGCGCGCAGCGGGTTTGCGCATCGCGCCAGGCGTGATCCAGATAGATCAGCATGATCACCCCGGTTTCCGCTGCGACCCCGGCCAGCGCGATGAAGCCGACTGCGACCGCGACGCTCATGTTGTAGCCCAGCCACCACATCAGCCAGATGCCACCGATCAGCGCGAAGGGCACGGTGCTCATCACGATCAGGGTTTCGGTCATGCGCCGGAAGTTGAGGTAGAGCAGCACGAAGATCAGCGCCAGCGTCAGCGGGACCACGACCTTGAGCTTCTCCTTGGCACGCTCCATGTACTCGAACTGGCCGCTCCAGGCGGCGTAGGTGCCGGGCGGGAAGCTCACCTGCTCGGCCACCGCCTGCTGCGCCCGGCGCACGAAGGCGCCGAGATCGGATTCGCGGGTGTCGACATAGATGTAGCCGACCAGCATCGCGTTCTCGGTGCGGATGGCCGGCGCGCCGTTGCGGATGCTCACCTCGGCCACCTGACCGAGCGGCACCATGCCGCTGGCGGTGGGCAGAAACACCTCGCGTGCGATACGCTCCGGATCGCTACGCAGGCCGCGCGGGTAGCGCACCGTCACGCCGTAGCGCTCCAGCCCCATCACCATGGTGGTGACCTGTTCGCCGCCGAGCGCGGTGGCCACCACCTGCTGCAAGGCGTCGACCGTGAGTCCGTAGCGGGCGAGCTGGTCGCGGCGCGGCTCGATGTCGAGGTACAGACCGCCGGTGACCCGCTCGGCGTAGGCGCTGGTGGTGCCGGGCACCGACTTCACTGCGGCTTCGACCTCGCGCGCAACCCGCTCGATATCCTCCAGGCTGCGCCCGAACACCTTCACTCCGATGGGTGTGCGGATGCCGGTCGACAGCATGTCGATGCGTGCCTTGATCGGCATGGTCCACGAGTTGGCCAGACCCGGAAAGCGCAGTGCGGCATCCATCTCGGCGATCAGCGAATCCATCGTCACCCCCGGCCGCCACTCGGATTCCGGCTTGAGGTTGATGACCGTCTCGAACATCTCGATCGGCGCAGGATCGGTCGCCGATTCGGCCCGACCGGCCTTGCCGTATACCGACTCCACCTCGGGGAAGGTCTTGATGATGCGGTTGGTGGTGGCGAGCAGCCGCCCGGCCTCGGTTACCGACATGCCGGGAATCGAGGCCGGCATGTAGAACAGCGTGCCCTCGTTGAGCGTCGGCATGAACTCCGAGCCGAGCTGGCGCGCCGGATAGATCGTCGCCGCCATCGCGGCGAGCGCGAGTACGATGGTGATCCACTTGAAGCGCAACACGCCGCTGATCATCGGCCGATAGCTCCAGATCAGGAAGCGGTTCACCGGGTTCTTCGCCTCGGGCAGGATGCGCCCGCGCACGAAGAACAGCATCAGCACCGGGATCAGTGTCAGCGACAGGAACGCGGCGCCGGCCATGGCGAAGGTCTTGGTATAGGCCAGCGGCGAGAACAGCCGCCCCTCCTGGCCCTCCAGCGCGAACACCGGCAGGAAGGAGACGGTGATGATGAGCAGCGAGAAGAACAGCGCCGGCCCGACCTCCTTGCAGGCGTCGATGATCACCCGTGCGCGTGCCCTGGCGTACTCGGTTGGACTGAGCTTGTCGGCGTTCGCATCGAAGCGCTCCAGCCGCTTGTGCGCGTTCTCGATCATCACGATGGCGGCATCGACCATCGCCCCGATCGCGATCGCGATGCCGCCCAGGCTCATGAGGTTGGAGCCGATGCCGAGCGCGTTCATCGCGATGAACGCGAACAGGATACCCAGCGGCAGCGTAACGATGGCCACCAGCGCGCTGCGCACATGGAGCAGGAACACGATGCACACCAGGGCGACGATCAGGCTCTCCTCGAGCAGCGTCCATTTGAGGTTGTCGATGGCGCGCTGGATCAGCTCCGAGCGGTCGTAGACCGGCACGATCTCGACGCCGGCGGGCAGGCCCGGGCTGATCTCGGCGATCTTGTCCTTGACGTTGGCGATCACGTCGAGCGCGTTCTCGCCGAAGCGGGCCATGACGATGCCGGAGGCGACTTCGCCTTCGCCGTTGAGCTCGGCGATGCCGCGTCGTCCGGCCGGCACCAGCTCGACGCGTGCGACGTCACTCACACGCACCGGGGTACCCCGGTCGTCGCCCAGCACCAGCGCTTCGATGTCCTCGATGCCGCGCAGGTAACCGCGACCGCGCACCATGTATTCCTTCTCGGCCAGTTCGATCACCCGGCCGCCGACATCGCGGTTGGACGCACCGATGACCCGCCCGACCTGCTCCAGCGCAATGCCGTAGCTCGCCAGCCGGTGCGGATCGACGACGACCTGAAACTCCTTGACGAAGCCGCCGATGCTGGCGACTTCCGACACCCCGTGGGCCTGGCTCAGCTGGTAGCGTACATACCAGTCCTGCAGGCTGCGCATCTCGCCCAAATCCTGGTCCTGGCCGAGCAGCGCGTACTGGTACACCCAGCCGACGCCGGTCGCATCCGGCCCGATCTGCGGGGCCACCCCCTGCGGCAGCCGCCCGGCGGCCGAGCTGAGGTATTCCAGCACCCGCGAGCGCGCCCAGTAGATGTCGGTGCCGTCCTCGAAGATCACATACACGTAGGACGCGCCGAACATCGAGAAGCCACGCACCACCCGGGCGCCGGGCACGGACAGCATGGCGGTGGTGAGCGGATAGGTGACCTGGTCCTCGACCACCTGCGGCGCCTGGCCGGGGAACTCGGTGAACACGATGACCTGCACGTCGGACAGGTCCGGCAGCGCGTCGAGCGCGGTGTGCTTGATCGCGTACAGGCCGCCACCGGTCAGGAACAAGGTGGCCAGCACGACGAGGAAGACGTTGCGCCCGGACCACTCGATGAGACGGTTGAGCATGCTCAGTGGCCCTCGTGGCGGTGGCTGTCACCGGGGGCGGCGGCACCGGCCTCCGGTGCCGCTTTGGGGGCGCTTTCGGGGGCGATGTCGGTGACCACGAACGCGCCATTGCCACGGTCTTCGAAGCTGAAGCGGATCGGTGTGCCCGGCGCCAGCCCCTCGATCAGCGTCGGGTCGGCCAGTCCGAACTCCATCGTCATCGCCGGCCAGTGCAGCGCGGGGATCGGCTCGTGCATCAGCATCACCGTGCCGGTGTCGGCGAAGTAGTCCTCGAACGCGCCGCGGGTCTCATGGCGTGCAAGACCTTGCTCCGTATCGCCTTCGCCAAAGCTCGCCAGCGCCGCCTGCAGGTTGCTCTCGGCGTCGATCAGGAAGTTGGCCGACACCACCACCCGCTCGTCGCCTTCGAGTCCGGACAGGATCTCCACATGATCACGGCTGCGCAAGCCGGTTTTGACGAGCTGGGGCCGGAAGCGACCCTCGCCTTCGGCCACCAGCACGATGCGGCGCTGCCCGTCGTCGATGATGGCCGAGTCGGGCGCGCTCAGGCGGGGGGCGTCGCCGCCGGTGAGTACATCCACATGCGCGAACATCCCCGGGCGCAGCATGCCGTCGGGGTTCGCCAGTTCGAGCCGGACCTGCGCGGTGCGGGTGGCCGTATTCAGAGTGGGATAGATGTAGGTAATCAGCGCATCGAAATATTGCCCCGGATAGGCATCGATGCCGATGCGTGCCGGCTGGCCGGGGGCGATGCGGGCGAGATCCTGCTCATACACGTCGGCGAGCACCCACACGCTGGACAGGTCGGCGATGCGGTACAGGGCCATGCCCGGGGTGAAGCGCATGCCTTCGACCGCAGCCTTCTCGAGCACGATGCCGTCGGCCGGGGCGCTGAACACCACGCGGTTGCCACCGGCCCCGCTATTACCTTTACCCGGGGCCTGCCAGTTGCGCAGACGTGCCCGCGCCGCATCCGCAAGACGCTGTGCGCCCTGTTGCGCCACCGGGTCTGCACCCGCCGAGCTGGCCAGTCGCTCGGCAATCGCCAGTTCCTGACGCGCCGAGGCCAGCTCCGGGCTGTAAACGGTAAACAGTGGCTGCCCGCGACGCACCGGGTCGCCGGTCGCATTCACATGCAGGCGCTCGATCCAGCCCTCGAAGCGCGGCGACACATCGTGGATGCGCCGCTCGTCGAGCTCGATCCGGCCGACCGCGCGCAGTGCGGCATCGAGCACGCGAAATTCGACCGGAGCGGTGCGCACGCCCAGGCTCTGCAGGCGGGCCGGGCTGACCCGCACCGTGCCGACGTCATCGCCCTGTTCGTCGGCATACACCGGAATGTAGTCCATCCCCATCGAGTCCTTCTTCGGCTCCGGCGAGGTGTCGGGCAGCCCCATCGGGTTGCGGTAGTACAGGATCACCCGCTCGCCGGGCGCAGTGGCATCGCTGGCCCGGGCGGGCTGGCTGGTGAAGGGGGACGCAGTGAGGAATGCCAGCGTGAGGAGTGCCGGAGCAAGCATGCGCGCCCGGGCCGGGGCGCTCATCAACATATTTATTAGCCCGGCCCTCAATGTCACTGACAACCGTTCGGGCTGAGCCTGTCGAAGCCCAGTCCCGGCAGCGCCCTTCGACACGCTCAGGGCGAACGGAAAAAGCATGCCCAAGGGCCGGGTTAATAATAGTGCAGTCTTGAGTGTGGCGGTCACAGCGGCGCCCCCAGGAGTTGTTGCAGATCGGCCGCATTCAGTGCGGCCTCGACTTCGGCATCGAGCAGCGCAAGCCGCGTATCGAGTACGCGCTGCTGTGCGGCAAGCACGGCGGCAAAGCCGACCGTGCCGGTTTCGTACCCCGCCCGTGCCGATTCCAGCGTGGCTTCGGTTTGTGGCAGCAGGCCGTCGCGAATCAGCGTCACCTGTTTGCGGCGGGCTTCGAGTGCGGCATGGGTGGTGCCTATCGCGCCGGCAAGCCGGCTTGCTGTGGCCTCGTGCCGGGCGGTGGCGGCGGCGCGCAGGTAGTCGGCCTCTCGTTCGCGGGCGCGACGGCTGTCCTGTTGCAGCGGGATGTTCAGCTCGAACGTGAGGTCCCAGCTCTCGCGCCCGTCCCGGGGGCGGTTGCTGGCAAGCGACACGCCAAAGTCGGGGTAGCGTTCGCGATGGGTCAGGGCGCTGTTGCGTTCGGCGGCGAGCAGTTCGGCACGGCTGCGGGTGAGGGCGGGGGCCTGCTGCGTGGCCTGTCCGATCAGGGTGGCCAGCCGTGCGGACGGCGGCAGGGGCGGCAGGGCGGTCGGTTCGGCCAGCGGGGCGTCCGGCGCGCGCGGCAGCAGGGCGTTCAGGCTGGCCTGGGCCGCAGCACGGCTGCGTGCGAGCTCCACGGCCTCGATCCTGAGCGTGGTGAGCATGCCCTGGGCCTGCAGCACATCCTGCTGGCTGGCCAGCCCGAGGGCGTAGCGGTGCAGTGCCAGCGCCTCCAGCTGCTCGTTGAGCGCAATCGTCTCGCTGAAGATGCGTGACTGTGCGCTGACCTGGTAATGGGCGATGAAGGCGCGCCGGATGGCGGTTTCGATCTCCAGCCGGCGCTGTTCCGCATCGGCCGCGACGCCATCGGCGAGGGCCGCCGCGATGTCGCTGCGCAGGGCACGCTTGCCCGGGAAGGGGAGCATCTGCGACACGCGTACCCGGGTCGTGCCCACCTGCCCGGGCAGCACTGAGGCCGGACGCCCGGGATTCATGGCGTTGGTCACATCCATCAGCTCGATCTCGATGCTCGGGTCTGGCAGCGCGCCAGCCGGGGTCACCCGTTCGCGGGCGGCAGCGGCCTCCAGCCGGCTCGCGGCGAGGGCCGGATTGTGGGCCCGCGCATGTGCAATCAGCGGGTCGAGTCCGGCCCCGAGCGATGGCTCGTCCGCGTGTACGGCTGGGCTGAGGGCGAACAGGCAGGCAAGGGCGGAGGCGATTGACGCCGCCCGCAAGCGCCTTGCTGCCGTGGGCACTGCGCGGCTTGGCATCGCGTCATTCGCCCAGTTTCTCGATTTCGGTGACGATGAAAGCGTCACCGTCCTGGTCTGCGGCAAAGCGGATCCGGTCGCCCGGAGCAAGACCGTCGAGCGAGGCGTTGCCGCGCAGCCGGAAGCTCATCGTCATCGGAGGCATGTCGAGGTTGGCGAGCGGACCATGGGCAATGGTCACGCTGCCGGCCTCCGCATTCACACGGCGCACCGTTCCTTCAGACAGGGGGGCGGCGGTGTCGGTGTCGGCCGTGGTCCGCGCAGGGGCGTGGCCGTGGTGATGGCTGTCGTGGCCGGCATGGCCGCTTTGCGCCAGGGCAGGGGCGGCGCCAAGGCTGGCAAGGATGACGGCGGCGGAAACCATGATGAGCCCGGCCACCGAATACCTTATTTCCGTTCGGGCTGAGCCCTTCGTCGAGCTCAGGACAGGCGCTGTCGAAGCCCGGTTTCGGCAGTGCCCTTCGACACGCTCAGGACGAACGGAGACAGCATGCTCAGGGGCCGGGTTGATAATAAAGGATCGGGTCAATGGCAAGGCGTTCAGGCGGAGGTTCATGGGGGGCGCTCCTTGATGGGACAGTGCAATGGAAAGATTCAGCCCCGATGATGCGGCGTGCATCCGGACAACAGGCTGACGCCGGGATTACATCTTTGTAATCTTCGTTGCAGTGCCTGCGTTCGCTGGCAGAATCGGCACGAGAGTCGAACCGTTTGAACGCCATGAAAATTCTGATCGTCGAGGACGAAGCAAAAACCGGGGACTATCTGCGCCAGGGGCTGGGCGAGGCGGGGTTTGTCGTCGATCTGGCGCGTGACGGCATCGACGGCATGCATCTGGCGCTGACCGGGGACTACGATCTGCTGGTGCTCGATGTGATGCTCCCCGGCGTCGATGGCTGGGCCATCCTGCAGGCGGTGCGCCGTGCCGGGGGCGAGATGCCGGTGCTGTTCCTGACCGCACGCGATGCGGTCGAGGACCGGGTGCATGGGCTGGAGCTGGGGGCCGACGATTATCTGGTGAAACCCTTTGCGTTTTCCGAATTGCTCGCGCGGGTGCGCACCCTGTTGCGCCGGGGCAAGAGCAAGGAGCCGGAAGTCCTGCGGGCGGCCGATCTCGAGCTCGATCTGCTGCGTCGACGGGTGACGCGCAGTGGCCGGCGCATCGATCTGACGGCCAAGGAATTCGGCCTGCTCGAACTGTTGCTGCGCCGTCAGGGCGAGGTGTTGCCGCGCTCGCTGATCGCCTCGCAGGTCTGGGACATGAATTTCGACAGCGATACCAACGTCATCGAAGTGGCCGTGCGCCGCTTGCGCGCCAAGGTGGACGATCCGTTCGAACCCAAGCTGATCCGCACCGTGCGCGGCATGGGTTATGTGCTTGAGGCCGATTCGGGATGAAGCTGGCGGGGTCGTTGACGGCGCGGCTCGCCGTCCTGTTCGCGGCGATGGCCAGCGGGCTGCTGATCGTGGTGGGCGTGGCCATCGACCGCGCGGTGCTGGCGCACTTCGACGAGCTGGACCTGCATGACCTGCATGCAAAACTGGCGACGGTCGACAGCCTGCTGGCACGCACCACCGATCAGGCTGCGCTCGATGCTCTGGCGGGCCGGCTGGACGATGCGTTGGCCGGTCATGAGACGGTGGCATTGCGCGTGAGCATTCCGCAACTGGACTGGCGGCATGCGGTGCGCGACGAGCGCTTCAGCGTGCCCATGCAGGCCATGCCGGTTGCGGCCGGCAGGTTGCCCTGGGTGAAGTGGCAGACTGCGCAGGGCGCGCCCTTCATCGGGCAGGCGGCCATTCTTCCGGTGCGTTTCTCCCGGCCGACCGCCGACGCAGGCTCCGACTTCGACTCCGCGCCGCTGACGGCCGAGGTGTGGCTGGGGCTGGACATTTCCCATCATGTGCATTTTCTGCGCACCATGCGCCTGCAACTGGGGGCCGGCATTTCAGCCGCCGCATTGCTGGCGGCGATGCTGGGCTGGCTGGCGGCACGCAAGGGGCTGGCGCCGATGCACCGGGTGACCGCCACCGCCCGCCGGCTGTCTGCCGAGCGTCTTGGCGAGCGCCTGTCAGGCGACGATGCCCCGGCCGAGATGCGGGCGTTGGTGGAGGCCTTCAACGGCATGCTGGAGCGGCTCGAAGCCTCGTTCCGCCGTCTGAACGAGTTTTCTGCCGATATTGCCCATGAACTGCGCACCCCGGTGTCGAACCTGATGACCGAAACCCAGGTGGCCCTGTCGCGCAGCCGCTCGGCGGACGAATACCGCGAAGCGCTGCATTCCAATCTCGAGGAGTTCGACCGGCTTGCCCGCATGATTGCCGACATGCTGTTTCTCGCCAAGGCCGACAACGGTTTGTTGCCCAAACCGGCCGAGCAGGTCGCACTCCAGACCGAAGCGGCCGCATTGCTGGAGTTCTACGAGGCGCTGGCCGACGAGCGGCAACTCCGCATGACGCTCAGTGGCGCCGGTACGGTGATTGGCGACCGCCTGATGCTGCGCCGGGCAGTGTCGAACCTCCTGTCGAACGCGATCCGGCACACGCCGGCCGGCGGCGTCATCGAGGTGTGCATCCGGCGTGTGCGCGAGCAGGTCGTGCTGACGGTCAGCAACCCGGGCGAACCGATTCCGCCCGACCAGGTGCCCCGGGTGTTCGAGCGCTTCCACCGGGTCGACCCTTCCCGTTTGCGCCAGGGCGACGGGGCCGGTCTTGGCCTGCCGATCACCCGCTCGATCGTCGAGTCACACGGCGGCCGCATCCGGCTCGCCTCCGACGCACGCCGGACGGTGGTGACCATCGAACTGCCGGCCAGCACTGCAGGGCTGGGTTCGAAGCTCCGTTAATCGCGTGCTACCGCTGCTGCCAGCCAAGCTGTTTGTGGCACATTCTTACGTTTGGAAGACTGAGCACAATGACGAGCAACTGCGCAGTGCCGGAAAACGATACGTATACAGCACTTCCCGAAGCCATCCAGCGCGGCAACATCTGGCGCCTTGCCATTGCACAGGCGCTGGCCGGGGCCAATTCCGTGGTGTTCTATGCCACTGGAGGGATCGTCGGCAACACCTTTGCACCGACGCCGTTGCTGGCGACGCTGCCGATCTCCATCTTCGTGGTCGGGATGGCGGTCTGCATCCTGCCGGCCGGAGCCATCGCCCGGCGGTATGGCCGTCAGGCGGCCTTCATGGCCGGGGCCGGGGCGGGCGTGCTGACCGGGGTGCTGGCCACCGCTGCGGTGCTCCTGGGCGGGTTCTGGCTGTTCTGTCTGGCGGCATTTCTGGGGGGCGGCTACGCCGCAGTGGTGCTGTCGTTCCGTTTTGCCGCTGCCGACGGCGTGGCGCCGAGCCGGCGTGCGCGGGCGCTGTCGCTCGTCATGGCGGGCGGGGTCGCGGCGGGCGTGGTGGGCCCGCAACTGGTGACCTGGACGATGGATTTGTGGCCACCGCATCTGTTCGCGGCCACCTTTCTTGCACAGTCCGCCGTTGCGGTGCTCGCTGCGCTCATTTTGCTGGGCGTCCGTCTGCCGAAGCCGACAGCGGCCGAAATCGCAGGAGGCCGGCCGCTGGCCGTGATCGCACGCCAGCCGCGTTTTGTCGTGGCGGTGATCTGCGGGGTCGTGTCATACACGCTGATGAACTTCCTGATGACCGCTGCCCCCCTGGCCATGCACTTGTGCGGGCATCCACAGGAATCGGCCAACCTGGGCCTGCAATGGCACGTCATCGCAATGTACGCACCGAGCTTCTTTACCGGCAACCTCATCGCTCGTTTCGGTGCCATGCGGATGGCGGCGGCAGGCTTGTTGCTGACCGGTCTTGCGGCTGCCGTCGGTTTGGCCGGGGTCGATGTGATGCACTTCTGGTGGGCCCTCATCCTGCTTGGCGTCGGCTGGAACTTCGGCTTTCTGGGGGCGTCCGCGATGGTTCTGGAGTGTCATCGGTCAGAAGAGAAAACACGGGTCCAGTCGCTCAACGACTTCATTGTTTTCGGTTTGATGGCCCTCGGATCATTCACCTCCGGCGGGGTGTTGTCCGCGTATGGCTGGAGCACCGTGCTCTGGGTGTCGTTTGTGCCACTGGCATTGGCCGGGCTGGCGCTGGCGGTGGTCATGAACCGGCGTCCGGCGCCCACGGCCGGCTCCGGGCGCCATGATTGACCCGGCTCTCCCAAATACCCTCTTTCCGTTCGGGCTGAGCCCTTCGTCGAGCTCAGGACAGGCTCTGTCGAAGCCCAAGGCCCTTCGACAAGCTCAGGGCGAGCGGAGAAAGCATACTCAAGGGCCAGGTTAATAATAGGCAGCGTGTGTCATTTGTACTAACATGGTGCCAATTGATCTAACAAAAAAGGTGCTGACATGGCTGCCGTTACATCGTCGCTTTCCGCACGGTCTGCCCGCCTGGGGCTGCGCGCTACCCCCGAACAGGAGGTGGTGCTGCGTCGCGCCGCCGAGGTGGCGCACAAGTCGTTGACCGACTTCATCCTCGACAGCGCCTGCTTGGCTGCTGAACAGACGCTGCTCGATCAGCGATTGTTCATGGTTTCAGGCAGCCAGTACCAGGCTCTGATGGATCTGCTGGATCGCCCCGAACAGGCCAACGACGGTTTGCGAGAGCTGTTTACCCGCAAAGCTCCCTGGGACGCGAAGTGACATTGCGCGCACCGGAGCCACTGGCCGCACGGCATCAACTGGAGGGTTTTGATTGCGGGAGGCCTGCGCTCAATGACTGGCTACTGCGCCACGCTCGGCAGGCCCAAGGCAGCGGATCGGCCAAGACTTTTGTTGTTGCCGAAACGGATGGCCGTGTGGCGGGCTATTTCAGTTTGACCGTCGGCCAGGTCGATACCCTGGAAGCGCCGGATTGCATCCGCAAAGGGATGGGGCAATATCCGGTGCCGGTCGTAATCCTGGCGAGGATGGCCGTGTCGCAGCAGGATCAGGGGCGCGGAATTGGCTTTGGCCTGCTACAGGATGCGATTCGTCGCACGATGCTGATTGCCGAGCAGGCCGGTATCCGGGCCATGCTGACCCACCCCATCGATGAAGAAGCGGCGAGGTTCTATAGCCGGTTCGGGTTCATCACGTCACCGCTGCGCGAGCAGCAATTGCTGCTGCTTTTGAAGGACGCCCGTCGCTGGATGGTCGGGACAGCCGCATTGGGGTAAGCCGTTCACAAGAAGTTTTCCTACGTTTTTCCTGAAGAAAACCCGGTCACACAGGGACTGAAGGCTGATGTATGTTATGAAACTTTGTGGTAAAGGCTTACCTTCGTGCATTAGCGTCATTCAAACAGAATGGCTTCGATTCGGGCCAGGGCTTCATCGACAATGTACTGCGGCACCGTTTCCTTGATGCGCACATTCCGCGCTCGCCAGTCCAGCGATTTCAACTGGTGACAATGCACGGCGCCTTGGGTGCTGGTGCCTGCCCCCATTAGCGTGACCACCGTCCCGTAGGTGCGCGTAGCCGCTGCGGCGCCCTGCGAAATCGGACAAATCATCGCCAAACCTTTCTGGTTAAAGGCCTTGCCGCTCAAGACAAGACCGAAATGCGGGCCTTTCATCTCCCGACCGGAGGATGGGTCGAAATCGAGATGCACGATGTCGCCACGGTTCGGCAAATACGCCATCAGCCGTTCTCCAACCCTACCGAGGGCATTTCATCCCAACCTTCGACACGCGGCAGCCCTTCAGGCATCTCAGCCATCAGGTCAGCCAGTTTATAACGCGGGCGGGTCGGTGCCTCAACAGTCATTTTCTTGCCGAGAAGATGCAACTCCACTTGGGAGCCTTCGCTCAGACCATTTTGGTCAATAAACATCTTGGGCACAGTCATTACCAGCGAGCCGCCAGCTTTGCGCAGGGTTTGCAGCATACGAGCCTCCTATCAATCATAAGTCCTACTTTAGTATAACTTCGTGTTTTACTCAAGTATCACTTTTTCCCCGCTACCCATCACCAGACGCAGCCCGGCCATCAGATAGGTGTGGTAACTCAGGGCGAACGGAGACAGCATGCTCAAGGGCCGGGTTAATAGTTTCTTATGACATTAGGATTTCACCAAAAGCGGCCAGGAGCGGGCGAGTCGAGGTTTTTCGAGGTGTCCGTCTTTGTGCCGACATGCACGGCCAGCCAGACGGTGGCCGGGGCGGTGGCGGCCACGCAGTGGCGGCAGTGTGCCGGGATGTGCACCCAGTCGCCCGCCGTCAGCCTGTACTCGCCGCCGTCGGCAAAGGCGAGCGTGGCCTGACCCTGCATCAGCAGCACCCATTCGTCGCCGTCCTGGTCGTACCAGAAGCCGGGCGGGCTGGTGTGGCCGTGCGAGACGATGCGCTCGATGCGGCACGCGGGGGTGTCGAGCAGGATTTCAAAGGACTCGTCCTCGCCCGGAGGCGGCAGGTGGGCGAGCAGGTTGCCGAGGCTGGGGGGCTGGGGCATTTCAGTGTGCCTGCGGAGGGGATATTGAGGACAGGGGAATCAGGGTGACGCGCTGGGTTTCGCTGTCGGCATGCAGTGCGTGGCTGCCGGGCGGCAGTTCGATGAGCTGCACCACCGGGCACCAGTCGGCGGCATCGGGCAGCAGCGCCGTAAGCCGGTTGGGGTGGGCGAGCAGGGCCGCTTCGTCGATGTGGTTGCCTGCGGAGTGTGGATGCAGCGCGAAGTAGAGCATGTCCGCTTCGATCAGCTCGTGGATGAAGTGTGTGCCGAGCGAGGCGTCGGGCACCAGATTGTCATGCATCACGACGATCTCGCCCAGGGCTGCGACATGGCAGATTTCGGAGAAGGCCACCGGGATGCCCAGCCAGGGATCGCGTGAGCCCCAGCGCCCGGGGCCGAGCAACAGCAGGGCGTGGTGCGGGCTGAGCTGGTTGATGCGGCCGATGAGGCGGGCCAGCGCATAACGGTTGGCCGGGGACAGCTGGCGGTAGGCGTCGGGCCGGACATACACGATGCGCTCCGGGTGGATGACCCGGCCGGGGCCGATCACCGCGCCGTGAGACTGGATCGGTGCGGGGGTGGCGGCGGCGGGCAGCCGGCCCTGTCCGCCGCCGCTTTCATCGCGAATCCGCATTGGCCGGCATTGCAGCAGGTTGAGGCGGTAGCCACCATCGGGATGCATGTTGAAAGCGAACTCGATTTCCACCGGATGGGCGTAGGCGGCCTGCAGGCAGGCGAGGGTCCCGCGCAGGTCGGCGACCAGGGGCGTGCGTGAGATGAGGCCGTCGAAGGTGAGGAAGGGCGGGCGTTCGGGGTCTTCGCGGGTGGTGAACAAGGCCATCGGAAAATCTTCGCGTCCGGCCACGAGCGCGGTGAAATGGCCGGAGATGACGCGGTTTTCCTGCAGGTCGAGGGCGTCCATGCGGCGCTGCGCGTGGCGGGCGATTTCACCAAAGCTGCTTTCGGGGCGCAGCCCGGGGGCGTTGAGCGCAATCAGCCGGGTGTAGTCGTCGTCGGTGCGGTCCACCGCCCGGGTGCCCAGGCCGGCGACGAGGCGCACCACGCCGGCGGCGGTGTCGATTTTCGGATTCCAGCGCCAGGGGTTGACCGACAGGCCCACCCCGGCGGCGTCCGGATGAAAGTAGCGGTGACCGGCCTGACCGGAGACACGCATGATGAGCAGCGCCATCTGTTCGTTGCGCGCCAGCAGGCCGTGGCGCTGGCGGTAGCGCAGGGCCTGCTCCGAGAGGCTGCTGGCATACACTTCGCGCACGGCGTCGAGCAGGTCGGCCAGGCGCTTGTCGCGCGGCCCCTGATTGACGCAGAACACGCTTTCGTACTGGCCGGCAAAGGCGTTGCCGTAGCGGTCTTCGAGCAGCGAGCTGGAGCGCACGATGAAGGGCCACTCGCCAAAATAGTCCAGCATGCCCTCGAACTGCCGGCGGGTGCTGGCCGGAAAGTCGCCGTTGAGGATGCGCGTGCGCGCCTCGTCCAGCCCCTGCAGAAAGCCTTCCGGATCGCGCTGGCGCCGGCGGGTCCACCACAGGCCGTTGTGCACCATGAAGGTGTCGTAGACCACGCTGCCGACGTAGAAGGAATCATGCGCTTCGCTGCGTTCGAGCAGATGGGGCGCATCCTGGCGCAGGATCGCGCGGGCCAGCAGCATGCCCAGCGCCTTGCCACCGATGTTGCCGATGCCGATCATGCGCTGGCGGATGGCCAGCAGGTCGTCGAGCGTCATGTAGCGGTCGACCCGCGCCATCATCTGCGCATCGTCCGGGAAAAGCTGGCGCGACAGGCGGGTGAACCAGGTGCGTTCATTCACGGCCTCGTCGGGCAGGAGGGCGGTGCTGCCCGGTGAGCGGGATCGTGCGCTGCGGGCCGCGCGGGCGGCGGCAAAGTTGCGCTGCCAGTGGCCGCCGGTCTGGTTTTCTTCCAGCCCGGGCCATTCGGAATGGGCCAGGATGGCCGACACCGTGGCGCTGTCGGTGACCGGGCGGAAGCGGTCGCCGCCGTGTGCGTCATGCGCCCAGGCGTGGATCAGGTTCATGACGGCGGCCGAGCCGTGGCGTACCTTCACCGGGCGGATGTAGTGGCCGTCGTGACCGGCAAACACGTCGAGCAGGAACTGCGTGGTGTCGGTGATCACCTCCATCGCGGCGCGGGTGTGGGTGTGGCGCATCACCGCGAAGTAGGTGACCGTGTCCAGATCGAACAGGCGCGGACAGGTGAGGCGGAAGAAGTTGCCCATCATCCTGTCCGACTGCCAGGTTTCGGCCAGTTCCGACAGGCAGTCGAAGATGTACAGGGTTTCGGTGCCGGCCGCCTCGATCACGCTGTGGACCTGATCGACAAAGGTCTCGAAGCCTTCGTCCGGGCGTGGGTGGTGTATTTCCGCGCCGTCGTCCGGCCCGAGCAGGGCGGCGTGGGGGGCGTAGCGGAAGTAGATCAGGCGTCGTTGCTGCGCGCGCGCGGCGGCGGCGTACGGGCGCACGAGTGCGAGGTATTCATCCAGGGACTGGATCTGCCACACGATGTTGTCGCCCCGCTCGACACCGCACATGACTGCGTCCAGTCCGGGCAGGCCGGTGGTGGGGGCGAAGCGGGCGGGCGGGGCGGAAGCGGGGGCGTCGGTGGGCATGGGGCTCGGGCCTGTGCGGTGGTCGGGAGCGTGGAGGGGGCGGCTCAGCTGCCCGCCGGATCGCGCCGGCGGGTCTGATCGCTGTCGTCCGCCCCGCCACTCATGCGCGAGAAGGCGCGTTCGAGCATTTGCACATTGCGGTCGCTGCCGCGCGCAATCGAGGAGGATTCCGCTTCGGCCACGGCGCGCAGGCGTTCGGCGATTTCCAGCAACACGCGGTGCAGGCCCAGCGCCTGTTTTCGGCTTTCCTCGAAGTGGGTGTACACCGGGGCGGCGGTGTGCTGCATGAGCCGGGCGAGCGCCTTCAGCAGTCTTTCCTCGCGCTGGTTGGCCTGGGGGGCGCTGGCTTGCTGGGATTGCGCAAATACGGCGACATGGCGGGCCTGTACGGTCTGGGCCTCGGCCAGACGGTTGAGTTGCGCGATCAGTTCGGGCCAGGGCGGCGGCGTGTCGTCGTCCGCGCGTGCGGCATGGGCGACACTGGCAGCCTGCTCGCGGGTGGCTTCGACGAGCTCCATCAACTGCAGGACGATCTTGCCGGCAGTGTCGGTATCGCTGCCGCCGATGGCCTTGTTGCGCAGGTAGTCGCGCTTGATGTTGGCCCAGCGCTCGGCCTGTTCGGCCGTCAGCGAACCACGTAGTTCGGCGAGCTTGAGCAGGTTTTCCTCGGCGCCGGTGGTCAGCAGCTGTGCCTCGCCCTGGTAGTGGTCTGCGAACAGCTGCTGGAGCTCGGCATCGTTCATGACGGCAGAGATCTTTTCCGCCAGCTTGTTCATGTTGCGGTAGCTGCCCTGCAGGCGGAAGGGGGGCTCGGTGCGATAATTGTCGGCCTGGGCTGCGCTGGCAATGTACTGCTGATTGACCCGATACACCACTTCGCGCACCTGGAGCATGCGTTGCAGGGTGGCCTCGATGTCGCGCAGTTCGGCGGTGCTGTAATCGTGGCTGAGGGCATTGACCGAGAAGTCCTTGCCGGCGAGCTTGTCGAGGATCAGGTACAGGTCCTTCAGGTCGCGGGTGGCCAGCGGCGCGAGGGTGGGGTTGGCGGTGAGGCTGTTCTCGATGTAGCTGAGCTTGAACACCTCTTCCATGCCGCCGAGGACGTCGCCCAGGTTGTAGATGTCGGCGCGGTTGGCGAGCATGTCGGGAATCTTGAACACTTCGCCGGATTCGGTATAGGGGTTGCCCGCCATGACCACGCAGAACTTCTTGCCGCGCATGTCGTAGGTGCGGGTGCGCCCCTTCCAGACGCCTTCGATGCGGCGCGTGCCGTCGGACAGCGAGATGAACTTCTGCAGGAACTCCGGGTGGGTGTGCTGGATGTCGTCTACGTAAAGCATGACGTTGTTGCCCATCTCCAGTGCGAGATTGAGCTTTTCCAGTTCCTGGCGGGCGGTGGCGTCGGGGGCCTGGGCGGGGTCGATCGAGCGTACTTCATGCCCCAGCGACGGACCGTTGATCTTCATGAAGATCAGGCCGAGGCGGTGGGCGACGTATTCCATCAGCGTGGTCTTGCCGTAGCCCGGGGGGGAGATCATCATCAGCAGGCCGTTCTGGTCGCTGCGCCGGTTCTCGCCCACGGTCCCCATCTGCTTGGCGAGGTTGTCGCCGATCACGCTCAGGTAGACGTCGTTGATCAGCTTGTTGCGCACGAAGCTGGACAGCGGGCGCGGCTTGAACTCGTCCAGCCGCATGGCCTCGCGTTCGCGCACCAGGATGTGGTGGCGCAGCTGCTGGTACTGCTGGAAGCCGGGCACAAAGTGGGTGTTGTGCCAGTGGGCGCGTCGGGTCAGGTCGTCGACCGCCAGCACCATGGCCCCGTCGCGGATGCGCGGGTGTTCGCCGAGCAGGCCGGTGACGGTGGCGCGCAGTTGCACGCTGCTGAAGCGGTGGTCGATGTCGTCGGCGGCGATCAGCCAGGTGGCCGCTTCCACGGCGTAGTCGCCCAGGTCGGCCAGCTCTGCAAGTTCGGGGGACTGCGCAGGATCGTTCCGAAGGCGGCTGGCCGCTTCATGGCACAGCGCCTGCACCCAGTGCAGGGCGCCGTGCCAGCGTTGCGCCAGCGGCAGGTCGCTGCCATCCTTGTTGCGCCAGTGATTGAGCAGGGGCAGCCAGCTGCCGGAGGCTTCCAGCCGGGCCTGCAGGGCTTCGATCAGGCGGCGTGCCTGTTCGGTGAAACTGAAGCGCGGCGCGGGATCGGCAAGCTTCTGCAGCAGGTAGTCTGCGGCGATGTCGCTGTCCGACGGCGCCAGGGCCAGCGCGTGACGCTCGGCAAATGTCTGCAGGGTGCGGGCGATGTCTTCGCTCAGGGCCTTGCGGGCGGCATCGCTGGCAAACAGGCGCTGCATGTCCAGGCTCTGGCGCGCGCGCGCCGGCCATTGTGCAATCGCGGCGCTGGCTTCGGGTTTCACGACATGCTGGCGCTGGCTCCAGTACAGCACGGCCAGACTGCGTGCGGCCGGGGCCACCGCCAGCACGCCGGCGGCCTGCTGCATGGGCAGCAGCGCCTGCAGGATGCGCGCCGCGTCATGGTCGTGGATGCCGCGCTCGTAGCCTTCGCGATAGCGCGGGGCGGCAAACTCGCGCAGGGCGCGGTCGAGTGCGTCCGGTTGCAGCAACAGGGCCTGCAGCCGGTCGGCGCTCCAGCCTTCCTGTCCCTGCCGTGCGGCGGCGATGAGTTGCAGCGCGAGGTACTCCCCGCGATACAGCTGCGGCGATTCGGAGGCCAGCGAGACGTCCCAGAACGGACGCAGCACGGTCAGTTGCGGGTCGTCGAGCGGCTCCATGTAGTCGGTGCCGACCAGGTGGAGGTTGAGCGTGTCGCCACGCGGCATCAGGGTCAGGTCCAGCGTCTGGGTGTTGACGCTGAAGCGGTGGCGTCCGAGGCGGATCACGTTGCCCCCGCCTTCGAACAGGTCGTTGCGGTCGCGCAGCGCGCGCAGGGCCTGATCCTGGGTGCCTTTGAGGCGGGCTTCGACATCGTCGGCCTTGACGTTGTCGTGGAGTTCGCGCAGGCGCGCGGTGAGTTCGCGCAGCTTGAGGATCAGCGGGTCGCCGGCAAAGAAGGCATTGAGCTCGTCGAGGGTGCCCAGCCGCTTGGTGCGCCGGCCCAGGCCGTCGAGAATGCGCAGTGCCGCATCCTGCACCGCCTGCGCCTTGCGCTGACGCTCATCGAGCAGGGTCTGTTTGTGGCTCTCGAAGGTTTCGAGCAGTTCTTCGCGTTTGGCGACGATGTCGCCCAGAAAGGCATCGTACTCGCCGAACTGGCTTTCCAGCTCCTCGAGCTGCACCAGCAGGCGGGACAGCTGTTCGTCGCACCGTTCCGGGTCCTGTGCGAGCGACAGCGCGCTGGTGATGCTCTGGCTGAACAGCGTGAACTGCGCGCCGAACTGGGCCACGCGCTCGTTCGAACCCAGCGAGCGGCGGCGCTGTTCGCTGCGCGCCTTGGTCTGATTGAGCCGGGCATAGATGGCCGAGATGGATTCGACGATGGCGGTGCGCTGGGTGGCGTCCTCGATGTGGAGCGTCGCCATCAGCTCCGACAGGGTGTCGAGCTCGGCGGACATGGCTTCCATGCCCTGCAGCAGGGGCGCCAGCTGCGCCACGCTGGCGGCCTGCTCGGTCTCGCGGTTGACCTCGTCCAGTCGGGCTGCATAGGGCTGGAGGGCTTCGTCGCTGGCGAGAAAACGCGCCGTTTCGGCCCCGATGCGTTCCTGCGCCGCAACCAGTTCGGCTTCCATCGCGTCGATGCGCGCGCGGTCGATGTAGCGCATGTCGCGCAGCGTCAGCAGGTGGCCGCGTTCGGCGGCGGTACGCTGCAGGGCCTGCACATAGTCCGGTGCGTGCTTCCAGTCCTGCACGCGCAGCTGGGCGAGCAGGGCCTTGTAGCGGGTTTCGGCCTCGCTCATCGCGCGGGCCGATGCGGCACGGATGCTCTCGACCTTTTCGTATTCGTCGAGAACGGCTTCGCCCGAGGCGGCGATCTCGTGCAGGGTGCGGCTCAGCGCGCCGCCCTGCGCGTCGCTCATCCAGTGGTAGCGGTCGAACAGGCGGCGGGTCTGGTCGATGAGTCGCTGATAGCGGGCAACCGACACATCCTGTGCGTCGATCTCGCGCGACAGGCTGAACAGTTCGGAGAGGCCGCGCACCAGATCGGCATTGCCGATGCGGCTGAAGAAGCTGTTGCCAGCGGGCTGGCGGGCGGCGTATTCGTCGCTGAAAAAGGGGGTGTGCCACACCTGCATCGGGTGGATGCGGGTGGGTTCGTCCGACTCGGAGCTGAACAGCACGACGCGCCCGTCTTCCAGGCGGGCGTAGCCATGGCCGATCAGCGGGGGCTGCAGCTCGCGGGAAATGAGGTTGTAGGTAAACAGCGCGATGCGCCCACTGGTGGGTTCGTAGAACACATACAGCACATCCTCGCCATTGGGCGAGCGGATGCTGCGCCGAAAGCGCATGCCATCCATCTGCTGGTCGAAGGCGCGGTTCTCGCCGCTTTGCAGATAGTAGCCGCCAGGAAACAGGATGCCGTGGTCCTCGGGCAGCTGGATGCAGGCCAGGCCGATGGCGTCGATGCGCTGTACCTTGCGGGTGAGGGTGTTGAACACCAGATAGCGTGTCTGCTCCTCGCGGTAGGGCAGAATCTTGAGCAGGATCAGGCTGCCCACGCGCGCGAACTCGACCGCAGCGTCGTCGAGCGACTGGGTCTTGTCCATCACCTCTTCGCGGTAGATGCCCATGCCGTCTTCGGTGTTGTTCTCGACCTTGATGGTGAGGTCACCGTTGAGCGTCTCGACGAACACCGTGTCGAGAATGTTCAGGTGCGGATGGCGGCCATTGACGACGTGTTCACGGCCGGCGCGGGTCCATTCGAAGTCGAAGGGGGCGGGCAGGGCGATGTCGCGTTCGCCCCGGTTGTCGATGTAACGCACCTCGCGACCGTCGGGCGAGATCGACCAGCGGAACACGCGGATGTCGGTCAGCCGGGCGCCGATCTGAAAGCTGGCGAGCAGCTTGCCGTCGCGCACCTGCAGCTCAAGCAGGCGGGTGTCCTTGTAATAGGTGTACAGCTCGCGAAAGTCCTGCACGAAGCTGGTGATGCCCAGAAAGCTCTGGGCTACGTCCACCGGCACCACGTCGTAGCCAGCTTCGGTCTGCTCCAGCCGGTACAGCGAGAACACGTCTTCGATGCGGGTTTCCTGCTTGAGGCCGATGAACACGTTGTAGCCGAACAGCAGGGTGCCGCCCACCTGCACGATGTCGCGGCCGACGCAGTTGTTTTCGCTGCGCAGGCGGAAGCGGCCGAGCAGGCTCATGCCCCCGCTGCCGAATTCCGCAATGCGGGCCTGGTTCAGCTCCGTGGCCAGCGCGTGCAGGCTGCGACCCTGATCGGCCAGCCGTTTGCTGAGCACTTCGTAGGCGCCGCCCGAGGCGACGGCCTGATCGACGAGGTCCTGGGAGGGCGTGGGGGAGGCGATGTCCGGCATGGCAGCGGTTCAGTGGCACGAGGAGATCATTGGAAGGCCCGGCTGGTGGGCCGGGAGGGGCGCGCCCTGCAACCGGGCATCGGGCTGCGGGGCGCGTGAGGGGCGGTGAGTTGACCGGACAGTGTCAGCCCTGGGCGGGCGGGAGCCCGCCACCGCCCTTGGGCGACAGGAAGCGTTGCAGCAGCTCCTGTACCACCGGGCTCTTGGCGGACACGCCCTCGATGGCCTTGCCCACCGACAGGGCCTTGGCAAACTGGTCGAAGAAGGCGCCTTCGCCCCCGACAATGTCGATGTTCGCCTTGCTCAGGGCAGAGGACAGCACCTCGGCCTGTTCGCGGGCCACCACCTTGCTGGCCTCGATGCCGGCAATCGCGCGCTCGAAATCCTTCTCGAGCTGCATGCGGAATTCCTCGTGCGCCCGGGCGTCGTCGCTGAGCCTGGACAGGGCGGCGAACTTCTCGACCAGACCCTGGGCCTCGGCGATGAAGCGCTCGCGCAGCACTTCGGCTTCGGCGTGACCCACCTGCTCGGTGACCCTGGCCTTGGTGGCGCCCAGCTCGGCCTCGCCACGCGATTCGGCGAGCAGACGTTCTTCGAGTATCTTGGCGTCGGCCAGCCCCTGCTTTTCCTTCGCCTGGGCGAGCGCTTCCTCGATGCGTGCCTGTGCCAGCCCCTTTTCGAGTTGTCCCTTGGCTTCGGCCTGCATGCTTTCCATGGTCACGCGAGCCTGCGCCAGCCCCTCCTTCTCGATGGCGGCGGCGGTCACCTCGCGCACCCGCGCATCGGCCAGGCCGGGCGCGGCGCGTTCGGCCTCGATACCCTCGGCGAGCTTCTTCTTCGCCTCGGCCTGCTTGCTGGCGGCTTCGAGTTCGGCCTGTGCCAGCACGGTCAGCTCCACCGCGCGGTGGCGGGCAGAGTCTTCGTCGGCGGCGGCTTTCTTCACCTGACGCACCAGTTCTTCCTCGGCCAGGGCCTGGGCGTTGAGCACGGTGACCTGCTTCACACGCTCGGCCTCGGAGACTTCGCGCACTTCCTTGATGCGCTCTTCCTCGATCGCCACGGTCTTCTCGACCGCGATGCGCTCACGAATCACGTTGGCGATGTTGGTGCGCTGCTCTTCCAGCGCGCGCTCCTTTTCAATGCGTTGCAGTTCCACGTCGCGCTCGCGGGACACGATCTCGAGTTGCTGGGCGCGCGCCACCTTTTCCTTCTCGATCACCACGGCCCGGGCACGGTTCTGCTCGGCCACCTCGACCTCGCGGGTGGCGTTCTCGGTGCGGATGTCGATCTGTTCCTGGGTCTGGATGCGGGCCTGCTCGGCCTTCAGCCGCTCCTCTTCCCGGACGCGCTCGATCTCGGCCTCCTCGCGTGCCTGGATGGTGGCGACTTCGCGCTTCTGGCGGGCTTCGGCATCGGCCTGCTGGCGTTCGAGTGCGAGCATGGCCTCGCGGGTTTCGACGTTTTTCTTGGTGATGGCGAGTTCTTCGTTGCGCTCCAGCTCGTTGGTGATGACGTTTTGCGCGGCGGTGAGTTCGGTGATCTTGCGAATGCCCTCGGCGTCCAGAATGTTGGAGGGGTCAAGGGAAGATCTGGGGGTCTGCTCCAGATAGTCGATGGCAACGTCTTCCAGCACATAACCGTTGAGATCGTTGCCAATGACTTCGATGATGCGGTCGCGGAATTCCTGGCGGTTCTCGAACAGCTTCACGAAGTCGATCTGCTTGCCGACGGTCTTCAGCGCCTCGGAGAACTTGGCGTTGAACAGCTCATTTACCGCACCTTTGTCGGATGCGCGGTCGACCCCGATGGCCTTGGCCACCTTGAGCACGTCTTCCGGAGTTTCATTCACCCGCAGGTAGAAGGCCACGGTGATGTCCGCGCGCATGTTGTCGCGGCAGATCAGGCCGTCCTTGCCACGCCGGTCGACTTCCAGCGTGATCAGGGAAATCCGCATGAACTCCTTTTTGTAGATCACCGGATACACCAGCGCCCCGGTGAAGTGCACCTTGGGCGTTGCCGACAAGTCGTTGACGATCAGCGCGGTGCCTTGCGGCACCTTGATGTAAAAGGCCTTGAACAGCGCAAACAGGCCGATCAGGACCAGTACGAAGATGCCGACGCCCATCAGGAAGGGCATCACTTGGGCCATGTTCATTGACGAAATTCCCCTTTTCGGATTGAACTTGAATAAAAGCGCGTACCTGCGAGCGGACAGAAAGGCACTGGCGCCGGATTTGTCAGCCGGTGAATTCCTCCTCGCCGATGACAAGGTAGTGGTTCATGTCGGGTCGATATTCTATCAACACCACCCGGTCACCCCGCTGGAAGCTGCGATTTGGGCTGCGCGCCTGAAGGATCAGGCCGGCGCCGCCGTCCTCGACCGCCACGTAGCCCTGTTGCGCATTGACCGTGGGGCTGCGCACCACGCCCACCTGTCCGAGCAGTGACTTGCGGTGGCGCGGTGCGATGCGTCCGAGCAGGCGCCGCAGCGGGCGCAGGGCGAGCGAGGTCAGCATGACGCCGGCCACGAACGCGGCCGGCAGGACGGCGACGCCCAGCGCAAGCGACGGCCATCCGTCCAGCCCCATGCCTTGCAGAAGATAGACGGCATAGTAGCTGACGAACCAGCTGAAGAAGGCCAGCACCGTGAGGATGACGGTCAGGGGAATGCCGGCCAGCCCGAGCCGCATCAGCAACCCCGACAGGCCTTCGAGCTCCAGCCCGTCACCGTCGGGCAGGGTCAGGTTGTCCAGTACATCGATGTCCACCAGCCCCAGCAGGGCAATCAGCCAGTACACCACCATGACCGCCAGCACGAAACTGAACACCACGGTGGGAAAAGAGAGCGCAATGTTCAGGAACTGCTCCACGGTCATCACTCCGGGTCGGTGGGATGGGGGTTGATCGACCGGCGGTTATGAAGCCGGCCCCAAGACACCCTTTTTCCGTTCGGGCCGAGCCCTTCGACAAGCTCAGGGCGAACGGGTGTCATGACAGTTTGAAGGGCCGGATGAATAACGGGCGGTCAGGAAGCGGGCTGGCCGGTCAGCCCGCTGCACGCTTCTCTTTCAGGCGTGCCAGCACCGCGCTGGCGCTGCCGCTGTCCGGGGTGATGCCGGCCTGGCGCAGCTTCTCGTCCAGCGGGTCCTCATTGGCCTCGCGCGCAATCTCGGAGGCCGCCTGCATGCGGGCACCGCGCTCGGCCTGCTTTTTCTTGATGCGCTCCAGCGAGTCCAGCGCGGTTTGCACCCGCGTCTGCGAACCGCTGTAACGATCGGCCACGGTGGCCTGCGCGCGCTGCACGCTCTCGGTGGCCTTGACCGTATCCACCTGTTGCTTCAGGCGGCGGATATGGTTTTCCGCCTGGGCAATCGCGCGGCGCAGGTCGACCACGCTGCTGGCGTATTGTTCGGTCTGGGCGCGTTCCTCGTTGTGCTGGTTCTCCAGTGAGGCGATCTTGTTGGCGACTTCCAGGGCCAGCGCTTCATTGTTGCTTTCGAGTGCCTTCAGCGCATGGCCTTCGTACTCCTCGATCCTGGCCCGGGTTTCGTCCATCCGCGCAGCGGCCAGTTTTTGCTTGGCCATGATCTCGGCGAGCGCTTCGCGCGAGCGCCGCAGATCGGCGTCCGCGTCGCGAATCTCTTGATCGAGAATGCGCAGTGCCTGCCCATCCACCACAGCCTCGCCCAGTTCGTGGGCACCTCCGCGCAGGGCGGTAACCAGTTTCAGCCAGATGCTCATGATGTGTTCTCCTGATGCCGTTCAGACGGTGGTGAGTTGGGTTTCGAAGGCTTCGGTGGCGCGAATCACGTTGTCGGCCAGGGTTTCGATTTCGAGCTGCACGTCGGACAGGCTGGATGCCGCGCTCAGCGCACCGAACATGATGTAGGCGTCACCGACTTCGGGCAGGCTCTCGATGCCGATGGTCGACAGCGGGAACAGTTTGTGGGTGCGCAACACCTGGTCGTTGAAGGCGACCACATCCTTGACCTGGGCGACCGGCCACAGCATGGCCTCGACCACGATCTGCTCGCCGACCACGGCCAGGAATACCGGCAGGTCGCCATACTCCCGCATCTGCAGCAGAAGGCTGGGTTCGGAGCCTTCCAGCAGTTCCACTCGCACGCTGCCCGATCCGACCATGTCGCTGCCCTGCAGGGCGGTCTGCAGGGCCCGGACGGTCCACAATTCCTGATCCTTCATTGCGTTCTCCTTTGCGAGTCGAGGCGCACCGCGCGGCCGGCGCATGTTTTTTTCCACCGCGGATAACTCATCCAGGTATTCTGGCAGCACCCAGAGTTCCTTCTTCACCAGGCCCTGCTCGCGCAGGCGGGCGCGGTGCAGGCGCTGGTAGTGGGCTGATGTCTTGCGTTCCATGGGCGTATTCTGGGGTATCACATGTCAGATTTCAAGTCATTACATGTGATTGTTTGAAAGTTTTCGGATCGTACAGCGACTTGGCTTCAGAGAATCTGCTTCAGCGACTCGGCTTCAGCGGATCCGTAGCCAGCCGATGCGTCCCTGCTGATGAGGGTCCAGGGCTTCCGGGTCGGCGACCGGCTGTGCCTGCGCTTCGCGAAAGCGGACCAGGGTGCCATCGTGCAACTGCACCAGGCTGCTGAATGCACCGGGTTCGGGGTGGGCGATGCCGGAAGGCGGCTGGGGCACGGGCACGCCGTCCACGACCCGGCTGACCTGATCCCGAGCGTCGATGTGGCCGTCCTGGTTGCTGTCGAAGGCGGGGTGGGTGGGGGCGGTACCGGTGACGGCATCGAGTTGCATGCGCCAGTGCAGCGCAGGGCTGTTGCAGTCGCCGGGTGCGGTGCGGGTGGTGAAGGCCAGCCGGTCGTCGTGCAGCTCCAGCCAGCCTGCGACATGCTCCGGGGGGTGACCGGCATGGCCGGCAGGCAGGTCAAGATACCAGCCGTGCTGGCTGCGCCAGTCCGGTGGCGTGCGGGTGGTCAGGCGCAGCCCCGGTGCAGCGCCGGCGTGCGCGCCGTCGTCCGCTGGGGCATCGAGGATGTGCTGTGCCTGAAGCGCGTCGCGGCTCACGTTGCGGCCTCTGTCGAGCACTGCGTACAGGCTGTGGTGGCGGGGGGTGTGCGGCCGTGCTCCGGTGTCGTCGGTGGGGCGGGGGTGTGTGGCGAACAGCACCAGCAGGCCCAGCCCGTCCGGATGGGGGAGGACGACCGGCCTGTGGATGACGGGCTGGTGGCTGGCCGCCGGACAGCCGGGCTGGGTGCAGGCCTGAAACAGGCGGTAGGCCAGGTGCCAGCGGGCCGGGTTGCTCGCGGAGAGGTCGAACTTCCACACGCTGCCGTCGAGCGCGCCACCATACACGAGATCGACCACGCCATCCTGATCCACATCCACTGGTGCGATGCCGCTCAGGCCGTCGTCGTGCGCGCTGCCGGATGCTTGCAGGTGTGGGTTGCGGGCGTGCAGTTCGGCAATCAGCGCACCGTCGTCCAGCGATACCACGAACAGGGTCGGTACGGTGGCGTGCTGCGCGGCGCCTGTGGTGTGCTGTCCGGCGGGTGTGGCTGACAGGCGGGCGCCATCGCCGAACAGCACGGCCCACTGTCCCGAGTTGAGTTTGACGATTGCCGCCGGGGTGAGCGATGCGCCGGGCCGGGTCCGGTGCGTGGGCTGGTGTTCGTCCGGATAGCGCCAGAGCAGGGCAGAGGGGTGCTCGGTACTGTGTCCGGCCAGGGTTCCGGGTTGGGTGATGTCCAGGGCATGGTAAGCGCCGCCCCCCTGTTCCACCTCTCCGAGCCCGGCGAGCAGCACGCTGTGCCAGCGTCCGTTGAGGCGCACATCGGCGGCATTCAGGCTGGTGAAGCGGGCTATGCCGCCATCTGCCCGATCCGGGGCGGGATGGTACAGCCGCTGCTGTCCGCTGGCGGCCTCCAGTCCGTACAGCCCGTCAGGCGCGCTGAAGTACAGCATCAGGGGGCGGGAGGACATGGCGCGGAGAAAGTGTTCGAAGTCTGCAGCGTCCTGCGTGGGGGGCAGCGGGCCGGTGGGGAGGCCTGCGAGCAGCGCGGGCGTGTCCTGCAAATGGGTCGGGGCGCGGGGGCTGGCGGGGGCTGCGCTGTCCGGGGCGGTGTCGAGGTGCCGTTCCCATAGTTGGCTGGGCCGCTGCCCGGGCTGCCAGCGCCACGCCCTGATCCGGTGGGGGTGCTCGCGATCGCCGGCCTGCAGTGAAAACAGCAGGGCGCCTTCGGGGTCGGTGGTGGCGCTCAGGATGTGGCTGCTGTGTGTGGATGGGGTCGGGCAGCCTTCTGCGGCATGCAATGGGCCAGCGGGGTTGCCCCACAGGCCAAGCAGGCCGAGCAGGGAGAGGCCGAACAGGCGACTGCGCAGGCCGCAGGGTTTCGGTGAAGGGCGGGAAGGCGGGTGCCGGGTCGGATGCATGGTGAGCCTCAGGGTGAGTGGATGACAAGCCGTTTGCGGAAACGGGATTCGAGCAGCACCTCGGCCCGGCCGTCGGCGGCGATGCCCTGTGCGCTGATGCGGAATTCATGCAGGGCGGCACCTGCGGGCGCGCTGAAGCCGGTCACCCGGGCACGTTCCACCGGGCCGAGGTGCTGTATCCGGTACTCGGCTTGCCCGACGGAGGGCAGGTGGTCGGCCGGCAGCGTGTGTGCCTGTGCGCTCAGGCGGGTGAGGTCGGCCGTGGTGCGCAGGGCATCGGCTGTTTCTTCGCCGGCACGCAGGGCGGTTTCCGCGAGTTGCTGCGCGATTTGATGTTCGCGCACACTGATCAGCACCTTCTCATCGACGATCGATTCGTTCAGGGCGGACAGCGCAAGCAGGCTCATCAGCAGCATCACCACCAGGGCCACGGGCAGCACGATGCCGGACTGGGGGCAGGGGGAACAGGGGGAGCAGGGAGGACGGCGGGCGGCATCGGTCATCGTGGTGCGCTCAGGGCAGACGGTTGCGCAGGGCCACGGTGGTGCTGAAGCTGCGCCACAGTCGTCGTTCGTTGAGGATGCGGGCGCTCAGGCGGGGGGCGTCGCCGGGGTGTCCGTCGCAGTCTTCCAGTTCCGGGGGCGGGCCGTTCCCTTCGCCCAGACCGTCCGTCAGGCTGACTGCGAGCAGGGTGACACGCACCGCCACCACCCGTGACCAGTCGGAGACCGCATCCGCAGGCACGAATGCGTCGGCACGACGCTGGCGGTGCTGGTCGATGCCATAGCACAGCCGCATGTCCACGATGCCTTCGACGAGTTCCTGGTCGGCTGCCGGCAGGCCCAGATCGAAGCTGCGCTGGCGCAGGCCGGGCAGTGTCGAGGACGTTGCCTGCCCGATGTAGTACAGCCGGGTGTGCAGTTGATGGACTTCCGAGGCTGCGTCGTGGCGTCTGCTCAATGGCCTGAGCGTGCCCGGATGGTTGCCGGGCTGCGTGGTGGCGCCTGCGTTTTGCAGCAGGTCGCAGGAGGCCCCGGCGCTGAGCAGCACCAAGCTGCCTGCGGCCGGCTCAGGTCCACCGCTGAACGAGGGCGTGCCCCCTTCGGCCGGCAACGGGGCCGCCAGCCGCAGGCCGGAGCTGCGTCGGGCGTATTTCACCAGCAGGCTGTCGCTGCCACTGACCGCAAGACTGCCCGAGTAGGGGCCGGGTGTCCGCTGCCAGCCACCGAGCAGGAGGTCGAAACCGTACAGCGTGTGCAGGTCGGGGTCGTGACCGGTTGCCAGCCGGCTGTTGCGCACGCCGGTGCAGCCGGGCAGATGGCCGGCGTTGTGCAGTTCCCGCACAAGCAGTTCGAGCGCGAAGCGGCCGTTCTCCTGCAGGCGCGACAGGGCCACCTGTGTACGGTAGGTCTGACTGGAGGAGGCGTGCAGGCTCAGCAGGCTACCCAGCAGAAGCAGGCCAAGCACCAGTGCGATGAGCAGTTCGACGAGCGTCAGGCCGCATTGGCACCGGGGCTGCAGTAGGACAGGAGGCAGGCTTGCGGTCGGTTTCACAGCCGGGCGGCATGGGTCAGGCGCTGCAGGGCGTCATGGCCCTGCGCCTGCGGGCTGCGCTCCGGCCATTCGAGGGTGATGGTCACGAGCTTGCCGTCGTGCGCCACGCTGGCGCGGGCTTCCGCACCAAGCCGGGTCTGCAGGCGGCGTTCCCACTGGCTGTGGAATGGGTGGTGGGGGCCGGCGCTGCGCATGTATTCGGTGAATTCTTCGGCAAGCCGGGCGGCCTCTGCGCGCAGGCCCGCTTCGTGGGTCAGGCGCAGGGTGGTGGCCTGCACGCCGGCCAGCCCCACCAGACCCACCGATACGAGCAGCATCGTGATCAGCACTTCCATCAATCCCACGCCGCGCTGGTCGATAAGCATTTTCATGAATTGATCCGTCGATGACATGAGACTTTTTTAAAATGTTCATGGCATCAATTTAGTTCCATGAAATGCCGTTTGCAAGTTACGGCGGATCACCTGAAAACCACTTTCTGGCCACCCCCTACTTACGGACTAGTCCTTCATGTCGTTCCGATGGCGGATGCCCGGGCCGTCGCACATTCCCTACAGTGTGCCCCAGTGACCCGCAGGGTCTTCCTGCCGAACCAAATCCGGGGGCGAACATGGCTTCACGTCGCACGCAACAACTGTCGGTGCTGATCATGAGCACGCTGGCGTTCACCATGTGCTTTGCGGCGTGGATGCTGTTTGCGGTGATCGGCATTCCGATCAAGGACATGCTCTCGCTCAATGAAACCCAGTTCGGCCTGCTTGCCGCCACGCCGGTGCTCACCGGCTCGCTGGTACGCCTGCCGCTGGGGATGTGGACCGACCGCTTTGGCGGGCGGATGGTGTTCTTCGCACTGATGCTGGCCACGGTGCTGCCGATCTACCTGATCAGCCACGCCACCGAGTACTGGCAGTTTCTGCTGGCGGGCCTGTTCGTGGGGCTGGCCGGGGGCTCCTTTTCGGTGGGTATCGCCTACTGCGCGCGCTGGTTCGAGCGTGACCGGCAGGGTTTTGCGATGGGGGTGTTCGGGGCCGGCAACTCCGGGGCTGCGGTGACCAAGCTGGTGGCGCCAGTGCTGGTGGTGGCCTTTGGCTGGCAGTTCGTGCCGCAGGTGTTTGCCGTGGCGATGCTGGTGATTGCAATCGCCTTCTGGTTCTTCACCTACGACGACCCGAGCCACCGGGTGTCCTCGCAGGTGAGTTTTTCCGATCAGCTCAGGGTGCTCAAGGACCCCCGGGTGTGGAAGTACTGCCAGTACTACTCCATCGTGTTCGGTGGCTATGTGGCGCTGGCGCTGTGGATGACCAAGTACTACGTCGCCGAGTTCGGCATGGGGCTGGAGGTGGCGGCGCTGCTGGCGGCCTGTTTCTCCTTGCCGGGCGGTGTGCTGCGCGCGGTGGGGGGCTGGCTGTCCGACCGCTATGGCGCCCACAAGGTCACCTGGTGGGTGATGTGGGTGTCGTGGATCTGCCTGTTCCTGCTCTCCTACCCGCACACCCAATTCACCGTGATCACCGTCGATGGGCCGCGCAGCTTCGAGATTCATCACAACGTGTGGTTCTTCACCGCGCTGATGTTCATCGTCGGGGTCGCCTGGGCCTTCGGCAAGGCATCGGTGTTCAAGTACATCGCCAACGACTTTCCGCGCGACATCGGTGCGGTGTCCGGCATCGTCGGGCTGGTCGGAGGCATGGGCGGTTTTCTCCTGCCGATCATGTTCGGGGCATTGCTCGACCTCACCGGGGTACGCGCCAGCGCCTTCATGTTGCTGTACGGCATCACCTGGGTGTCGCTGATCTGGATGTACTGGACCGAAGTGCGCAACCGCGACGTGATGGCGGTGACTTCCGGTCCGCAGGAGGCCACCGCCACAACGACGGCACGGGGCCGATGAGGGCTGTTCCGCTTTCCCCGATTTTTCGCCGGTTTCGCCGATCTTGAACGCTGAGGAGCAGCTTCGATGAGTTCGAAAGGTTCGACAACACAGGCGGCCCCCGCCGCCCTGCAGGACAGGGGCGTGAATCTCGCCCACTGGCAGCCGGAGGATGAAAGCTTCTGGCGCACGCGTGGTGCGCGCATCGCCAACCGCAATCTGTGGATCTCGATTCCCAGCCTGCTGTGCGGCTTCGCCGTGTGGCTGATGTGGGGCATCATCACCGTGCAGATGGCCAATGCCGGCTTTCCCTTCACGCCCGACGAGCTGTTCACGATTGCGGCCATCTCCGGCCTGTCCGGCGCCACGCTGCGCATTCCGGCGTCCTTCTTCATCCGCATCTGTGGCGGGCGCAACACCGTGTGGCTGACCACCGCGCTGCTGATGATCCCGGCGACGGGGACCGGGCTGGCGCTGCAGGATACCGGCACGCCGCTGTGGGTGTTCCAGCTGCTGGCGCTGCTGTCGGGCATCGGCGGAGGCAATTTTGCGTGCTCCATGTCGAACATCAGCACCTTCTTTCCCAAGCGGCTGCAGGGCACGGCGCTGGGGCTGAATGCCGGCCTGGGCAATTTTGGCGTGACCACCTCGCAGCTGCTGATTCCGGCAGTGATGACGGTGGGGCTGTTCGGTGTGATCGGCGGCGAGCCGGTCGCGCTGGTGAGGGATTCGGCCACGCTGATCGGCCGCATCGCAGCCGGCACGCCCACCTGGGTGCAGAACGCCGGTTTCGTGTGGCTGCTCTTGCTGGTGCCGCTGGCGCTGATCGGCTGGTTCGGCCTGAACAACCTGCTCACCGTGTCGCCCGCCATCGGCTCGACCGCCACCGCCTTCGGCCGCATCCTGCTGTTCTATGGTGTGGCGCTGGTGGTGTCGGCGATCGGGCTGTATCTGTACCTGCCCGCACCCAGCGGCCTTGGCTGGCTCTCCGGCAACGGCATGTGGTTGCTGCCGCCGCTGGTCACGGTGGGCACGCTGCTGGCCATGAAGGCTGTGGCGTCCGATGACATGAAGGCCGGCCTGAGCAAGCAGTTCGGCATCTTCCGCAACAAGCACACCTGGTCGATGACCGCGCTGTATGTGGTCACCTTCGGTTCCTTCATCGGCTTCTCGATGGCCCTGCCGCTGTCGATCACGGTGATTTTCGGCAGCCAGCATCTGTTCGATCCGGCCACCCAGGCCTGGACCCATGTGCGCAATCCGAACGCCCCTTCCGCGCTGATGTATGCCTGGATCGGCCCCTTCGTGGGGGCGCTGATCCGGCCGCTGGGCGGCTGGATTTCCGACAAGCTGGGCGGCTCCATCGTCACCCAGTGGATTTCCATCGTGCTCGTCGTGGTATCGGCGGCAACCGGCTACGTGATGCACCTCGCTTACCAGTCGGCCACGCCGGAGCAGTACTTCATGCTGTTCATGGCGCTGTTCATCGTGCTGTTTGCCGCCTCGGGCATTGGCAACGGCTCCACCTTCCGCACCGTGGGGTATGTGTTCGATCAGGATCAGCGCGGCCCGGTGCTCGGCTGGACCTCGGCCATCGGGGCGTATGGCTCGTTCATTGCCCCAGTGGTGATTGGGGCGCAGATCAAGGCCGGCACGCCGGAGTACGCGATGTACGGATTTGCCGTGTTCTACGCGCTGTGAGTGGTGCTCAACTGGTGGTTCTACCTGCGCCGCAACGCCTACATCCGCAACCCCTGACCCGCAACCCCGTCCCGGCGGGCAGGGCGCCGGGCTGACGACAAGTGCTGTACATGGAGGATTCGCAATGAGTCATTTTCTGGATCGCCTGACGTATTTCAGGCAAGCCCGGGAGCTGTTTTCGAACGGCCATGGTGTAGTGACCGGTGAAGACCGCACCTGGGAGGACGCCTACCGCAACCGCTGGGCGCACGACAAGATCGTCCGCTCCACCCATGGGGTGAATTGCACCGGCTCGTGTTCGTGGAAGATCTATGTGAAGGGCGGCATCGTCACCTGGGAAACCCAGCAGACCGATTACCCGCGCACCCGCGACGACCTGCCCAACCACGAACCGCGCGGCTGTGCGCGCGGTGCCAGCTACAGCTGGTACCTGTACAGCGCCAACCGGGTGAAGTACCCGCTGGTGCGCGGGCGGCTGCTCAAGCACTGGCGGGCCGCACGGGCGGTGAGCAAAGACCCGGTGAGTGCCTGGGCCAGCGTCGTCGAGAATGCCGAGCAGCGGCGCGACTACCAGAGCCGGCGCGGCCTGGGCGGCTTCGTGCGCAGCAGCTGGGACGAGGTCAACGAGATCATCGCCTCCGCCAACATCTACACCATCAAGAAGTACGGCCCCGACCGGGTGGTGGGCTTCTCGCCGATTCCGGCCATGTCCATGGTCAGCTATGCCGCCGGCAGCCGCTACCTGAGCCTGATCGGCGGAGTGCCGCTGAGTTTCTACGACTGGTATTGCGATCTGCCTCCGTCCAGCCCGCAGGTGTGGGGCGAGCAGACCGACGTGCCGGAAAGCGCCGACTGGTACAACTCCAGCTACATCATTGCCTGGGGGTCGAACGTGCCGCAGACGCGCACGCCGGATGCGCACTTTTTCACCGAGGTGCGCTACAAGGGCACCAAGACGGTGGCGGTGACGCCGGACTTCTCCGAAGTGGCCAAGCTTGCCGACCTGTGGATGCATCCGAAGCAGGGCACCGATGCGGCGGTGGCGATGGCGATGGGGCATGTGATCCTGAAGGAGTTCTACTTCGACCGGCGCAGCGAGTACTTCGACGACTATGTGCGCCGTTACACCGACATGCCGATGCTGGTGCGGCTCACCGAGCGCACCACGCCGGACGGGCGCAAGGTGCTGGCGCCCGACCGCTACCTGCGGGCCTCCGACTTCGACAGTCAGATGGGGGCCACCAACAATCCGGAATGGAAGACCGTGGCACTCGACAGCCAGGGCAGGGTGGTGGTGCCCAACGGTTCGATCGGTTTTCGCTGGGGGCAGGACGGCCGTGACGACGCCGGGCGCTGGAATCTGGAGCAAAAGGATGCCGCCAGCGGCGAGGACGTGCTGCTGCGCCTGTCCCTGCTCGAAGACGATGGCAAGGCGGCGGGGGCCGGGGAGCAGGCGAACACGCATGCGAATGCGCATGCGGATACCGAAATCGCCGATGTCGGTTTCCCCTATTTCGGTGGGGTGGAAACGGCGCACTTCACCGCCAATCCGCAAAAGGGCGACGTGCTGATGCGCAAGGTGCCGGTCAGGCGCATGCAGCTGGCGGACGGTGAGCATCGGGTGGCGACCGTGTTTGACCTGCAGGTGGCGCAATACGGTGTGGCACGCGGCCTGCCCGGCGAGCTGGCGGTGAAGAGCTACGACGAAAACACACCCTACACCCCGGCCTGGCAGGAGCGCATCACCGGCGTGCCGCGCGAGCAGGTGATCACCGTCGCGCGCGAGTTTGCCGACAATGCGGACAAGACCCGCGGACGCTCGATGGTGATCATTGGCGCGGCGATGAACCACTGGTACCACAGCGACATGAACTACCGTGGCGTCATCAACATGCTGATGATGTGTGGCTGCATCGGCCAGAGCGGTGGCGGCTGGGCGCACTATGTGGGCCAGGAGAAGCTGCGCCCGCAGACCGGCTGGACCGCGCTGGCCTTTGCGCTGGACTGGGTGCGTCCGCCCCGCCAGCAGAACTCCACCAGCTTCTTTTATGCGCACACCGACCAGTGGCGCTATGAAAAGCTCGGCATGGAAGAAGTGCTTTCGCCGCTGGCCGACCGCAGCAGCCATGGCGGCAGCATGATCGACTACAACGTGCGCGCCGAGCGCATGGGCTGGCTGCCCTCTGCCCCGCAACTGCAGACCAACCCGATCGAGGTGGTGAAGCAGGCCGAGCGGCTGAAGATCGACCCGCGCGAACATGTTGTGCGGGCGCTCAAGGACGGCAGCCTGCGCATGAGCTGCAACGACCCCGACAACCCGGCGAACTGGCCGCGCAACATGTTTGTCTGGCGCTCCAACCTGCTGGGTTCCAGCGGCAAGGGGCACGAATACTTCCTCAAGCACCTGCTGGGCACCAGCAACGGCGTGCAGGGCAAGGACCTGGGCACGCAGGACGCCCGGCCGAAGGAAGTGGTCTGGCATGAGCACGCGCCCGAAGGCAAGCTCGACCTGCTGGTGACGCTGGACTTTCGCATGAGCACCACCTGCCTGTACTCGGACATCGTGCTGCCCACCGCCACCTGGTACGAGAAGAATGACCTCAATACCAGCGACATGCATCCCTTCATCCACCCCCTGTCGGCGGCGGTCGATCCGGCCTGGCAGGCGCGTAGCGACTGGGACATCTACAAGGGCTTCGCCCGCCGCTTCAGCGAACTGTGCCCCGGCCATCTGGGCGTGGAAAAGGAGGTGGTGCTCACGCCGTTGATGCACGACACCCCGTCGGAGCTGGCCCAGGCCATCGGCGTGAAGGACTGGCAGCGCGGCGAGTGCGATCTCGTGCCCGGGGTCACCGCGCCGTCGATTGCCGTGGTCGAGCGTGACTACCCGAGCGTCTACAAGCGCTTCACCTCGCTTGGCCCGCTCATGAAGAAGTTGGGCAATGGCGGCAAGGGTATTGGCTGGAACACCGAAGTCGAGGTTGACCAGCTGGCAAGCCTCAACGGCACGGTGCGCGAGGAGGGCGTGAGCAAGGGTTTGCCCAGGATCGAGAGCGACATCGACGCCACCGAAGTCATCCTGCAACTGGCCCCGGAAACCAACGGCCATGTGGCGGTGAAAGCGTGGGAAGCGCTGTCGCGCATCACGGGCCGCGACCATACCCATCTGGCGCTGCATCGCGAGGACGAGAAGATCCGCTACCGGGATGTGCAGGCGCAGCCGCGCAAGATCATTTCCTCACCCACCTGGAGCGGGCTGGAAAGCGAGAAGGTGTCGTACAACGCCGGCTACACCAACGTGCATGAGCTGATCCCCTGGCGCACGCTCACCGGACGCCAGCAGTTCTATCTGGACCACCCGTGGATGCTGGCCTTTGGCGAGGGTTTCGGCAGTTATCGGCCACCGGTGGACCTGAAGGCGGCCGACCCGATCCACAACAAGCGGCCCAACGGCAACCCGGAGATCCAGCTCAACTTCATCACGCCGCACCAGAAGTGGGGCATCCACTCCACCTACACCGACAACCTGCTGATGCTCACCCTGTCGCGTGGCGGACCGATCATCTGGCTGAGCGAGGACGATGCCCGGCGCATCAACGTGGAGGACAACGACTGGGTGGAGCTGTTCAACGTGAATGGCGCGATTGCCGCCCGGGCCGTGGTCAGCCAGCGGGTCAACCCCGGCATGGTGCTGATGTACCACGCGCAGGAGAAGATCGTGAACACCCCGGGGGCGGAGATCACCGGCGTGCGCGGTGGCATCCACAACTCGGTGACCCGCATTGTGCTCAAACCCACCCACATGATCGGCGGTTACGCGCAGTTCAGCTACGGCTTCAACTACTACGGCACGATCGGCACCAACCGCGACGAGTTCGTGGTGGTGCGCAAGATGAACAAGATTGACTGGCTGGATACGCCCGTGGGCGATGAACGCATCAAACCCACCCAGGCACATGGAGAAACGCTATGAGAATTCGTGCGCAAATCGGCATGGTGCTCAACCTGGACAAGTGCATCGGTTGCCATACCTGCTCGGTGACCTGCAAGAACGTGTGGACCAGCCGCCCCGGGGTGGAGTATGCCTGGTTCAACAACGTCGAGACCAAGCCGGGCATCGGTTATCCCAAGGAATGGGAGAACCAGGACAAATGGAACGGTGGCTGGGTGCGCCGCGAGGACGGGCGGATCGAGCCGCGTCAGGGGGGCAAGTGGAAGACGCTGATGCGCATCTTCGCCAACCCGAACCTGCCGGAGATCGATGACTATTACGAGCCCTTCACCTTCGACTACGATCACCTGCAGTCGGCCCCGGACATGAAGGCCTCGCCCACCGCCCGCCCGCGCAGCCTGATCACCGGCATGCAGATGGAGAAGATCGAGTGGGGGCCGAACTGGGAAGAGATTCTCGGCGGGGAGTTTGCCAAGCGCAGCAAGGACAAGAACTTCGACGACATCCAGAAGGACATCTACGGCCAGTTCGAGAACACCTTCATGATGTACCTGCCGCGCCTGTGCGAGCACTGCCTCAACCCGGCCTGTGTCGCCAGCTGCCCGTCCGGCTCCATCTACAAGCGCGAGGAAGACGGCATCGTGCTGATCGACCAGGACAAGTGCCGTGGCTGGCGCATGTGCGTGTCGGGCTGCCCGTACAAGAAGATCTACTACAACTGGAAGAGCGGCAAGGCCGAAAAGTGCATCTTCTGCTATCCGCGCATCGAGGCTGGCCAGCCCACCGTGTGCTCGGAAACCTGCGTCGGCCGCATCCGCTATCTGGGCGTGCTGCTGTATGACGCCGACCGCATCGAGGCCGCCGCCAGCGTGGCGCACGACCGCGACCTGTATCAGGCGCAGCTCGACCTCTTCCTCAATCCGGACGATCCGGCGGTGATCGAGCAGGCACGCAAGGACGGCATCCCCGAGGCCTGGCTGGAGGCGGCCCGCAAGAGTCCGGTGTACAAGATGGCGGTGGACTGGAAGGTGGCCCTGCCGCTGCACCCGGAATACCGCACGCTGCCGATGGTGTGGTACGTGCCGCCGCTGTCGCCGATCTCGTCGGCCGCGAATGCCGGGCAGATCGGCGCCAACGGACAGATTCCCGATGTCAAGTCGCTGCGCATCCCGGTGAAGTATCTGGCAAACCTGCTCACGGCGGGCGACACCGCGCCGGTGGTGCGGGCGCTGGAGCGCATGCTGGCGATGCGGGCCTTCCAGCGCGACCGGCATGTGGAAGGGCGCGAGAATCTGGAGGTCCTCAAGCAGGCCGGGCTGAGCGTGCACGAGGTGGAGGACATGTACCAGGTGATGGCAATTGCGAACTACGAACACCGCTTCGTGATTCCGTCCACCCACCGCGAGTACGCCGAGAATGCGTTCAACGTGCGCGGCAGCTGCGGTTTCTCGTTCGGCAACGGCTGCTCGGAAGGGCAGACTGGCACCAGCCTGTTCGGTGCCGAGCGCAAGCGGACGATTCCGATCAAGGCGGAGGTATGAGCATGCACCCCAAAGACACACGCGGGAGCATTGCGCTGACCCTGCGCGCACTGGCTCACCTGCTCAACTACCCGGACGCCGGGCGCCGGGCGCAGATGGATGCGCTGGTCGAGGCGCTCGACCGCGAGGCGGCGCTGGGCGTGTCGCGCCTGGCCGAGCTGGGCCGGCTCATCGGCGCCCTGGGCACGGACGACCCGTATGCGTCCGAAGCGCGCTACATCGAAACCTTCGACCGGGGGCGCAGCACCTCGCTGCACCTGTTCGAGCATGTGCATGGCGACTCGCGCGAGCGCGGCCCGGCGTTGGTCGATCTGGCGCGCACCTATGAACAGGCCGGGCTGTACCTGGACGAGGGCGAACTGCCCGACTTTCTGCCGGTGGTGCTGGAGTTCGCCTCCACCCAGCCGCCCGCGCAGGCGGTGGCCTTCATTGGCGAGTTCGTGCACATCCTGAACGCGATTCACAGCGCACTGAGCCAGCGCCGCTCACCGTATGCGGTGGTGTTCGCCGCGCTCGTGGAACTGGCCGGTGAACCGGTGCGGGCGGTGGCCATCGAGCCGGAGGTCGATCTGGACGATGCCTGGCGCGAGCCGGATGCTTTCGGCGGCTGTTCGTCGGCCGGCCAGTCCCGGCCCGATGCGGTGCAACCGGTGCATCTGGTGCGCACGCCACGCTCCTCCACGCAACCCGCCCAGCCCCCTCAATCACATATCGGAGCAAGACAATCATGAACGCCTTCGAAATGTTTCTATTCCAGTACTACCCCTACGTGTGTCTGAGCGTGTTCGTGGTGGGCAGCCTGATCCGCTTCGACCGCGACCAATACACCTGGAAGAGCGATTCCTCGCAGATGCTGCGGGCCACCCAGCTCAAATGGGGCAGCACGCTGTTTCACACCGGCATCCTGCTGCTCTTCTTCGGTCACCTGTTCGGCATGCTCACGCCGCACTGGCTGTACGCCCCGTTCATGGAGGCGGGCACCAAGCAGATGATCGCAGTGTATGCAGGCGGGGTGTTCGGCGTCATCACCTTCATCGGTCTGAGCATCCTGCTGCACCGCCGGTTCACCGACCCGCGCATCCGCCTGACCAGCCGCCGCTCAGACATGGCGGTGCTGATCATCCTGTGGATTCAGCTGGTGATCGGCCTGTCCACCCTGCCCAGCTCGCTGCACCATACCGATGGCGAGTTGATGATGGCCCTGGCCGACGGGGCGCAGCGCATCATGACCTTCCGACCGATCGACCAGGCTGCGCTCGCCAGCATCCCCTGGCACTACAAGCTGCATGTGCTGCTGGGTGCAACCCTTTTCCTGTTGTTCCCCTTTACCCGGCTGGTGCATGTATGGAGTGGCTTCGCCGCGCTCACCTATGTGCTGCGGCCTCATCAGCTGGTGCGCAGCCGCCGGCTGAACCTGCCGGAAAACAGTCCGTTGCCGGTCGCCCGTCCGAAGCCCTGAGGAGAGAGGATCATGTCTGTCGATGAACGGATGGAGGCGGTGATGGACCCTGCCATGCAGATGACGCAGATGGCACACGTGCCGCACGGCGCCATTGCCCGGGTGAATGGGGTGGCCCTGCACCGGGCGGACGAAGAACTTTCCGTGGCCGAATTGCGCCAGCGTGCCTGCAGTGAGTTGCTGCGCCAGGCCGCCGTGCGTGAAGGCGTGCTGCCGGCAGTGGTCAGGGCCAGTGGCGACGGCATTCTGGACGAGGCCGCGAGCGCTGCCATCGAGGCCCTGCTGGAGCGCGTGCTGCCCGCTGCCGAGCCGGATGAGGCGGCCTGCCGGCGCTACCATGCCAGCCGCCAGGCCCATTACCGCGAGGCCGAGCGGGTGCGGCTGCGTCACATCCTGTTTGCGGTCACCCCGGGCGTGCCGGTCGATGCGCTGCGCCAGCGTGCCGAAGCCTGCCTGCTGGCCCTGCGCTGCGAACCATCGGGCCAGCAGGCCGACCTGGCCTTTGCGCGGGCGGCCGGGGCGTGGTCCAACTGCCCCAGTGGGGCGCAAGGGGGCGCCCTGGGCTGGCTGAAGGCGGAGGAGTGCGCGCCCGAGTTCGCACGCGAGGTGTTCGGGCAAAACGAGGTGGGCGTGCTCGCGCGGCTGGTGCATTCACGCTTCGGTTTTCATGTGGTGGAGGTGCTGGAGCGCGATCCGGGCCGTCAGCGCGCCTTCGAGGAGGTGGCCGGCGCGGTACGTGCCGAGCTGGTGCGCCGGCACTTCGCCCAGGGCCTGCGGCAGTATCTGAGCGTGCTCGCCGGTGAGGCGAAGCTGGAGCACTGCGCCCTGGATGCGGCCGACAGTCCGCTGGTGCAGTGATTCCGTTCCCCTTCGGGCACGCCAGCGCTGGCGACCTTGCCCAGTGGCGCCGCTTTTGGCGTCGCTGGGCAAGGTCGCCACTGTCCGTACCGGTGCCGGGGCTGCTAGACTCCCGAGTCAGCTCACAGGATTCGGACGACATGCTTGCGGGTACCCGCCACAGCCTGGGCAGCAAGATCATCGGCATGTTGCTGGTGTTCTTCCTGTTCGCGCTGTGTGCGATTGGTGTCACCCTGTTCGTGTCCTGGCAGCTGAAAGGCGCCTCGGCGGCGATCAACGATGCCGGCAGCCTGCGCATGAAGGCTTACCAGATTGGTCATCACCTGAACGGCTTTGCCGGAACCTCACCGGTTGCGGCCACATCCGTTGCTGGCCCGCAGCACTTTGCAGCCACGCTGGAGCAGATGGTGCTCAGGATGGAGCACACCTTGCACGACCTGCAGCGCGGCGACCCGGCCCGTCCGTTGTTCATTCCGCGTGGCGACGGCATTCCGGCCACCCTGGCGGTCCTCATTGACGACTGGCGCGCAGGGCTGCGTCCGGTGCTGCAGCAACTGCGCGCGCAGCCCCCCGAACAGCGCGACGATCCGCGCGTGGTGGCCTATACCCAAGCCCTGCCGGGTTTTGTGGCCGACATCGACACCCTGGTAGTGAAGATGGAGCGCAGTTACGCGCGCAGCACCAACATCCTGCAGATGTCGCAAGTGGCCCTGCTGTTGCTGGCCGTGGCCGGCACGCTGATCCTGATCCGCTTTTTCTTCGTGCAGGTGATCCGTCCGCTGGGCGAGCTGACGGCCGGTGTGGCGCACTGGGCACGCGATGACTTCTCGCACCGCCTGGAAGTCACCTCCGAAGATGAGTTCGGTCGCCTGGCCGAAGGCTTCAACCGCACCGCCGGCCATCTGCAGGACCTGTACGCCACGCTGGAGCAGCGGGTGGCCGACAAGACCCGCTCGCTCAGCGAGAAGCACCGTCAGCTGGGCATCCTGTATGCCACCAGCGACTTTCTGAGCAGTGCCAGCGATGTGGACGGGCTGTGCCGTGGCTTCCTGCAGCAGGTGATGCATTCCTTCCGGGCCAGCGCCGGAGCGGTCAGGCTGCTTGACCGGGAGGGGGCGCAGTTGTGCATCACGGTAGGCGAGGGTTTGCAGGATGATTTCCTGTCCGATGAGGCGGTGCTGTCGTGCAATGACTGTTTGTGCGGCGCGGCCAGCCGGGTACGCGGCACGCTGATCGCCATGCCGCTGCAGCAGCGCGACGCTGTGCCCCGGGAGACCTGTCGCAAGGCCGGTTTTGCGCTGGTCACCGCCACCGCCGTGGTTGCCGGCAAACGCACCATCGGGGTGTTCAACCTGTATTTCGCACAGCCCGGCGAGTTGCCCGGCTCCGATCGGCAACTGCTTGAAACGCTTGGTCAGCAACTCGGGGCAGCCATCGAGGGCTTGCGCCTGCAGGCGCGTGCGCGCGAGCTGGCGGTGTCCGAAGAGCGCAACCTGATTGCCCGTGAGCTGCACGACTCGATTGCCCAGGCGCTGGCCTTCATGAACCTGCAGGTGCAGATGCTCGAAGGGGCGCTGGGGCGGGGAGACGAGCGCGGCATGCGCAACGGGCTGCGTTTGCTGCATCAGGGACTGCAGGAAAGCTACGACGACGTGCGCGAACTGATGGTGCATTTTCGCGCCCGGGTGGGCGAGCACGATCTGGACAAGGCGATCGGCGACAGCCTGCGCCGGCTGTCCGAGCAAAGCGGGATTGCCACCAGCCTGGATGTGCAGGGCGGGGGCGCGCCGCTCGACCCCGAGGTGGAAACGCAGGTGCTCTACATCGTGCAGGAAGCCCTGTCCAACGTGCGCAAGCATGCTTCGGCCCGCTCGGTGCAGGTGCGCATACGGCGGGCGCTCGACGGGCTGGACATTCAGGTGCGTGACGACGGCAGCGGCATTCCAGAGGACACCCTCGGAACGCTCGACACCGCCGAGCACATCGGCATGGAGGTGATGCGCGAGCGGGCGCGTGGCATCGGCGGGCGACTGTCGATACACTCCCGCCCGGGGCAGGGCACCCAGGTCAGCCTGTCCCTGCCTCGCCGTGCGGCAGGCTCTGGAGAGGAAAATGAGTGTGAGTGAGAGCATCCGCATCCTGCTGGTCGATGACCACAAGCTGTTTCGCAGCGGCATTCGTTCGCTGCTGCAGTTGTATCCCGAGTTCGACATCATCGGCGAGGCTGGCGACGGCATGGAGGGGGTCAAGCGCAGCGTGCAACTGCAGCCCGATGTGGTGCTGCTCGACCTGCACATGCCGGGCCTGACCGGGGTGGAGTCGGCGAGGCTGATCAAGGAGGCTGCGCCTGACATTCAGGTGCTGGTGCTGACCGTGTCCGAGGAAGGCGACGATCTGCTGCAGGCGCTGCGTGCCGGGGCCTGCGGTTATCTGTTGAAGAACATCGAGGCCGATACCCTGGTGTCGGCCATTCGTGCGGCAGCGGCCGGCGAGTCGGTGGTGTCGCCGCAGATGCTGGGCAAACTCATCGACAGCGTGCGCGAAGGGCGCGAGGCGGCCCAGGGAGCTGGCACCGGGCCACGTGCGCAGCCTGCCGGCGGCGGTGCTGGAAGCAGTGGCAGTGCTGCTGGCGAGGGCAGCGCGGGACTGGCGGGGCTGACGCCGCGCGAACGCGAAATTCTCGCTTTCATTGCCCGTGGTGCGAGCAACAAGGAAGTTGCCCGGACGCTGGCGCTGGCTGAGAGCACGGTGAAAATTCATGTTCAGAACCTGCTGCGCAAGCTTGGCCTGAACAGCCGGGTACAGGCTGCGGTCTGGGCCGTGGAGCATGGCTTGGGCGGTTGAGGGCTGCCACTGGTCTGCTGGCGATGCAGTTTGGGGGGCGATCGCGCTATGCTTGCAACAGGGTGTGCGCCATGCGCATGCCATGTCTTGCAATCGGGCGTGGCCGGGGAGGGGCTGAGCATGAACAGACAATTCAACAGGCTCGAAGGTGTCAATATCGTTGACATTCATCGGCGTGAGACCTTCTTCGGCAATCTGCAGTGGCGCGATGGCGTGATCACTGACATCGAACGCCTGGGGCCGGAGCAGGAGGGCGCGCGATGCCTGATCCCCGGTCTCATCGATGCGCATGTACACATCGAGAGCTCCATGCTCACCCCGGCCGAGTTTGGGCGCATTGCCTGCCGTCACGGCACGGTGGCCTCGGTGTCCGATCCGCATGAAATCGCCAACGTGCTGGGCGTGAGCGGCGTGCGTTTCATGGTCGACAATGCGCGCCGTTCTCCCTTCCGCGTGTTCTGGGGGGCACCGTCCTGCGTGCCGGCCACCGCCTTCGAGACGGCAGGGGCCGAACTTGAAGCGGACGACATCGAACAACTGTTCGCCTCCGGCGATGCAGTGTATCTGTCCGAAATGATGAATTTCCCCGGCGTGCTGTCGGGCGATGCCGGGGTGCATGCGAAGCTCGCGCTGGCGCACCGCCGCAAGCTGCCGGTGGACGGGCACGCACCGGGCCTGAGGGGCGAGGCGCTCAGGCAGTATGTGGCCGCTGGCATCGGCACCGACCATGAGTGCACCACGCTGGAGGAGGCCGAGGAAAAGATCGCGGCCGGGATGTGCATACAGATTCGCGAAGGCTCGGCCGCACGCAACTTCGACACCCTGCACCCGCTGATTGCCCGCTGGCCCGACAAGGTGATGTTCTGCAGCGACGACAAACACCCCGACGAACTGCTCGAAGGGCATATCGACCGTCTGCTGGCGCGGGCCGTGGCGCTCGGACATGACGTGCATGATGTGCTGCGCTGCGCCTCGCTCAACCCGGTGCGTCACTACAATCTGCCGATGGGGCTGCTGGCGCTGGGCGAGCGGATGGACGCAGTGGAGGTCGATGACCTGAAGGATTTCCGCGTCCGGCGCACCTGGGTGGGGGGGCGGCTGGTGGCCTGCGATGGCGAAAGCCTGCTCGAACCGGTGCCGGTGGAGCCGGTGAACCGCTTCGCCACCACCCCTTTTGCAGCGGATGATTTCAGGGTGCCCTGGTGGCACGGCGATGCGGCACGGCAGTTGAGGGTGATCGAGGTCATCGACGGTGAGCTGCTCACCCGGGAGTGCAGGCTGGCCCCGCGTTGCGAGGGCGGACAGGTGTTGCCCGACATCGACCGCGATGTGCTGTTGCTGGCAGTGGTCAACCGTTATCACAAGGCGCCCCCCGCGCTGGCCTTCGTGCGTGGTTTTGGCCTGCGGCAGGGCGCGCTGGCGTCGTCGGTGGCGCACGATTCGCACAACATCGTGGCGGTGGGGGTGAGTGCGGCAGCGGTGTGTGCGGCGGTGAATGAGGTCATCGCGCACCGGGGCGGCATTGCTGCAGTTGCGCCGGACGGCGTGCACAGCCTGCCCTTGCCGGTGGCCGGGCTGATGAGCGACCGGGACGGCGACCGGGTGGGCCAGGCCTACGCGCAGCTTCAGGCGCTCGGGCAGCGCCTTGGCTCGCCGTTGCGCGCACCGTACATGACGCTTTCCTTCATGGCCTTGCTGGTGATTCCGGAGCTGAAGCTGAGCGATCAGGGTCTCTTCGATGGCCGCACCTTCAATTTTGTCGATCTTTCGGCATGAGGTTGGCATGAGGGGTGGGGCGGATGTGCGTGGCCGGCTGGCCGCGCTGGCGGTGGGCGTTGGAGTGTGGGTAGGGGTGGGGGTAGGGGTGTCCTGGTCAGGGCTGGCCACGTCCGGTCCGGCCATTCCGGAGCCCGCGCAGGCGCGCACGTTGCAGACGGCTGAGGGCGACGTGCTCGATGTGTGGGTGCATGCGCCAGCCAGTGTTGCGGGCCGTGCCGGCGGGCCGTTGTTCATCTGGCTTGCCAACCAGTATGCGGAGATGGCCCGGCCACAGCAGATTGCTGCCTGGCTGGCCGCAGAGGGCGCCACGGTCTGGCAGGTCGATCTGCTCGATGCGCTGTTTCTGGAGCGCAGCGCAGAGGCAATCCGCAGCATGAGCGGGACGCCGGTGGCCACGCTGGTCGAGGCGGCCGTGGCCGAAGCCGCCGGGGCTCCGGTGCTGCTGGTGGCCAGTGACCGCATGGCGGCCCCTGCGCTGAAGGGGTTGCATGTCTGGCAGCAGCGGCGTGCCGCTGAACCGGGTGCTGCGCATGAGGGGCCGCCGGCCGTGGGGGCGGTGCTGTTCTTTCCGAACCTGTATCGTGGCACGCCGGTGGCGGGCGAACCCCCGGAGCTGTTGTCGGTGGTGCAGGGCACCACGTTGCCGGTGATGATCATGCAGCCCGAGCTGGGCACCAACCGCGCGCGGCTGGGCGAACTGCTCGCACAGCTGTATCGGGCGGGCAGCCCCGCTCATGCCTGGCTGGTGCGCGGGATGCGGGATTACTACCTGCTGCAGACCGAGCAGCCTGCCAGCGAAAGCCTTGAAAACCTCGCCGGCCCGGTGCCGCCCGAGGTGGAGGAGGCGATTGCCGCCACACCCGCCCGCTTGCTCGCATCTGCACGTTTGCTGGCGGCCGCCCCGCGTCCGCAGGGGGTGGCCAATGTGCGCATTGATGACGATGCGCCGGTGGTGCCGGCCTATGGCCTGATCGAGCGTCCTGCCGATCCGGCGCCCGGTTTCGTGCTGCACGACGCCCGGGGTGTGGAGCATGCGATGGACGAACAGGCGGGGCGGGTGACGCTGGTAAATTTCTGGGCCACCTGGTGCCCGCCCTGTGTGCATGAAATCCCGTCGATGAACCGCCTGGCGGCCGCCTACGATGGCGAAGATTTTGCCATCGTGTCGGTCAACTTCAAGGAAGAGGCGGCCCACATTCTGGCGTTCATGAACAGGGTGCGGGTCGATTTTCCGGTGCTGATGGATGAGGACGGGGCGGTGTCCGGGCGATGGGGCGTGTTTGCGTTCCCCAGCTCCTTTCTGGTGGATCGCGAGGGCCGGGTGCGTTACTCGGTCAACACCGCGATCGAGTGGGACGCCGACGAAGTGAAGTCGGTGATCGACGCCCTCGTGGCGGAGTGAGGCGGCCGGGTGTCAGCCCGGCACTTCGGAGCGTGCCCGTTGCTGCGGGTCTTCCAGCCGGTTGTGCACGACGCAGCGGTTGCGGCCGCTGCGCTTGGCCTCGTACAGGGCCTCATCGGCAATCTTCAGGCACTCGCTGGCTTCGCGGGCGGAGACCGGTTTTTTCAGGTACAGCCCAATGCTGATCGTGAAGCCGAATGTATCGTTGCCCGCCCGGATGCGCAGTGCTGCCACTTTCTGGCGCAGCGCCTCGAAACAGGCCTTCGCTTCGTCTTCATCTTCGAAGCTGGCAAACACCACAAACTCTTCTCCGCCAATGCGCGCGAGGTGGTCGGTACCGCGCCGGAAGTGTTCGCGCAGGCAGGTGGCGAGCTGTTGCAGGCACTGGTCGCCGACGGCATGGCCCCAGGTGTCGTTGACTTGCTTGAAATGGTCGATGTCGACCATCGCCACCATGAAGCCGAGCCGGTTGCGCCGGCATTGCTGGAAGTTGCGCGGAAACTCCCGGTCGAAGTATTTCCGGTTGCCGATCTCGGTCAGCCCGTCGATGAGGTTGTGGGCCTCAAGCAGGCGATTGGCCTCGGCGAGCCTGCGGTTGAGGGTTTTGAGCTTGCGGTTCCAGAAGAACAGCGCGGACAGGATGAGCAGGGCAGCGAGTACGATCTGCCACAGCAGCCGGTAGTCGATGCGTTCTTCCACATGCAGGGTGCGCCAGTTGGTTTCTATGGTCTGACGCTCCTGATCGGTGATCGAGTCGACCAGTTTTTGCGCGATGCCGGCCAGCTCCGGGTGGTCGTTGCGGGTGGCCATGGCCAGGGCGCCGTCCAGTGGGGCGCGGCCAATGAACTTGATGTCGGTGATTCTGTGCTGCTGTAGGTAATGACTGGCTGTGAGCAGGGTGCCTAGATAGGCATACACATCTCCCCGCTGCAGGCGGCGCAGGCCGTCTTCCTGATTGTCGACCATGACCAGCCGGATTTGCGGGTATCGGGTGCGCATCAATTCAATGAAGGCGGAGTCGCGCACGATGCCGACACTCTTGTCGTTCAATTCACTCATATCGTCGATAAAGGGGGTTTCCCGCCGCCCGAGCACCACGCTGGGCACCACATACAGGGGGGTGGTGAAGTTTAGGTAGCCCAGCCGCTCGGACGTTTTCATGGCCAGCGGCAGGATGTCGCAACTGCGGTCCATCATGGCCTGAAGCGATGCCTTCAAGCTGGGCAGGGGCGTGATTTCGAACTGTATGCCACTGCGTTTGGTGAAAAGAGTCAGAAAATCGGATGACATGCCGGTCAGCAAACCGTCCTGGTTGAGTCCCACCATCGGCATCCAGTTCGGAGTCACGCATACACTCAGGCTGTGGCCCCGTGATTGAAGGTAGTCCTGTTCGGCGGCATTCAGCACGATGGGCTGTGCTGCATCGTCAGCGCCGCGTGTGCGGTCTCCCGCGTCCTCGACGGCTGCACCCAGCCAGCGATCTTCGATGGTGCGCAGCTCGGTGGGGGAAATCCGTTGCAAGGCCTGGTCGATGATGCCGGCCAGGGGTTCCAGTGCCGGACGCACGGCAAAGCGCAGGTCTTCGCCGCCGATGCCGTCGAGTTGCAGCTCCCCGGCCACCCGCACATCCGCCAGGGCCAGTTCGCGCACCCAGTGGTTGCCGTGCGGCAGGGCGGCGAGCACCACATCCACCGTGCCTTCGGCCAGTGCGGCGAACATGGACTGCTGGCTGGAAAAGGCCACGACGTCGTCGCCGAACAGGCGTCGCAGCGGTGCTTCGTAGTAGATGCCGTTGCCCAGCGCGATGCGCAGGCCGCGCAGGTCTTCCGGACTGTTGAGGCGCAGTTCCGGCCTTCGGGTGAAGGCCACGTTGGGGATCACATGATAGGGGTGGGTGAAGCGTGCGAAGGCTTCCCGCTCGGGGCTGAACGAGATGTTGCTCATCACGTCGATCTCGCCTCTCTGGAACAGGTCGATGAGCACGCTCCAGCGGTCGGTGACCGGAATCACCTGCAGGCCGGTGAGGTCCTGCACCCGGGTGAGCATATCGACCGCCAGTCCTTGCACTTTGCCGCCGTCGTGGAAGCTGAAAGGGGGGTAGTCGCGCATGATGCCCACCCGCACCGGTCCGAGGCGGCGCACGTAGGCACGGGACTGTTCGCTGAGTACGTCGGCGGGCGTGGTGGCGTCGATCTCGCCCCGCAGAAAGGCCGGGTAAAGCTCGGGCCAGCTGCCGGCGCGGTATTCGAACTCGATGTTGGCCTGCGCGGCCAGGGCTTCGAGCACGTCAATCGAAAAGCCGGTCACCCGGCCGTCCTCGATCCAGGAGTAGGGCTCGTTGTTGTCGACGATGCCGATGCTCACCCGCAGCGGTGGGGGCGGGGCGTTTGCATCGTTCTCCGTGGGGGCTCCGGCGGCCAGTGCCAGCCCGCTCAGCAGCAGGGTGACGACAAGTGCGCACAGTATTCTCCATGCCGGACATGAGCGATTGAGGCGAGCGACAGGGTACGGGCTGGCAGACATCGGGCAGTCCGGAGTGTGAGCAGTCGCTTATTCTGTGCCTTAGCCGGGGGGCGTGGCAATGGATTTCATGCTGGGAGGCTGTGCATCTTCAGATCGTTCACTCGACCGGTTTTTCAAAATAGGTGTCCGGGAAGGGTTCGTTGGCAAGGGTGTAGTGCCACCATTCCTCGGGCAGGTTCACAAAGCCGTGGCGCTGCATGGTGTCGCGCAGCAGCAGGCGGTGGGTGCGCTGGGTGTCGTCAATGTGGGGGCTGTCGGTGTGGGACAGCGGGTCGAAGAAGTCAAAGCCGGTGCCCATGTCGAGTTCCACGGCCTGGCCGTTCTCGAAGCGCACCAGGGTGAGGTCGATGGTGCTGCCCCGGCTGTGTCCGGAGCGTTCGGCAATGTAGCCATCGCGAAAGAGGTTGGCCTTGTCCACCTGCGGGTAATAGGCGGCCTTCATGCGCAGGTCTTCCAGATTGCGCGCCCAGCGCACGAAATGCGTCACGGCCATTTGTGGGCGGTAGCAGTCGAAGACCTTGATGCCCAGCCCTTCAGCCTGCAGTTCCTGCTGCACGCCCGCGAGCGCGCTGGCAGCCGCTTCGGTGAGCAGGCAGGCGGGACGCCGGTAGCCGTCTATGGCTTCGCCGACAAAGTTGTTCTGGCCGAAGTAGCGGATTTCGAGTACCGCGTCGGGCACGTGTTCGCTCAGATCGACCAGTTCGGAAGCCTGTGCGCTGAGGCTGCCCAGGGCGAGCAGGAGGGCGGCGGTGAGGTGGCGTGAGTTCATGGCATGGGCTCCAGTGTCGGTATGGATGAGGGTAATGATGTTGTAATTTTACGAAGAAGATGCGTGAGGCAGAAGAGCGATAAGTGGAACCAATTCAAAAAGTCTTGTTCAAGAGAAAAAGTAACAAAAAACGGGTTTTTGTCGGTTTGTTGTGCTCTTTGGGCCAGAAGTTCGGGGTTTATGCTGGCCTTAAATGCCTGCAACCCGGGGAAAACTCCGGAATGTGTGGGTTGTATGGCTTTTTTGGAATAAACTCATTTAATGATTGGCCTTTCAGCGCTCAGGAAGGTCGATGCGGGCCACGTGTGTGGCCTTGGCCGTGCCTCGGGGGGCAGGGCCTGTGGCATTCAAACAAGGGGAATCATCATGAAGCACATGCGCTTGAGCCAGTTGCTGGTCATCGGATTTGGCGTGATCCTGGCCATTCTGGCGGTGGTCAGCCTGTTTGCCGTCCGAAGCGAATACGCGATGAAAAATGACATCAGCGATCTGGCCGACCGCCGCATGCCGGCGATGGCGGCCTACAACGGCGCGAATATGGAGCGTTTGCGCATTCGCGCACAGACGGTGAATGTGCTTGGACTGAACGACATTACGTCCGAAACGCGAAGTACGCTGGGTGAGCTGATCGCTGAACGTGAGCGCTCCTGGCAGCAGATCGACCGTTTTATCGGAGAGATCAGCGCGATTCCACGCCATAGCCAGGAGGCCGAGCGACAGCAGACCGAATTGATGAGCGCGGTCCGCGAGTGGCGCCAGCATTACACTGGACTCGACGCACTGGTGAAGCGCCTGCGCGAAGCACCGGACAGCTTTGCCTTCGATTCGCTGATGACCCAGTACCGCGATGCTTATCGCCAGATGCTGCCGGCCTCCAATGTACTGGGACGACAACTCGACGAAATGAGCGACCGGGAAGGCAGACTGGCCCTGGAGGCTGCCCAGCTGGCCGAGAGCGAGGCCGACCGTGCGATCATGCTGACGCTGGCGTTGATGACGACGGGCATCGTGCTGGGTGGGGTGACCGGCGCGCTCATTTATCGCTCGGTGATGGGGCAGCTCGGGGGGGAACCGGCCTACGCCAACGAGATGCTCAACCGGGTGGCCAAGGGCGATCTGTCGGTGAATATCTCGGTCAAGTCGAGTGACCGGGGCAGCCTGCTGTTTGCGCTGCGCGACATGGTCCAGCAGATGCGCCAGATGATCGAGACAATCAGCCAGAGTGCCGAGCACATTGCGGCCGCCAGCGAGGAGTTGTCCGCTGCGTCCGGACAGATTGCCGAGGCCACCGAAGACCAGGCCCGTTCGGCTTCTTCGATGGCTGCTTCGGTCGAGGAAATGACCGTAAGCATCAATCATGTGTCCGATTCGGCCAGCGAGGCCCGGCGCATGGCCGAGGAGTCGGGGGCTGCATCGGGCGAGGGGCGCAAGGTGATCGGAGCGGTGGTCAAGGACATCCAGGACATTGCCCGGGCGGTGACGGACTCTGCCCAGGTGGTGCGCGAACTGGGTGAGCATTCGCGTGAAATTTCCTCGGTCGTGGGCATCATCAAGGAAGTGGCCGAACAGACCAATCTGCTGGCCCTGAATGCGGCCATCGAGGCTGCCCGGGCCGGTGAGCAGGGGCGCGGTTTTGCAGTGGTGGCCGACGAGGTGCGCAAGCTTGCCGAGCGCACCGCCGCATCCACCCAGGACATTGCGCGCATTGTCGATCAGATCACTTCCGGAACCGATGTGGCAGTGCATAGCATGGAGCAGCAGGCCGAAGGGGTGCAGAAGAGCGTAGTCCTGGCTGACCAGGCCGGCGAAGCGATCGGACGCATCAATCAGGCCTCCGAGCAAGTGGTGAGCGCGGTGGGTGAAATTTCGCTGGCGCTGGGCGAGCAGTCTGCGGCGAGCACCGACATTGCGAAGAATGTGGAGGTGATCGCCAGCATGAGCGAGGAAAACAGCACAGCCGTGCGGCAGACCGCCACCGCATCTCAGGATTTGTCCGAGCGCGCAGCGCAGTTGCAGGAAATCATCCGCCGCTTCCAGCTGTAAGAACGTGTCCGCAATCTCTTGAGTAGCAGGGCCAAAAATGCCAGGTGGACGAACTGCAAGCGGGTGTTGATCCAACGCTTGCAGTTTTTCCACAGTCGCCGGTTTTTCTCTAGCCAGGTTCACGCATCCATGCGGGATCGTGAACACGCTCTTACATCAGGTTGAGCCGGCGTGCCGCCTCGCGCAGTTCCCCACGGAAGTCCGGATGGGCGATGCCGATCAGCGCCTCGGCGCGCTGCTTGGCGGTCTTGCCGCGCAACTGGGCGACGCCGAACTCGGTGACGACGTAGTTGATGTCGTTCTTGCTGGTGGTCACATGGGTGCCCGGCGACAGCGTCGGCACGATGCGCGAAATGGTGTCGCCCTTGGCGGTGGCGGGCAGCACGATGAAGGCCTTGCCGTCGCGCGAGCGGTTTGCCGCGCGGACGAAATCGTCCTGCCCGCCGGTGCCGGAATAGGGTAGGTGGCCGAGGCTTTCCGAGCCGCACTGGCCGAGCAGGTCGATCTGCAAGGTGGCATTGATCGCGCACAGTTTGTCGTTGCGTGCGGCGATCCACGGATCGTTGGTGAAATCCACCGGATGCATCTCGAGCATCGGGTTGCGGTGCAGGAAGCGGTACAGGCGCCGCGAACCCAGCGCAAAGGTGGCCACCATCTTGCCCGGCATGAAGGTCTTGCGGCGGTTGGTGACCGCGCCGGCCTCGACCAGCGAGAGGATGCCGTCGCCGAGCATTTCGGTGTGAATGCCGAGGTCGTGCTTGTGCTTGAGCTGTTGCACCACGGCGTCGGGAATGCCGCCGTAGCCGATCTGCAGCGTCGAGCCGTCCTCGATCATGTCACCAACGTACTGGCCGATGGCCTCTTGCACCGGGCCGATGGTCGGCAGGCCGACTTCGAGGAGTTCTTCCTCGCTCTCCACCAGCGCGCTGACCCGAGAGATGTGTACGTGGCAGTTGCCGTTGGCAAAGGGGACGTTCGGGTTGACTTCCAGCAGCACCACGCGGGCCTTCTCCACGGCGGCCATGGTGTAGTCGGGGGCAAGGGACAGGGCGAAGTAGCCATGTTCGTCCATCGGCGAGGCCATGCTGACCACCACGTCAGCGGGGGTGAGACCGCGCTCGATGAGCATCGGCAGCTCGGAGAAATAGGCCGGCACGAAATCCACCCACCCCTCGTGGCCGCCCGGACGGGTAGCGCCACCGAAGAAGTAGGCGTCGTGGCGGACACGGGCACGGGTGGCGGGGTCGAGATAGCCGAACTTGCGCATTGGCAGAATCTGGCTCACCGACACATCGTGCAGCTCGTGGCGGCGCTCTGAAAGGGCATGAAGCAGGCTGGGGGCTTCGCCCACCCCGGTGGGGACGACAATCGCGTCGCCATCCTCGATCAGTGCCACGGCATCGGCCGGCGTCATGCGTCGGGCGGAATAGAGTGCCTGCAGATCCTGCATGCTGTGCTCCCGTATCAATGTTGTCATGTTGAAGAGGGTATTATCTCCGTACGGGAGCGTATGGGGAAGGGTGCCGCTGTCTCTGCCCGGGTGCCCGGGCAGAGACAGCGTGTCATCCAGCTCAGCCCGACGAGGCGCGCAGCAGCCGGTCGAGCCGGTTTGCGAATGCCTGCCGGTCGGCCGTGCTGAACGGTGCCGGCCCACCGGTGTCGACGCCGCTGCTGCGCAGGGTGTCCATGAAGTTGCGCAGGTCGAGCAACTCCCGGATGTTTTCCTTGCCATAGAGCACGCCCTTGGGCGACAGGGCCTGGGCATCGCGTGCCACCACTTCGGCCGCGAGCGGGATGTCGGCAGTAATCACCAGGTCACCGGGCTGCAACTGCGTCACGATGTACTTGTCGGCCTCGTCGAAACCACCGGGCACCTGAGTCATCCGGATATGGGGAGAAGGGGGAATGCGCAGGTACTGATTCGCAACCAGCGTGAGTGCGCGCCCGGTGCGCTCGGCAGCACGGAACAGAATATCCTTGATGACGCCAGGGCAGGCGTCGGCATCGACCCAGATGTGCACGGAGAACCTCTCTTGATCGTCGTCCCTGATCGGGATGACCGTGTTTATGGTGACTGCTACGCCATGGCTGCCGGTGCGGGCTTGTTGCGACAACGCGAGACAAAGAAAAAGCCGCAAACCTTTTCAGGCTGCGGCTTTTGTGCCATCACGAGACTTTGTGAGGCTGTATTCTGGTGGACCGAAAGGGGATCGAACCCTCGACCTCTGCATTGCGAACGCAGCGCTCTCCCAGCTGAGCTATCGGCCCTTGCGGATGCTGATTATATGCGTCGGGGGCGGATTTTGGAAGGGCGAGGCGGGCGGGCTGACCGGCAAGGGGTCAGACGACGGCTTCTTCCTTGTGCAGTTGCTGCTTGATGGTTTCGTACAGTTTCGGGTCGTTGTTGCGCAGGTGCAGGCCGACGTCGTGCACATCGCGCTTCAGACGGCGGGGGTCGAGGCCTTCGAAATGGATGATGTGCAGCAGCATCTGCACCGGGGCCGGAATGGCGCGGCCGGTTTCGTAACGTGACCCGACGCTCTGGATGACGCCGACCTTTGCCCAGAATTCGGACTGATTCAAGCCAAGCGACAAACGGAGGTTGCGAGCGTCTGCTCCAGTAATTTTTTTCATCTTCGGCTCCTTGTCCAACCGGGAGTACTGTTTGTTTGGCAGAATTGTTACAAAATCGGCGAAACGCTGAATCGGTTGGCAAAAACGATTAAAAACAACAAAAACATGCTTGGGCGCGATTTTAAGGAATTTCTGGCATTTGTCGAGTGCATTTTTTGAATCTGCTGATAAACCGTAGGCATGGTCACGGGACGAAGCCGGAAGCGTCCCTGAGGGTGGGACTGTGTGGTGAGGCGGCAGCAGATTGCGGATGGGGTCTTGCGTTACGGTGCAAGCGTGAGCTGGCAGGATGCCGCTGAAAGGGCTGTGAGAAGAGGCTGAGAGGTGTGCGGGGGCGCCCGTGGAGTGTTTGTGGACGCTAAGGAGAAGAGAAGGGTCGTTGCAAGGTCAGTTGTGGGCGAGTCGAGACTTGCGCACGCTCAGCGCCTGGATGTAGCCGCGCAGCTCGTGGAAAGGTACGGGCTTGCGGTACAGGGTGACGTCTTTGGGCAGGCCGCCACGGGTTTCGATTTCTTCGTTCGGCAAGGTGGTGAGCACGACGATGTCGACCGTGTTTTCGGTGCAGTTTTCGCGAATCCGGCGAATCATCTCGAAGCCGTCCAGCCCGGGCATGCACAGGTCGGTGATCAGCAGGTCGGGCGGGTTGTGGCCGAGTTCGATGAGCATGTCGAAGCCGTTGGAAAAGAACTGCACCGAGATCGGCAGACCCCAGGAGTCCATGGTTCTTTCGTACAGCTCGCGCAATGCGTCTTCGCTGGCGGTGACGATGACCGAGATGTGGTCCGAAGGGTGGCGGTTGCCGGTACTTGCCTGGGAGATGAAGCGATCTACGGAGGAGACGAGGATGCGGCGGTGGCCACCGGCCGTTTTCCAGCCCTCCAGCACGCCGGACTCCAGCATTTGCTGGACAGTGCCTAGCGAGACGCCAAGGCGCTCGGCGGCCTGTTTGGTGCTGCAATATTGTTTGGTGTTCGCTTCGCTCACGCGTAAATTCCCGGTTCGTGCGCTGGTGTCAGTCTGGATGGTGGCTGCATTCTACCTGCGGGCGTCCTGATTGAGAATGGCAAAGCTTTACGATTGCCCGTTTTGGGCAGCTTGGCACGGAACGATTTGATCGGAAAAAGGCTCGATGATGTGGCCCGACGGTGAATCCGGTTGTGCTGCGGGCACTGGTGATGGGGGCGGTTGCGGGCACGCCTTGTTTGGCTCGCGATGAATGCTGGGTGATGCATGATGTGGATGAAAATGCGGACGCTGGGGTTGGCCGTGGTCATGGGCGTGCTGAGCAGCACTCCGTTGTGGGCACAGCCTGTGACCGGTGAGTTTGCAGATTTCCCGGGGTGCCTCAAGCGCCTGCGGGCGGAGGCGGTGGAGCAGGGGGTGCCGGGTGGGGCGTTCGACCGTTTCATGATCGGTGTGGAGCCGGATGCCGAAGTGCTTGCACTGCTTGACCGGCAGCCGGAGTTCACCACGCCGATCTGGGATTACCTGGCTGGGCTGGTGGATGAGGAGCGGGTCAGCGAAGGCGTGGCGAAGATGGCGCAGTGGCGCGAGGTGCTGGCACGGGTGGCCAGCACCTACGATGTGGATCCGGCCACGGTGGTTGCCATCTGGGGGGTGGAAAGCAACTACGGTCAAACCTTCGGAACCCGCCCGCTGGTGCGTTCGCTGGCCACGCTCTCGTGCTATGGGCGGCGACAGGGGTTTTTCCGGGGGGAGTTTCTGACCACCTTGCGCATTCTTCAGGAGGGGCATGTGGCCCCGGGAGAGTTGAACGGCTCATGGGCCGGAGCCTTTGGTCACACCCAGTTCATGCCTTCGACCTTCATGCGCATCGCAGTGGATTTCGATGGCGATGGGCGGCGCGATCTGGTGGGCAGCGTGCCCGATGCGCTGGCTTCCACTGCGCATTACCTGCGTCGTTCGAACTGGCGCAATGGCGAGCCGTGGGGCTTTGAAGTGCGCCTGCCCGAGGGCATGGATGTGTCGGGCGCCGGCCGGCGCAACAAACAGCCGCTTGCAACATGGCGCGCACGCGGGGTGACCCGCGCAGACGGGGCGCCGTTGCCGGAGGGACCGCCGGCGGGCCTGCTGCTGCCAGCGGGCGCGCAGGGGCCGGCCTTTCTGGTGTTCCGCAATTTTGATGCGCTGTATTCATACAACGCTGCGGAAAGTTATGCGCTGGCGATTGCTCATCTGTCCGACCGCCTGCGTGGGGCGCCGGCCGGTTTTGTGACGTCGTGGCCCACCGACGATCCGGGGCTGTCTCGGGCCGAGCGGCGCGAGGTGCAGACCCGCCTGCTGATGCAGGGCTACGACATCGGCGAAGTGGATGGAATGATCGGAAGCCGTACCCGCGAGGCCGTGCGGGCATTCATGCAGGCCCAGGGCGAGGCGTCGGACGGACGCGCCGGGCGCAGGGTGCTGGAGCGTTTGCGCGCGGCCGGTGCATCGGCAGGGCGTCAGCAATGAAAGAGAAATCATGAGGAAGGCGGCATGAGCAGGATCGATCACGAGGCAATGTGGACTGCACGCTATCGCGATGCGGGTGAGGAATATGTGTTTGGCACTGCACCGAATGGCTTTCTGGCGCGGCACGCCGGGCTGTTCGAGCAGGGGCGCAGTGCCCTGTCGGTCGCCGATGGCGAGGGGCGCAACTCGGTGTGGCTGGCCGAGCAGGGCTTGCGGGTGACGGCCACCGAGATTTCACCGGTGGCGCTGGAGAAGGCCCGCAAACTGGCGGCCGGACGCCATGTGGCGGTGGATTTCGTGCTGGCCGATGCGCTGAGCTGGGCGTATCCCGAGTCAGCCTTTGACTTCGTGGTGGCGATTTTCGTCCAGTTCGCCACGCCGGAGGAGCGCGCGGTGCTGTTCGACGGCATGAAGAAGGCGTTGCGCCCGGGGGGGCTGCTGGTGCTGCAGGGTTATACGCCAAAGCAGCTGGAGTACCGCACGGGCGGGCCGTCCGCCCTGTCGCACCTGTACACGCCCGACATGCTGCGCGAGGCCTTTGCCGACCTGCACATGTTGCATCTGGAGGAGTACGAGGATGTGCTCGACGAGGGGCTGGGCCATCGTGGCCGTTCTGCGCTGGTAGGCATGATCGCACGCAAACCGGCAGCGGCAGGGGCATAAAGTGCGCAAGAGGCTGCCGCCAAGCGCGCGTCCTGAATTGGCAAAGGCATGCAGCGGGGTAGGCGCTCAGTGTGGGGCACACCAGGGCTGGCAGGCCAGCTGCAGGCGTTCGAGGTGCTGCTGGAGTTCGTCCAGGCGTGCGTCCACCGTGTCATCGCGGGTGTCTATGGCCTGTTCCAGGGCACGCGCGGCCTGCTCCAGGGTATAGGCGCATACGAAGCCGGCATTGCTGGCCAGCGTGTGCATGCGTCGGGCCGCTTCATCGCGTTCGCCGCGTGACAGGGCCTGGCGGGTGTGGGCGACGGCTTCCGCATTGTCTTCGAACAGCATGCTCAGCAGGTGCAGGAACATTTCCCGATCCTGACCCAGTCGCTGTGCGGCGCGTTCGTGGTCGATGCCCTCAATCGCTGGAAACGCTTGCTCTGCATTTGCGGGGCAGGCGTGCGCCGTCACGCTGGGGGGGTGGGCGGCTGCGGCAGGTGAGTGGCTGCGGAGGGGCAGCCAGCGCTGGATGACGCTGGCCATCTGGTCCAGGTCCACCGGTTTGGGCAGCACGTCATCTGCACCGGCTTCGCGTGCAGCCTGTTGCTGGTCGTCGCGCACGCCAGCGGTGAATGCGATCAACGGTAGCGTGCGCAGCGCCGGCTCCTCGCGAATCAGGCGCATCGCGGTGAGGCCGTCCATCACCGGCATCTGGATGTCCATCAGCACTGCATCGAAACCCTGTGGCCGGGTGCGCAGCAACTGCACCGCCTGCTGGCCGTCGGCGGCCAGTGTGGCGCTGGCGCCTTCGAGCGCCAGTGCGCGCTCCACCAGATCGCGATTCATCGCGCTGTCGTCGACCACCAGTACATGGGCGCCGGCCAGCCGTGGGCCGTTGCTGGCGATGATGGAGGTGCGGGTGCTGTCCCCGTCGCTGTCGGGCAGAGTCGTGCAGTGCTCGAATGGCAACTCGAACCAGAAGGTGCTGCCCAGCCCGGGCTGGCTATGCACACCAATTTGCCCGCCCATCAGCCCCACCAGCCGCTTGCAGATGGACAGTCCCAGGCCGGTGCCCCCGAAGCGCCGGCCGATGCCGCCGTCCGCCTGTACGAAAGGGGAGAAGAGTTTGTCCTGCGCTTCGGCCGGAATGCCGATGCCGCTGTCCCGCACTTCAAAGCGCAGCCGCACCTCGCTGGCCGAGTCGGTGAGCATTCGGACATTCAGCGACACCGCACCCCGTTCGGTGAATTTGATCGCATTGGCGGTGAGGTTGAAGAGAATCTGTTCCAGACGCAGCCCGTCGCCGCGCAGCACACGGCAGCTGCCCGGTGGCGTGTCGATTCGTAGCTTCAGCCCCTTGCTGTGGGCGGCCTGTCCCATCAGGCTGTCGACATTGGCCAGCAGCCTGGCCAGATCGAAGGGGCGTGGCTCGATGCGCAGTTGTCCGGCTTCGATTTTCGACAGGTCGAGCACGTCGTTGAGGATGGTCATCAGCGACTGTCCGGCGCTGCGTATGCGCTCCAGCATTTCGCGCTGGCGGGGTGCCAGGGTTTCGCGGCTCATCACTTGGGCAAGTCCGAGCACGGCGTTCATCGGCGTGCGGATTTCATGGCTCATGTGGGCGAGAAACTCGCTTTTTGCGGCATTCGCCGCAGCGGCAGCTTGCGATGCCTGTTGCAGGTCGTGCTCGTAGCGCTTGCGTTCGGTGATGTCCTCGACGATGAACAGGTAACGGTTGCCGGTATCCGGCGACACCTGCACAGGGGCGCAGGTGAGGTTGGCCCACACGATGCTGCCGTCGGGGCGCAGGTAGCGCTTGTTGAGCCGATAGCCGGCGGAGTGCCCCTGGCGCAGCCGGGCCAGTTGGGCGCGGCTTGCGGCGCGGTCGTCGGGGTGGGTGAGTTCGAGCGGGTCGCGGCCGGCCAGTGCCTCGGCAGGCAGGCCGACGATGTCGCCAAACACCCGGTTGGCTTCGGCGATGCGGCCACTGGCCGAATCGACCAGCACGACACCGAGCGGGGCCTGTTCGAAAATGACCCGGAAGCGGGCATCGGCCGCGCGCTGGTGCTGGAGGCTGAGCAGTTCCTGACGCTGCCGGTCGCGGCGCCACAGCAGGTAACCGCCGGAATACACCAGCAACAGCACCAGCGCGACGATCAGCGCAAGTGCCCGGCTGGTGGTGTCGATGCCCGAGTAGGCTTCGCGTTCGTCGATCTCGGCCAGCATCAGCCAGGGCGTGCCGGCCACGGCGGCGGCATACGCCAGTACCGGCACGCCACGGTAGTCGACCCCGCCGGCCAGAATGCCGCTTTGCCCCTGTGCGGCCCGGGCAGCCGGCAGTTGCGGGGCCTCCAGCGGCAGGGTGAGGGACAGGGCGGGGTCCTGGGTGTGGCGCAGCGGGGTGAGATAGCGTACGCCCTCCCCATTGCGGCGCACCAGATAGGTTTCTGCGCTGCGGGTGGGCACCGGCCAGGTGCTGACCAGCGGAAACAGTGCATCCTTCGCCTTCCAGGTGAGATATACCGTGCCCAGCGGGGTGTCCTGCGCACCGCCGATCGGGGCCAGCACGCCGTAGCGTGCCTCGCCATCCGGTGCGAGGTACAGATCCACCAATTCGATGCGCGGTTCGTGCTGAATCTGCGCCATCTGTGCGACATGCACATCGGCGCGGGCGTCGCCCACCGAGACCACGGTGTTGCCGGCCCGGTCGACCACCGCCACGCCGGTCCATCCGCGTCCGCTTGCAGTGTGGGTGAGCCGGGCCTCGATGCGGGCCAGCAGCGCCGGGTTGCGAGCCGGGTCATCGAGCCATTCGTTGAGCAGCCAGTGTATTTCGGAGTGCGGGCCGAAGAACAGTTCGGCGTCGGCCTGGGTTTCGTGCAACCAGGCTTCGATTTGCTCGCGTTTCTGTTCGGCGATCACCGCCAGCGTGCGATGGGTTTCTCGACGGATTTCCTCGCTCAGCTTGCGCTGGGCCAGGCTGCCCACCAGGGCGGTGAGGATGGACAATACCAGTAGCGGCAGCGCAAAGCGCAGCCAGCGCGAAGAGCGCGAGGGGCTGGAGATGGGCGTGGAAGGGGCGCGGGTCACGTGTCGGGGGGCTGAAAGGCTGGCGTGAGCAGGCGGTTTCGTTCCGGCAGCATGGGCAGAAGGTCGCGACTATGCACCAGATGAGGGCGCCTGTCCACGGCGCTTCGCGTTGAGGCGTGCGGCTGCGGTGTATCATCGGTCGCATCGGGGCATCTGGCGGGAGGGCCGGACGCGATGCATGAAATGTCGCTGGCCGAAAGCGTGCGAGGCATCATCGATGAGGCGGCTGCCGCGCAGGGGATTGTGCGGGTACGCACTGTGGTGCTGGAAATCGGGGCACTGGCTGCCGTGGAGGTGGAGGCGCTGCGCTTCTGTCTGGATGTGGTGCTGGCCGGCAGTGTGGCCGAAGGCGCCGGACTGCGCATCGAGTCTGTGCCGGGAGAGGGCGTGTGCGCAGCCTGTGCGCAGCGCTCGCCGATGCAGGTGCTGTACGAAGCCTGCCCGCACTGCGGCGCGTATGCGATGCGTGTGACCGGTGGCAACGGCATGCGGGTGCTGGAACTGGAAGTCAGCGGACAGTAAGCAGGGAGTGAGCAGGGCATGTGTGGTGTGTGTGGATGTGGTGGGACAGGGCCTTTGATCGGAGGCAAGCCGGCACGGCGCCGGCCGGTGAGCGATCGCGGGGCGACTCAGGGCTGGCGCCCGGTGGTAGCGGCGCCGGAGCCCGGACCCGGGGCAACTCCAGCGATGGCCGAAAGAACGGCAGCCCGCCCGGCCGGGGCGGATGAGCGCACACGCATGCTCCGGATCGAGCAGGACATTCTTGGCAAGAATGACCGGATTGCGGCACACAACCGGCAGTGGCTTGCGCAGCGGCGCATTCTTGCGCTGAATCTGGTGTCCAGCCCGGGTTCGGGCAAGACCACCCTGCTGGTGCGCACCCTGCAGACACTGGCCGGACGGGTGCCGGTGGCGGTGATCGAGGGCGATCAGCAGACCGAGCTCGACGCCGAGCGCATTCGTGCCACGGGCGTGCCGGCCCTGCAGATCAATACCGGCAAAGGCTGTCATCTGGATGCCGACATGGTGGCTCAGGCGTTTGTGCAACTGCCACTGGCCGATGACAGCCTGCTGCTGATCGAGAATGTGGGCAATCTGGTGTGTCCGG